>JAZBOQ010000090.1:0-2286 GCA_036351195.1 Thermoanaerobaculales bacterium | reverse complement strand
GCACTGTTTGGTCAAGACCTGATCGGGGTTGCGGGCCAGGACCGCGAGCAGATCCATGACCTTCGGCCGGAGGCGGATGACGCGGTCGCCGTTTTTCAGCTCGCACGAGGCGGGATCCACGATCCACGGACCCATTCGGAACGGCGGGGTCTCTGTGATGGGAGTGTCTTGATCCTGAATCACTGATAGTCATGTTACGCAAGCGATGGTGAAATTCGCAAGTGGGTGCCGGATATCGAGAACATGGGGGGCTGTTCGATCGAGGGCACAAGAAACCCCCGCGTTGCCGCGGGGGTCGCCCCGCCGGTGGTATTTTCGGCCCAGGAGCTGCGATTCCACGAGCCGGACCGATGGGCGGGGCCTGGAGGGTGACCATGTATGTCGCCTTTGCGGATCGTCGCCGGTGGGCCCGGCCGGCGAGGTTCGTCGAGCCATGGCTGGTTGTCGATTTCAGTGTGGTGCGGTGGCGGGCGGAAGTCCCAAAGGAAATCCAAAAAACCCGCAAGCAGGGATGCGTGGGTGTGATGCATGCTCGTCGGGATCGGGATCGGGATCGGGATCGGGATCGATTCGGACGCGGACGCGGACGCGGGGGAGGAAAAAGGGCCCCGCGAGAATCGCGGGGCCCCAGTGGTCCTACCCGGACGCGGGATCCGGGTTTGCGAACCCTGAGTTAGTCGATGGCCGCGACGGGCCACAGTGGCCAGAAGGGCATGGCACGGGCGGCCTTCAGGTTGACGGCGGTCTGCTCGTCGGTGGCGGCGAAGAACAACTCGTCGGTGGTCTCGCCCTCGACTGTGACGTCGAAGGGCGTTCCTTCCTCGATGCCGAGAGCCGACAGCATCCGCAACATACACGGTTTCCAGAACCAGACCGTCAGGTCATTGCGGCCGTTGCCGTTGACGTCGCTGATGTCCGAGGCGACGAGGGCTCTCAGCGGTTTGGCGAGATCCGCACCGTTGATCTGGGTGATGGCCAGCGTCATGGTGTCGATGTCAGCGACATCGAGGTCGCCGGGGAACTCGACGGTCGCCTCGACGAGGGGCCACCAGTCGTTGCCGTTGAGGGTGCGGGGGCTGAGCTCGAGGGTGGCGTTGAGGGGCATGAAGAAGGTCAAGTAGATGGGCATCCTGTCAGCGAAAGTCTGGCCGGTGAAGCCGGCGGTGACGTGCGGAAGGCCGAGATCCTCGAGCGTCGAGTGAAGCAGAGCGCACGCAGGAGCGGTCATCCCCTCGCTGTCGCAATCGAAGTAGATATCGAGTGGCAAACCGGTCGCCGCCAAGGAAGTGGCCAAGGAGGGGGAGGTCTGGTCGATGAAGCGCTGCCAGACATCGGGGACGAGGTTTCCGGACGAGTCGAGCCAGAAGTCGATGGGCCAGGGAGTAGCGGTCACGTTGGGAGTGAAGGCCGCCGCGAGCATGAAGTTCTGGAACGAGAGCGGCCCCGCGCCAGGATTGTAGGTGTAGGGTGGGCCGCCCGGGTACTCGGCGGCCAGCATGTATGGGAGCATCGACTGGTAGACCTCGAGGGTTCCGTTGCCGGCGCTCGCGACGACCGAGCCGAAGACCGCGGGGTGTTCGAGCGCCGTCAGCATGGCCGCACCGCCGCCGAAGAAGTGGCCGGCGAGGAACCGGTGACCCGGGTCGGCCAGTGTCCGGTAGCCCGAAGCAGTGTCAATCCAGGTGACGAGGTCCGCCACCAGTGCGTCTTTCCACGGTCCGTTGAGCTCGGAGTTGCGCCACCACGACGACATGGGGATCGGAGCGCCCCAATCGGCGAAGGGCGTGCACGTGCCGTCGATCGCGACGACGATCATGGGATCGATGAGACCGGCCCCGATCATCCCATCCAGGTGAGAGGCAATCACTGTCATGGCCGCGGTCCCGACAGTGTCGGTCAGAAAGTACAGGGTCGGATACTCGTTCCCGGAGGATTCATAGCCGTCCGGGAGATAGATTTGAACCGGCATGTCCCTGCCGAGCGCGTCTGAGTAGTACGTGACGTCCTCGACCATTCCGGCGGCCAGCGCCGGAGCCGAGATCGCGAGAGCCAGCAATAAGACCGCACACATCTTGAATCGTTTCACACCGCACCTCCTCCGTGGTTCGCACCATTCGGGACCGTGTCGCGAAGGCGTCCGGGCGCCGGTGGGCCCGACCGGCGCGGTTTCTCGAGCCATGGCGTGGGTTGTCGAACTCAGTGTGGGGTTCGATATCGTGCGAGTCCTAAAGGAACGCCAAAAGAACGGTAAATGCGGGCGGCAGGCTCCGCATACAGCCGATGTTG
>JAZBOQ010000089.1:0-7618 GCA_036351195.1 Thermoanaerobaculales bacterium | reverse complement strand
TCCGTGTCAAGCGGGTGAAGATCCACCGCTTCTGATCGAAAGACGATCCGACTCCCATCCGGAGTCATCCCGGCTGAGCTCTCCGCCGACTGGCCATTGGCGGCAGCCGTCCCCACGCTATTGGTAGAGATCATCGTTGTGATACCCGCCGCCATATCGCGGACAAAGACATCCACGGTTGCGTTACCGTCGGGGATGGATGTCAGATCCGACGACCGGCTCTCAAAGAAGGCGACATTGCCGTCGGCGGAGAGTGCACCCGAATACGAATAGTCGTTTCCTGAGTCGGTGCCGGCGACGTTGACGCTGACGAGTTCGGTGGTTCCGGTGAGCATGTCGCGCCTGAATGCATCGGTCTCATCGTTGGTGTCGATCGGAACCAGGTTTGTTGCGTTCGAGTGGAAAAGGACATATCGACCGTCGGGCGTGATGGACCCCTCTTTGGCCTGGCCATCGCCTGTGGACAACCCCGAGACGTCAACCGACACGAGCGTGGTCTCATTGTTGACCAGATCACGGACAAAGACATCTCCACGATCGTTGACATCAGTTTCCGAAGTGAGGTCGGTGGCGTCGCTTCCAAAGACGACAAAGCGGCCGTCGGGACTGATGCTGTTGTCTGAGATCTCGGACTCGTCGTTGCCGCTGTTGCCGCTCAGGCCCACGCTCACCAGAGATGTCACGCCCAACAACATGTCGCGCACGAAGACATCAGCGACCGCTCCGTTGGTGTCGTTGGAGACCAAATTGTCGGCCTCGCTGACGAATACGACATAGCGGCCGTCAGAGGACATCTGGGGCGCCCAAGACTGGCCGTTGCCTGCAGCGGTTCCCGACAGATCGACCGAGACCAACTGGGTGGTTCCGGTTTCGATGTTGCGGAGAAAGATGTCTCCCGTGCCGTTGCCGTCGGGGATCGACGTCAGATCCGTCGCGTCACCTGTCATGAGAACGAAAGCGCCAAAGACTGGTGGCGAAAAGTTCTCGTTGAGTTCCGTCGAATCGTTGCCGGTGTCGGTTCCGGCGAGATTGCCGCTGAGTACTTCGGCAGCACCGACTGGACCCTTCATGAGTATCACCACAGCACACAACAACACGAACCTGGGAGCGAGTCTCGAAACCATCAGTCCTCCGTTGAGTTCAACCCCATCGCCACGATGTCTTCTTTCGGCAGAGTGTTTTGCGAAATGCCCATCAATAGAGCAGTAAAGATCGATTCCTCTTTGACAGCATACAACGGATGAACCGCTGCTCGAATGGTCTTCGCGCCGATGCTGTCGAGGAGCGAGGTCATCTCTGCACCGTGCTCGTTCTCGGACCACCGGGGCGCACCCGCCATCAACGCGACCGGCGACCCCGAGCGCAGGAGGTGACTCATCTCGGTGGTTGTGGACTCACATCGGCGGCACCGTGGTCGGGTCGGAGGTCACGTTGTCGAGCACCGAGCCGTAGCAATAGACGCTGCCGGTGGAAATGTCGGACCAGTAATCGACGTAGCCGGTGACCGGCTGGTAGGGCTGGAAGATCCGGTTGAGCTGGTCATTGCCCCACGGCATCAGAATCAGGCTTTCGGTGCCCAGCATGGCGCCGTCGGAGGCGTAGAGCTCGAAGCTCACCCGCGTCGCCTGGTCGGCGGCGTTGAGGCAGCCCACGTTGAAGCGCATCTCGTCGTGCTCGGTGGCGAAGAGCAGCCGGCGCTTCTCGTGCCGACCAGTGCAGTCGCACGGTTGGATCGCCGCCATGGCCTGGCCGAAGCTGCCGGCGCCGGGCTCCTGCGGCGCGTTGGCGATTCTCGCCAAGCCGAGCAGATCGTCGCTGGTGGCGTCGATGCGCAGGGCGCCGAAGGCGTCGGGCTCGAGGTCGAAGACCTCGGCGAGCACATTGGCGTAGCGCACGCTCTGGCCCGCCCCGAGAGTGAAGTGTTCGGATTGCACGGGGTCCTTGTTGCTCTCGCCGCGCGGCAGCCACGAAAACACGTACTCGGTGTCATATCCACCGGCGTTGCTCAGATCGAGATCGGTCTCGTAGAACGAGCCTTCGGCGCCCGCCGCGTAGGCCGCCGCCGGGATGATCGAAGCGAAGATCGTTGTGCAGCATTCCGAGGTGAAGGCGTCGATACCACCGGCGAAGGCGTCTGTCGCCCACAGCCTGTAGAGACCGCTGGCCTCGTCGACGAGCGCGCTTGGCCACTCGTTCGCATTTGTCGCGTCGATGACCGGGTTGTTCCAGTACTGGGTCCACTCGACGCCGTCGGTTGAGGTCGCGTGGCCGATGGAGAGCAAGGTACCGCCGATGCCGGTGGACGCTCCGGCGTACCACATGCGATAAATCGATCCATCGAGGACCACCGTCGGCGACCAGGTGAGCCAGCTATTCCACGAGGCATCGGGTTCGACCACCGGCTCGGGGTGCCGGGTCCAGGTCAGACCATCCTCCGACTCGGCGGTGCCGATGGTCCAGATCCAATCATCCGCGTCCCTGACCCCCGTGTACCACATCCGGTAGGTCTCACCGTCGAAGATCACCGTACCGGGCCAGATGTTTCCATCGTCGAATGAGCCGGCCGGTCCCACACTCATGACCGGGTTGCCGGCATGCTTGGTCCACACCGTCCCGTCGGACGAGGTGGCATAACCCACCCCATCGATCTCGCTGCTCGTACCTCTGTACCAAAGCCGAAACTCGGTCCCGTCGTGAATCACGGCCGCAGCGCCGACACCCTGACTGTCCCATTCCCCTTCATCGCCCCGAACCAGCACGGGATTGGCCGGATCCTTGACCCAGACGCTCCCGTCGGTCGAGGTCGCATGGCCGACATCGTAGTGCGACAGGAGGGGCATGCCTTCTTCCTGTCCCATGTAAAACAGGTGATAGGTCCCGTCAACCAGGACCACCGTGTTCACATAGAATCGGGCATCCCATTCTCCCGATCCTCCCGGCACCAACACCGGGTTCGCCGGATCATCCACCCATTCCGTCTGCGCCGCCGCGATCCACGGGATTCCGAGACATACAACCACCCACAGCACGATCCTGCCCACCGCCATGACACGCTCCTTTCAACCTATTGGTTTTCTTCAACATAGGTCTTGAAAACAGGAATGTCATCCGGAAAAGGTGCGGAAGTTGTGCGGGTCTTGCGTCGGGTCACCACTCCGGTTCGGTCGCCCACCCCGGGAATGGGCCCTTTCGGAGAGGTGCACCTCCCGGTTCGAGGTGGTTTGGGGCGACGTCGAGGCGAGTTTTGAGCACGGCGAGCAGCTCGTCGTGAGGCAGATCGTAGAGGGTGGGACGCGAGACGTCGGGCATGGGCCAGAGACGGATCGCGCCATCGTCGTGGCCGGAGGCGATGGTGCGACCGTCGGGGGACACGGCGACCGCGGTCACGGGCGACCTCGCGATCAACCGGTGAACCGCGCCACCGGTCGGCGGGCCGACGAAGATGGTCTCGCCCTCAAATGTGATGGCAACGGTTCCAGTCGGATCGAATCCTCCGATGAGAGCACCGTGCCCGACGAGCCTGGTCGAAACTCCTCGATCGAGATCGTGGAGGGTTCCGCCGCCCGCGTTCGACAGCACGAGCTTCTCGTCCCGGCTGAGGGCGAAGCTGAAACCGACGCCTTCGAACAGCCGGGTGAGCTCTCCTGTTACCGGGTCCAGTGCGTCGAGGTTCTCGCCGCTCACCAGCAATCTCCCGTCTAATGAGAACGTGAAGGTCAGCGCACGGCACTTGATGAGGTCGACCTCGGTCGACTCGCCCGACTCGAGATCCCACACCACAGTGCCGTCGAGGCCGCAGGCCGCGACCTTCCGTCCTTCCGGACCCACCGCCACCACCCACGGCCGTTGGTCGAAGAAGCCGAGCGGGCGCGGGGGTGAGCCGTCGAGCGGGACGACCCTGATGCTCCGCTCGCCGCCGGTCGCGACCACGAAGGCCCCGTCGGGCGAGACATCCAGCTCGGCGAGAGCCTGCTGGACCGGGTGACCCCAGTCGAAAAGGACCCCCGGCTGACGACGCTCGTCGTGGTGCAGCGGCCACTGGCGCACGGTCCCGTCGAGCGAGATCGACACCAGGCGGCCGCCGTCAGGGGTGAACTCGAGGCGGGGAACGGCGCCGGTGTGACCCCGGAGGACGTGGGGATAGCGCCAGCGCGCGACCGGCCAGAGGCTGCCTCCCCCAAAGTCGGACACGGCGAGCCAACGTCCGTCGGTTGAGAAGTCGGCTCGAATGCCTCGCCAGCCACCCGACAGCAGCCGCAACGGGTCGGCGCCGGGCGGGTCGTGGACCGTCCGCAGGATCACCGTACCGTCGTCCCGCACGGCTGCGACCGCATCTCCCGTGGGGTTGACGAGGAGGGTGGAGCAGACGACCCGGTCACCGTCGCCCGGCCACCGCCGGAGGAGCTCCGGCTCATCGGCCGCGAGCGACCACAGCTGGATCGCCCCTTCGATGTCGATGGTCGCCGCACGCTCACCGCCCGGCTGCCAGGCGACGTGCTCGACTGGAACCGGGAGGGGCACGATCCGGAGCGGCGGCGCATCCGGCTCGTCGAGGGAGTAGAGCTCGAGGACATCCCCGACGGCGGCGAGCAGTCGCTCGCCTCGCGGCCCGACGGCGGCCGGCGGAAACTGCTCGCCCGGGAGCCTGCGAGCCAGATCGAAGACGCGGTCGTCGTACCGCCACCCGACATCTGCGGCCGGGTCCGGGACCGGCCGCCAGAGACGAACCAGGTTGTTGCCCTCGCGGGCGTCGGGGAATGTGTCCCGGGTTCCGTCCTGCCGGGAGGGCTTCGGCCGCATGGTTCCGAGACGCCGGCCGTCAGGCACCGACCACACGACGATCGGCTTTCCGTCGAATGTGTCCGTGGTCACCAAACTCGAGTTCGGTAGAAACAGACCTCCCCACATCTGACCGGTTTGCCAGGAGCTCGGCGCACCACCAGATCGCGGCCACAGCACGAGGCCGTTGGCGTTGCCGTTGGCCACCAGCCAGCGGCCATCCGGGCTGAAGTCGACGTTGATCGTCGCGATCTCGTCGGGCCCGGGATGGTTCGCCGGCGTCAGATAGACCGGCATCGGCGAGCGCCACAGCGCCTCGTTCGCGAGCCGCCGTCCGTCGGGGGTGTCGAGCAGCTCGAGGCTCGCCTGGGCGTGGGCCAGTGCTTGGGCAGGGCAACTCGCCATCTCGCGGTCGGCGAGCTCGCACAGACGCCTGGCCTCCAGCTGCCGCGACCGAAGCTCGCTACGCCGCCACAGCGCGGTCGTGACCGCGGCGACCGCTGCGACCGCCAACAGGATGAACCCGACGACGAGCCGGCGCCGCCGTTGCCGCCGCGCCGCGTGGCGCGTCATGGCCGACGCGAACGCCTCTTCGGTGGAGCTCAGGCCGCCGGGGTAGCTCTCGCGCCACACCTGAAACCTCCGGTAGGCTGCACCGCTCCACAGCAGGTCGTCGGATCGGCCCTGGGTGTCCCAGATCCGCGCCGCCTGACGCAGCTGATCGCGGAGCTGGGCGGCGTCGGCGTCCTGGGTCTGCCACCCCACCAACCTCGGCCAGGCCCGGAGCAGCGACTCGTGCACGATCTCGACGCGGCGGCGGGGCGATTCTCCGTCGTTGCCGGTCGTCTTCTTGTCGAAGGATGTGAGTAAACGCGCGTCGATGAGGACGTCGAGCACCTCGGAGGCGGCGGCACGGGCAGGTGAAGAGTGAGAAGGTGAAGAGTGAAGGGTAAGGCCGCTCCCTTCGGTCGCTGTAAAGGGTGAGCGCTCATTTTGTTCACTGTCAGATGCGGCGCTCGTACCTCTTAGCTCTTTACTCCTAACCCCTAACTTCTTACGAGCGGCCGAAGGCCGCGCTGACCTTCTCACCTTCTCACCCTCTGACTTTCTCACCCCCCCACCCTCGAACACCGACAGCAGATCATCGACCTCCCGCACCGCCCGGGTGCCCTGAGCCGTCACCAGGTTGCGGAAGAGCTCGCGCACGATGGGCAGGCGCTGGTACCCGATCGCCTCCAGCGTTGCCTCGGCGTGCTGGGCCAGGGCGCCTCCGACACCACCTATAGACTCGTACGCTGAGCGGGTCAGCATCCGACGCTCGCGGTCCCGCAGCTCCCAGAGCCGCGACATGGCGAAAGCGAGCAGCGGCAGCGCACCGCGCTCGTCCTCGACCTCGGCGATCATTTCGTCGACCAGGGTTTGGCTTTCGAGGGTGACCAATCGGCCGGCCGCCGGCTCGGTGATGGCCTGGCGGAGCCCCGATGAGGTGGGCGGCCCCACCGGCGTCAGCTCGGAGAAGATCGGCGCCAGCCTCGGAAAACGGTGGCACTCGAGGAGGAAGTCGTCACGCAGCACGAGCACGACGTGGATGCCCGCCGCGTCCACGAGGCGGCGCAGGAGATCGACGAAGCGCTGCTGGACCTTTTGCGAGTTGAGGGTGAAGAGCTCCTCGAACTGGTCCACCACCACCAGCGCCTCGTCGAACCGGCCGCGCCAGCGGGCGCTCACCGCCAGCGCCACGTCCAGGTCGTGGAAGGCGAGGAGCTGTCGGGTCTCCTCGGTGTCGCCGGCGAGATCCGGCGCCAACGCTCGTGCGAGCGCGAGGAGCGGCTCGTCGCCGGGGTGGCAGGCGACCGCCCGCCAACCCGGCGGCGCCCGCGCCACGACACCGGCGCGCAGCAGCGAGCTCTTGCCGGCCCCCGACGGGCCGATGACCGCCAGCAGACGACGGCCGGTGATCCTGCGCCACAGCGACGCGATCTCCGAATCTCGTCCGAAGAACCGATCGGCATCCGCCTCGGTGAACGGGGCGAGCCCGGGGTACGGCGATCCCTGAGCAGCCGGCCGCACCTGGAGAGCGGGTTCGGCGGCGGGGCCGTGGTCGCCATCCGGCGCCACCTCGGCAATCAGCCGATAGCCGTGCTTGGGAATGGTCTCGATGTAGCGCGGGTTGCGGGCGTCGTCACCGAGGGCGTCGCGAAGCTCGGCGATCCGCCTCGTCAGGGTGTTTTCCGACACGAACTCGGTCTGCCAGACCGCGTCGGTGAGCTCGTTCTTCGAGACGACCTCACCGGCGCGCGCCGCGAGGCAGAGCAGGACGTTCATCGCCTTGTGCGCGAGCTGGACCGTTTCGCCACCAGACGTCGCGCGATTCAGGCTCGGGTCGACGAACCAATCGCCGACTCGAAATCGAACCTCATCAACGCCGCAGATCTCGGTTTTCGGGGCCATTTTGCCCCGAGTATACGACGATCGGGCGGCGGCGGGAAGGCCATCCGATCCGCGTCGCGGCGGCGCCCGACTCGGAAACCGCAGGACTCCTCCCATGGTGTATCTCCTCGTTCGTCACCGTTCACGGCGCCGGGTTCCACCGCCGGTGGGCCGGCGACGGGCCCCGACGTGTGAGGTGGACGGGTCGGGCGGCCGAGCTCCTGCCTGCAGAGGCCCGACCGCCCTTCCCGTCCTCCCTACATCGGCGGCACCGTGGTCGGATCCGAGGTGACGTTGTCGAGCACCGAGCCGTAGCAGTAGACGCTGCCGGTGGAGAGGTCCGACCAGTACTCGACGTAGCCGGTCACCGGCCGGTAGGGCTGGAAGATCCGGTTGAGCTGGTCGTTGC
>JAZBOQ010000088.1:0-11287 GCA_036351195.1 Thermoanaerobaculales bacterium | reverse complement strand
CCGGCATTTGCGGGATGATCCCCTTTTTATTGGTTGTTGCATCGCAGGGTTTCTACTTCCGCCCTTCTGAGAACGGTGCGATGGAACTCATAACTCATAACTCATAACTCATAACTCGACTGAGGGCGGCCATCGGCCGACCTCAGTCGTCGTAGGCCGCCGCCACGCCCTCGACCACCGCACGCGCGAAGTCTTCCCGCCACTCGCGGCTCGTGATGAGCTCGCGGTCGTGGGCGTTGGCCAGATTGCAGACCTCGAGCAGGACGGCATTGCCGGCGGCCGTGTAGCGCAGCACCGCCGGCACCCAGGGCCGCCGCCGCCCGCGCAGCACGCGGTCGCGCACCGGCTGGTTCGCGTGCACCTCGAGGTCGTTCCGCTCGAGGCTCGCGATGATACTCCCGGCCATGTGGCGGGACGACGCCTCCACCCTGGCCTTGAAGTCGCTGCCGAGCCGGATCGTGGGGTGGGCCTGGAACTCGGCGAACTGCTTGATGTCGCTCCGTCCCACCGTGTAGGGCTTGGTCGGCCGCAGGTACCGCGACGGCACGTAGGCCATGGCGCCGCGCACGCTCGGGTGCAGCGAGTCCGCGTGGACCGAGAGGAACACCGTCTTGGACCTGGGCACATCGCTGCCGATACGGTGGAGGATGATGTCGTTGGTCAGGTAGTAGCGGAGATGGACCCCGAGCGGGGCGTCGGTGATCGCATAGCGCGGCCTGGTCAGCACCACCCGCGACCGGGCCTGAACCAGCCGGTCTTGGTCGGGAGTGGCGCACCCGACGCGCGGGTCCTCAGTGGTCACCCACACCGTCGCCCGAGTGTGGCGCTCGAGATTGGCCTTGATCCGGCACATGATGTCGTAGACGTAGGCGGATTCCCAGATCCCGCCCTGGACCGCGCCGCTGTCCACCCCACCGTGGCCGGCGTCGAGAATCACGTGCACCCCCGAGAGATCGGTGGCGGTGACGAGCTCGAGGAATCCCGCCAGTTCCTCCCGCTCGGCCTCCCACTCCAAACGCCGTTGGCTGTCGCGCGGCAGAAACTGCGGCAGCAGCAGATCCACCGGGATCTTGATGGGATAGCCGATGGGAATCGAGGTCACGTCGCGAATGTCGGATCGGCGCGCGATCTCCATGGCCGTCTCGTTGACCTGCTTCGCCAGCAGCTGACCGGTGAAGCGCACCACCACCGCCGAGTACAGCGCCTCACCGTGGCGCAGGCGGTAGACCGCGAACTCGCCGCTTTCGTCACGGCCGAAGGCCAGGGGGCCGGAACCGAGATCCGGCGCCGGCGTGGGTGAGACCCGCACCGGCACGGCCGGCGCCGTTCGGGTCGGACGCGGCGTCGGCGTCGGCGCCAGCTCCACCGCCCGGAAGACCGACAGCAGCCGCGACTCGGGAATCACCACCGAGAGCCCGCGGACCAGGCCGGTCTCGGCCACGGCGGGGTTGGCGCGGCGCAGCGAGTCCGCCGCCGATTGGCGGCCGCAGAAGAGGGCCGCCAGCCAGTCCCAGGTCTCCTCCACCCCCTCGGAGAAAGGGTCCAAGACCTCGTGCTCCCAACCTTCCCCGGTGCGCCGGTCCACGGGGAAGAGGCGTTGCACGACCATCAGGCGGAGATCGCCCCGCAGCAGCTCCACCGGAATCGCCACCCGACGGTCGAGCTGGATCTGGCGCATCCCCGGGTTCGCCGAGCGGATGGCATCCACCGTCCTCGAGGTTCCGGTGCACCGCTTGGCGATGGTGATCCACCCGTCACCGCGGGCCGGTTCGATGAGCAGCACCGGGGTTGTCGCCACATCCCAACGGAGGGTGCCGTGGCCTCCCAGCTCCATCTCGAGCCGAGTCGGCGGCGAATCGGCGCCCCACGCCGTGACCATCCAGGTCATCACGAAGAGCGCAACCACCAATACCGGAAGGCGGGCCGGGCCGCTTCGGGCCGCGGGGATCGTGGCCGTCACCTCGGATTCATCCGCTGCGCCGGTCCAGAATTGCTCTTTGCTTTTCCCATAACGTCCGGCACCCCATATAATCCGAGGTGACGAGATGGTACCACGCCAAGAAGCCCCCCCCGCCCTCGAAGGCGGCGCCGCGATCAACTCCGTGCCGGCGCCGGTTCTCGTGGTCGATGTGCGCGAAGACCGCATTCTCCAGGTCAATCCGGCCGCCTCCGACATGATGGCGTGCACACCCGAAGACATGATCGTCGTACCCTTCAGCCGCCTGATCAGTGGCGACGACGACAGCGCCGAACTCCGGCTCGGCGACCGCGTTCTGGGAGTCCGCATCATTGGACCGTCGGACTGGCGCAACGCCGACGGCCCGGTGACACTGGTGGTCCTCGACCGGCTGGAGCTCGCCGTCAACGCCCTGGACGAAGGAGAGCTCAAAGCCGAGTGCGACGAGCTGCGCCGGACCATCAACAAGGGCTGGGCCTCGCAGGAGCGGCTGATCTCGGTGTGGGCCCACGAGCTCAAGACCCCCCTCACCGTGATCCAGAGCTACCTCGAGATCCTCACCGGCGATCTCGACGAGGGGCTTTCCGCCGAGCAGCTCTCATTTCTCAACATCACCAAGGAGAGCGTCCACCGCCTGCGCCGGCTGGTCCTCGACCTGGTGGACCTCATCGGTTTCCGCAGCGGCCAGATGAGCATCGAGACCGCCACCGTCGACGTCGCCGAGCTCCTCGACGAGACCATCGGCGAAATGCTTCCCCTGGCCAAGGCCGCCGAGATCGAGCTCGTGCATGAACGGCCGGCGATCCGCATCTCCGTCCGCGCCGACGCCGACCGCGTCAGTCAGATCCTGCGGAACCTCATCGACAACGCCTTCAAGTTCACCCCGCCGGACCACCGGGTCACGGTCCGCACCCGGGTCGAACGCGACTGGGTGATCATCGACGTGGTCGATGAAGGGGTCGGCATCCGCCCCTCGGACCTGGATCGCGTCTTCGAGGAGTTCGTCCAGCTCAAACGCCGGGGCGACCGGCGCAAGCAACGCGGATCGGGCCTCGGCCTGGCCATCTGCCGGCGCATCGCCGAGGCCCACGGCGGCGCTATCGAGGTCGTCAGCGCCATCGACGAGGGATCGACGTTTTCGGTCAGGCTGCCGCGGGAACACGAGGTCATCGAGTAGGGCTCGGTGGGTTCATGCTCGGGCCAGATATGAGTTATGAGTTATGAGCGAATGATGAGTTATGAGTTATGAGTTATGAGTTTCGTCGCAGACGGTCTTCGAGGTTGAGGTGATGCCGGAGCAGGGTTCCGTGTGGCCGATTTCGTATGACGAGCCGGTCTTTCGGCCGCCGTCCGAGGCCCGCTCGCTGATCCTGCAGCTCACCGTGGGCTGCTCGTGGAACAATTGCACCTACTGCGGGATGTACCGGGGCAAGCCGTACCGGGTGCGGACCGCGGACGAGGTCATCGCCGAGATCCGCGGCGCGGCGCAGCACGTCGGCGGCGTCCGCCGGGTCTTCCTCGCCGACGGCGACGCCCTCGCCGCGCCCGGCGACACCATCGAAGCAGTGCTCGCCGCGGTCCGCGAGATGTTGCCGAGCGTCACCCGGGTGGGCATCTACTCCGACTCACGCGCCATCCTCTCCCACGGTGAATCCGCTCTCGCCCGGTTCCGCGAGCTCGGCCTCGGCATCGTCTACTTCGGCCCCGAGACCGGCGACCCGGCCACTCTGAAGGCGATCCGAAAAGGCACCACCGTCGAGCGCCAGCTCGAGGCCTGCCGGGTGGTCCGCGCCGCCGGCATCAAGCTCTCGGTCATGGTCCTCCTCGGGCTCGCCGGCGTCGAAGGATCCCAACGTCACGCCCGCGCCACGGGCCGTTTCCTCGTCGACGCCGCCCCCACCTACGCCGCCGCGCTCACCGTGACGCCGGTGCCGGGCACCGAGTTCTTCGACGCGGTAACGACCGGTGAGATCGAGCTTCCGGACCGCTGGGGGATGCTCGCCGAGCTCGCCTGGATGCTGGAGGAGATGGAGGGCTACCGCGGCCTCTTCCACGCCAACCACGCCTCCAACTACCTGCCGCTGAAACTCCGCATGCCGCGCGACCGCGCCGGCGCCGTCGACCTCATCCGGCGGGTCATCGAGACCCGCGACGAAAGCCGGCTGATGCCCGAGTACCTGCGGGGGTTGTAGCTTTCCGTCGGACGGCGGCGGCTCGGGGACCCGCGGGAGATCCTTCGACTCGGTCGCATCTGCTCTCTCGCTCAGGATGACAGGAAGCTTCGGGTTCTCTCTTCTCGGTCGTCCCTGCCCCCTCGCTCGGAGCGAAAAGGGGTTTCCTGTCATCCTGAGCGGAGCGGCCGTCGCGGCCGCGCAGTCGAAGGATCTCCCGCGGGTACTATCGACCCCCCACGCTCCCTCAATGAGATGAATTACCCCCGCTGACCTGCGGGCGAATCGGGATGAGCCGAGCGAAAAAGATTGTATTTGAAGATACTGATCAGCGCACGAATTCCATCTCGCCAACCGATCTTTTTTCCTTCTTCATACGTGCGCCCAAAGTACGAAATCGGGACTTCGAATATTCGCCACTTACCCTTGGCAAATTTCGCGGTCATTTCAGGATCGAATCCGAATCGATTCTCCTCGATTTCAATGGTCGCAGCGACCTCACGACGGAATGCTTTGTAGCAAACTTCCATGTCCGTGAGGTTCAGATTCGTCATCATGTTGCTCATCAATGTAAGAAAACGATTACCGATCTGATGCCAAAAATAGAGAACACGATGTGGTCCCGAACTCAAGAATCGGCTGCCGAAAACAACATCGGCATGGTCTTCTTGAATCAATCGAATCAAAGCGGGTATCTCTTTCGGATCGTATTCGAGATCCGCATCCTGGACAATGAGAATATCTCCGCTCGAATTCTTCATTGCTGTTCGAATCGCCGCACCTTTTCCACAGTTTTCTTCGTGGGAAAAGACGGCAACTCTCGGATCCTCCGCGGCGAGGTCGTCGGCGATACTCCGGCTCGAATCGCGGGAGCAGTCGTCGACGATGACGATCTCCAGCTCCTCGACGCCGTAGTCGACCCCGCGGACCCGGTTGACGATCTCTCCGAGGGTCTCCTGCTCGTTGTAAACGGGGATCAGCACCGACAGCTTCATGACGTCTCCTACGAGGATAGCGCACCGGCGCCTGGTGTACTCTCGTTCGCTGTGAACACGCTGGACCACTTTCGCCGCCGCCTCCCCGGCTTCGCCGCCGAGCTCGAGGAGCTCGTCGGCCTGGAAACCCCCACCGGGGACGTCCCGAGGATGGGCGAGGCCGCCGCGTGGCTCGGCCGCCGAATGGCGCCCTTCGGCGCGCTCACCGTCGAGACCATCGAGGGCTACGGTCCCATGCTGCGGCTCCGCCGCCCGGGCGCCGGCCACCGCGTCATGCTCATCGGCCACCTCGACACCGTCTGGCCCGTGGAATCCTGGCCCGAGCTGTGGCGCGAGGACGGCGGCGTCCTGCGCGGGCCCGGGGTCTACGACATGAAGGGCGGCCTGCTCTTCATCCTCGAGCTGCTGCGCCACCTCGACGCCTCGGGCGCCGCCCACCCCAGCCTCGACGTGCTCATCACTCCGGACGAGGAGGTGGGTTCCATCGCCTCCGGCCCGAGGATCTGCGAGATCGCCGCCGAGAACGACCTCGCGCTGGTGCTCGAGCCGTCGAGTCTCGACGGGGTGATCAAGCTTGCGCGAAAGGGCTCCGGGGAGTTCCGCCTCACCATCCACGGGCGTTCGGCCCACCAGGGCGTGGAGCCCGAGGCCGGTGTCAACGCGCTCGTCGAGGCGAGCCACCAGATCACCCGCCTGCTCGCCGTCGAGGCCCCCGAGCGAGGCACCACCATCGGCCCCAACGTCCTCCACGCCGGCACCGCCAGCAACATGGTCGCCGACCGCGCCGAGCTCCTCGTCGACGTTCGCGCCTGGACCGCCGACGAACAGCAACGAATCGACGACGCCATCGCCGGCCTCGAACCGGTGCTCGACGGCGCGCGCCTCGAGCTTTCCGGCGGGTGGAACCGGCCTCCCCTGGAGCCGACGCCGGTCTCCATGGCGGTCTTCGAGCGCGCCCGCGAGATCGGCCGCGGCCTCGGCCTGGAGCTCGAGTGGGCGCGCTGGGGCGGGTCGTCGGACGGCAATCTCGCCGCTGCCGCCGGCACCCCGACGGTGGACGGCCTGGGTCCCATCGGCGAGGGGTCGCACCAGCGCACCGAGTGCGTCGTCGTCGACGCCCTCCCCGCCCGCATGGCGCTGTTCGCGGAGCTGGTGACCTCGCTCGCCGAACCGGTGATCTGAACCTCGGCGATCCACCGGTGGGCCCAGGCCCACCCTACTCTTCCGCTCTGCCATAATCGACGGACCAACTCGGAGGTACCCATGACCCAGAACGTCGTCATCGTCGGAGCGATCAGAACCCCGGTCGGCGCCATCGGCGGCGGCCTCGCCGCCATTCAGGCCCGCGAGCTCGCCACCATCGCCATCACGGCCCTGCTCGACAAGGCCGCCGTCGACCCCGCCCTGGTGGACTACACCTGCATGGGCTGGGTGATGCAGGATCCCCGCTCGCCCAACCTCGCCAAGTCGGCGGCGGAGTTTGCCGGCGTGCCCAGCTCATCCCCCGGCACGACCTTCCACGAGAACTGCGCCTCCGGCGGCGCCGCCATCCACAGCATCGCGCGCCGCATTCTCCTGGGCGAGATCTCCATGGGGATCGCCGGCGGCGTCGAGTCCATGTCCAACGTGGCGCGCTACCTCTACAGCGGCCGCCTCAAGGGCCAGCTCTACGGCGACATGACCCTGGTGGACGGGCTCTTCGGCGCCCTCACCGACGTCAACGTGGGCAAAGGCGAGCTCATGGGGCTGCTCACCGAGCGCATCGTCGAGCGCTACGAGGTCAGCCGCGAAGAGCAGGACCGGATCGCCTACCGCAGCCACCACAACGCCCTCAAGGCCTGGGACGAGGGTTTCTTCGACGACTACGTGATTCCCGTCGAGGTGCCCCAGCGCCGGGGCGATCCGAAGGTCGTGGCCAAGGACGAGGGCCCGCGTCCGGTCACCATGGAGCAACTCGAAGGGGCGAAGCCCTACTTCAAACGCGACGGTGGAACCATCACCGGCCTCAACGCCTCGAGCCTCAACGACGGCGCCGCGGTGGTGCTGGTGGCCAGTGCCGAGCGCGCCGCCGAGCTCGGCCTCGAGCCCCTGGCCGAGCTGCGCGCCTGGCACAACGTCGGGGTCGACCGCGAGTACATGGGCGAAGGGGCCTTCAAGGTCGTTCCGCCCCTGATGAAGCGCGGCGGCGTCGAGTTTGCCGACGTGGACTACTTCGAGCTCAACGAGGCCTTCGCCGCGGTGCTCGGCGGCGCCTTCAGCTACCTCCCCGACCTCGAGGTGGAGCGCACCAACCAGTGGGGCAGCGGCATCTCCCTGGGCCACCCCGTAGGCTGCACCGGCGCCCGGCAGGTGGTAGACATGATCCACCAGCTCCACCGCCGGGGCGGATCGGTGGGGGTCACCTCGCGCTGCGTGGGCGGCGGCATCGGCAGCGGTGAGGTGCTCGCGCTGCCGTAAAAAAGAGTTACGAGTTATGAGTTATGAGTTGCATCGCACTGTTCTCAGAAGCGCGAAGGTAGAAACCCTGCGATGAAATTCATAATTCATAATTCATAATTCGCCGAGTGTCCCCACACGTCACCCACCCACGTCGTCGGTGACCTTCCGCGTCACCGCATCGTCAGTGGGACTGCTTGCCCTCGGGCCACTGGAAGAAGTTGCCGTCGGCGAAGACGATGTCGGCTTCGAAGGTGTTCGTCGGCCCGCTGGTCCACGGCAATGTGTCGACGCCGTCCGAGCCGGTGGACACCATGGTGTAGTGCGAGCCGTCGGAGTCGTAGAACACAGGGAAGTTCCAACCGTCGAGGTTGTTGAACTTGCGGACGTAGATCTCCAGGTATTCACCGAGGTCCGCCACCGTTCCGTCGTCCACCATGGGATAGAAGCTGTGGTCGTTCTGGTAGGCCTCAGCCCCCTCGCCGATCATGCGCATGTCCGCCATTGTCCTGCTCTGGCGGGAGCGCTGGATGGCGTTGATCAGATTGGGGATGGCAATGGCGGCAATCACGCCGATCACCGCCACCACGATGAGCAGCTCGATGAGCGTGAATCCACGCGCCCGACGCACCTTGTTCGCCTCGACCATACGGGAATGGTATATGCAAACCGCGGACCAACCGCAGCGCCCACCCCCAAGACCTCACGAACCGGAGCGCGAGAATGATCGCCACCGAAACGACGAGGCCCACCCACGCCGGCAGACCGCGCTGCGATCCCTTGCCCCTCTTCCTCGCACTGTGGTAGTTTTGACTCCCGTCTGAGCGGGAATAACTCAGTGGTAGAGTGTCAGCTTCCCAAGCTGAACGTCGCGGGTTCGAATCCCGTTTCCCGCTCCAATACTTCTACTCCGGCGGCGAGGTGTTTCATGGGTCTTTTTGGTCGAGACGAACGCACCGAAAGCAAGAGCGCCTCCCCGTCCGAGCCCAAGCCCCGCCCGCGCAACGGCCAACCGGCCGGCTCCGCCTCCACCCTCATCGCCAAGGGCACCCACATCGAGGGTCGGATCGACGGCAAGGGCGACGTGCGCGTCGAAGGCAGCGTCAAGGGCAAGCTCGAGTGCTCCTCCACGGTGCACGTGGCGGAAGGCGGTCGCGTCGAGGCCGCCGTCCAGGCGGAAACGATCTCCATCGCCGGCCGGGTCCGGGGCAACGTCACCGGCAGCCGGAAGATCGAGCTCGGCCCCTCCGCCGACGTCGAGGGCGACATCACCGCGCCGCGGATCCTCATCCGCGAGGGCGCCACCTTCGAAGGCCAGGTCAACATGACGGGGAAGAAGGCGGCCAAGAACGCCGAGCCCGCCAAGAAAGCCGACACGCCCTCCGCACCCGAGAAGAGCGAGTGATCTCGAGGTGGGAGTTATGAGTTATGAGTTAGGAGTTATGAGTTTCATCGCAGTCATCGCAGGCGTCACCGCGCCGGCTGTCACCGGCTGAATCTATTTGTGCCGCTGGCGCTCCTGGTTGAACCGGCCCCGCTTTCATCGCCGCACCGTTCCCTGCGATGATTACTAAGAACTAAAAACTGAGAACTCAGAACTTGGAATCATCCCGCCATTTGCGGGATGAACCATAATTCATAATTGACGAACCTCCTCCTTCCGCGCGACCATGTGGTCGTTATGAACGCTCCCAATGAACAGAGCGCCCGCCCGTCCCGGGCCTCCTGGATCGGGCTCCTCGCCGCCATCGGCCTCTGCCTCCTCATCGTCTTGCGGGTGCTCGCGCCCTTCGCCTCGGTTCTGCTGCTGGCGTTGGTGGCCGCCGGCCTCATCCACCCGCCCTACCTGCGGCTGGTCCGCCGGCTGGGAGGCCACCCCCGGCTGGCGGCCTTCATCGTCTGCCTGCTGCTGCTGGTGGTGGTCCTCGTGCCGCTCTACATCGTCGCCCTGGACGTCTCCGGCGAGGCGCTGGCCTTTTACGAGATGTCCACCACCGAGCTCACCGAGCGCGGCGTCCTCGAGCGCCTGCAGCAGAACCGCGACCGCATCGAGCGGGTCAACGCCTTTCTCGAGCCCTTCGGCGTCTTCATCACCGCCGAGGATGTCTCCGACTGGCTGACCACCGGCGGCGTCCGGCTCGGCGCCTTCTTCTACAAGCAGGGCGTGTCGGTGGCCACCGGGCTGCTGCAGTTCGTCTTCGGCTTCATCTTCTGGGTGCTGGTGCTGTTCTACCTGCTGCTGGACGGCGAGGCGGTGCGATCGTGGTTCCGCGACACCGTCCCCATCCCGCCTGACGAGCAGCAGCAGCTCTCCGCGCGCTTCATGGAGATGGCTTCGTCGCTGGTCGTGGGCAACGGCCTGGCCGGCCTCATCCAGGGTGTTGCCGGCGGCGTGGTCTTCGCCGCCGCGGGCCTGCCGGGGCCGGTGCTCTGGGGCGCGGTCATGGGCATCCTGGCCTTCATCCCGGTGATCGGGATCTCGCTGGTCTTCATCCCGGCGTTTTTGATCCTGCTCATCGCCGGTGAGACCACCAAGGCCTTCGTCGTCTTCGTCCCGCTGGTCGTCATCGCCACCGTGGTGGAGTACTGGCTCAAGCCCATGCTGGTCGGCCGGCGCGGCCAGATGCACACCCTGCTCGTCTTCCTCGCCCTGATCGGCGGGCTCTCCGCCTACGGCGCCACCGGCATCCTCATCGGGCCGCTGATGATGACCGCCTTCCTCACCCTGGTCGAGATCTATCGTGAGCGCTACCGCCCGTGGCTCGACACGGCATCCACCGACACCGACCCCACCCCGGATCGCGACTCCTCGGACTCGAACGACTGACCTCCCGAGTTGCCGGCCATTACCCGGTTCGCGGCAATTTCTGACGCGGATTTCACGGATTTCACGGATCGTCTCTGGGTTTCGTTCGGGAAGAGACCAGACTCCTCGATGTGTGTCGCGAGAGCTCGGCGCCCTCGAAGTCACCGACGAGTGAGCACTTTCCTGACCACCTTGGCGGAAGGGCCGAAATTCAGGATGAGCCCGACTTCGATCCCCGTGGCTTTGAGGTAGTTCACCAACTGAGCTTCGTGCTTACGGACAACGGCCTGTACCGCCTTCACCTCAATGATGACTCGACCTTCCACCACAAGGTCGACCACATACTCCCCAACCAGACGACCACGGTACTCCACCTTGACAGGAACTTGTTGTTCAAACTCGAGCCCGGATTCTTCAAATGCGACACAAAGCGCGTTTTCGTACACTTTCTCGAGAAATCCGTACCCGAGTTCATTGTGAACGTTGAAGAACGCTTCGATGATTCGCCGGGTCAACTCCTCGTGTTTCATCCTGCACCCATCAAACAGCCATCATCCCATAATCCGGTTCGACTCAATCCGGGTAGTAGCCCCAACTCAAAAGAAAATCCGCGAAATCCGCGAAATCCGCGTCAAAAAACCACCTTCGCCACTCCTGATTGAAGCGCGCACCACCCTGGGTCACACCACCCCGGCT
This sequence comes from Thermoanaerobaculales bacterium, assembly GCA_036351195.1. Taxonomy (GTDB): domain Bacteria; phylum Acidobacteriota; class Thermoanaerobaculia; order Thermoanaerobaculales; family Sulfomarinibacteraceae; genus JAHECW01. Next base: position 226 of record JAZBOQ010000088.1, on the reverse strand, counting down.
ACTTCCGGCTCTCCAGCAGGAACACCGACGAATGCGACGTGCGATGGCTCAATCATGCGACGTGCGATGGATCCGTGAAATCCGCCATAATCCGTGTTCATCCGTGTTCAAAACGATCGCGCTCCTGCTCGAGGCACTCTCTTGAACCCACACCACCCCGGCTACTTCCGGCTCTCCAGCAGGAACACCGACGAATGCGACGTGCGATGGCTCAATCATGCGATGT
>JAZBOQ010000087.1:0-2445 GCA_036351195.1 Thermoanaerobaculales bacterium | reverse complement strand
CCGATTCGCAGAGCGCTGAGTCGTTCGCTTGACGCAGCGTCATCGATTTGGAGACGACGAGCCGAGCGCGCGATTGAGTCCGGATGAAGAGCTTGAACCTCCATTCCCTGATCGGATGGGGGAGTGGGTGAGGACGTTCTCGAAGGTTGTCTATTTTCGAACGCAGAAACTGTAGCTTGGGGAACCTATGCCTGGTTTTTCCGTTTATGCTAAGGGGACGCTCCACCACAACCCGAAGGGACGACCAACCACCCATGAAAAGACTCTCAGCTTCGCTGCTGTCCGCAATCCTCATTCTGGGCTTCGTTGCGTGCTCGCGGGGTGAGGACGACTTGAGGACCTTTGCCGAGGGCGCTGCCAGAGGCGAGGACCGAAAAGAAGAAGCGGTTCCGGTCGAGGTGGTCGCGCTCGAGCGCGGCACCATCGAGTCGGCCCTACGGTTCTCTGCCACCCTCGAGGCCGAACGCGACGTTCAGGTCCTGGCCGAGGCCCAACGGCGTGTCGTCGAACTCCAAGTCGAAGAGGGCGATGCCGTCCGCACCGGATCGCTGCTCGTCCGTCTCCAGGACGACGCCCAGCGGAGTGCCCTCAACAAGGCCGAGATCGAGCTCCGCCAGGCAACCCGCGAGTACGATCGACAGAAGAGCCTTTTTGAACAGAACCTGGTCAGCGAGCAGGTCTACAACGATGCGGCGCTGGTCTTCGACCAGGCCGGGATCGCGGTCGAGGACGCCCGGCGTAACCTCGCCTACACCGAGGTTCGGGCGCCGTTTTCAGGTATCGTCACCGAGCGCATGGTCAACGTGGGCGACCACGTCACTCTCAACCAGCCGCTCTTCAGGATCGTCGACTTCGACTCCATCGTGGCGCGGATCTATGTCCCCGAAAAGGAGCTTCCGGCTCTCGCCACCGGTCTCGAAACCCGGCTCACGGCCGAGGCCATCGGTGGGGTGAGCTTCTTCGGTACGGTGGATCGGATCTCTCCGGTCGTCGATCCCGGGACCGGGACGGTCAAGGTCACGGTGGCGACCCCCCGTCAGGAGGGATTGCGACCCGGAATGTACGTCGAGGTCGAGCTGGTGACGGCGGTCCACGAGGACGCGCTTCTGCTGCCAAAGCGATCCGTGGTCTACGACAACGACCAGCTCTTCGTTTTTCGTCTCGGCGACGAGCGCAGGGTCGAGCGGATCAAAGTCGAGCCGGTGCTCGAAGACATCGAAAACATCGAACCCGCCGGCGGTTTCTCGACGGGCGATCTTGTTGTCGTCGCCGGCCAGGCGAGCCTCAAGGACAATGCGCTGGTGCGGCTTCCCGGCGATCCGGATCGGGAGGACGAAGAAAAGGCCGACGAGGTTGGCGACTCGGGCGAGGAGGCAGGAACCGAGGCCGACGCGTGATCACCGAGCGCGATCCGGCGGCCGGGGTGATCGCCGACCGGTCCTTCCTGGTCGACCGGCCGGTCGCCATCGTCATGGTCTTTCTGGCGACGGTCGTCTTTGGTTTCTTCTCCTTCCTCCGTCTGCCGGTGTCGCTCATGCCCGAGCTCAGCTATCCGACGCTGACGGTGCGGACCGAGTATCCCGGCGCGGCACCCGAAGAGGTGGAAAACGACGTCAGCCGCCCGGTTGAGGAAGCGCTCGGCGTGGTCGGCGGGCTGCGCAGGATCTCCTCGATCAGCCGCGCCGGTGTCTCCGATGTGATCCTCGAGTTCAACTGGGGTGTCGAGATGACCGAAGCCATCCAGGACACCCTGGAAAAGCTCGATCTGGTCTTTCTTCCGGACGAGGCCGAACGACCCCTGATTCTGCGCTTCGACCCGACCCTCGATCCGGTCCTCGAACTCAGTCTCGCCGGCGACGGCGTCCAGTTTGAAGGTGAGGAAGGTCTGCGCCGGTTGCGCCGGCTCGCCGAGCTCCAGGTCAAGCGCGCCCTCGAGCCGGTCAAGGGAGTGGCGGCGGTCCGGGTGCGAGGCGGTCTCGAGGAGGAGATCCACGTCTTGCTCGATGCCGATCGTCTGCGCCACACTGGTTTGAGCACCGACGATGTCATCAGAAGGCTCGCCGAGGAGAACATCAACGTCGCCGGTGGGACCCTGCGCGAGGGCCGGACCGAGTACATGGTCCGGACCCTCAACGAGTACGTCAATCTCGGACAGATCGGCGACACCATCGTCGCCTTTCGCGACGGCCGGCAGATTCGGATTCGCGATCTCGGCGAGGTCGTCTGGGCCAACGCCGAACGCCAGATCACGACCCGAACCGACGGCCGTGAAAGCGTCCAGATCGAGATCTTCAAGGAGGCCGATGCCAACATCGTCGCTCTCGCCGATCGGGTCAAAGAGCGGATCGGGGCCTTCGACCCCGCCGCAGCGGAGGCAACAGGTGTCGGCGCCGACGATCGCCGGGAGCGCCGCGGACGGCGCTCCGGTCGTGGAGGGTCCGAGGG
>JAZBOQ010000086.1:0-2566 GCA_036351195.1 Thermoanaerobaculales bacterium | reverse complement strand
CCCGCCTGCTGCGCAAGATGGGTTTTATGAACCCGGTGGAGATTACCGCCCATCGGGTCGAAGGCGGGGTCGAGGTGGTCGTGGAAACCCACGACCAGTGGTCGCTTCAGATCGGCGCCGACGCCGGCGTCACCGGACAGCGCACCAACTACGGTTTTCAGATTCAGGAGGAGAACCTGCTCGGTTGGGGCAAGAAGCTGTCCCTCGAGTATGCATCGGACGAAGAACGCGACACCCGAGTCATCCGTTACGAGGACCCGCTCGTTTTCGGCAGCCGCTGGACCGCCGACCTGGCCTATGAGGATCGCAGCGACGGCCATCTCAAACGAGTTCGGATCGAACGACCCTTCTATGCCATCCAGACCGACCGCGCCTGGGGCGGCTGGTGGGAGGAAGAGGACATCGTCGAACACCTCTGGTCCGGCGGCGACTCGGTGGTCGAAGGACGGCGGGAGAGCCGGATTCTGCGCGGGTGGTACGGCCTCAACCTGTCGACGCCGGGACCGGTCACCCACCGTCTGACGCTGGGTTGGGACACCAGTGAAACCACCTATGAAGGCTGGCACCGGGTCGACAGCAACCTTCCGTACCCGCAGCCGGCGGATCGGGATGTTTCGGGTATTCGCCTCGCCTACGAGCGGATCACCGACAACTTCGAGGTGCTGCACGGCTTCCGTGCCTGGTCGACCCAAGAGGACATCGCCCTCGGTCCCAACTTCGTCTTCGGCGCGACCTTCTCGGCGCCGGCCCTCGGTGGCGACATCGACCGGGTTCTCTTCGACGGCTCGGTCTCCGCCCGTCGCCACCGCGGCGACTGGCTCGTGCTCAGCGACGGGTGGATCAGCGGCCGCTTCGACCAGGGAGACCCGCGGAATATCGTCGTCGGCGGTCAGCTCGCCCTCGCCCGGATCGGCGAACGCGGTTTTCAGTTTCGCTTTCTGACCGACGTGTCGCACGAGCTCGACCTCGATCGCCAGCTCACCCTGGGCGCGGATATCGGGCTCCGCGGCTGGGATCCCGACACCTTCGACGGCACCGGCCGGGCGCTGGTCAACGCCCAGTGGCGCACCCTCCTCTTCCGCGACGTGCTGCGACTGTTCTCGGTCGGCGCGGTGGTCTTCGCCGACGCCGGAGCGACCTGGGATCCGCGGGTCGGTCGCGACACCGACGGCGTCCGCAGCGATGCCGGGGTCGGACTTCTGCTCGACCTTTCCCGTTTCAGCACCTCGAACCTCCTCCGGGTCGAGATCGCCTGGCCCGATGACGGCACCGGGCCGGTGGTCACGCTGACGGGGTCTGCGCTTTTTTAGGTGGTGACCTTGAGCTTATGGCCGTTGGCTTCATCGCAAGGAGGCTGTGGAGCGACTGTCATCGCCTGACAGATGGTCCACGACACGGTCGGGTTCGCAGATCGACGTGGTGAGTGATTTCAGCGCACTCCCGCGTCATCTCTTTGGCGGCCAGCGTCGCGCGTTGCGCGAGCGGCGGCCTGCCTCGGGCCGGTATATGGAACTCGGAACAGCCGGGCACGGATGCTGGTACGGATGCGGGAGAGTAGACAGACCGATCGAGTCGAGCTACGGTGCGGCACTGCGACGACAGGAGACTCCATGACCGATGCCACCGGCCTCAAGCCCGACACCCGCGACCGAGGCGCCATCGCTGACCACTTCAAATGGGACCTGAGTCACATCTTCCCCGACTGGGACGCATGGGAAGTCGCCCTCGGCGAGCTCGAATCGCTGATGGCCCGTTACGGCGAGTTTGAAGGAACCCTGGCCGACGGGCCGGAACAGATTTTGGCTGTTTCACTCCTCTCCGATGAGCTCGGCCAACTGCTTTACAAGGTCTACCAGTACCCCGGTCTGATGCGCGCGGAGGACACCCGGGACAACGACATCCAGGCGCGGCTGGAACGTGTCAAGATCGTTCTCGCGAGATTCCGCCAGGCGACCGCCTGGTACCAGCCCGAGCTGCTGCGCATTCCCGAAGCCTCCATGCGGAGCTGGCTTGACGCCACGCCGGAGCTCGCGCCCTACCGCTTCGGCATCGAGGAAAGCTACCGGCAGCAGCGCCACGTCCTCGACGAATCCGGCGAGCGACTGCTCGCCTACTCAGCAAGCTTCAACTCCACCCCATCCACCACCTACAGCATGATGGCCGACGCCGATGTGGACTTCCCGAGGGTGACTCTCTCAACCGGCGAAGAGGTGGTCGCCAGCCACGCCAATTTCATGCAGGGGCTCTTTTCCCGGCGCGAGCAGGCCGACCGTGAGGCGCTCTTTAAGGGCCACTTCTCGGTCTACGACTCATTCCCCAACGCCTACGGCTCGATCTACAACGGGATTCTGCAGCGCGACTGGTATCTCGCCCAGGCTCGCCGGTACGCCTCATGTCTCGAAGCCAGCCTCGACGAAGACAATATCCCCACCACGGTGGTAGAGAATCTCATCGCCACAGCCAAGGCCGGCGCCGGTCCGCTCCAGCGCTATCACCGGCTGCGGCGGCGCGCCCTCGGGCTCGAGCGCTACCGATACTTCGACGCCTACCTGCCGCTCATCGAGGT
>JAZBOQ010000085.1:0-2049 GCA_036351195.1 Thermoanaerobaculales bacterium | reverse complement strand
CCGGCCAGGGGGCCGAGAAGGCCGGTGAGACCAAAGGTCAGCAGGTCGCGGAATTTAAGACTCGAGCGGCTCCAGCCGAATTCCTTGATCAGCGACTCGTCAAAGACGTTGATGCCGCCGATGAGCATTCCGTTGCTGATGAAGAGCGCAGTCATGGCGCACAGCGCGATGACCCAGCCGTAGAAGATCCTGGAGCTCACACCCACTCCTCGAGCCGGTAGACTCTGATGGCATTTTCCCAGAAGAGCTTCTTCATGACGCTTTCTTTGAGGCCGAGCTCACCGATCTCGTTGACCGCCCGCTCGAAGTCGATGACCGGCCAGTCGGTGCCGAAGAGCACTTTGTCCTGGCCGCGCCGCGAGTTGATGAAGCGGATGAACGACGGGTCCCAGTACTTGGGCGAGTGGGCGTCGCAGCCGACAAAGACGTTGGGGTGCTTCCAGGTCACCGAGATCATCTCCTCGACCCACGGGTAGCCGATATGGATGCCGACGATTTTGAGCTCGGGGAAGTCGATGGCGACCCGGTCGAGGGTCATTGGGTTGGCCACCGTGGGCAGGAAGTGCTGCGCCGAGTGGCCGATCTGGATCTGGAGCGGAATCCCGAGCTCGGCGCACTTGGCGTAGAACGGGTAGTACATGCGGTGGCCGGGCTCCTCGCCGAACCAGTGCGGGTAGAGATGGGCGCCGACAAAACCGTGTTCCTTGACCGCCTCTTCGACCTTGGCCACCCAGGGCACGATATTGGTCGGGTTGATCCCAACCACGCCCTTGAAGCGGTCGGGGTGTTCTTCGACCACCCGGGCGATCCGCTCGACCGGTTTCTCGAAGAAGATGTCCGAGCCCAGCCAGCCGCCGGTGGTGGCGATCATCAGGCCTTTCTCGATGCCGGCGGCGTCCATCTTGACGATCTCGTTCTCCAGGGGAATGCCGTCGCCGGTCTCACCGAGGATGTGGATCTGTTTCCAGAAATGGTTGAGCTTGGGGGTGTAGTTCTTGGTCAGGTCGGGGGTCCAGAGGTTGACGACGATGTCGATTTTACGCATGGATCTCTCCCTGTGCCGAGGTGGGTTGGTGGCCGGGGGCGCCCGCGACGAAAGACCGCCGATGAAGAATCGGCGCCGCGCGAGAGGTGGCCTCTTGATCTCGTGGCATGCTTGAGTATAATGTAGGAACAATAGGACAAAGTCAAGCGCCTTTGTCCCGCGAAACGGGCTCGTGATCATCCGGCGCGATTCCGGTATACGCACCACAAGGGGAGGCCAGATGTCCGGTCCACTGGAAGGCGTCCGCATCATCGAAATGACCAGTGTGGTCCTCGGTCCGTGGGCCTGCCAGATCCTCGGCGATCTCGGGGCCGACGTCATCAAGGTCGAGCCGCCCTTCGGCGACAGCAATCGCCAGCTCGGTCCCAAACGCAACCCTGGGATGTGCGCGCTCTTTCTCACGTGCAACCGCAACAAGCGCAGCGTCGTCCTCGACCTCAAGCAGGAGTCCGGCCGGGCGGCGCTGCTCAAGATGGCCGAGACTGCCGATGTGGTGGTCCACAATCTGCGCCCGCCGGCGATCAAGCGCCTCGGTCTCGAGTACGACGTGGTCCGAGAGGTCAACCCGAAGATCATCTACTGCGCCACCTACGGTTACCGCGCCGACGGGCCGTACAGCGACCGATCCGCCTATGACGATTCGATCCAGTCGGCGAGTGGTATCGCCATGCTCAAGGCGCGGGCCGGCGCAGAACCGAGCTACCTGCCGGTCATCGTCGCCGACAAGACCACCGCCATGGCCGTGGTCTACTCCATCACCTCGGCGTTGTATCACCGGGAGAAGACCGGTATCGGCCAGCAGATCGAGGTGCCCATGTTCGAGACCATGGTCAACTACGTCATGGCCGAGCATCTCTACGGCGGCGCCTTCGAGCCGGCAGAGGGGGATATGGGCTACGCCCGGCTTCTCAGCCCGGACCGGCGGCCCTATCAGACCAAGGACGGCTACATCGCCATCCTGCCGTACCTCAACAACCACTGGGAGATCTTCTGCCTGGCGGCGG
>JAZBOQ010000084.1:0-2539 GCA_036351195.1 Thermoanaerobaculales bacterium | reverse complement strand
TCGAGCCTTCATCCGCCAGCTCCGGCGTGCCAACCCCGCGGCGAAGATCATCGTCACCGGCTGTCTGGCCGAGCTCGAGGCCGATGCCGTCGAAGCCCTCGGGGTGGATCTCGTCGTCGGAAACGATGCCAAGGACGAGCTGCCCCAGATCCTCGTCCGCGATGGCTGGCTCGACGCGCACGACTCCTGCGTGCCGCGGTCGACCGGGCCGGCCGCCGTCTCTCGGACGCGGGCGTTCCTTAAGGTCCAGGACGGCTGCGACAACGCCTGCACCTTCTGCGTCGTCACCATCGCCCGCGGCAGCGGCCGCAGCATCGACGGTGAGCGCATCATTGAAGAGATTCACAATCTCCGGAACCTCGGGTATCGGGAGGTCGTTCTCAGCGGTGTCCACCTCGGGTCCTACGGCCATGACCATGGCGATTCGCGAGGCCTCGAACGCCTCATCCGTCGCATCCTCGCCGAGACCGATCTCCCACGGCTCCGGCTCTCGTCATTGGAACCGTGGGACCTTGAGCCGCGATTCTTCGAGCTGTTCGGTGATCGCCGACTGCTCCCCCACCTCCACCTACCGCTGCAATCGGGATGTAACGCCACCCTCAGAAGGATGGCCCGAAAGACCACCATCGAGGGGTTCACCGAGCTGGTCGACTCTGCCCGAAGAACGATCGCCGACATCGCCGTCTCCACAGACGTCATGGTCGGATTCCCCGGCGAGACCGACGCCGATTTCGAAGAATCGCTGACCGCAGTCGAGCATCTGGGCTTTTCTCGTCTCCACATCTTCCGCTATTCGCGCCGCGAGGGCACCCGAGCCGCGGGCATGCCGGATCAGGTTCCGACCGAGATCGCCCAGGCGCGCAGCCGACGACTGCGCGACCTCGGCGAACGGCTGATGTCCACCTTCCACTCGAAGTTCATCGGCCGCCGTCTCGATGTCCTCTGGGAGGAATCCACCGATCTCGGGAACCGGCGTCGGTGGAGCGGTCTCACCGGAAACTACATCCGGGTCCTCACCGAGACCGACTCCGGGACCGACATCGGCAACGAGATCACAGCCGTCGAGATCGAAGCCTGCGTTCCGGGGGGCGTTGTCGGATCGGTGCCGGGAGTGTCCTGCACCGCCGTCACCACGGGGGCGAGTCAGCCCGGCGACCCGATTCCGGACGTGGGTCTCGATCGCTCTTGGGAATCAGGAAGTACAGCTGGCCAAGGTGTTTGGTCCGGCCGGCGCGATCGCCCGCCTCATCGCCCTGGCCAAAGAAAAGATCAACCCGACCCGGTCCGGTGATCGACCCTCCAGTGTCCTGATTGAGCACGAATCTCTCCACCGGCACATCGTCGCCGTCGACGGCCGGGATGGTTGCGCTGATCCACGCCATCACCGGCGCCGGGAAAAGCCGGCGGTCGGTGGCGATCGATCGGCCACCCGTCACCGGTTCGTCGTAACAGCCCAACGGTCCTCCCTGCGACGGCAAAGGTCTGAAGAAGACGTAGGAGGGATTGGCGCCGAGGACCCGCCCGAGATCGCCTGGGTTGTCCGCAAGATAGGCTCGGATGGCTTGCATGGACATCTCATCCCGGCTGACGAGCCCGTCGTCGATCAGCAGCCGCCCAATCGAGCGATAGGGGTGGCCGTTACTGGCTGCATAGCCCGCGCGCAGCCGAGAACCGTCGTCAAAAACCAGGGTTCCCGACCCCTGAACGTGGAGGAAGAAAACGTCCACAGGATCGGCCACCCAGCCAAGAACTTCGGTTCCCTCCGGGATGCCCGATCCAGTCGCGATGGCGGCGCGCTCCGGGTATGGAATCAGCCGATGATCGTCGACGCGACCGACGATCCGTTCGACGTCGGCCACCGCCCCGAAGTCGGCCAGGTGAACGGTCACCAGGTCGTCGGGCACACCGTAGACCGGGTGCTCAAATGGCGGTTCAGAGCGACGACGGGCGTTGATCAATGGCTCGTAATACCCGGTGAAAAGTACGTCGCCGCGGCCGTCGCGGCCCATGGAGCGAAGCAGCAGGAACTCCTCCTGAAGCGCGTCCATCCTTGCCGCCGGCGGCAGGATGGCGAGCTCACAGGAGCGCCGGACACCGGCGGCGAGCTCGGCAGCGGTCCGAGTGAATGCGCCGAAGATATAGACCCGGTCAGCCGGCGCCCGTTCAAAAAAGCTCAGGGATGCGTCGCAGGCGTCGGCGAGTCGTGCGCCTTCGAGGTCGTCGACGAGGGCCGGCCACTCGTCGGCAGCGACGACCTCGAGGATCGTCGGCGGAGTTTCGTCAAGCGGACCGTGGGCGCAACCGCCGAGAATCGCGGTTAGCAGAACCGCGAACGCGCTTTTGGATCGTCTACTCGCCGACATTCATCCTCGGCAGCTCTTTGACGTAGACATCCTGTTTTGGATAGGGGATCTCGATCCCGGAAGCCGCAAACGCCTTGTAGATCTTGCGGTTGAGATCGTCGAGCACCCGTCCGCGATAAAGCGGTTCGTCCACCCACACGAGCAGCTCGAAATCAAGCCCCGAATCTCCGAAGGAC
>JAZBOQ010000083.1:0-35674 GCA_036351195.1 Thermoanaerobaculales bacterium | reverse complement strand
CCGGGACCGATGACCGGGACCGATGACCGGGACCGATGACCGGGACCGATGACCGTGGCGGCATGGTCACTCCTGTGTGTTCTTCAAGGCAGTCGTAGCCTCCGGGTCGGCCCCTGTCAAGGGCAAGACGAGTCGCCTCGGAGGCGACCCTTGACAGGGGCCGACCCGGAGGCTGTGAAAGCGCCATGAACACACAGGAGGTGACCATGCACATCACACGGCCAACGACAACGTTCATCGCCCACTCGAAAGCCGTCGAGGCGGCGGGAATCGCCATCTCGGTGGTACTGAAGGTTCCTGCTCCCCTCACAAGCATCGCTGATCAGGTGATCCGGACCGCGTCGTCGGTTCCCGCGAATCTCTCAGAGGGAGCAGGGCGCTCAGGACGAGATCGGAACCACCACTGGCGAATCGCCTACGCTTCAGCCAAGGAAGTCGATAGCCACCTGCAGATCCTCCTCGGTGCAGGCGCCATCGACCCCAAACGAACCCACACCGCCCTCCAGCTCTTCGACGACGTCCGTGCCCTCACCTGGAGGCTCCTCCACCCTTGAAACCTGGAACACCCGCACCACAACATCCCATCGATGGGCACCCTCGGTGGGCCAAGGCCCACCCTACCTACCAGTCCAAAATGCGGCAACGGAGCGCCATGAACGATGCAGCGCCGTAGGGTGGGCCTTGGCCCACCAGATCGCCTCCCGGCTCCGAACCGCGGCCCTGAAGCCCCGGCATCGAACACCTCCCCAAACCGTGCGCCCCAGCACGCCACCTGCCGCGAGCGCACGTATCACCCTTTGCATTGTTCTGTTGTGCCGCGAAACCTGTAACGACCTTCAATCAACAATGCTAAGGGTGGTACGCTCGCTTGGCTTTCCGCCTCCCGGGTTCCCTCTTCCGCCACCCAAGCAGGGCGACGCTGGGTTGGTGCCGCCGAAAGGCGGTTTCAAGCCAGAAGGCCGGCGCTGAGGTTACGGTATTTCGCCGCCCCCCAGGTTCGACCAGACCTCAGATTCCACCTCGTGCGCTGCGCGGGTGGTGTCGGCCACCGCACGATCGGCGCGAGCGAGCATCTCGGCTGCCTCAGGATCATCCGTCATGTCCTGCAGATTGATGCGGACGTTCATTGCCGCGCCGAGGGCGGCGGCGCGGGCCATCCCTGCTCCGACACCGGCGTCGGATGCCGAAGCGGACATGCCGAGCGAGCGTGCCCGGGCGCAGAGCGCGACGATCTCGGGGCAGGCCTCCGCCACCGCGAGGGGTACCCGTGCCGCGCCGAGGGTCGCTTCACGGACAGCGGCGGCCCGAGCTTCGCCCGCAACCCGGTTGGCGTCCATCAGGCGCTGGAAGGACCAGGTGTCCTCGTCGATGGCATCGAGAAGCTGCTGCTTGAGCTCCTGGCCGCGGACGGCCACTTCTTCGAGCTGGCCGCGCACCTTGGCGAACGCCGCCTTCGGGTGCGGGAGGTTTGCCACCATGGCCGCCAGAGCGGCGCCGAGGGCGCCGGCGAGAGCCGCCACCGAGCCGCCGCCGGGGGCCGTCGAGTCGCGAGAGGTCTCGTCGGCGAAGCCCTGCAGGGTCAGACCGGCCAGCGGGCGTTCGGGGGCGAGGATCTCCTCGATGATCTTCTCGGCGGGGTTGAACTCGGACACCTCGTTGAGGCCCAGGCTTCGCACCGCGGCGTGGATGACATCGGACTCGGGCACACCGGGTGAGCGGTGCATCTTCTTCAAGTAATGGACACCGGCATCGATCATGGATTGCTTCGGAAGAAGCCCCACGAGCTCGGAACCCGTGACCCGGATGCCCCGGCGGCGCGCCGCTTCGTCGCAGGCGTCGAAGGCGACGTGGACCGGCGTGACGTCGAGATCGACGAGATTCATGGAGACCTGCGCGCAGCCGTACTCGGGGATGAACCACCCGACTCCCCGCACCGCCTTGAGCATACCGGGCTGCTCAACCCCCTTGACCACCCGCCCCTTCTCCCTGACGTCGAAGGCGACCCGGTTGGCCCACCTCTTGTCAGAGACGTTGAGGTCCACGTTGTACGCGACGAGGAACTTTCGGGCGCCGGTCACCATGGCGCCGAAGCTCGGCACGAACTCGGCCGGCCCGTAATCCGGCTTGAACTCCTCGGTCTGAAGCTTCTCTTCCAGCGCCTCGTACTCGCCTTTCCTGATGTCGGCGAGGGAGCGGCGCTCCGGCCGGGTGGCGGCGTACTCGTAGAGGTAGACGGGGAAGCCGAGCTCGGATCCAACCCGTTCGGCGAGTCGTCTCGACAGCTCGACACAGTCGTCCATGGTGACGCCGGAGACTGGAACGAAAGGACAAACATCGGTAGCTCCCTGGCGTCCGTGTGCGCCGCGGTGGGTGCGCATGTCGATGAGCTCCGCCGACGTCCTGACCAGCTCGAAGGCCCCTTCGAGAACCGCCTCCGGCTCGCCGACGAAGGTGATCACGGTCCGATTGGTCTCCTGACCCGGATCGACGTCGAGGAGCTCGACACCGGCCACCGCGGCAGCGGCGGCGGCGACGGCGTTGTAGACCTCGGGGTTTCTGCCGTCAGAGATATTGGGAACGCATTCGACAATCTTCATGATTCCTCCGGGACCGGTCCGGGCTTCGGCGCATCAACGCGCCGAGGCCTCCTTGAGATCGTGTTGCACCATCATCGAAACGAGCTCTCCAAAACTCAGCTTCGGGGACCAGCCGAGCTCGGCCGCGGCCCGAGACGGGTCGGCGAGCAGGGCGTCAACCTCGGCCGGGCGGAAGAAACGGGGATCGACCTGCACGCGGACCTCGCCGTCCGCGGCGTCTCGGCCCACCTCGTCCACTCCCTCGCCATTCCATTCGAGCTCCACTCCGACCTCGGCAAAGGCGAGGTTGCAGAAGTCTCGGACCGAGTGGTCCTCCCCCGTGCCGATGACGTAGTCGTGGGGCTCGTCGGTCTGCAGCATGAGCCACATGGCCTCGACGAAGTCACCGGCGAAACCCCAGTCCCGCCGGGCGGCGAGATTGCCGAGGGTGATCCGGTCCCTGCGACCGGCGGCGATCTCTGCCACGCCACGGGAGATCTTGCGGGTGACGAAGTTCTCGCCCCGCCGCGGCGATTCGTGGTTGAAGAGGATCCCGTTGGAGGCGTGCAGGCCGTAGGCCTCGCGGAAGTTCACGGTGGCCCAAAAGGCATACAGTTTGGCGACGCCGTAGGGCGACCGTGGGTGGAAGGGCGTCGACTCCGACTGCGGCACCTCGTGGACCTTGCCGTAGAGCTCCGAGGTCGACGCCTGGTAGAAGCGGCACTTCGGCGCCTCTCGCCGCACCGCCTCGAGCAGGCGGACGGTCCCCAACCCGGTGACGTCTCCGGTGTAGGTCGGCATACCGAAGGAGATTGCCACGTGCGACTGCGCTGCCAGGTTGTAGACCTCGTCCGGTCGCGTCTCGGCCATGATCGTCGTCAGTGATTCGGCGTCTCCGAGGTCGCCGTAATGAAGGTGGAACCGACGTCTGAGCGTCGGATCGGCTCGCAAGTGGTCGATGCGCTGCCGGTTGAAGGTCGACGACCGACGGACCACCCCGTGAACCGCGTACCCCTTATCGAGGAGGAGTTCCGCCAGATAGGAGCCGTCCTGGCCGGTGATGCCTGTGATCAGAGCGGTTTTCTGCATGGGGCGCAGTCTAGCACCCGCGGCGACGGGCGAACAGAGAACACGTCGACCGCGCTTCTTCTGGGTTACTATTTACAGTCATGTCGACGCGGCGTTCTTTCCTCCGAGGCCTCCAATGGGCCCTCATCGCGACCGGGGTCGTTCTGCTCGGCTACTGGGCCGGCATGCGACTGCACGGCTGGGTCGGCGGAAGCTCGGCGGTGGCGAGCTTCGAACAGGTCCGCGATCGAAACCTGCCGCTGGAGCTGCCCGTCGACACCACCCTGTGGGCCGAGGACCGAATCGCCGAGTTCGAGGAAAGCCTGGATCACGACTTCGAGCCGCCGCTTGCGGTGCTGAGAATCGCGAAGATCGATCTCGAGGTGGCGGTCCTCGCCGGGACCAGCGAGCTCGCACTCAACCGCGGGGTCGGCCACATCGACGGCACGCCGCTTCCCGGCGAGGCCGGCAACGTGGGCATCGCCGGCCATCGCGACGGCTACTTCCGCGGTCTCAAGGACATCGCCGTGGGCGATGAGATCGAGGTCGAAACGCTGACCGGAATCGAGCGTTTCGCCATCACCGATCTCACCATCGTCGAACCCACCGACGTCTGGGTGCTGGAACCCACCGAGATCCCCTCGATCACCCTGGTGACCTGCTACCCGTTCTACTTCGTCGGAAGCGCGCCGCAACGCTTCATCGTCCGAGCCGAGATCGTGAGTCGTGGTCCGTGATTCTCCACCCGTACGAGAGTCCGTAATCGGGTTGTCCTCAGGCAACGATCCACGGATCACCGATGACGAATCATCGATGCGGCCTTGCCCGCGGACCTACCGGTCGATGCGGTAGTTGGGCGCTTCCTTGGTGATCACCACATCGTGGGCGTGGGACTCCTTGAGCCCTGCCGCGGTCAGACGAATGAAACGCGCCTTGCTGTGGAGCTCCTCGATGGAAGCGCAGCCCGCGAGACCCATCCCGGCGCGAAGACCGCCGAGGAGCTGGGTCAGCTGATCGCTCAGCGGCCCCTTGTAGGGAACCATGCCCTCAATGCCCTCCGGAACGAGCTTGGTTACGTCTTCGCCCTCCTGGAAATACCGGTCTCGAGAGCCCTCGGCCTCCTTCATGGCGCCGATGGACCCCATGCCGCGGTACGCCTTGAAGGTCCGGCCTTGGTAGAGAATCTGCTCGCCCGGCGACTCCTCCACTCCGGCGAAGAGCGACCCGATCATCACCGCATCGGCGCCCGCGGTGAGGGCCTTTGAAATGTCGCCGGAGAACCGGATACCACCGTCGGCGATCACCGGAACGCCGAGCTCGTGGGCGGCCCTGGAGCACTCGGTAATCGCGGTGACCTGGGGCATACCGGCTCCGGTCACCACCCGCGTGGTGCAGATGGATCCGGGTCCGATACCCACCTTGACCGCGTCGGCACCCAGCGACACCAGGTCGCGGACGCCTTCTGCGGTGGCCACGTTGCCGACGATCAGCGGCGTATCGGGGAAGGCGCCCTTGACCTTCTCGACGGCATCGAGCACGCCGCGGGAGTGGGCGTGCGAGCTGTCGAGGCAGAGCGCGTCGACCTGCCGCTCGATCAGCGCCGCACATCGTTCGTCCAGATCGCCCGACACGCCGATGGCCGCCGCCACGCGGAGCCTCCCCAACTGATCTTTGCAGGCGTTGGGGTAATCGTGGGCTTTCTTGATGTCCTTGACAGTGATCAGCCCTTTGAGGCTGCCGTCGTCGCCGACAATGAGCAGCTTCTCGATGCGGTTCTTGTGAAGGAGCGCCTTGGCTTCCTCGAGCGTGGTCCCCACCGGCGCGGT
Organism: Thermoanaerobaculales bacterium; assembly: GCA_036351195.1. Lineage (GTDB taxonomy): Bacteria > Acidobacteriota > Thermoanaerobaculia > Thermoanaerobaculales > Sulfomarinibacteraceae > JAHECW01. Next base: position 30,204 of record JAZBOQ010000083.1, on the reverse strand, counting down.
CACCAGGCGCTCGTGAGTCATGAAGTCAGAAATCGGGCGGTCGTACTCGGTGCAGAACCTGAGGTCGCGGTTGGTGAGAATCCCCCTGAGCTGACCCTGGTGCCCGATCACAGGCAACCCCGAAATGTGAAAGTGGGCCATCACGTCCAACGCTTCCTGAACCGACTGCTCCTGGTGCACCGTCACCGGATCAACGATCATGCCGGACTCGGAGCGCTTGACCCGATCCACCTGCTCGGCCTGCCGCCGGACGCTCATATTCTTGTGGATGATCCCGATCCCGCCGTGCTGAGCCATGGCAATGCCCATTTTGGACTCGGTCACGGTATCCATGGCCGCCGAGACGATGGGCAGGTTCAATCCGATGCCGCCCCGGGCGACCGTGGTGGCGACACTGACGTCGTTGGGGTGAACCTCCGACCGCGAGGGCACCAAGAGAACATCGTCGAACGTGAGACCGACTGGAATCGAATCGCCCATGGCTACCCTTTCGCCGCCGAAGCGGCCCCGCAGCATTTCTTGTACTTTTTACCCGATCCGCAGGGGCACGGATCGTTCCGCCCGACCTTGGGTTGAGTGCGCCGCACGGTGGCCGGCGCCGTCGGCTGGCCCACCGGCGTGTTGGCCGCCCGTTCCTGCTGCTCGTGCGAGGCCTTGAGGGCCTGCGCCTCGGGGTGGGACATGGTGGTCGTCACACTCTGGCGGCGGTGCTCGAGCTTCTCCACCGGCTCGGCGTGGTAGAGGAACTTGACCACGTGGTCCTCGATCCTCTCCCACATGTCCTCGAAGAGGGCGTAGGACTCTCGTTTGTACTCCACGAGCGGGTTACGCTGGCCGTACGCCCGCAGGCCGATTCCCTCTCGAAGGTGGTCCAGGGCCAGTAGGTGGTCCTTCCACTGCCGGTCCACCGTATCGAGCAGGAGGAACCTCTCGAGACGGGCGAACTCTTCTTTTCCGAAACGCTCCGCTCTGGCGCCATAGTGTTCCCGGGCCCCGCTGACCAGGGTTTCCTCGAGATCGGCAAGGTTGATGGTGTCCCAGTCCACCCCGAGTTCCTCGGTCGTCAGCCCGAAGTAGGACTTGTACTCGGTGCTCAGGGCGGCGCTTTCCCAATCCTCGGGATCGGCCTCTTCGGGGCAGTACCGGTCCACCATCGAGGCGACGATGTCCCCCACCACGCGTTCGATGTACTCGTGCCCTTCGAGGCCATCGAGGATTTGGCGTCGCAGCCGATAGACGGCCTCACGCTGCTTGTTCATGACGTCGTCGTACTCGAGCAGGTGCTTGCGCATCTCGAAGTTGCGGCCCTCGACCTGGGTCTGAGCGCGCTCGATGGACTTGGTCACCATCTTGGACTCGATGGGGACGTCCTCTTCCATTCCGAGCCGGTCCAACATCTTGCGCACGCTGTCGGAGGCGAAGATGCGCATGAGGTCGTCCTCGAAGGAAAGGAAGAACCGGGTATCACCGGGGTCCCCCTGGCGACCCGATCGGCCGCGGAGCTGATTGTCGATGCGGCGCGACTCATGGCGTTCGGTGCCGATGATCTGCAGACCGCCGGCGTCCAGCACCCGTTGCTTGTCCTCAATGCACTGGGCGGTGTGCCTCTCAAGGGCGGCCTCATAGGCTTCAGGGTCCTGGGCCGGGTCGGCCTCCATCCGCGCGAGACCCTCCGGATTGCCGCCGAGGACGATGTCGGTACCGCGGCCCGCCATGTTGGTTGCGATGGTGACCGCACCCTTCCGGCCAGCCTGGGCGACGATGTCCGCCTCCCGCTCGTGGTACTTGGCATTGAGCACGACGTGCTTGACTTTGCGACGCTGCAGTTGCTTGCTCAGACGCTCCGACTTCTCGATGGAGACCGTGCCCACCAGGACCGGTTGGCCGGCCTCGTGGCACTCGGCGATCTCCTCGATGACCGCCTTGAATTTCTCCTTCTCGGTTCGGTAGACCAGGTCCGGATGGTCGTTTCGTACCATCTCCACGTTCGTCGGAATCACCGAGACATCGAGTCCGTAGATCTTCTCGAACTCCTCCGCCTCGGTCTCGGCTGTGCCGGTCATGCCCGCGAGCTTGTCGTACATCCGGAAGTAATTCTGGAGAGTGATGGTGGCCAGGGTCTGGTTCTCGGACTGGATCTTCACCTTCTCCTTGGCCTCCACCGCCTGGTGAAGGCCGTCCGACCAGCGCCGGCCGGGCATGAGGCGGCCGGTGAACTCATCGACGATGATGATCTCGCCGTCCTTGATGATGTACTCGCGATCCCGCTGGAAGAGGGCGTGGGCGCGAAGTGCCTGGTTGACGGCGTGCAGCAGGTCGGTCTCCGAGGGGTCGTAGAGGTTCGAGACCCCGAGGAGCTTTTCGCAACGGGCCATGCCGGCGTCGGTGAGCGTGGCCGTCTGCGATTTTTCGTCGACGATGAAGTCGCCGGTGACCTCCTTGTTCCCGTGCTTGTCCTCGATCTCCTCGCCCTTGGTGAGCTTCGGGATGATGGCATCGACACGGTAGTAAAGATCGACGGAGATTTCCGAGGGCCCCGAGATGATGAGCGGCGTCCTCGCCTCGTCCACCAGGATGGAGTCTACCTCGTCGACAATGGAGTAGGAGTGGCCTCGCTGCACCATCCGATCGATGTCGAACTTCATGTTGTCGCGCAGGTAATCGAAGCCGAACTCGTTGTTGGTCCCGTAGGTGATGTCCGAGCCGTAGGCCTCCTGGCGTTCGACATCGTTCATCTGGTTCTGGATGCAACCCACCGTGAGCCCGAGGAAACGGTAGATCTTCCCCATCCACTCGGCGTCACGGCGGGCGAGGTAGTCATTGACGGTGACCACGTGGACACCGCGTCCCGTGAGGGCGTTGAGGCACACCGGCAGCGTGGCGACGAGGGTCTTCCCCTCACCGGTTCGCATCTCGGCGATCCGCCCCTCGTGGAGCACGATGCCGCCCATGAGCTGGACGTCGAAATGGCGCATGCCCACCGACCTCTTCGACGCCTCCCGCACGACGGCGAAGACCTCGACGAGCTCGGCATCCAGGGCCCTCTGAACGATGGGAGTGCGTTTTTTGGGGTCGTCGGGAAGATCACCGATCGCCGACCGCACGCGCTCCCCGATGGCCACGAACCGGCCGCGGAGCTCGTCGTCGGTCAGGGCCTCGATCTCGCCCTCGAGGCCGTTGATTGCCTCCACCATGGGCTTCATGCGTTTGAAGTCTCGATCGTGCTTGGTGCCGATCACCAAGCTGATGGCTTTTTCCACCAGGTTCATTTCTGTACCCCTGTCAGTCGTTGACCGTCACCGGGAGCCGGCGGCCCAACCCTGCTCCACCTGCAACGGTGACGGCAGGGTAGTTCAGCCGGTCGATGATTTCAACGCGCTCGGGTCCGCAATCCTTGAAAAAATGGACGCGGCACGTGCACGTGCCGCGTCCATTTTTTCAAGGATTGCGGGATTCAGAATCGATCGAGAATGTAGTACAGCGGGTCTTTCGCCTTGCCGTCCTCGTGCACCTCGTAGTGGAGGTGGGAGGCGGTGGATCGGCCGGTGTTACCGACGGCCCCGATTTCGTCGCCCCGGTGAACCTCGTCACCGAGCTCGACCGAAATCTCGTTCAGATGCCCGTACACGGTGGTGAAACCGAAGCCGTGGGAGATCCGGATCGTCTTGCCGAGGCCGCCGTTCCGGCCGGCGAAGACCACGATGCCGTCCGCGGGAGCCTTCACCGGCGTTCCGCGTCGCGCGGAAATGTCGAGACCGCGATGGAAGGCGCGGCGGCCGGTGAACGGGTCGTTACGAGTGCCGAAACCGTCGGTCAGGATGCCCACAGCCGGCGCCAGGGTGGGTGTCGACGCCAGGACGTCACCTGTCTGACTGAGCTTGTTGTCCACGAGATCGAGTTGTTGTTCGATCCAGCGTTCCTGGAGCTTCAGTGCCTCCGGACCGTCCGAGACGCGGTCGTACTGTCCGCCGCTGCCCACCTGGTTATCGTGGGAGCCGAGAGCGATCGCGGGGACCGTCTCGTCCTGCATTCCCGCCGCCAACGCGAGTCGTGCGGTTCGCTCTTCGAAGTCATCCAGGCGCCCCTGAACCTCGACGATGGTCTTCGAGAGCTCGTCGTTGACCTGGACGAGCTCCCGGTTCTCTGCCTGCAGCCTCTCGACGTCGGCCCGACGACTCACGGCATTGCCCGAGTACGCGATGGCGGCAACGCTCAAGGCAACGGCAAGCACCAACGCACCGCCGACGGCGAACAACGTTCTCGAAGAGAACGAGAACTTGATGAACCTCGCTTGACTGTGGGGCACGATGATGATCGTGTTCAGGCGTCCCGCCACATCAACCCTCCGGCACGACAATGCCGCCGAAGCGGCAACGCCCGACGATTATGCCTGCCCAAAAACGGAGGTGTCAACCGAAAAACGCACAAACCTGCCCCAAATCTCAGGAATTGTGCGTTTCATCACCGTCTTTGACTCCTTCATCGATCGAGTCATTGCCATTGTCGTCATTCGCACCCTGCCCCTTGGCCGACCGACGCATGTTCCGAACCATGTCCTCCAGGCGCTGCTGACAGCGGCCGTAAACGCTGCCCTCGGTCCAGCCGTCCTCTTCGGACCAGATCCCGGCCTCGATACCGGTGAGGAGCTCGATCCCGTCCTCGATGGTGTCCACCGACCAGACGGAGAATTTTCCGTCCGACACCGCTTCAACGACCTCGGCGCCGAGGTGGAGGTCTCTCACGTTGCTGGACGGAATCATCACCCCCTGCTCTCCGGTGAGGCCCTGGCTGACGCACACCCGGAAGAACCCCTCCACCTTCTCGTTGACGCCCCCGATGGCCTGGATTCGACCGTACTGATCCACCGATCCCGTCACGGCGATGCTCTGTCGAAGCGGCGCTTCCGAGAGCGCCGAAAGGATGGCGTAGATCTCCGTCGACGAGGCCGAGTCGCCGTCGATCCCGCCGTAGGACTGCTCGAAGGTCACCGAGCAGGCCATGGTGAGTGGAACTCTGCGGGCGAAGGTTCCGCGAAGAAAACCTGTCAGGATGCCGACACCCTTGTCGTGGGTCGGACCGGAGAGCCCCGCCTGGCGTTCGACGTTGATCACCCCCTCCCGGCCCAGGCCAACCCGCGCTGTGATCCGGGACGGCTTGCCGAAACGGTGGTGGCCCAGGTCGTAGACTGCGAGCCCGTTCACCTGCCCGACCACGTCTCCGGAGCTCGCCACGTGGACGACGCCGTCAGCGATGAGCTCGTGTGTCCGGTCCTCGGACAGCCCGTGCCGCCGACGGCGTGCGGCCTGAGCCGCCGCCACATGGCGCCCTTCGATGACGTCCACTCCCTCGCGCCGAGCCTGATACTCGGCTTCACGCTGCAGGTCGGCGAGATCGGAGAAGCGGCTCGAGAAGCGCCGGCGCCAGCTGCCCAGATGCACCGCCTGCTCGAGCATGGCGGCCATCCCCGTCCTGTCCATGGGGATCAGGCCCTCCTCCTTCGCCACCTTCTGCAGCACCGAGAGAATCTCGGCAGCGTGGTCCGGCGTTCGCGTGATCACTCGGTCGAAGTCCGCGAGCACCTTGAAGATCTTGGGAAAGTCCGAGTCCCGTCGGTAAAGAAGATCGTAGATCTGGCGATCACCGATGACGACGACCTTGACGTCGAGGGGCACCGGCTCCGGTTTGATGGCTGCTGCGCCGAGCATCATGCTCTCCCAGGCCTGGATCTGGACCCGGCGAAACCGCAGAGCGCGCTTGAGGCCGGGCCAGACCCGCGGCTCCATGAGCACGTCCTCGGCGTTGACCACCAGGAAACCACCGTTGGCCCGCATGAGCGAACCGGCCCGGATCTTCATGAACGATGTCGTCGACTCGCCCGACGGCAGAATGCTCCGCTCGACGGTGCCGAACATATTGGTGTAGGTGGGCTCGGTCTCCATGACCACCGGCCGGCCGTCGAGATTGGCGTTATTCACTGCCAGGTTGACCCGCCAACGGATGAAGCGGTCGATCCCGAGCTCCTCGTCGTCGCTGACAAAAACGCCGACGTTGTCCTCCAGGTCGTCCCGGACGGCGTCGAGATACGGCTTCGCGCGCTCGTCGGTCACCTCCACCAGCACCCGGCGGACAGCGTCCGCGAAGGTCGGGTGCAAGAGCTGCTGCCGTACCTCGTCCAGCTTCTCCTGGGCCTGGCGTCTGAGCTCACCCACTCCGTCGAAGACCTCTCTCAGCTTCTCGGAAAGCTCACCGTAGGCCTGCTTGAAGCTGGCCGCCTTGTCAGCCTCCACCTTGCCCTCGTCCACCAAGGCCTGCAGGCTTTCCACCGGAACCGGCTCGTCGCCGATCACCGGCATGATCTCGGGCCTGCTGATCGGTCCGGCCTGGATCTGCACCATCGAGAAGCCCGCCTCGCGGACCTCGCGGTCGAAGGACTCGACCATCTCCCGTTCGCGCCGCTGAAGATCCTCGACCGACCGCTCCATCCGGAGTCGAAAATCCTTGTCGTTGAGAATCTTGGGAATATCGTCGGCGAGCTCCTCCACGAGGTGCTCCATCCCTTCCTTCAGGCGACGGCCGGCACCGGCCTCGAGAAAGAGGGCGCGAGGTTCCTCGGGGTTGTCGAAGTTGTGAACGAAACACACGTCATCCGGGGTCGACCGACTTCCGTCGGTGTGCTCGAGGAACTGCTTGATGGTCGTCAATCGACCCGTTCCCGACAAGCCGGTCACGAAGATGTTGTAGCCGATGCCGGGCATGTCGAGACCGAAATCGATGGCCTCCACCGCCCGATCCTGACCGACGATGGTTGACGCCGGATCGATCTCCGCCGAGCTCGACCAGTGAAGCCAGTCTTCCGGACAGGACCACGCGAGGTCATCGATTGCGAGCTTGTGAATCATGCATCCTCCCCACGGCCCATGGGCTCCGATATCAGTCGTATCCGCCGCCTCACGCTTCTGCGTCCCGCACCACCGACCAGTTCTGCCAGAAGTACACCACCATCGAGATCACCGTCAGCACCACCGCGACCCACAGCACCACCGGGCCGAGGAACCGAAGGGGCCCCAGATGGGTGTCGAAGATGAGCAACGACACGGCGATGATCTGGGTGGTCGTTTTGGCCTTGCCCCACATGTTCGCGGAGATCGGCACGTTCCGCTCGAGGGCGATGAGGCGGAGACCGGTCACCGCGAACTCCCGCCCGACGATGAGGGTCACCATCCAGGCCGGCGCGAGATCCAGCCCCACCAGGGAAATAAAGGCCGCGCTCATGAGAAGCTTGTCGGCGATGGGGTCGAGCATTGCCCCGGTAACGGTTATCCTGTTGGTGCGGCGGGCAATGGCTCCGTCGAGCGCATCAGTGAGGGCCGCAATTAGGAAAATGATCAACCCCCAGATCTCTTTGTCGGGAAACTCGGTCAGCAGGACCACCACGAGAAGCGGCGCCATGACGATTCGCAGGACCGTCAAACTGTTGGGTACATTCCACATCCGGATTCTCTCCTCCAACCCTCAACGCAAAGGGCTCCGGCCGCGGCAAGCGCTGATCGGCAACCAGACCTTCTCGCACCGGCCCAGCGATTCTACAGCAGCACCCCCGGCCCTGCGGGAGCACTCCTCGGTCTTGGGCAGGTCTCGTACCCACGCGGCGGACCTTGGCTGATCCGGGCACGACCTCGCGCTGCGCGAATCACCCCTCGCGTGAAGCGAAGCACCACTGCGACGCCTGCGGCAAATGGCTCTGCGACCGCTGCGTGCAGACCCACCGGGGCCGTGTCTACTGCGGGTTCCGCTGCCGGCTACGCGGTTTCGCAGCCACCGGTTCCACCGGTTTCCTGTCCCTCCTGCAAACTGAGGTTCCCACCACCTGGTTCGTGATGTGCGTCGGGCTCGCGGTCCTCATCGCCGGCAGCTGGATCACCGCCCTGGTGGTGAAGCTGTCCGCCTCCGAGAAGACGTCTCTCGGCGTCGATGCTTCCCTGCCATACGCGGTTGCCGAGATGACCCGCGAGGGAGGTGTGCTGGAGGCCAAGATCCAGGGGACCCCCGGCGCGTCGGCAGTGCTCCTCGCCGACGGCAGACCGATTCGCATCGTCAGGCTCGACTCGAAGGGACGCGCCACCGTTTCGGGCGACGGCATCGGCGACGGCGCCCGACTGGAAATCGCCGTCTTCGCCGAGCCGCCGGACGCCATCGAGCCGCTGCCCACCCTGACTCCGACAGCAACCCCGTCCTCCACACCCAGCTCCACCCCGACCGCGACCGCAACCGCCACGGCGTCGTCCACCGCGACGGCGAGCCCGAGCCGAACGCCCACCAGCACCGCCACTCGGTCGCCGCGCCCCACCCGGCAGCGGGAGACTCCCACAGCCACTCGAACCGTCCGACCCAGCCGCACGCCGATTCCGATCACTGTACGAGCGACCCCGAAGCCGTCTGCCACCGTCAAACCTCGCGACGTCCGAAAACCGAAAACCGCGCCGCCGATTCTCCACCTCGTCACCGACGCCGGCCCGAAGATCGCCATCACCTTCGACGGCAACGCCTCATCCAACGGGACCACAGAGTTGCTCGACACCCTGCAGGCGCTGGATCTGAAGATTACCCTCTTCGTCACCGGCGGTTTCGTCGAGCGATATCCGAACCTGGTGCGGAGGGCGGTGCTCGCCGGGCACGAGGTCGGCAATCACAGTTACTCCCATCCCCACCTCACGACCTACGCCGACAACCATCGCCACGACCTCCTGCCGGACGTGACGAGAGCCAGGCTGCATGCACAGCTGCGGCGAACCGAAGAGGCGTTCCAGAAGGCGACGGGACGTCCCATGGCGCCGCTGTGGCGCGCCCCCTTCGGCGAGGAGAACCCGACTCTCCGGGGGTGGGCTCTCGAACTGGGCTACCTGCACGTCCGTTGGAGCTCGTTGGAGGGCAAGTCGCTGGACTCCCTCGACTGGATCGCCGACGAACACTCGAAGCTCTACCGGGACTCCCAACGGATGGTCGACCGCCTGCTGAGCTTCCCCCACCTTCAGGGTGGAATCGTCCTCATGCACCTTTCTACCGAGCGCGAGGAGCCGCCGTGGAGCGGTCTCCCGCGCTTCGTGACCGAGCTTCGTCGGCGCGGCATCGAACCCGCCAAGATCAGCGACATGCTGCGTGCCTCGACCACCTGGCGCCCCTGGTACGAACGCGCCCAGCGGCGCCACGAAGAGACCTTCGGTGGAGACTGACCATGAAGGAACCAAGCTCGCGAAGACGTCGATCAGCCGCTGCAAACCACAAATTACACAGATCCATCGCATGAAGGAACTGCAGATCTCCAAAGACTGTCATCCGCACATCACCTCCATCGCCAGTTCAGTGAATGCGATGGAGACTGTGCGCGATAGATCTTTCATCTGCGATGGACGACCATCTGTGATATGTGGTTTGCGATGGATGCGATGTCCCTTCGCCTCTGCACCCCTACGCCTCTGGGTCGAGTCCTTCAAGGCCGAAGAAGGCGCGTGCCGCAGTTTCGCCCTTCTCGACCAACTCGTCGAAGACCGCCCAGTCCGCCCAGGCGACGTGACCGATCTCGGGTCGAATGACCCAGGTGGCGTCTTCGAGCTGGCGGCGGCGGAGAAGCCGCGCGGTCATCATCTGCGTTCGCATCATGGTATCGAGAGCGTTGTCGTCGTCCGCGAGGGGCGGGACCTCCATGGAGGCGTTCACGACCAGCACCGGCCTTCCCACCGCCCGCGCGGCCGCCACGGGAACCTCGGCCACAACACCCCCGTCCACGAGATCGCGACCGTTGACCACCCGTGCGGGAACCATCCCCGGAATCGCGCTGGAGGCCTTCACGGCATCTCGCAACGATCCGGTCTGCAATCGGACTTCGGCGCCGGATTCAAGGTCGGTGGCGACTGCTGTGAACGGCGCCGGAAGATCCTCGATCACGAGATCCGGCAGCAGGGCGTCCACCGCCGCGTCGAGCTCCGATCCGTCCAGGACGGTGCTGCGATTCAGGGCGACTGAAACCACTACCCGATCTTTGATCCGCCGCGCCACCTGAAAGAGAGGGTGCTCCTTCTTCTCGGCCTTTGGTACCCTGCTGACCTGGCGCACCGCCGGGAGAATCCCTTCATCCATGACCCGCCGCCAGGCTGACTCCACCGCCGACGCTGAACCGTGAACCAGGTACATGGCCCCCACCAGCGAACCCATGCTCGTGCCCACCACCGCGCGGGGACGCACCGACAGCTCGTCGAACGCCCGCATCACGCCGATGTGGACGAACCCCCGAGCGCCGCCGCCACCTAGGGCGAGGACCGGGGGCCGCACCCTGATCGCCGCCCTCCGGAGAGATCCTTCAACCCGCATGATCAGAATCCACCGATCGGACGTCCGCTCTACCGGACCGCGTCAATCTCCGCGACCAGGCCGAGCAGCGCTTCGTGCACGCCCTCGGCAACCCGATGGCTCTTGTCGGAGATGTGGTCGAGATCCTCGTTGGTGCCTCGCGGGTCGACATCGCCGACGCGATCTCCGGCCTTCACCGGGACACCGTCTCTCAACAGCCCCCGGATCACGCCGCCGATCCTCGAAGTGATCGAATAGGAGGCGTCCACCGGCACCCCGCGCCGGTAGTCGTCGATGCCGTAGACCGACACGACGGTACCGATGCGTTCGCCCCGTTCCACCACGTCGCCGATACCGTGCTGGGTGAAGAAGATGCCGTCCCGCACCGCCTTGAGGGTACGCTCTTGGGAGTAGCCCATGATCTCGGCGGGCGGTTTGTTGGCAAGGTGCTCACCGGTGTCCTCGATGATGTTCCCCACCAGCGGGCCGCGTACCGTGTCCACCAGGGCATCACAGTCCTTGTGAGCGACGTAACCCGGACCCAGGGCGATGACAATAGGCGCCATATCCCGGGTCAGGCCCCAGTTCCGACGTTGCATGGCCGCCTCGATGAAGACCTCGGGCTTCCACTCCTCGAGCACGAACTCGTGGTCCATGACTCCCACTGCGACGTCTCCGGCTTCGTGGATCCTCTCGAGGGACGCAACATCGGGAGTCAGCCGAGCCGTCACCCCCTGGATGGTCTGGCTGCCGTCGAGCACGGCTTCGCAAAAGCACACCCGGCGCCGAACTGCCTTCGGGAACCGGCGATCGAGCATGAGAATGCGCCGGAAACCCTGGCTGTAGAGGTGGTGCGCAGTGGCCGACGCCAATTCGCCGGCTCCACGGATCAGAACTCGCACGTCGCCAGGGTTCATCGCCCCTCCTTTTCTGAAGGTCGCGACATTATAAACACGTTTGACCGCTCAATCCGGAACGAGCTCTCGAATCTCAGGGAGGTTCCGATAGCGCTCATCAAAATCGAGGCCGTAGCCGATCACGAAGCGATCCTCGATTTCGGTGCCCAGGAAGGCGATATCGACCTCGACCTGGCGACGCGCCGGCTTCGACAGCAGTGAGACCACCTGAATGGAACGCGGATGTCTGGCTGCGAGCAACTCGATGACATCGGTCAGGGTGATGCCGGTGTCGACGATGTCCTCGACAAGGTAAATGTCGCGATCGCGGACATCGACGGTGATGTCCTTGACCAGGACCACCGAGCCCGACGACGTCGTACTGGCTCCGTAGCTCGAAACCTGAATGAAGTCCATCTCCACCGACCGTTGCAACCGCATCACCAGGTCGGTCAGGAAGAAAACACAGCCCTTGAGCACGCCGATGAAAACCGGCGCCCGACCGGCCAGGTCCTCGTCGATCTCGCCAGCCAGTCGATCGAGCATTTCTTCGATCTCAGACTTCGCCACTACCACCGGACCCAACATTTCGTACTCCTTCCGTTGTGTCCAATCCGCGCACAGTGTATCGTAATGAGATATGGACACGATTGACGTTCATGAGCTCAGTGAACGCTACACTGGACTGTCAGACCGGTTTCGTTCGTTGTGGACGTTTTTCCAGTTTCTGGCGGGCGTCTACAAACACCGCGGACAGGGCTCGATCCCCTACAACTACGATTTCCAGCAGCTGTATCAGCGCATTCAGAATCTCGTCCCGAAGATCAGCGGTGAGGTGGACAACCTCGTGGTCATCGAGTTCGAGACCATCGATCGGGAGCTGGAGCGGATCCGCCGCGAGCTCGAACGCCTCGAGTCCGACTTCGGGCCGTCGTATCTGAGGAGGTTCTTCGACCACCTCAAGCGTCAAGACGAGAAAATTCTCTTCGCCCTCGTGAAGTTCTACTTGATGAAAGAGCACCTGGAGCAGGAGTCCTTCGACAAGCTCGACATTCTCTTGACCAGACTGGCCGAAGCACCCACGGAAACCGACGAGCTTGTCCAACGGGGTCGATCCGACCTGCTTCCCACTTTCCAAAACCTCGCCGCGTTCGCCGGCCTCGTTCCGCTGCCACCGGCGGAGGAGAAACCCCTGGTCGAGGCGGTGTCCGAGCTCAGGGATGAGTTCGAGCGTATCGGCGACTTCGACACCCTCGTCCAGTCCCGGGTCTACGATCGTCTCCGAGGCTTCAAGACGCGGATCGGCATGGCCATGCTCCACCCGCCGATCCTCATCGAGATCACTGCCGCAAACATCGCTGCGCGCAACCGTTTCAGGGACCTTTTCGACATTGAAGAGCGCCAGCTCCTCGAGGGCACCAACCGCATCTTCGACATCGAGCGCTACCTGAAGAAGAACCCCGGACTCGCCACTGACGACATCACGCAGAAGATCGGGGTCTTTCGAGAGACCCGTGTGAGGTTCGAGGACGCCCGACGGCAGCACAACGTCAAGCGATCCGACATTCTCGAGCTTCGGCAGTCGATGCATGACGTGCTCGCACACTTCGAGTCCACCGCGGTGGATCTGCTCGGTGAGATCAGCCAGAAGTTGAAGGTCGGACGCGAGCCAGCCGAGAAGAGCGTCGAATCGATACCGATGGAGACGATGCAGCCTTCCTCCGGCGAGCCGATCCCAATGACGGGCGAGGCCGACGAATTTTCGCCGTCCAGTGAAACACCGGTCACCTCCATCACCGACCTCTTGCCCAGCGATCCTCTGCTCAACGAGGTCCTTCACAAGATCATCTTCGCCCTGGAGCTGGTCGTCTGGGACCGCACCCCCGAACAGGTCGTGGAAGCGCCGGAGATCAAGAGCCTGGGTCTCGAACCGTGGGAAGTCGAAACCTACCAACAGCTGGTCGAAGGTCAGGCTGACGACGAGAGCGAGCACCGACACCTGCAGCAGTTCTTTCTGACCAGCGCCGCGCTGAGGGTCAAGATGGAGGAGGAACGCCGGGAGATCGGCCGCCTAGCGTCCAACTCGAAGCCGGATCGCCTCTTCGAGCTCTTGGAAAGCTCGGCGAGCAGCCTCGACCGCGCGCGTGAGGTGGAGCGACGTTTCCTCTGGTTCATCGACGATATGCTCTACCGCGCCGACACCGAAAGCCTGGAGCAGATCTACCGGTCCCGATTCCGTTTCCTCTACGCCTTCGCGGGCTTGTGGCTCGATCATCAGAAGAACGGCGGTCTGACCCCGTTGTGATCCTCTCCGACGGAGTCGACACCTCCGAAGCTCCGCCTCCCGGCCTCGTGCCCGCCGGGTTCACGCGTCGGTTCGCAGCAACTCTCATCGACATGGCGACCTACTGTGGGATCTGCGCTCTGCTCGCCTACCCGGTCAGCCGCCACCTCGAATGGCGTCTCGCGATCGACGACCCGGCAGCTTTTCTCGATGCGGTGAGCAACCCCCAGCTCATCGCCCACGCGGCCGGAATTCTCGGGCTCTGGATTGCGCTGTGGTGGTGCACTTTCACCGTCGGGTGGGGCCTCGCCGGGGCGACGCTCGGCAAGTTCGTCGCAGGCCTCCGCATCGTCGATCACAAGGGGCGCGCCCCCATCGGCCTGTCCCGGGCGTTTCTCCGCCTCGCTGCCTACTCGGTGAGTTCGGTGACCTTCGGCATGGGCCACCTGCTGATTCTCCTACGCCCGGACCACCGCGCCCTCCACGACCTTCTCGCGGGAACATGGGTCGTTCGCCGAAGCGCCACGAAGGCGGTCGAGGCCCGACCCACCATCAAGGACACTGAAGCCGAGAGATTCATCCCGAATTCCTAGCCCGAAGAATTCGTCAGGTTTCGTCACGAGGTCGGCGAGGCCGCCACCCGGTCAAATGAGCGAATGTTGCAAGAGGCTGATGTGGGAACTGGAAACTCAGAGTGAATGAAGGTATCCGGCAAGCGACTGCGTGGTGTGAGATCGGCGGAGGCGGTTGAGGGCCCGGCTCTCGATCTGACGCACCCGCTCACGGGAGAGACCCATGATCTCGCCGATTTCACGCAGGGTCTTGGGCTGGTCGACACTCGCCGAGGCACCGTCGAGACCGAAACGGAGCTCGAGGACTCTCCGCTCCCTCTCAGGCAGCTCATCGAGGGCGTCCCCGAGGGCGACGAGAAAGGACTTCCGGAGGACCCGCTCATCGGTGTCCGGAAGGACGTTCTGTTCAAGCAGATCACCGAGCTCGGAGTCCCCTTCGGTGGCCACCGGTTCATTGAGGGAGAGCGACGATCGAGAAGCTCTGGTCAGGACCCGGACATCCTCCACCGAGATCCCCAACTCTGACGCCAGCTCGGCGTCCGTCGGCGATCGTCCGTCACGATCGGTCAGCAGCGAGCGGACCCGCTCCAGGCGGTAGAGGTTGTTCGCCTGTTTCTGAGGAAGGCGGAACGGGCCGCCGTGATCGGCGAGCGCGTGCAGAATCGCCTGCCGGATCCACCACACGGCGTAGGTGATGAACTTGACGTCGCAGACCTTGGTCTTCCCGGGCTCGGAGGGGTCGGGGATCACCTTGGTCGGGTCGTACTTCTTCGCCGCCTGAATGAGACCCAGGTTTCCCTCGTGGATCAGGTCGAGGAACGTCACGTTCGAATTGCGGTACCGCTTGGCGTAGGCGACGACGAAGCGCAGGTTCGCTTCCACCAGGCCCTTGACAGCATCTTCATCTCCGGCCTGCGCCCGGCGGGCGAGCTCGATCTCTTCGTCGTGGGTCAGAGCCGGGTACCTGGAGATCTCCTTGAGGTAGCGGCGAAGGGTGGCCGATTCGGCGTCGTGAGCCCCTCCCCGGCGGACGCTCATTCCTCATCCACACTCTGAATGGAGCCGGACTCCACCTTGACCAATGCGTGATAGCGCGGGATCTGATCCTTGGATCGGAGCGCCTGACGAACCAGCTTCTTGAGCATCTCGTTCTCGGCCTGGACTTTACCGAGCTGCGACTTGAGATTGAGGATGATTTCGACGCCGGCGAGATTCACACCGAGGTCGCGGGTCAAGGTCAGAATCGCCTCCAGCTGGGCACAGGCCCGATCGTCATAAAGGCGGGTATTCCCCTCCGACCGACTCGGCCTGATCAGGCCTTCCCGCTCCCACAGGCGCAGGGTCTGAGGGTGCACGTTGTACTTCTCCGCGACCCAGGAGATCATGCGATATCGCGGTTTCGGCTTCACGTCTCCTCCGACGAACCACCGGTGGGCTCGCTGCCGCTCCCCTCCGGTTGAAAACGACTTGAACTCACATCGACTGTATCATCGACCAGCGAAGCGACCAACGACGGAGCGGCAGAATCAGCCGGGGGGCGGACGCGGCCCGCCCCCCGAGTTTTTCACGTCGTCTACTTCTCTTCTTCGGCGTCCACGTCAACATACTCAGCGTCGATCACCTCGTCGTCGGCGCCGGTCTCGCCGCCCTGACCCTGATCGGCAGCCGTTCCTTCCGGACCCGGCGCTCCGTCCGCGGTGGCCGACTGGTAGAGGGTTGCCGCGATCTGATGACTGGCCTGAGTGAGGCGTTCGTAGATCGTCTCCATCTGGTCCTCGGCGCCTTCCTCCAGCGCCTTTTTCGCCTCGGAGATGACCCCGTCGATGGCCGCGACTTCGCTCTCGGGAAGCTTCTCGCGGTTCTCGTTGACAAGCTTCTCGGTGGAGTAGACCAACCCGTCCAACTTGTTCCGGGACTCGATCTTCTTGCGCTTCGCCTCGTCGTCGGACGCGTGCGCCTGGGCCTCATTCACCATGCGGTCGATCTCGTCGTCGTTGAGGCCCGAAGAGCTGGTGATCTGGATCTTCTGCTCGGTGCCCGTCCCGCGATCCTTGGCCGACACGTGCAGAATGCCGTTGGCATCGATATCGAACGTGACCTCAATCTGCGGGATTCCACGCGGTGCGGGCGGAATCCCCATGAGATGGAATCGCCCCAGCGTCCGGTTGTCGGGCGCCATGGACCGCTCACCCTGCAGAACGTGGATTTCCACCTGGTTCTGGTTGTCGTCGGCGGTGGAGTAGACCTTGCTCTTGCGCGTCGGGATCGTCGTGTTTCGCGGGATCACCACGTCGGTGACGCCACCAAGAGTCTCCACGCCCAGGGACAGCGGGGTCACGTCGAGCAGCAACACGTCCTTGACCTCGCCGGCGAGCACTCCCGCCTGGACCGCGGCGCCGATGGCCACCACCTCGTCCGGATTCACTCCGCGGTGGGGCTCCTTGCCGAAAAAGTCGCTGACCGCCTTCTGCACCATGGGGATCCGGGTGGAACCACCAACGAGGACCACCTCGTCGACGTCTTTCGCTTCCAGCCCGGCGTCCTTGAGCGCTTTTCGGCTCGGTTCGAGGGTTCGATCGACCAGGGGAGCGATCATCTGCTCGAACTTCGAGCGGGTGAGCTTGAGGGCGAGGTGCTTTGGACCGGACGCATCCGCCGTGATGAACGGCAGGTTGATGTCCGATTCCACGGTGGAGCTGAGCTCCATCTTGGTCTTCTCAGCGGCCTCCTTGAGGCGCTGCAGGGCCATTCGATCCTGGCTGAGATCGACCCCCTGGTCCTTCTTGAACTCCTCCACCAGCCAGTCGATGATCAACTGGTCGATGTCGTCGCCGCCGAGGTGGGTGTCGCCGTTGGTGGACTTGACCTCCACCACGCCGGTTCCCACCTCGAGAATCGAGATGTCGAAGGTACCGCCGCCGAAGTCGAAGACCGCAATGGTCTCGTCGTCCTTCTTGTCCAAGCCATACGCAAGGGCGGCCGCGGTGGGCTCGTTGACCAGCCGCAGGACCTCGAGGCCGGCGATCTGGCCGGCGTCCTTGGTGGCCTTCCGCTGAGCATCGTTGAAGTAGGCGGGCACTGTGATGACCGCCTGGCTGACCGGACCACCGAGGTGGTCCTCCGCCGCAGCCTTGAGCTTCTGCAGCACCATGGCCGAGATCTCCGGCGGCGAGTAGATCTTGCCGAGGGCCTCGATTCGAGCGGTGTCGTTGTCACCCTTGACGACCTTGTACGGGACCGTCTTCATTTCTTCACTGACCTCATCGTAACGACGGCCCATGAATCGTTTGGCCGAAAAGATCGTGTTCTCCGGGTTGGTGACCGCCTGACGTTTGGCCACCTGTCCCACCAACCGTTCTCCGGAGTCGTTGAAGGCGACGACTGAGGCGGTGGTGCGATTCCCTTCCTGGTTGGCGATAACGGTGGGCTTGCCACCTTCCATCACGGCCACCACCGAGTTGGTGGTGCCGAGGTCGATTCCGATGACGCGAGACATGCTGATGTCCTCCTCAACTTTTACGTTCCAAGCGCAATATAGAACCTGAGTGTGATTTTGTCAAGTCTTAAAAAGATAAAAGAAATCGGCCTGGAAACGACGAATCCGTTCGGGTTCTTCAGACCGGTTCGGGCGAGGCGGGTGGTCGCCTACGGCAGCAGGATCAACCCCGGGCCGGTCCGGTTGCCGGCATCCGGAAGCTCACCCTCCCAGGCGAGGTGGCGGCTGTGGATCAACATGGGCACCGGCTGACCGCCGCTGTCCGAGCCGGTGAGCATGATCTTGTCGCCCCGAATGGCGATCCGGTACGGCCGAGACCAAGGATCCCGAGTCAGCTCCGGCGTCGACCTGGACACGGAGACCTGGTCGAGGTCGCCTGGGTAAAACCCGTGGAGGAAGAACTCGGCCTCGGCTGCCCGCGTCAACCAATCCATGCGGAGCCATGACTGGCTCTGGACGACGTACCGCTCCCAGAGCTCTCCCGGTCCGTTGAGGAGCGGGTTCATGGAGTTGCGTGGGATCAGCGTCAACGCGAATCCGAGAAGAACCAGGAAGGGTACGGCGAGCCACGGCAGCCGAGCAAGCGGAATCCTCCGGTTGTCGGTCGTCACCGGCTCGGTGAGAAGGTCAACATCCTGCATTTCGTCGGCAGTCCGCTCCCTGACGAGACCGAGATCGAGCAGCTCCGCCAGGACTTTGCAGGTTTCGAACTCGATCAGGGGGCTGGCCAGGACCAGCTCGTGCACGTCGCTGACGCCGTCAACCAGCCGGTAGACCGTCATCTGGTCCGGGGTCACCTCCCCTTCGGTCGGCTCCGGACTGGTCTTCGGCGCCTCTTCTTCGGGAGAGTCCGAAAACGAAAATCCGAAGTCGCCGAAATCCTCCTCCGAGGGCTCCACCACCACCAGCTCACTGTCCGGAACCGCCTGAACATAGATGAGATTGCGATCCGGAAGCCGTTGCTCGATGAACGGCCACTCGTCCGTCATCCTGGCGCCTTCCATGATCACGTGGTCGGCTGCCATGGGCTCCGTCAGCTCTCGATCGTAATCAATATCCGATTCCTGGGAAAAGTGGTAGTCGCCGTCGTTCCAGCGGAAAATCCGGTACACGATCTGGAGCACCTGCTGCTGCAGGGCCGAACGAACCGTCTCCACCGTCACGACATCGATGTCGATGAGGATCCGTCCCAATCGCTGCAGGGTTTCTTTCTGTCGGTGGAGCGCTTCTTGAAGCTGGCTCTCTTCGACCTCGCCTCGTTTGAGCAGAATCAGCCCGATCAGGTCCTCGGAGTGCTGGTTCAGGGTGGAGGCGCCGACAATATTGCCGTCGACGAACGAGACGGTGGTCACGTTGTCGTCGGCTTTCAACGTCAGAACACCGGTTTTTCGCTGCAGCGAAATCAACTGCAGAATATCGGCGAACGAGAAATCGCGGAGAGTGCCTTCCAAAGCCATCAGCGCCCCCGCCACGACGACGCCACGCTCTGAGCCCACGCGGCGACGAACACCGCCGCCAGCACGCCCACCACCGGCCGCACCGGCATGGCCGGCTCGATGACCTCCAGGAACCTCGGCACCCAGACGAGGACGCCCACCAGGGCCGTCCACGCCACCAGGCCCACAGTGACTCCCAACAGCACACGGTCGCCGATCAGATCAGCGCTGCCGGGCGCCGCGACGGAGGTCAGCCGCCGCGCCACCCCCGTCCATCGGTCCCAGCGACGAACCTGGGCGAGCTTGGCCGTTTGTTGGTCGATGGGAACGAGGTCGCGCTGCAAGAAAACCGAAACACACTGCCGACAGTACTTGGAACTCTCTCCCGGCTCGTCGTCAAGCCGATAGATCTTGCCGCACTTGGTGCACTCCCTCGCGGCGGCGAACCATTTGAGACGGATCACCAGAATCACCCCACCGACCACGCCCCCCACCCAGAAGACCATGGACAACGGATCCAGAAACCGGCGGAGCCACCGCCAGTCGAAGGATCCGGATCCCATGAGCAGCCGCTCCTCGTCGGACAGGCCGGAAACGAACTCCGCCACGTCGTCCGACGAGACCTCGGGGTACCGGACTCTTGGATCGCGCCCCCGGTATCCCAGACTGGCGGATCGCCCTCCGGCCAACTCTCGCGCCCGAGCACGGGCCGCGTCGCCTTGTTCGAATCGTCGGTTCAGATCATAGGCCGACGACAGGTTGTGGTAGGCCAGAGCGGTTCGGCCGTCGATGTCGATGGCGGCGTCGTAGTGCTGGATCGCCAATTGGACGTTGCCGTCCTCCAGGGCCATATTGCCGAGGAAAACGAAAGGCCGGGCGTCCCCGAGGGTTTCGGCCGCCGCAACCTGAAACTCCAGCTTTGCGGACTCCACCGCCGAGTGAATCCTCAGTAACTCACCCAGGATCAGGTGGTAGCTCGGGTCTCCCGAGAAGTGTTCCTTGAGCTCGAGAAACTCACGGAGCGCCGACGGATCCAGGCAGCGGTCGTCGAGTATCACATCGACGTGGTCGGCCACCGTTGGGACCCGCAGCAGCGCGCGCTGCCAACCCTCAGCGAGGACGGGCACCAGCGCGAGGACCACGCAAACCGCCATTGCGACCGCGCGCTGGCTGTCGTCGAGGTAGACCCACCCCAGAATGAAGAGATATACCAGCACCCAGGCCGGGCCCAGACCCGCAAAGAGCGGCAGGAGGAGCAGTACGAAGCCGAAAATGACGGCGTTCGCGCGTTCGAAGATCATGCCCCCCAACGCCATGGCGTCGAAGGCCGAGCGTCGGATCGTCCGCACCATCAGCACCAGAAGCGCAGCCGCGCTCGACGCCGCCGCGCCGAGGATCAACCAGATGGCTCCGGACATGAAGAGATGTCGTCGCACGACCTCTTGACGCAGGCACGCCCACCAGCCCTTCAGGTACCATTTCGCACTTTCGGTGCGGGCGCCATCCTGCCAGTGCCGGCGGGAGAGGAGGAAGTAGGCCGCGGGCAACTTCGGATCGAGGCGCACCGCGGTTTCCAGTGCGGCGCTCCCCGCTTCCGGATGGGCGATGGACCACGCCACCATGGCCGACGCGTACGGCGGCATTCGTTGGAGATCGATTTCCTGCGCCGCTTGGATGAGATCATCCGCCGGTTCCACCAGCGACCGACCATCTGAAGCCGACAGCACCTCTTGAACTTCGAGCCAGGCCTCATCCACCGACGCCATCGCCGGCGATACCGCCAGCAAGGAACCGATCAGGACGGAAAGCCCGGCGAGCGCCCTCATGGATTGTGCTGAACAAAAAGAGTGCGCAGTTGGAAGATCACCCCGGAGAGCAGCTTGTTTTCTTCCGCCGAGAGGTTCCCTGAGGTCTTGGCCTCGAGCATGGCGAGATACTCGATCATCCGTTGGGCCTCGGCGGGCTGCGCAGGGAGGCCCTGGGCCCCGGTGAGCAGCATCTCCGCTTGTTGAGCGAGCCCGGCGATCAACTCCATGAAAAGAGGAGAGGTCTCCTCCGGCGCCTGATCCTCGCCGACCGGCTCGAAAGGAGGCGGTTCGGGCATCGGCTCAGGGGAAGGCACAGGCTGCGACGGCTTCGGCCCGGCGGCCGGCGCCGCCGGTTCGGCGGGCTCGGGCGCAGGTTCAGTCGTCGGCATCTTCGGCCGGTCGGGTCGCAGATCGCCACTCTCGTCGAAACGCCGTCGGTCGACGACCTTGATCTTGCGGGGTCCTTTGTCAGGCTCGCTCACGCAGTCCTCCGTCGATATTCGGATTCAAGCATACTACGAAGGCCCGGCGGCCCGATCAAGGTCCAAAACCCCTGTGCGATCCGAAGCTCGTTCAGTCCCGCTTGAACTCCGGCTTCCTCCGTTCGAGAAAGGCCGCCGTCCCCTCCCGCATCTGACCGCTGGCGGCCCCGACGCCGAAGAGCGTCGCCTCGAGCATGCATCCGTCATCGAGGCCCATCTCCAAGCCCGAGTTGACGGCCTCGATGCAGTGGCTCACCGCCAGGGGCCCGTTGGCCAGGATCTTGTCGAGGATCTTCGCCACCACCGAAGCGAGCTCATCCGGTTCGCAGACCTGATTGACGAGCCCGATCTTCATGGCTTCCTCAGCCGAAACGTTTCGGCCGCTCAGCAGCAGCTCCAGGGCCCGCCCCTTGCCCACCAGCCGCGGCAGCCGCTGGGTGCCGCCGTAGCCCGGAATCAGACCGAGCTTGACCTCAGGTTGGGCGAAGATCGCGTTGGACGAGGCCACCCGCAGATGGCAGGCCATGGCGAGCTCGCAGCCGCCGCCCAGGGCGAAGCCGTTGACCGCCGCCACCACCGGCTTGGCCATCTGCTCGATCCGGCGGAAGACGCCCTGGCCGCGGAGCGCGAACTCCTTGGCCTCCACCGGTCCGAGGGTGTTGAGCTCGGAGATGTCGGCGCCGGCCACGAAGGCTTTGCCGCCGGAGCCGGTAATGACCAGCGCGAACACTTGGTCGTCGGCCTCGGCTTCCGCCACAGCGGCGTCCAGCTCGCCGACGGTGGCGATATTGAGCGCGTTGAGCTTGTCGGGCCGGTTGATGGTGATGGTGCGGACACCGTCTTCATCGGAGATCTCGATATTCTGGTCGCTCATCCCTGATCCTCCCCTACCGAGCCCACCCTTCGCTTCGGCACGGCTCGCTGTCGGAGTGTACCGCGGAACAGTGCGTCCACACACGAGAAAACGCGGCGGTTCGCACCGCCACATTCGGTTCGTGTTTTATTCCGTTGTGGAATCTCAGTCGAGCTCTGAGGGGCTCACAACCGGAGGCAGCACCCCACGATCCACTCCGCTGTCGAGGACGTGGTTGGCCGACAAACCGTGGCCGAGCCGGCTTGCCATGTAATCCCGGAGCTTGCCCACCTCACGCCACAGCAGACTTTCGGCGAAGACCCCCGACACCGCGCCGTCCACCTTGGGAGCCTGGTACCCGATGCCGATGGGACGCAACGCTGTGGCCAGCTCTCCGTGAGTCAGAGCGGCATCGGCCTCCCACCCGGCCGGAGCGATGCCCCAGGTCTTCAGCTTCTCGAGGGCGGTGACCGAATCCGGGGTGGCCTGTTCGTACCCGAGGGCGATATCCATCACCAGTTGGGCGAAATCACCGTGGGTGATCGAGTCCTTCGCGCGGATCTCGTCGATATTGGACTGGGCTGCCGCCGGCACGACGACCAGCAGAACCACACCGACAATCGTCACTAAACGCCGCATGGAGGCCTCCTCACGCTACCCAATCATCGTACGTTTCAGGGGCGTTCCTGTCAACAAAACACGGGCTCGAACGGGTCAGAAAAAGCGGCGTCGAATGATCAGTACATCACCGGGCTCGACCACCGGATCGGCGGCCTTGCCCTTGCGAATCTGCCCCAGATCGAAGGTCATGATCTCCTTGTCGCCATCGCCACCACGGTGGATCTCGACGATCTGCGAGGCGAACTTGCCTTGCCCCCCGGATTGGGAGATCGCCTGCATCAGGGTCATGCCGGGCGAGAGGTCGTACTGGCCGGGACTGGTGATCTCACCGGTGATGAAGTAGCGCTGCTTGGCGGAGACGGACACCACGTCTCCAGGCTGCAGGAAAACATCTCTCCCCTCTTCGCCGGACCTCACCGAGTTGGTTTGGAAGACCTGTACGGTGGGTGTCGCGACCCCGTCCACCGTCTGCAACCGCCGCATCTCGATGATGGCTCCGGCAGAGAGCTTCATCCCCCCGGCTTCCGCCAGGATCTGGTGCAGTGACGTATCCCCTTCCAGGTAGTAGGTTCCGGGCCGAGCCACCTCGCCGAGAACGGTCACCGGCTTGGAACGATACTCTTCGACCTCGACCTGGAGCTGAACGTCGACGTAGTAGTCCTTTTCGAGCAGTTCCTCGAGACGCGCCGCGATCTCGGCGGTGGTGGATCCGGCGACCTCCACCCGGCCGAGCAACGGGTAGCTGATCTCGCCGCCGTTCTCGACGGCGAAGTGTCCCGAGATCTCGTCGTGAGCGTAGGCCTCGACGCTGAGGACATCACCAGCACCCACGACATAGGCATTGGTCGTGGAGAAACCCCTCTCTTGACCGATGAGAGGCACCGGCGCGAGAAGCAGAACAAACAAGAAGAGGCACATCGTCCGCATGGACAGAACCTAACACACCAACGCGTACGACAGCGAGACGCTAGTATCCGACCACAAGCCCGAGAGTGAAGACGCTGTAGTCGTAGCTGTAGCGATAAATGGTGGAATCACGATTTTCGTACAGGTATCCGCCCCAGAGCGAGAGGTAGGGGCTGAAGCGGTAGCCCAAACCGATGGCATAGGTGGTAATGGGATCCTCGCGGTCCTCGCCGGTCAGAATATCGGGGTACTCGTAATCGTTGACCTGGTACCGGCCCCTCAGCTGAGCACTGAACCGCTGCCGCTCATAGCTGTACTGCAGACTCCCACCGGTGGCGACGTAGTTGGTGTTGATGCCGAAGTTCGACGGGTAGTCCGAACGAAGCAGGTCCAACCGCAGCGACGAGTGATGACCCAGGTCCCAATTGAAGTACCCCCGCATGATCAATCCGCCGAAGTCGGGGTACTCCAAAGCTGCGACGTCGGTGCCCTCGTAACTGGTGTTCCGATATCCGATGACGAACTCAGTCTTGATCACGGGATTGATCATCCCGCGGAGGCCCAACGTGATCTCGTCCGATGATGACTGACGGAATCTGTTGTTGAGCACCAAACCCTCTTCGGGCTCGAACTCGGTGTGGCGGTAGGTCACGTCCATGACCAGAATTTCGCTCAACTGATGCAGCCAACCGGCACCCACGACGTACTGGGTGTAGTCGTACCAGAGATCGGGGTCTTCATGGGACACGTCGGTGTAGTTGCCCTCGATGTTGAAGCCGTCCTTGGCGGTGGCCCAGTACGAGAGAGAAACGCCGGCGAAGTTCTTTTCGAACCAACGATCACCCCAGTAGAGCTCGCCCCCGGGATCGACCTCGCGATTCTCGAGGTTGCCGTACATGTACTTGTAGGTGGCGTCGAGAGTCAGGCCGTTGCTGAATTCGAAGCCGCCGAGGATGTCGACGAAGTGGCTCCACTTGTCATCGAGGGAGTAGTCCTTGTAATCACGGTACTGCGGGGTGTACGAGAACAACAGGTACGACTCATTGATCGGCAGCTCGAATTGAAGCCGCGCCCGCCCCATGAACACCCAGTCGGAAACCTCGTCATCCGGCGAGAAAAAAATATTGTCGCGGTGCTGCCAGTTCAGCTGAACAGCCGGGCTGAAAAGAAATGGACCGACGGGAATCGCCTCATAGGTGTTGGGCTTACCGCGGGTCGGCTCGATGCCCGGTTGGCCCCCGTTCTGGCCTCCGGCCTGGGCAGCGACGTCTCCCGACACGATGATCGCCACACCTAGGCAGACCAAAATCGCCACGCTTCGCGTTCTCATTGATGGTCCCCTTGAGCTTCCTCTACCGTTGAATGTAAAACCAATGAACGAACGTGAGTCGACACTGACTCTTCTTACTGTGTCTTTTAGGTTAACACCTTTCGATTTTCACCGCAATTTGGGGCGGAATATCTCAGAAAATTCCCCCACTATTGACGCCGAATCAACACCCCTGCGCCCGGTGCGCATCTGCTCGCAAGCCGAACATTTCAGTCTTCACCTCCTCTGCCGGCGGTCGTGCCCCGGGGCCGGACTCAGGGACTTGCTGACGAATTCGACGCACCCGGCGGACGCCTATTGCCAAACCGCGGCAAATGATGGAGAATGAATGAGTGTTCATTCACTTTCATCGGTCCGATCCGCAGAACGGCGGAACGAGACACTGCAGATGCACTCCAAACTAACGTCGGGAGGTTGAACCATGCCGAGAGAGATCCGTAGGGCCGCGGTGCTGGGAGCCGGTGTGATGGGCTCGGGTATCGCCGCCCACCTGGCCAATGCCGGGATACCGGTGTTGATGCTGGACATCGTGCCGCCAGAGCTCACCGAAGACGACAGGAAGAAGGGCCTCACCGAAGAGGATCCGCGTTTCCGCAACAAGTTCGCGCTCGCGGGACTGCAGGGCATCACGAAGAACAAGCCCTCGGCCATCTACTCCAAACGATACCTGCCGCTCATCGAGACCGGCAACTTCGAGGATGACTGGTCGAAGCTCGCCGACTGCGACTGGATCGTCGAGGTGGTGGTCGAGCGCCTGGACATCAAGCAGAAGGTCTTCACCCGATTGGAAGAGGTCCGGAAGAAAGGCTGTATCGTTTCGTCCAACACCTCGGGCCTCTCCATCGCCGGAATGACCGAGGGCCGGTCCGACGATTTCAAGAAGCACTTCCTGGTCACCCACTTCTTCAACCCCGTCCGCTACATGAAGCTCCTCGAACTGGTGGCCGGAGAGGAGACCGACCCCGAGATCATGGACTTCTTCGCCGATTTCGGACGCTTCCGGCTCGGTAAAGGCATTGTTTACGGCAAGGACACGCCAAACTTCGTCGGCAATCGGATCGGCGTCTACGGCATCGTGTCCACCTTCAAGCACATGATGGAGATGGACTACCAGGTGGACGAGGTGGACGCCATCACCGGACCCGCCATGGGCCACCCCGGCAGCGCCACCTTCGGAACCTCCGACCTGGTCGGCATCGACGTCATGGCGCACGTCATCAACACCATCGCCGAGGGCTGTCCGGACGACGAGGAGCGAGAACTCTTCGCCGTTCCGGAGTTCGTTCAGAAGATGATCGCCGACGGCGCTCTGGGTCGGAAAACCAAGGCCAAGGGCGGTTTCACCGGGATCCGCAAGAACCCGGACGGTTCCAAGACCAAGCTCGTTCTCGATTGGAAGACCGGCGAGCGGAGGGAGAAGACGTCCTACCGCTACCCGTCCCTCGGCAAGGCCAAGAAGACCCATGACGTCCCCACCCGCATCAAGGATTTGGTCAACGCCGACGACCGTGCCGGCGCCTTCGCGTGGGCTCTGCTGCGCGACACCATGGCCTACACGTCCCGCCGGTTCGGTGAGATCTCGGACACCATCGTCGACATCGACAACGCCCTCAAGTGGGGCTTCAACTGGGCTCTCGGCCCCTTCGAGACCTGGGATGCCGTCGGCGTCAGAGAGGCCATCGAGCGCATGCGCGCCGACGGCGTCGAACCCGCGCCGTGGGTCGACGAGATGCTCGCCGCCGGCTGCGAGAGCTTCTACACCGAATCGGCGGCTGGACGGCAGGTCTACGACCCCGCCCGCAAGGGCTACATCCAGGAGCCGAAACCCGAGACCTTCCTCATCCTGTCGCACACCAAGATGGACGAGAAGAAGGTGGTCTTCGGCAACCCGGGCGCATCGTTGGTGGACATCGGCGACGGCATTGCCTGCGTCGAGTTCCACTCCACCCTGCAACCGAAGCTCAACCCGGTGGACGAACACATCACCGAGGTCATGCTCAAGGGCGTGGAGATCGCCGAACGCGACTTCCGCGGCCTGGTGGTCCACCACCAGGGTGAGAACTTCTCCGCCGGCGCCAACCTGCTCGCGATCCTCGAGTCCGTCCAGGCCAATCAGTGGAACATGCTCGACGAGATGATCCGGATCTTCCAGGGCATGACCACCGGGCTTCGCAACTCCAGAATCCCGGTGATCACCGCCCCGTTCGGCTTCACCTTCGGCGGCGGCTGCGAGATCACCATGGGCGGCGACCGCGTCTGCGCAGCCGCCGAGAGCTACATCGGCCTCGTCGAGGTCGGCGTCGGCGTCGTACCCGCCGGCGGCGGTTGCCTCTACCTGATCGAGCGAGTGCTCGAGGGTGTGACCGAACCCATCCTGTCCCAGATACCCTTCATCCGGACCGCCTTCGAGAACATCGGGATGGCCAAGGTCGCCACCTCGGGCGAGGAGGCGCGGGACTTCAAGTACCTGAGGCCACACGACAAGGTCGAGGTCAATCGGGACCAGCAGCTGTGGACGGCCAAACGCATGGCGATCGCCATGGCCGACGAAGGCTACACGCCGCCACTGCCCAAAACATTCAACCTGCCCGGCGACGAGGGCCTCGCCACCTTGAAGATGATGCTCCACAATATGAAGCTGACCCACTGGATCTCCTCACACGACGAGAAGGTGGCCACTCACGTCGGCCGGATTCTCACCGGTGGCGACACCACCATCAACGATCCGGTCACTCAACAGGACATCCTCGACCTCGAGCGTGAAGCGTTCCTCTCGCTCTGCGGAGAACCCAAGACCCAGGACCGGATCAAGTACATGCTCGTCAACAACAAACCGCTTCGGAACTGAAGGGGGTATTGATATGCGAGAAGCCGTCATCGTTTCCGTTGCACGAACCCCCATCGGCAGGGCCAAGAAGGGCAGCCTCAAGGACACCAGACCCGAGTACTTCACCTCGGAGATGATCAAGGAGCTGGTGGTCCGCACTCCCGGGCTCGAGCCCGCCATGGTGGACGACATCATTCTCGGCTGCGCTATGCCCGAGGGCGAACAGGGCATGAACGTCGCCCGGCTCATCGCCTTCGCCGCCGGATTCCCGGTGGAGGTTCCGGCGATGACCGTCAACCGGTTCTGTTGCTCAGGATCGCAAACCATCGCACTGGCGGCCGATTCCATCCGAGCCGGCAACGCCGACATCGTCATCGCCGGCGGCGTCGAGTCCATGTCCATGGTGGCCATGGGCGGCAACAAACCCATCGCCTACCCCGGTCTCATGGAGATGATGCCCAACGCGTACGCCGCCATGGGGACCACCGCCGAGGTCGTGGCCCGGCGCTATGGGATCACCCGGGAGATGCAGGACGAGTTCGCCTACAACTCCCACCGCAAGGCCATCGCCGCCATCGAGGCCGGCAAGTTCGTCGATGAGATTGTCCCGCTGGACATCCGGGTCCGCTCCAACGGCGCCTGGCAGCACACGACCTTCTCCGTGGACGAAGGACCCCGTGCCGACACCACCGTGGAGGGCCTCGCCAAGCTGCGGCCCGTTTTCGATCCCAAAGGCACCGTCACCGCCGGCAACGCCTCCCAGATCAACGACGGCGCCGCCGCCGTAGTGGTCATGGGGGCCGACAAGGCCGCCGAGCTCGGTCTCGAGCCTATCGCCTTTGTCCGCCAGTGGGCGGTGGCCGGCGTCGAACCCGACGTCATGGGCATCGGACCCGTTGCCGCAGTGCCGAAGCTCCTCGCCAAGAGCGGCGTCGCCCTCGACGACATCGACGTCGTGGAGATCAACGAGGCCTTCGCCAGCCAGTCCGTCTACTGCACCAACGAGCTCGGCCTCGACCCCGAGAAAACCAACGTCAACGGAGGCGCCATCGCCACCGGACACCCCCTCGGGGCCACCGGGGCGGTGCTGACGGTGAAGATCCTCGGCGAGCTCAAACGGCGCCAGGCCAAACGCGGCCTCGTCACCATGTGCATCGGCGGCGGCATGGGTTTCGCGTATCTGCTCGAGATGGCCTAGCCTCTATTTTCCGAAACAACCAACGCCCCGGCTTCGGCCGGGGCGTTTTCGTCTCCCGCTGCCGCATCCGCGTCCGAGATGCGAAATGCGGAATGCGGAATGCGGGTTTGGAGCGTCTCACCAGCCCGAGCGCCCCAGCGCGTTGGGCGGGACGTGCCATTCTTGGCATTGTTCTCTGCTGGTCGTTGCGCCTTCCAGGTCGTTGCGAACAATGCCAAGGGTGGCCATCCACGGGGAGTGCATACTGGGTACGTCGATGAATCCTGCAGGCAGGCCGCCGCTCGCCCGATCAGCGTGGTCACCTCGATCTCGTCTCTCAACATGACCACGCTGATCGGGCGACGCTGGGCAACGACGCCGTCAGGCGGAGGCGTCCAGAAGGCCGGTGTCGCGGGTCCCATTCTCCTCGCGCTCCGGGCTTTCAGGCGCTCGCTACGGCAGGCAGGGATGCCTGCCGCTACAAGGCAGACCGCGACCGATGACCGTTTCCGTATCCGGAGCCGTGGCCTCTTCATCGCCATCCTGCGGGCGGGACGCCGGCACCACAAGAGCCCGGCTCGCGACAACGCCACCACGCACCCGCGGTGGGCCAAGGCCCACCTACCGCGCGACACCCAGGATCCGACGTTGAAGGCTCCATCAAGCGCGCCTCCATAAGCAGGCTTGAAGCTCCACAATCATCGCATCGGGAGCGGAGACGTTCCGGTCACGGCCACGGAAACCGATAAGGCCACCGACACGGATACGGATGCGGTCACCGAAACAGCCACGGTTATCGGCCACAGATACAGCTACCGGCCACGGTCTCTGCCGCTGAACGCTCTCAAACTGCCTTCGCACCGACCTTGGCGAGCGCATCCTCGAAGTAGTGCTCGAAGCGATCGGTGAATGCACCGTGGAGCGGCGCAATGCGTTGCCGCACGAAGTCGGCCCTGAAGCCGTCGCCGCGCTCCGCCACCTGGAATTCAAACCGCGAGGTCCCCATCCACCGCAGCTCGACGGCCAGGCTGGATCCGTTCAGATCGATCACGACGTAGTCCTCGAACTCTTTCGCCGCCAGCTTGGCCCGCATCGCTTGGACGAACGCGGACGGCGACATGGAGGGAACCTCGAATGAGTGCATCGCCTCTCCCGGACATGGAAACGGCGGG
>JAZBOQ010000082.1:0-41918 GCA_036351195.1 Thermoanaerobaculales bacterium | reverse complement strand
GCGGCCGAACTCGGGCTCCGGTAACCGACGAGTAACAAACCAGAAGTTCTCTATCCAAACGACTTCGAACAAATCGGACGACTACCGTAACCAATTCGTAACACTCAGCCGCCGACATTGGCCGCAAACTCCACCAAATCAATAAAGTGAAAAATTTCACAGATCCTGAACCGCCACCGTTTTCCACAACGGAAGTCTCCACTGCGGAACAGTTTAGAGCCCTTGGCCTCGTGCGCGATCACCAGCCCGACGTCGCCGCCACTCACCGCACCCCCGCCGAGAGGACGTGCGTCACGATCGGGTTCTTGCCAATCTCAATCTCTGCCACGATCCAAACCACGGCGCTATTTGAAGACGTTTCAACAACTTCCGCGCAGTTGAGATCGACTCTCTGTCGGCAATTGTGAACATGGGCACAAGACTTGCTTGAGTGGGATCCGTGCGTATGAGTAGACGTGTACTCGGTTTTCACACATCAAATTAAAACCCGAAAGGAGGCTGTGTACATGCCGAGTTTTGTGAATGTGGAGAAGTGTGATGGGTGTAAGGCGCTCGATAAGACCGCCTGCCAATACATCTGTCCGAACGATCTGATGGTTCTCGATAAGGAGAAAATGAAGGCGTACAACATGGAACCGGAGATGTGCTGGGAATGCTACAACTGCGTCAAGATCTGTCCGACGCAGGCCGTAGACGTTCGTGGCTACGCCGACTTCGTTCCCATGGGTGCGTCCGTGGTGCCGCTGCGCTCCACCGACTCCATCATGTGGACTGTCAAGTTCCGCAGTGGTCAGGTGAAGCGGTTCAAGTTCCCGATCCGCACGACTGCGGAAGGTCAGGCCGAGCCCACCGGCGGTTTCAACACCGACCCGGACCTCGAAGGCCCGGTTCTGTTCACCGAGCCCGACTCCCTGGGCTGCGACGTGTGGACGAAGTAGGGAGGGGAACATGGCGAATTTTGAAACAGTTCAGGTAGAGACCGATCTTCTCATCCTCGGTGGCGGCATGGCGTCCTGCGGCGCGGCCGTTGAGGCAGCCTACTGGGCCAAGAAAAACGGCCTCAAGGTCACCCTCGTCGACAAAGCTGCGGTGGACCGCTCCGGTGCGGTTGCCATGGGCCTGTCGGCCATCAACCAGTACGTGGGTCTGAAAGAAGGCGACAACACCGTCGACGACTACGTCAACTACGTCAAGCAGGACCTCATGGGCGTCGCCCGTGACGACCTCGTCGCTTCCATCGCTCGTCACGTGGACGGCTCCGTCCACCTGTTCGAGAAGTGGGGCCTCCCGATCTGGCAGGCCGAGGGCGGCGGCTACGTCCATGAGGGACGTTGGCAGCTCATGATCAATGGTGAGTCCTACAAGGTGATCGTGGCCGAAGCCGCGAAGAACCACCTGGGCACCGAGAACATCTACGAGCGCATCTTCATCATTGGTCCGGTCATGAACGGTGACAAGTGCGTCGGTGCGTACGGTTTCTCCGTTCGCGAAGAGAAGTTCTACATCTTCAAAGCCCGCGCGGTGTTCTGTGCCATGGGCGGCGCCGTCCACGTGTTCAAGCCGCGTTCATCCGGCGAAGGCCTCGGCCGCGCCTGGTACCCGCCCTGGAACTCCGGTTCCTCGACCTACTTCACCCTCAAGGCCGGCGCCGAGCAGACCTGCCAGGAAGTCCGCTTCATCCCGGTCCGCTTCAAGGATGCCTACGGTCCTGTCGGCGCTTGGTTCCTGCTCTTCAAGTCCCGCGCGACCAACGCCTTCGGTGGCGAGTACATGGTCGAGCGTCGCGACGAGCTCGAGAACTGGAAGCCCTACGGTCTGGCGAAGCCGATCCCGGCGAATCTCCGCAACTGGCTCGGCATGCTCGACATCATGGAAGGCAAAGGCCCGATCTACATGCGGACCGAAGAAGCCCTCCAGAAGATCGCCGACGAGTACAAGGACGATCCCAAGGCTCACAAGAAGAAGGTCAAGGAGCTCGAGGCCGAGGCATGGGAAGACTTCCTCGACATGACTATTTCGCAGGCGATCCTCTGGGCCGCCTCCGACGTGCAGCCCGAAGAGAAATCCTCCGAGATCGCCGCCGCCGAGCCGTACTTCATCGGTTCGCACTCCGGCGCCTCCGGCGCCTGGGTGAGCGGTCCTGAAGACCTCGCCCCGCCCGAGTACTTCTGGGGCTACGAGAACATGACCACCGTGACCGGTCTTTTCGCCGCTGGTGACGCCACCGGCGCCTCGTCCCACAAGTTCTCCTCCGGTTCCCACGCCGAGGGCCGGATCGCGGGTAAGTCCGCCATCCGTTACCTCGTCAACGAGAACCCCCCGATGCCCACCGTCGACGACGCGACCATCGAAGCCCTCAAGGCCAAGGCCCTCAAGCCCCTCGATCTCTTCGAGGAGCACAAGGACTTCACGTCGCAGACCGACGTCAACCCGAACTACATCCTGCCGAAGATGTACATGTTCCGTCTGCAGAAGCTGATGGACGAGTACGCCGGTGGTGTGGGTGCCCAGTTCACTACCTCCAAGGTCCTCTGCGAGCGCGCCCTCGAGCTTCTCGAGCTGCTCAAGGAAGACTCCGACCACCTCGCGGCCTCGAGCCTCCACGAGCTCATGCGCTGCTGGGAAAACTACCACCGCACCTACCAGGCGGAAGCCCACGTTCGTACGATGTTGTTCCGTGAGGAAACCCGTTGGCCCGGCTACTACTTCCGCGCCGACTTCCCCAAGATCGACAACGACAACTGGCTCTGCTTCGTGAACTGCACCATGGATCCGGAAACCGAAGAGTGGACGATGCTCAAGCGTGACATCCTCCCCATGAAGTAATTCCGGTGATTCTTTTTGGCCCCGGACGCTCCGGCGTCCGGGGCCGCTTTCCCTCAAAGGCAACCGATTTGATGACCCAAGAACACACACCTGTCTGTCCCCATTGCAATCAAAAACTCCAACCTTTCGAGCTACCGGACAACACCGGTTGGCAAAGCGAGTTCCAGCTCGCCTGTTTCAACGACGAGTGTCCTTACTACGTGCGGGGCTGGGAGCACATGGAAGAGAAGTACGCGGTCAAGGCGTCCTACCGCTTTCGTGTGGATCCCGCGACCGGAAAGCCCTCTCCTCTCGCCGTCTGGTCCGCTGACGCCATCAAGGACCGGATCCTCGATGCGACCGTCGCCGTTGACGACGAAGGCGGCGCCCCATGAGCGCGCCCGATACGAGCTTGCCCCGAATCCTCGAGGGCAAACGCCAGATCACCGAGAACGAGAGCTTCCGGTTCACCTGCCACCCCGGAGTCCCCTGCTTCAACAACTGCTGCGCCGACGTCAATATCATCCTGACGCCGTACGACGTTCTGCAGTTGGCCCGCAGAACCGGCCTCCACACCCGCGTGTTCCTCGAAACCTACACCGGCAATCCCATCACCAAGGACCTCCAGCTGCCCATGGTGATCCTGAACATGCTCAACGACGAAAACAAGAAGTGCCCATTCGTCGGCGAGCAGGGTTGCACCGTGTATGAAGATCGTCCGTGGGCCTGCCGAATGTACCCTCTCGGCATGGCCATTCCGCCGGCGCGCGCCGGCGTCGAGCCCGAACCGATCTTCTTCATCTTCGAGGACGACCACTGCAAGGGGCGCCACCAGTCCGACGCCGCCGAGTGGACGGCCGTGAAATGGCGTGAAGACCAGAACCTCGTCGAGCGCGACGAGATCGAAGCCGGATTCCGCGAGTTGGTGAGCCACCCCTGGTTCATCGGCGGCCGGCAGCTCGATCCGAAGCGCATGCACATGCTCTACACCGCCTGCTACGATCTCGACACCTTCCGCGAGTTCGTATTCGAATCGACATTCCTCGAGCGTTTCGAGCTCGATGACGACCTGATCGAAGAGATCAAGACCAATGATGTGGCGCTGCTCAAGTTCGCCTTCCTGTGGCTCCGGTTCGCCCTGTTCAAGGAGCCGACGGTCAAGGTGAAGGAGGGCGCGGCCGAACGGAGTGTTCAATGAGTGAAGCCAAGGCAAGCCCCCTGCTCGTGATCGGCGCCGGCATTGCGGGCGTCACCGCAGCCCTGGAAGCCGCAGAGATGGGTTCCGATGTCGTGTTGGTAGAGGAGCTCCCCTCCATCGGCGGCCGGGTGATGCGGATTAACAACTACTTCCCCAAGCTGTGCCCGCCGTCGTGCGGGATGGAGATCAACACGCGCCGCCTCGAGCGAAACCCTCGGATTCGCGTCATGACCTCCTCGAAAGTGACCGCCGCCGTCAAGACCGACAGTGGCTGGGCCGTCACCGTCACCACGGCGCCCGCCTTCGTCAACTCGAAGTGCACCGCGTGCGGCGACTGCGCCGAAGCCTGTACGACGATGGTCCCGGATCCGCACAACCTCGGCTTGAACGAGGCGAAGGCCATCCGGCTGCCCCACCTCAATGCCTGGCCGAAACGCTACGTTTTCAATCGCGACGCGGTCAGCGACAAAGAGGCCAAAAAGATCGCCGACGCCTGCGGGTTCGGCGCCATCGACCTCGACGCCACCGAGACCACCGAGGACATCGAGGTCGGCGCGGTTGTCGTCGCCACCGGCTGGCGCCCCTATCCGTTGGAGAACCTGGACGACCTCGGTGGCGACATCGACGACGTCATCTCCAACGTCCAGATGGAGCGCATGGCCTCCACCGGGGGCCCCACCGACGGCAAGATTCTCTGCCCGTCCAACGGCGAGCCGCCCAAAAAGGTCGCCTTCGTTCAGTGCGCCGGCTCGCGCGACGTCAACCACCTCAACTACTGTTCGGGAATCTGCTGCCTCGCCTCGCTCAAGCAGGCGACCTACGTCAAGGAGCAGATCCCCGACGCCGAAGTGACGATGTACTACATCGACCGTCGCGCTCCGGGCCGCAACGAGGACTTCCTCCTCAAGGTGGCCGAAATGGACGGCGTCAACCTCTTCAAAGGCAAGGTGGGACGCATCGAAAAGGCGAAGAAGCAGCTCAAGCTCCACGTCGAGGACGTGGAGAACGTCAAGCTCATCGAGGCCGATGCCGACCTCGTGGTGCTGGCCACCGGCATGGTGCCCAATGCCATCGACGACGACCTGGCCCTCTTCACCCGTAAGGACGAAGAAGGCTTCGTTCTCGACGACCTCGAGTCCGGGGTCACGGTCGCCGGGGTCGCCCGCCGGCCCGAGGACGTAGCCTCGTCGGTTCGTGATGCGACAGGGGCCGCCGCCCGCGCGGTCATCGCCGCGGGAGGGAGGTAGTCATGGATAAGCTCGGAGTTTTTCTGTGTACCGGATGCGGCATCGGAGACGGCGTCGACGTCGATGAGGTCCTCGAGGCCGCCAACGAAAAGGGTTGCACCGCCACCCTCACCCACGAGTGCCTGTGCGGCCCCGAAGGCATCGACGCCATCCGCGGCTGTATCAGCGAGAACAGCCTCGACGGCATCCTGCTCGCCGCCTGCTCGGAACGTGCCAAGGCGCCCGAGTTCGCCCCGCTCTCCGAGGAGGTCCCAGCGGTCTTCCGCACCGCGATTCGCGAGCATTGCACCTGGTCCCACCCGGCGGACGCCGAGGGTCAGGATGCCGAAGACACCACCATGCTGGCCCAGGATCTCGTGAGGATGGGCCTCGCTCGCCTCTCCGGTATGAAGCCCGTCGAGCCTCTGCAGGAAGAGATCAGTGACGTCGTGTTGGTGGTGGGTTCGGGCCGCGCCGGCCTCGAGGCCGCCCTCACCGCGTCGCGCCTCGGCCACCCCGTGACTCTGGTGGAGCAGGGCTCCAAGCTCGGCGGCCTGCTCGCGGACCAGGTCTCGATCCCGCCCGAGGAACCGCCCTATGATGCTCCGGTTCCGAATCCCGTTCCCGGCCTCATCGCGGAGATCGAAGCCGATGACCGAATCCAGGTGCTCACCGACACCGTGATCGCCAAGATCACCGGTCAGCCCGGTCAGATGGAGGTCACCTTCGAGGGTCCCGAGACCATCGAGCAGACCATCGGGTCCATCGTCCAAGCAACCGGCGCCAAGCCGTACCCGGCCGACAATCTCGGCCACCTCGGTTACGGGACATCGGCGGACATCGTCACCTCGTATGACTTCGAGAAGATGCTCGCCAGCGGAACCATCGCCCGACCCTCGGACGGCAAGAAACCCGAGCGCATCGCGTTCATCCAGTGCGCCGGCTCCCGCGATCCGGACCACCTGAACTACTGCTCGTCCGAGTGCTGCGTGAATACGCTGCGCCAGGTGGCCGAGGTCGACAAGATCGACCCGTCCATCGAAAACGCGGTCATCTACCGCGACATCAGAGCGCCCGGCCTGATGGAGCACTTCTTCGTCGGCATCCAGAAGAGCGCCGGCATGATGATGACCCGCGGCGATGTGGTTGGTATCGAGGCCAACGGCAGGCTCAACATCAACCTCAGCAACAGCCTGCTCGGCGATAACGTCGACGTCGAGGCCGATCTCGTCGTCCTCGCCGTGGGCATGGTGCCCTCCTCCGCCGACGGCGAGCTCATCCGCGAGCTTCACGACTCCCGCCACCAGGCCGAGCACAGTGAGAGCTCACAGGTTCGTGAGGCGTCCGCCAAACGGGCTGAAGAGCTCAAGGACCATGAAGGAACCGAGATCCTCAACCTGGAGTACCGTCAGGGTCCGGACCTGCCGACCCTCAAGTACGGATTCCCTGACTCACACTTCATCTGCTTCCCCTACGAGACCCGCCGCACCGGCATTTACGCCGCCGGTACCGTGCACGCCCCCATGGACTGTGCGCAGTCGGCCGAGGATGGTCTCGGCGCCGCCATGAAGGCGGTCCAGTGCATCGAGATGGCCAAGCGCGGCGAGGCCGTTCACCCGCGTTCCGGCGATACCGCCTATCCCGACTTCTTCCTCCAGCGCTGCACCCAGTGCAAACGCTGCACCGAGGAGTGCCCCTTCGGCACCATCAACGAGGACGAAAAAGGCACGCCGCAGTTCAACCCGCTGCGCTGCCGCCGATGCGGGATCTGCATGGGCGCCTGCCCGGAGCGGATCATCAGCTTCCAGGACTACTCGGTCCACATGGTCGCCGAGATGATCAAGTCCATGTCCATTCCCGAGGATTACGAAGAGAAACCGAGAATCCTCGCCATCATGTGCGAGAACGACGCGGTGCCCGCCCTCGAGGCGGCCGCGGCGGACGGCGCCACCTGGAACCCATGGGTGCGGGTGATCCCGGTCCGCTGCCTCGGTTCCACCAACATCGTCTGGATCGCCGAGGCACTGTCGGCCGGCGTCGACGGCGTCATCCTGATCGGCTGCAAGTACGGCGACGACTATCAGTGCCACTACGTGCGCGGTTCCGAGCTGGCCAACACCCGTCTCGGCAACGTCGGCGAGACCCTGCAACGTCTCGCTCTCGAG
Organism: Thermoanaerobaculales bacterium; assembly: GCA_036351195.1. Lineage (GTDB taxonomy): Bacteria > Acidobacteriota > Thermoanaerobaculia > Thermoanaerobaculales > Sulfomarinibacteraceae > JAHECW01. The sequence goes on along the minus strand of JAZBOQ010000082.1, from coordinate 34,524 downwards.
CCCGAGCGGATCAAGGTCGTCGAGCTCTCCCACGACGAGTTCGACCGGGTGCCCAAGGTCCTCGACGAGTTCGCCGAAGAGCTCGACGAGATGGGCCCGAACCCGCTCAAGGGCTTCTAGGGAAAGGGGCTTCCAATGGCAACGATCCCGATTGAACACTCATCCGACAGCCGCCGGGAGTTCCTCAGGCTGGGCGGCGAGAACGCCATGCACTGTTATCAGTGCGCGACGTGCTCCAGCGTCTGTGAGCTCGCCCCGGCGGACAACCCCTTCCCGCGGCGACAGATTCTCCTTGCCCAGTGGGGGCTCTTCGACGAGCTCATGGGCGACCCGGGCCCGTGGCTTTGCCACCAGTGCAACGACTGCAGCGTCCGCTGTCCGCGCGACGTTCGCCCCGGCGACATCATGGCCTCACTGAGGGCCATGACAGTGGAGAAGCTGGCGTTTCCTAATTTCCTCGGCTCGTTGGTCGGCAACGTCCAGAAATCGTGGCCGCTGCTCGTCTTCGGTCCGATCCTCTTCTGGGTTGTCCTGCTCGGACTCACCACCGGTTTCGGCGAGGTCGAAACCCACCACGGTTTGGTCCCCGGACCGGCCATGGGCCAGTACTTCTACGACGCCCTGGTGCCCCACTCGCTGATCTACATCGTGAACTTCGCCGCCGTCGGCTTCGTCTGCCTGGCGCTCTTTATGTCGGGAACCAAGTTCTGGAAGCTGATGGGCGACAAGCAGAAGCGCTCGGGATCCTTCATCGGCGCTCTCATCGGGGTCGTCATCGCCATCGCCTTTCACACCAGGTTTTCGAGCTGTGAACGGGGCGTGCCGAAGCGGCGTTGGGGGCACTTCATGGTGATGTGGGGCTTCGTCGGCGCGGCCGTTGCCTCGGGCTTCGCGGTGGTCTTCCTCTATGCGGACATCCCGCCGTTCTCGTGGTTCTTCGCGCTGCCGTTCTTCTCCGACATCGGCTATCCCGTTCCCATCACCCACTGGAACAAGTGGTTGGCCAACATCTCGGCGGTTCTCCTCGTCGTCGGCGGCATCATGCTCTTCGCCAACCGGCTCAAGAGGGGCGACAAGCTGGTCGGCCAGACGACCGCTTTCGACCGATTCTTCCTGTGGCTGGTGCTGGCCGTGATCGCCACCGGCGTGCTGACTGAGGTCTTCCGCTTCGTGGTTCCCGTTCCGATGGCGGGTCTGGTGGTGTACGTCGTTCACCTGGGGGTCGTGCTCAGCCTCTTCCTAACCCTCCCCTACTCCAAGTTCGCCCACATTTTCTACCGCACGTTGGCCATGGTCCACGAGCGGATGACCGGCGGCAAGTGACAATCGAGATCAACCGCTCCCCAGGGAGCTGTGAAAAGACAAGGAGATTTTCGACATGATCAAACCCCACGGATCCGACACCCTCAACCCGCTCTACGTGGCCGACGACGCCAAGCGCGCCGAGCTCGAGGCCGAAGCCAAGAACCTGAAGTCCATCGTCGTCTGCTCGCAGGCGGCCGCCAACGCGGTGATGATGGGTTCCGGCTACTTCAATCCGCTCACCGGCTTCATGGATCTCGACGATGCCATGTCGACGTCGGAGAAGATGGTCACCAAGGACGGCCTGTTCTTCCCCGTGCCCGTCGTCAACGTCGTCGAAGATGCCTCCGGCATCGAGCCCGGCATGCGGATCGCGCTGCTCGACCCCAATGTCGACGGCAACCCCGTCCTCGCCATCCAGACCGTCGACAAGGTGGAGACCGCCACCGATGAGCAAATGAAATTCATGACCGAGAAGGTCTACCGGGCCACCGACATGGAGCACCCCGGCGTCAAGGCTTTCAACACCGTGGGCAAGACCTTCATCTCCGGCCCCATCGAGGTCCTCAACTACTCGTACTTCGCGAGTGAGTTCCCCGAGACCTTCCGGACCGCGATGGAGATCCGCGAGCTCATCGAAAAGAACGGCTGGAAAAAGGTCGTGGCATTCCAGACCCGCAACCCCATGCACCGCGCGCACGAAGAGCTCGTCCGCATGGCGATGGACCGCGAGAACGCCGACGGAGCCGTGATCCACATGCTCCTCGGCAAGCTCAAGCCCGGCGACATCCCGGCCGACGTCCGCGACGCCGCCATCCGCAAGATGGCCGAGCTCTACTTCCCGCCCAACTCGGTGGAGATCACCGGCTACGGCTACGACATGCTCTACGCCGGTCCCCGTGAGGCCGTACTGCACGCGCTCTTCCGGCAGAACATGGGCGCCACCCACCTCATCGTGGGCCGCGACCACGCCGGCGTCGGCGACTACTACGGCGGGTTCGACGCCCAGGCCATCTTCCACGATGAGGTTCCCGAGGGCGCCATGGACATCGCGATCTTCGAAGCCGACCACACTGCGTACTCCAAGGAGCTCGGCGAAGTGATCATGATGCGCGAAGCCCCCGAAGGCCACAAGAAAGAGTCCTTCGTCTTCCTGTCCGGCACCAAGGTCCGCGAGATGCTCGGCAACGGCGAGGACCTGCCGCCCGAGTTCGCTCGCCCCGAGGTCGCCAAGATCCTCATGAAGTTCTACCAGAGCCAGAAGTAACTAGTGAGCTGCGAACGCTAGTGTCTTAATACTCATCAAATCGGCGCAAGCCGTTGCACCCCCCGCATTGTGCGGGGGGCTTTTTTGTGCCCGAAGAACCGCTTCGATCTCCGCGACCGCCCCACCGCGCTTCCGGCGGACGTGCCATGTTTGACATTCTTCATCCCGACAACGTCCGAGTTCCCCTCCGCGATGCGAAGAATGTCTAACGCAATCGCCGAGCCCAAACGCTCAAAGCTGGTCTGAAGCCTACTGGCAGGCCGTCGGCGTTCGCTCGGCACGGTCACCGCATTCACGCTCCTCAAATGGCCGTGACGAGCGGACGACGCTGAGCCGCTTCCGCCGAACAGGCGGAGGTGGGTCAGGAGACCGGCGTTGAGGACAGGGTCTGTACCCGAATCCGAGGCAGAGACAGCGACAATATCAGCATCAGCATCAGTCGCAGTGGCAGTGGCAGTGGCCGCATCCGTATCGGTAGCCGCTGAAATCAACATCGCACTGGTGGGCCAAGACCCACCCTGCCTGACAATCGCCCAGGCGACGCTGGCAAAGCGGCGCGGAGTTCTCCCTGCGTTTCCCTGGCGTATCGGGAAACTCATCGCGTCTCAGCCAAGAAACACCGCGCATCGGCCGGATCGCGATGCAATTCCTCAACTCTCACCTGGGTTCGCAGGCGTCCCGCCTGCGAGCAACCCCTTGAAGATACAGGTCGGACAAGCAGGCTGGAAGCCTGCTCCACAATATGCGCTCCGGGCCTGCCACTACCTCGGCCACGTACCCGCCACGCCGGCCTTCTGGACGCCTCCGCCTATCGGCGTCGTTGCCCAGCGTCGTCCGATCAGCGTGGTCATATGAGAATCGAGGACGCGGTGACCACGCTGATCAGACGAGCGGCGGCCTGCATGCGGCTTCCACGACGTACCCTGAGCGCGCTCGTCGTGGGTTGCCAAGCACGCATTGTGCAAGGGCGCTCTCGACCCACACGGTGTCCAAGCACAATGGCGTGCATGGCACGCCCCGAAGAAACGCCGATGTACGTGGTCGCGTTGGAGGAAGCGCGCTCGTGACCGACCGGAACGGCAGGGTGCGAAAAGTGTGAACATGGCACGTCCGCCTCAACCAGCTCGCGCGGTCGCGGGGATCGAGGCGAAGGGTGGACTGTTCTGAGGAACCCGGATCGCGGGTAGCCAGGCGAACCTACCACCTCTAGCATTGTTGACCGCGAGCGCGCCACCGCGTTACCGGCGGACGTGCCATTCTTGCCCGTTGTTCGCTCCATCAACCAACCAGCACCCCTTCGCGATCCGAACAACGGCAAGGGTGGCAATCGCCGAGCCCAGCCATTGAAAGCTGTTGTCTCGGTGCGGAAATAGGCCGTCGCTCGTCCGATCAGGACGGTCACGCCGTCCTCGTTTCCTGAATGACCGCCCTGATCGGACGACGCTGAGCCGCTTCCGCCGAACAGGCGGAGGTGGGTCAGAAGGCCGGCGGAGAGGACAGGATCCTAAGAAGGGATCAGGGCGCTCCTGCCTCTGCCACGGTCACTGCCACGGATACGGATACGGTCACTGCCACAGTCATCGGGATCGGGATCGTGAATGGGATCGGGATCGACCGGGAGGCGGTGGCCGTTCATCGGCCACGGACACGGACGTTCCGTACGATTCACGACTCACAAAAAAACGCCGGGCCCGAAGGCCCGGCGTTGCATTCGATCGCTCGAAGATTCTCAGAAATGGACAGCGTAGAGAATCGGCGCGATGATCATCGCGACCACGGAGATGAGCTTGATGAGGATGTTGAGCGACGGTCCCGAGGTGTCCTTGAAGGGATCGCCGACGGTGTCGCCGGTGACGGTCGCCTTGTGCATCTCGTCGAAGTCATCGCCCCATTTTTCGTGGCCTTCGTCCTTGACCTGCTTCTTGGAGTTGTCCCAGGCACCACCAGCGTTGGCCTGGAAGATCGCAAGGCAGACACCGGAGATGGTCACACCGATGAGCAGTCCGCCGAGCATGTCCACCGAATACAGACCGACAATCACCGGAACGATCACGGCCATCAGGCCGGGGGCGATCATCTTTTTGATTGCGGCGGCGGTGGAGATTTCCACGCACTGGGTGTACTCGGCCTTGCCGTCCGCGGCGGCGATGATCTTGGCTTCTTCGTCGTTCGGCTCGCGTTCCTCGGACTCGGCCTTCTGGGCCGCCTCGAGGGCCGGGCGAAGCTCAGGAATGTCACGGAACTGACGGCGGACCTCCTGGATCATGTCCTGGGCGGCGATGCCGACCGCGACCATGGCCATGGCCGAGAAACGGAAGGGCAGCATGCAGCCGATCAGGAGACCGACGAGCACGTAGGGGTTGGCCGCGTCGATGTTGACCTGACCCTGCATCTTGGTCAGGAAGGCGGCGGTCAGGGCCAACGCCGTGAGCGCGGCCGAACCGATGGCGAATCCCTTGCCGATGGCGGCGGTGGTGTTGCCCACCGCATCGAGCTTGTCGGTGCGGGCGCGGATGTCGCGACCGAGCTGGGCCATTTCGGCGATACCGCCAGCGTTGTCGGCCACCGGGCCGTAAGCGTCGGTGGCGAGCTGGATGGCGATCGTGGAGAGCATGCCGAGGGCGGCAAGGGCGATGCCGTAAAGACCGGCGAACTGATAGGCGATGATGATGGCAGCACCGATCACCAACACCGGGAAGGTGGTGGAGTTCATCCCCACCGCGATGCCCTGAATGATGGTCGTTGCAGGACCGGTCTTCGACGCTTCGATGATCGATTCCACAGGCCTCTTTTCAGTCGCGGTGTAGAACTCTGTGATGAGGCCAACCACGATTCCGGCCGCAAGACCGGCGATGACGGCGATTGAAAGCCCAACCCACGTGTAGGTGGCGGGCTCACCGGTGATGATGTCGTTGACGGTGACGCCACCGGTGGGCATGAACCACTTGATGGCCAGCAGGGTGCCGACGACCATCAGCGCACCGGCGCCGAAGGTGCCCATGTTGAGACCGGTCTGGGGGTTTCCACCCTCTTTGGTGCGCACGAAGAAGAACCCGATGATCGAAGCGACGATGCCGACCACGGCGATCGACAGCGGCAGGTACACGGCGTTCATCCCGATTCCGGCCTCCGCGGCCTCGAGGCCGGCGAACCAGGCTGCACCGAGAATCATGGACGAGATGATGGCGCCGATGTAGGACTCGAAGAGGTCGGCGCCCATGCCGGCGACGTCGCCGACGTTGTCGCCCACGTTGTCCGCGATGGTGGCGGGATTGAGGGGATGGTCCTCGGGGATTCCGGCCTCGACCTTGCCGACCAGGTCAGCGCCGACGTCAGCGGCCTTGGTATAGATACCGCCGCCGACACGGGCGAAGAGCGCGATCGACGAGGCGCCCAGCGAGAAGCCCGACAGAATGTTGAGCACCAGCATCGTGGCGTCGCCGCCCTCGAGCGCCGCCGGGTACATCTTGGTGTAGACCACGAGCAGGATGCCCAAACCGAGAAGCGCCAGACCGGCCACCGACAGGCCCATGACTGACCCGCCCTTGAAGGCAACCTGCAGCGCCTCATTGAGACCCTTGCGTGCCGCCGATGCCGTGCGGATATTAGCCTGGGTCGCGGTCTTCATGCCGAAGAAACCGGCCAAACCCGAGCAGATCGCACCGAGTACGAACGACACCGCGATCAGCCCATTGGTGTTCTGCTCGGCACCGACCATGTGGTTGGAGACCCCCAGCAGGATCGCCACCGCAACGACGAAGATCGCGAGGACGCGATACTCGGCCGAAAGGAAGGCCATCGCCCCGTCAGCGACCCACTTGCCGATCGTCTGCATGCGATCGTTGCCCGCATCCTGTTTGTTGACCCACGCCGCGCGCATATAGGCGTAGACCAGGGCGACAATGGCCACCGCCGGTGTCAGATATATGAAATGTACAGGTTCCACGTTCTCCTCCTTCTCCCTCAATCAAAAAATCTACCCCGAGCATCGCCTCTCAGGCGCCGCCAGGTTCCGCGTTCGTGCACCGGGCTTGTCTCCCTCCCCCGGCACGCGGAGATTGTACCCAATCATGACGAAAATGTGAACTGATTCACGAACCTTTTTCTCCGGTGAAGCTCATACAGCACAGTATTTTCCGCTTCTGTGCGGTCAGCTACGAGCACAATCGGCCCGACGATTCCGGGAATTCGCACCTTCCCCGGCGATCCGTGGTCCCGGGGTTCAGTGAGGGCCGCAGATTTCCCGTCTTCCTCCCGCCCGGCCCTCGCTGGGAATTCAGCATCTGATCACGGGTCGCAATCGGGTTGCGATGGCGAACGTGAGACCTCCGTTTTTCGGCCTCGATTTCGAAATCAATGGAAACCTTTTTCTCGCGCGACGAAACTCGCCGGTTTCGCCGTGTTGATATTCGTGAGAGCCTCATTCGAGACTCTGTTTCTTTTTCTGAAGGTGAGAAACCCCACCTGTCGGCGTTTGAGCGATAACGTCAAATATTGCGATGATTGGAGTTGACCATCAGACCCGTTGTTTCGATTGACTCGCCAAATCGAGAACATCGACACAATTAAGACTGAATCGCATTCCTAACTACTCGCGATTCTGAGATTCATTAGGAATTGAAACCTTTTTATTGACATTTTGCCCGCGGCTTACCTATCCTTGCTGGAGTTTGTTGCGGCTTGTTTTAACTCTGGCCATTCGATTAAAGGAGGCGAAGATGGGTAGGAGGGATGAGATTTTGGACCTGCCCGTTGATCTCCCCGATGAGGGTGTTGATCGACGGGACTTCGTCAAGGTCTGCATGACGGCCGCCGCGGCCCTGGGACTCCCGGCAGCGACCGGGGCCAAATGGGCGGAAGCGGCCGAGGCGGGCCTGAAGCCATCCGTGGTATGGCTTCATTTTCAGGAGTGCACCGGGTGCACCGAATCACTGTTGCGGACCTCGCACCCCGATCTGGCAACGCTGATCCTCGACATGATCTCGCTGGACTACCACGAGACGTTGTTCGCGGCGGCGGGCCACCAGATCGAGGACGCGCTGCACGAAGCTGTCGAACGCGGCGGCTACATCTGCGTTGTCGAGGGGGCAATCCCGACCAAGGACGACGGCATCTACTGCCAGATCGCCGGTCGCACGGCGGTCGACATCCTGACCGAGGTCGGCAACAAGGCGGCGGCGGTCATCGCCATCGGTTCCTGCGCCTCTTGGGGCGGAGTGCCGTCGGCGGATCCGAACCCCACGGGCGCTGTGGGCGCCCAGGAAATCCTGCCGGACAAGACCGTGGTCAACCTGCCCGGTTGCCCGTCGAATCCGTACAATTTCCTCGGGGTCGTTCTCCAGTTCGCCACCATGGGCACACTGCCGGCGCTGGATGACGAGAATCGTCCCCTGTTCGCCTACGGGCGCACCATCCACGAGCACTGCCCGCGCCGCGCGCACTTCGACGCCGGGCGTTTCGCGCGTGAGTTCGGGGACGAGGGTCATCGCCTGGGTTACTGTCTCTTCGCCCTCGGGTGCAAGGGGCCGGAGACCTACGCCAACTGCTCGACCCTGCATTTCAACGAGTCACCCGACGCGTGGCCGATCGGAATCGGCGCGCCGTGCTTCGGCTGCACCACCAAGGGCGTGGGCTTCCACAAGCCCCTGTTCCAGGAGTCGGCGCTCCCGCCGAACTACGTGCCGCCCATTAACCCAGACAATGAACGCGGACCCATTAGCCCCGGCTGGGCCGGCGTGGTCGGCCTCGCGACCGGCGCGGCGATCGGTGGCGCCCTGATGGCCACCAAGAAGATCGGCGAGGGCGGAAAGGACGACTGACATGAGCATGGATCGGAGAACGCTGCTGAAAGGCCTGGCCGTTGCCGGCGCCGGAGCAGCGGCCCCGGCAGTCGCCTCGGAGAAATACTCCGAAGCGCCGTCGGATGCGGTCGGCATGCTCTACGACGCGACGCGATGCATCGGCTGCCAAGCCTGCGTCACGGCCTGCAAAGAGGCCAACAATCTTCCGGGCAACCGGTACGACCCGCCGCGCACCCTCGACGGCTACACCAAGAACCTGATCAAGCTGTACGAGGACGACGACGGCACCTATTCCTACATGAAAGAGCAGTGCATGCACTGCATCGACCCCGGCTGCGTCAACGCGTGCATGATCGGGGCGTACAAGAAGCGCGAGTACGGCATCGTCACCTGGGATCCGGACCGCTGCGTCGGCTGCCGGTACTGCCAGGTCGCCTGTCCGTACAACATCCCCAAGTTCCAGTGGGACACGGGATTTCCGCTTCTCGTCAAGTGCGAGCTCTGCAATCACATCATTCACGACCCGGACACGGGAACGCTCCGTGAGGGTGCTCTGCCCGGCTGCTGCCAGGCGTGCCCGAAAGAGGCGGTGATTTTCGGCAAGTACACCGATCTCGTCGCCGACGCCAAGCAGCGGATTGCGGATCGTCCCGAGCGGTACTGGGGGCCCGATGGCGAGCCGAAGATCTTCGGTCTCGAGGACGGCGGCGGCACTCAGGTTCTCTACCTGGCCGACGTCAACTTCGAGAAGCTGGGGCTGCCCACGATGGATAACGAAGGGGTTGCCAAGCAGGCCCGCGACATCCAGCACGGCCTGTACCGTGGCTTCATCGCTCCAGCGGTGCTCTACGTGGCACTTGCCGGCGTGATGTGGCGGAACGCCCGGACACAGAAGAAGGAGGAGGGGTAATGGCAGGACACGGCCACGCAACGCCCGTCGGCGGCCCCCTCAACAAGAGGTTCATGACCTTCATGGTCATCTTCCTCGGCATCTGGGCGGCCGTCCTCCTGTATCGTTTCATCTTCGGCATCGGCGTCGTGTCCGGCCTCACGGACTACTTCCCGTGGGGGATCTGGATCGCCTTCGACGTGGTGACGGGCTCTGCCCTCGCCTGCGGCGGCTACGCCATCGCCATCCTGTGCTACGCCCTCAACAAGGGCAAATATCATCCGCTGGTCCGGCCGGCGCTGCTCACCAGCGCTCTGGGCTACTCCATGGCCGGATTTTCCGTCGTCCTCGACGTCGGCCGGTGGTGGGGCATCTGGAAGATTCCCCTCGGCGGGTTCCCTGATGTCGGACGGTACAACTGGGACTCGGCTCTGCTCGAGGTGGCCCTCTGCATCATGGCCTACGCCGGCGTGCTCTGGATCGAGCTCGGCCCGGCTTTCCTGGAGAAATGGGAGTCGACGTCGAAGAGCTCGGCCCTCGTGGGATTCGCCCGCGCCGGCCTGGCGTTCTACGACAAGTTCCTCGTATTCATCGTTGCCATCGGCGTGTTGCTGCCCACCATGCACCAGAGTTCCCTCGGAACCCTGATGCTGTTGGCCGGCCAGAAGCTCAACGGCCTCTGGTACACCCCCTGGATTCCACTGCTCTTCCTCATCTCGTGCATCGGCATGGGGTACTCGGTGGTGGTCTGGGAGTCGTCCATCTCGAGCAAGCTCTTCAAGCGTGCAGACGAATCGAAGATGCTCATCAGCCTCTCCGGCGCGATGGTCTTCGTGCTCGCGGCCTATCTCCTGCTTCGCTTCGGCGACCTGATCGTGCAGGGCAAGGTCGCGATGATGTTCACCTCGGGCTGGCTCAGCATCGTGTTCTGGGCAGAAATCGCACTCTTCGCGTTTCCGCTCTTCATTCTGATGAGCAAATCCCGGCGCTCGCACTTCCCAACGATGCTCTCGGCTTCCATCATGATCATGTTCGCGGGAGCCTTTTACCGGTTCAACGCCTACCTGACCGCCTACAATCCAGCGCCGGGACAGCACTACTTCCCGTCGTTCCTGGAGGTGTTCATCACCTTTGGCGTGATCGGTGTCGAGGTCTTGCTGTATTACCTAATCGTCAAACGTTACCCGATCCTCGGTGGTGCGACCGCCGAAGGCTCGGCGGCTTAGAAGGGGGTCTCAGATGGCCAAAATGATCACTGTCGACCCGATCACGCGGATCGAGGGTCATCTGCGGATCGACGTCGAAGTCGACCGCGGAAAGGTCCAGAACTCCTGGTCCTCGGGTCAGATGTGGCGCGGCATCGAGAAAATTCTCGAAGGTCGCGACCCGCGCGATGCCTGGGCGTACACCCAGCGCATCTGCGGCGTGTGCACCACTGTCCACGCCATGGCGTCGGTTCGTTCGGTGGAGAATGCGCTCGGCATCCAGGTGCCGCCCAACGCGCAGTTCATCCGCAACCTGATCATCGCAGCGCACTCGCTGCACGATCACATCGTTCACTTTTATCACCTGTCGGCCCTGGACTGGGTGGACGTGGTCTCCGCGCTCAGCGGCAGCCCCGCCCGCGCGTCCAAGCTCGCCGAGTCGCTCTCCGACTGGCCCGGCAACAGCGTCAAAGCGCTGAGCGCCGTCAAGGAAAAGGTCAAGGGCTTTGTCGAGGCCGGCCAGCTCGGGATCTTCACCAACGGCTACTGGGGCCACCCGGCCATGAAGCTGTCACCGGATGTCAACCTGCTGGCGGTGGCTCACTATCTGCAGGCGCTCGAGGCCCAGAAGAAGGCGCTGCAGGCCGTGGCCATCCTCGGTTCGAAGACGCCGAATATCCAGAACCTGACCGTCGGTGGTGTGATGAACGCCATCAATCTCGACAACCAGGCGACGCTCAACATGACCAAGCTCTACCAGGTCAAGAGCCTCCTCGAAGAGGTCATGCAGTTCGTTTCGCAGGTCTACGTGCCGGACGTCTGCGCCATCGGGGCGATGTACGCCGACTGGACCGGCTACGGCGCCGGCGTGACCAACTACCTGTCGGTCCCCGAGATGCCTCTCGACACCGCGGGAGAGACCTTCGACATGCCGGGCGGCACGATCTTCAACGCCGACCTGGGCGGGGTGAAGCCGATCACCGGCTTCAACGACCCCTACTTCAAGGACAATGTGGCCGAGAGCATCGCTCGTGCGTGGTACGACGGCGACTGGTCCCTGCATCCCTGGGAAGAGGACACCGTACCCAACTACACGGGCTTCGACACCGAGGGCCGGTACTCCTGGGTCAAGGCGCCACGTTTCCAGGGCAAGCCCATGCAGGTCGGTCCGTTGGCTCAAGTCCTTGCCGCCTTCGCGCAGGGGGACGAAGCCACCACGCGTTGGGCCACGGCAGCGCTGGATATCGCCTCGTCGGTTGCCGGCGCCAAGCTCGGCCCCGGCATCCTGCATTCCACCATCGGTCGCCACGCCGCCCGCGCCATCCGCGCTGCGGTGATCTGCGAGAAGGGGCTCCATTCCTGGGACCTTCTCGTCAACAATATTGCCGGCGGCGACACGACGAGCTTCACGCCCTTCGAGTTCCCGCGCGGCGTCATCCAGGGCGTCGGCTTCCACGAGGCGCCCCGCGGCGTGCTGTCCCACTGGTGCGTCATCGAGGACGGCAAGATCAAGAACTACCAGTGCGTGGTTCCTTCGACCTGGAATGCCGGACCGCGTGACGCCGAGGATCAGATGGGCCCGTACGAGGCTTCGCTGGTGGGCAACCCCATCGCCGACGCCGAACGGCCCCTCGAGGTGCTGCGGACCATCCACTCCTTCGACCCGTGCCTGGCTTGCGCCATCCACACCCTCGATCCCGAGGGCAACGAGCAGGCAAAGGTGAAGGTCCTGTAGGGATTCCATACCATCGTCAACTCCGGGCCGGGGGGCGACCCCCGGCCCGGTTCTTTTGGAAGTTATTAGGTATTAGGTATTAGGTCATCGCAAGCCACCCTCAACGTCGCGGAACCGCCTGCGATGCGCTAATACCTAATACCTAATACCTAATACCTAATACCTAATACCTAACGCCCTCTCGTGCGATAATCACCGGATGACAGACGCACCCGCACCCATCCGCATCGTCGGTATCGGCAACGTCCTCATGGGCGACGATGGACTCGGCCCCTATGCCGTCGAAATCCTCACCAGCCGCTACGAGTTTCCCGAGCACGTCGAGGTCGTGGACGGCGGCACCCCCGGCCTCGACTTCCTCCCGTACGTCACCAACGCCCGCTCGGTGATCGTTCTCGACACCGTGGCCTCCGACGGCGAGCCCGGAACCCTCAAGATCTACCGCAACGAGGAGATCATCGGCTCGGCGCCGCCGCCTCGCCTGACGCCCCACCAACCCGGTCTCAGGGAGGCGCTGATGGCCGCCGAACTCACCGACTCGAGTCCGCAGGAGATGGTCCTGCTCGGCGTTGTTCCGTCTACTCTCGACCAGGGCACCCGTTTGTCGGACCCCGTCCAAAACGCAGTGGAACCACTGGTCCAGGCCGTCGTGGAGGAGTTGAATCGCCTCGACGCCGATCCGACCCCGAGAGACACGCCCCTCGAGCCCGCACTGTGGTGGATCTGAACCGGACCGGATGAGAGAGGCTTTCATGCAGCTGAATTCCCATCACGATCGCATCCTCGTGACCCTGATCTCGCTCCACAGCATCATCGTCGGCCTCATGTTCCTGATCGCCCCACAGTGGACCATGCAGTTTGCCGGGTGGCGCTCCATCGATCCGCCGTTCTTCGCGTACCAGGCCGGCATCTTCCACTTTGTGCTGGCGGTGGCCTACCTGCTGGAGTATCACCGGTACCGCGGCATCTCGATCCTCATCGCAGCCAAGTGCATCGCTTTCGTTTTCCTGCTCACCGCCGCCGTCATCGATCCCATCCCCTGGGCGGTCTGGACGTCGGGAATCCTCGACGGAGTCATGGCGCTGGTGGTCTGGCAGGTGCACCGGCGCGTTATGAGTTATGAGTTATGAGTTATGAGTTATGAGTTTTCCATCGCAGGTGTTCAGAAGCGCGAAACCAAGAATCCAGAAGCGCCGAAGTAGAAACCCTGCGATGTAACTCAGAACTGAAAACTAAGAACTGAGAACTCAGTCGGGGATTTCAACTCCCCCGAGATCCTCGTAGACCTCGAGGATCTGATCGCAGCCAAACTCGATGGTCATCGTCACCAGAGCGAAGAGCGGTCCCTCCAGACCCGCGGCCTCGGGGTCTCCGGTCACGGTCTCGGTGCATTCGGCGCTCAAGAGGCGAAAAACCGTCAGCACCCGCTCTACGGGGACGCCGTCCCGGAACCGCTTCTCCGCGAAATCCCGACAGTAGCCCAGGAAGAGGCCGCGCTCCTGAGCCCGCACCGAGTTGAGGATGTGCCGCATGGCCACCTTGGCCCGCCACTCGAGAACCTGCCGGCTGGTCTGCGCCGTCGACGGCCCGTGCGGCGGATCTCCGCCTTCCCCTCGCACGAATCGATCGACAACCTGGGATTGGATGGTGTCCTGGTGCTTTTCGAGCAGGCGGTGGATCCGGAGGTGGGGCCGCAGCCGGACCTTCTTGAACGCGGCGTGATTCCGTTTGGTCCACTCCATGGGATCGGTCTTCCGATGGTCGAGCATGAACGCCATTCGCCGATCCATGAAGAGCCTCGCCCGCGGCGTCCAATCGAGGAGCTTCATCGTCAGGCTCGCATCCACCTCGAGCGACTCGTCGATGAACTCCACCATCCACGGCCGTTCGAACGGGCGGCGGCCCACGATCCGGCCGGCGAAATCCCTGGCCCACACCCCGATACGCGCCAACGGCGCGGGCATTCTGATGGGAAGACCGAGCTTCTTCCCCGAGTAGAGCCGAACCAGCTCGTAAAGGCCTCGGTGGCTCACCGTGTGGTTGGGGCTCGCGATCACCACCTGCCTCCGCTCGAGATCGCCGTTGCTGGCGATCAGACGCCTCATGAACGGGGTCAGCTCGCGGGCGTGCAGGTACGGAATGGCGGAGTCCCCGCGGCCGCCGAGGATTCGGGAGTTCCACGATCCTCCAAGCCACGTTTCGATGAACACATGCAGCGGTGCGTACTCACACCAATCTGAGTAAACGGCGGCGAACCGAACCGCGATTGAAGGCACGTCGCTCTCGAACCGGGCGAGCAGCTCCTCCCCCGCTCTCTTGGACCGCGCGTAAACGTGACCGCCGTCCGGCGGGCTCGTCTCGGTGAGCACGCTGCCGGCGGGCGGGAAACGGCACGCCGCCAGGGACGACGCGAAGATGAAGCGGCGCAGGTTCAGGGAACCGCACTCGTCGAGCACGTGACGCAGACCCTCCACGTTGGTCCGGTGGTACTCGGGGTGGTCCTGGCCGGTGAAGTCGTAGTGCGCCGCCAGGTGGATGACGAAATCGGCGCCGCCGGTCTCGCGCACGAACCGGAAGGCCGTCGCTACCGACTCGGGTTCGCCAATATCCGCTTGAAACCAACTGATGTTGGGATGGATGGGAGCTCCGCACCTGGTCTGAGATCGCCGGGCGAGACCGACGATGTCGAAGTCATCCTTGAGTCCGTCCAACAGCCTCCGACCGATGAAACCGGAAGCACCTGTGATGATCAATCGAGGGCGTGACATCAACGGAGATTCTACCTCGGTCGCACGGCGATCGAGGTACACTACCGCGATGCATGAGATGGGGATTGCCATCGAGATCTACCGCACCTGCCGAGAGGCGGTGCAGGAGCACGGTGAAGGCCGGCTCCGTCACGTGAAGATCGCCGTCGGCGAGCTGTCGGCCGTGGAGCCGGACCTGCTGTCCTTCGGCTGGGAGGCCGTCATCGCCGACACCGGTGACGAAGGCGCCGAGCTCGAGGTCGAGTTCCGACGAGCGGACCAACGCTGCCCGAACTGCGGCGAGTCCAAGGACCGCTCCGAGGGCTCCTGGTTCAGGATCTGCCCGGACTGCGGCGCGCCTCTGGAGGTTCGCGGCGGGGACGAGCTCGATGTCCTGGAGGTCAGCTTCGAAGCGATCGAGAACGGCGCCCCGGAGGAGCAGTGATGGAAACGAAGACCGTGACGATTCGCCGCAAGGCCCTCGCAGCCAGCGAGGAGCAGGCCGCCAAGCTCCGCGAGCGGTTCGCGGAGTCCGGAACCCTCGTTCTCAACCTCATCTCGTCCCCGGGCTCGGGCAAGACCACGCTCCTGGAGACCACGGTGGGCCGCCTGGCCGACGACTATCGCCTGGCCGTGATCGAAGGCGACGTCGCCACCGAGCGGGACGCCGACCGCATCCGAGCCATGGGCGTCCCCGCCCACCAGGTCCTCACCAGCGGCGCCTGCCACCTGGACGCCCGTCAGATCGAGACCGCCCTCGAGGCCACCGACCTGCTGCCCGCCGAGATCCTCGTCATCGAGAACGTCGGCAACCTCATCTGCCCCACCACCTACGACCTGGGCGAGGACTTCAAGGTCGCCCTGCTGTCGGTGACCGAGGGCGATGACAAGCCCATCAAGTACCCCGCCATCTTCTCCCGCGCCGACGTCACCGTGATCACCAAGTCCGATCTGCTGCCGTACGTTCCCTTCGACCTCGAGACGACGAAGCAGCACATCGCGTCGCTCAACCCGAACGGTGTCATTCTTGTGGTCTCATCAATTTCAGGTGACGGCATCGACGGCTGGTGCGACCTCATCGTCCGTCGGCTGGAAGCGAAACGCCGGTCGTGAATCGCCTCCTCGTCCGGTGCCGGGGAGCCGTCCAGGGGGTCGGCTTTCGGCCTACGGTCCACCGCATCGCCACCGAGCTCGGCCTTGCGGGCGAAGTGCGCAACGACCCCGAGGGCGCCACTGCCGAGGTCGAGGGCAGCTCCGAAACGACAGCTCTCTTCGTAGATCGGCTCCAGGCCGAGCTGCCGCCGCTGGCCCGTCTCGATGCCATGGAAGTCGAGGAGATCCAGGTCGTCGGCGAGACCGGCTTCCGGGTCACCGAGACCGAGGAGGGCAGACGAGCGGGAGCGCTCGTCCCGCCGGACGCCGCCCTCTGCGCCGACTGTCGGAACGAGATGGCCGATCCTACGGATCGGCGCCACCGCTACGTCTTCACCACCTGCACCAACTGCGGTCCGCGATTCTCCCTCACCCGGAGCCTCCCCTACGACCGGCCCAAGACCTCAATGTCGTGCTTCCCGCTCTGCGGCCAGTGCCGGGCCGAGTACACCGACCCGTCGAACCGGCGCTTCCACGCCGAGCCCGTCTGCTGTCCGGCCTGTGGACCGCAGCTCTGGACCTGCAACCACGACGGCTCCCGCCGCCTCGACGGCCCCGACGCCGTCGCCGGCGCCCGGGCGGACCTCGAGGCCGGCCTGATCCTGGCCGTCAAAGGGCTCGGGGGCTACCAGCTCGCCTGCCGCGCCGACGACGCCGGTGTGGTGGCCCGCCTCCGGCACCGCAAGCGGCGGCCCGGCAAGCCCTTCGCCGTGATGGTCGCCGACGTGGATGCGGCCCGCCGCCTCGTCCGTCTCGAGGACGCCGACGAGTCGCTGATGCGGTCGGCGCGCTCGCCGGTGATTCTCGCTCCCGCTCGGGTCGCCGCCCCCGTCTGTGCCGAGGTCGCTCCCGGCCTCGACGATCTCGGCGTGATGATCCCCACCACGCCGCTCCACGTCGAGCTTTTCCGCGGCCTCGACGTTCCGGCGCTGGTGATGACCTCGGCCAACCTCTCCGACGAGCCCATCTGCCGCGGCAACCGGGAGGCCCTAGATCGCCTCGCCGGCATCGCCGACCGATTCCTGCAGCACGACCGCGACGTGGTCCGGAGGGTCGATGACTCGGTGGTCCGGTCCACCCGGACGGGACCGGTGCTGGTCCGCCGCGCGCGGGGTTGGGTCCCCGAACCACTGCCGCTTCCCGAGCCGACGCCCGAACCGCTGCTGGCGGTGGGCGGGCACCTCCTGGTCACTTCCTGCATCGCAGTGGAGGGTCAGGCATTTCTCACCCAGCACGTGGGCGACCTCGATTCGGAGCCTGCCCGGATTTTCCACCGCGAGGTCATCGACGGGCTCGAGGAATTCCTGGAGGTCCGCCCGACGACCGTCGTCGCCGACGCCCACCCGGACTATCCCAGCACGTGGCTCGCCAAAGAGCTCGCCGGGAAACGGGACGGACGGGTGATCGAAGTCCAACACCACCTCGCCCACGCGGCGGCGGTGCTCGGCGAGCACGACCGGTTCCCCGGGCCCGGAGAGCAGGCGTCCGCGATCACCCTGGACGGCACCGGCTGGGGTCCGGACGGCACTGCGTGGGGCGGCGAGTGGCTGCTCGTCGACGGCGACCTCCGCTGGCGCCGTTCCGCCCACCTGGAACCCCTGAAGCTCATCGGTGGCGAACAGGCGGTCCGCGAACCATGGCGGGTGGCCGTGGCCGCCCTGGACGCCGCCGGGATGGGAGACCGGATCGCCGACCTGCCCTTCGCCGCCGGCATCCAACCGGATCGGCTCCGGCAGGTGGTGGAGCTCGCGGCCTCCCCGGTGTGGCCCATTGCCTCCGGCGCGGGCCGCGTCTTCGAAGCCGCCGGTGCCCTTCTGGGGCTCGTCATTCGCAATGATTGGGAAGGCGAAGCCGCGGCACGATTCGAGGCGCTCGCCGCGGCCGACAGCGGCCCACCCGAGCTCTGGCCCGACGTTGCCCTCGGCACTGCGCCGGTGCTGCCGTCGTCCTCGCTCCTCGCCGCCGCGGCGCGCCGCCTCCTCGACGGCGAGGGGGCTTCACGGGTCGCCGCAGGCTTTCATGCGACCTTCAACGCCCTCGCCGTGGAGCTCACCATCCGCACGGTCAGGAGCACCGGTTCTCCTGTCGCCCTCGGCGGCGGCTGCCTGGTCAACCGCCTGCTCCTCGACGGTCTCGTCAGCGGCCTCGAGAACGCGGGGTATGAGGTCCTCGTGCCGCGGCGGCTTCCCCCCGGCGACGGCGGTCTCGCCTACGGCCAGGCAGCGCTCGGCGCGGTCTCACTCGCCCGCGGCGTCCGCCCCGAGCTCGTTCAACGCGAACGCTGAATGATGAGTTATGAATGATGAATTGCGGGCTCATGGCAGATCCCGAGCGCGCATCCGATTCCGACGCAAGGTACTGGCGAGCACGCCATTCAACCATCGCAAATCGAACCGCACAGGTCGCGGTCTTCATGGACATTCGATCCTCGACAGGAGTCGCGAACTGCGACAACCCATGCGTTCCGAGCCACAAACCCGCGACCGGCAGCACTCGAGGCCTGCCAGGAGCCCGCAACTCATAACTCACAATTCATAATTCACAACTAATCGCGCTATGCTTGGCCGCACGGCGCCGCGGCCCGAGGGTCGATGTCGGCCCGTCAAACCGTCCTCGGGGGTTCTATGTGTCTCGCGATTCCCATGCTGCTCAAGGAGCGTAACGAGTTCGAAGGGGTGGTGGAGCTCGACGGCGTGAGCCGGACGGTCTCCCTCATGCTACTGCCCGATGCCGACGTGGGAGAGCACGTGCTCATCCACGCAGGTTACGCCATCGGCCAGGTCAACGCCGAGGAGGCCGCTCAGACGCTGGAGCTTCTGCGCGAACACGCCGACAACATGGTCGACCTGTGAGCGAAGCTCCCGAGCTTCGTGATCCGAGGGTCATCGCGGCCCTGATCGGCGAGATCGCGTCCGTCGCGGAGACAATGGACCGGCAAGTGGTCCTGATGGAGGTCTGCGGCACCCACACCCACGCGGTGGCCGGCGCCGGTTTGCGCAGAATGCTACCGGAGGGCGTCCGACTGATCTCCGGCCCGGGCTGCCCCGTCTGCGTCACCCCGGTCGATTACCTCGACCGCGCCCTGGCCCTGGCCGATCTTCCCGACACCACCGTCTGCACCTTCGGTGATCTCATGCGGGTTCCCTCGAGCCTGTCCAGCCTCGAGCGAGCCCACGCCGAGGGCAGTCCCATCGAAATCGTCTACTCCCCGCGCGACGCCCTCGACATGGCCCGCGCCAACCCCAAGCGGCAGGTGATTTTCCTCGGCGTCGGATTCGAAACCACCGCGCCCACGATTGCCGCCGCCATCGCCGAGGCCGAGACGGGTGGGGTCGACAACTTCCTGATCCTCCCCGGCAACAAGGTGATGCCGCCGCCCATGCGGAGCCTGGTCGAGGACCAGGAGCTCAAGGTCGACGGCTTTCTCCTGCCGGGCCACGTATCGGTGCTCACCGGGTGGGAGTGCTTCCGTTTTCTCGCCGAGGACTACCAGGTGCCCGGCGCAGTGGTCGGGTTCTCCCCCGCCGATATCATGCGCGGGGTCGCCGATCTGCTGCACCAGGTTGCCGACGGACGCTCCAAAATCAGCAACCTCTACAGCCGGGTGGTGTCGCCCCAAGGCAATCGGGTGGCGGCCGACATGGTGGCGCGGGTCTTCGAGCCCGTCGCCACGGCGTGGCGCGGGTTTGGTGAGATCCCGGACTCGGGGCTCGGCCTCCGGCCGGACTTCGCCCACCGGGACGCCGGGCTCATCGACGTCGAGCTACCTCCGCCCCACGAGCCCACCGGCTGCGCCTGCGGCGACGTCCTCCGCGGGGTCATCGACCCGCCCGAGTGCCCGCTCTTCGCCGCCGCCTGCCGACCCGATTCACCCGTCGGCGCGTGCATGGTCTCCTCCGAAGGCACCTGCGCCGCCTGGTACCGCCACGAACGGCTCACCGGAACCGCCCGATGAAGAAAAATACGCCCCGACGACTCCTGCTCGGCCACGGCTCGGGCGGCCGCCTCACCCACGAGCTGGTGGAGGGCACCTTCCTCCCGGCTCTGAACAACCCGATTCTGGCCAGCCTCACCGATGCCGCCGTACTGCCGGAGCTGCCGCCCGGGCGTCCGGCCCTGACCACCGACGGATTCGTCGTCGATCCGCCGATCTTCCCTGGCGGCAACCTGGGCGAGCTCAGCGTCTGCGGCACCGTCAACGACCTGGCGGTGGCCGGCGCCCGGCCGCTGTGGCTGACCTGGGGTCTGATCCTCGAAGAGGGCGCCGACGGCGAGCTCATCGCCGCCTGCGCCGCCGGGACCGCCAGCGCCGCCTCGGAGGCCGGCGTCCAGATCGTCGCCGGCGACACCAAGGTGGTGCCCCGCGGCAAGGGCGACCGGATCTACGCCGTCACCGCCGGGCTGGGCGTGGTTCCTCCCGGTCGCGAGATCTCGGATGCGAGGATCGACGCCGGAGATGTGGTCATCGCCTCCGGGCCCCTGGGCGACCACGGCGCCACGATCATGGCCGCCCGCCATCGCCTCGACGCCGGAAGTCTCGTGTCGGACTGCGCCCCTCTGAACGGGCTCATCGAATCGGTCTTCGCCGCCGGCATCGACATTCACTCCATGCACGACCCCACCCGCGGCGGCGTCCTCACCGTCTGCAACGAGGTCGCGGAACGCTCCGGCAAGCGCCTGATCCTCTCCGAGACCGCAATCCCGGTTCGTCCGCAGGTCCGCGCCGTCTGTGAGGTCCTCGGACTCGAGGTTCTCGGCCTCGCCTGTGAGGGCCGGGTCCTCGCCTGGGTTCACAGGGACCAAGCCGACGCCGCCCTGGACGCCTTCCGGGCCCACCCACAGGGAGCCGAGGCCGCCATCTTCGCCCGGGTGGAGGACGCCGCCGAGGGGGCCATACCCGTAGTCATGGAGACCGAGGTCGGTAGCACGAGACCTCTCGACATGCTGTCGGGTTCCGACCTTCCTCGCATCTGTTGAGGCTCCGCATCATCACAACCACGAAGGCACGAAGACACAAAGCCATCGCACACAAAAACCGAGGATTCGGACTCAACCCGATTGCGGACGCGGATGATTGAGCAGCATCCCATAATCGTGTTGAGTCCGAATCCTCGGTTCTTCGTGATGACTTCGTGTCTTGGAGTCTTGGTGGTTGCGATGGATTCAGCTTAAACGAACAGTGGCGACGGCGGCTCGGCCGCCGTCCTCGTAGCGGAGGTCGTCGAAGCTGAGCAGACGAGCCATGGCGATGCCGCGGCCGTGGGCGTCCAACGCCCGGGCCGGATCGATCTCGAAGTAGGGCTCCGGCTCGAAACCATCGCCCTCATCGCGAACGGTGAAGACGATCTCGTCGTCCCGTCGCTCCAGCTCGACCATTGCCACCCGGTCCGCGAACCGGGAATCGCCGAGACGGCGCTCGACCTCGGTCCGCCACCCGTTGATCTCGAGCAGACGGCTCTTCTCTTCGTATCCGATGGCGAGATTCCCGTGCTCCACGGCGTTGACGAGCAGCTCCGACAGACCCATCACCACCCGGTCCGGGTCGGGACATGCCTTGGCGAGCAGCGCGCCGAGCCCCATGGCCTGCTCCGGCGACCGGTACTCGAAGCGCCCGCTCATCGCCAGGGTCAGGGTCTCCGCGTCGGTGCGGATGTTCCGATTGAGCTCCGTCACGTGCCGCCAGTCCGCGGCGGCCGAGCGGATGATGGACACCAGGACATCGGCATCCACGGGCTTCGGGAGATAGGCGTAGGCGCCGGCGTCGATCCCCTCAACCACCTGCTCTTTCTCCGCCGCCACGGTGAGGATGATCACCGGCAGCAGGGCCAGGCCCCGACGCTCCTTGACGGCGCGGAGCAGCTCGATTCCGTCGATCCTCGGCATGAGCCGGTCGGTGACCACCGCATCGAAGCCATGCGGGTCCTCATCGAGCTTCTCGAGGCCCTCGGCGCCGTCCGCGGCCGGCACCACTTCCAGGTCCGCGTTGCGCAACAGGTCGCACAGGGTCTCGCGCAGATCGGGGTCGTCGTCCACGAAGAGGATGCGAACGCGCGACGGCGCCGCCGGTTGGTGATCTGGTGCCGAAGTCACCGGGTGATTGTCGCACGGATCTGCCCTCGTCCGCGACTGCCGCCGGGAAAGGAGTCGAACAGCGGCTTTCCGACGTGCGCTCCCAGCGCACCGTCAACAGCGCGACGACGAGAGGACGGACACGCTCCGGGCACGTTGAGGCGGGTCATTCGCGGCCCGCGATGAACGCGTGTCGGTGAGCCGTCGGTGTACACTCGCGCGGTCGATTCGAACACTCCGGTCAACGACCGCAGCGCAAAGGAGCACCTGCATGAAACACCACCTCGTCATCACCGGCTTCATCGTTCTCGCCCTGTGCATCCCTGCCGGCGGCGACGCCGAGGAGGCGCCGGCCGCCGAGGCGACCGCCGCCGCCGAGCCGCCTTCGCCGAATGCCGCCCTCTTCGACCCGTCCCTGGCGGTCGAAAAGGCCCCCGATGCGTTTCGTGTCAAGCTGGAAACCACCAAGGGCGACGTGCTGATTCTGGTGAACCGCTCGTGGGCGCCCAACGGCGTCGATCGCTTCTACAACCTGGTCCGCATCGGCTACTTCAACGACGTCGCCTTCTACCGCGCCATCGGCGGGTTCATGGTCCAGTGCGGATTCCACGGCGATCCCCTGGTTTCTCAAGCGTGGGCGACGGCGACCATCAACGACGACCCCATGGTCAAGGACAACACACGGGGGACCGTGACCTTCGCTCAACCGGCCATCCCCGACGCCCGAACCACCCAGTTCTTCATCAACACCGCCGACAACGGCTACCTCAAGAAGCACGGAAACTTCGCCCCCTTCGGCAAGGTCATCTCCGGAATGGACGTGGTGGACGCCCTCTACACCGGGTACGGCGAAGGCGCCCCGCAGGGACGCGGACCGAGCCAGCAGCGCATCGCCCGCGAGGGCAACGAGTATCTCAAGCGCGACTTCCCCAAGCTCGATTACATCGTAACCGCTACGATCGTCGAAGCTGAGTCACCCTCTGAGGGCTGAGAACTCAGACCCGACCGGCACGACCGCCGAAATTCCCCATTGAAACGGACGATCCCATGCCTCATGGATCGACGATCGGTGCTTGATGGCACGATCGACCCTAGCCCCACGACGTTGGGTCCGGACGCTGTATGATCGGTCCCTAAGATGAAACCGGGGCGCCGAGACTCTGACCGACACGGGAAGTCGTTCGCCGAAGCCGCGGAACGGGTCATGAATCTCGCTGTCGAAAAAGGCATCCTCGACGCCGACCACGCCGAGTCCACTCTCGCCGAGATGCGCGACCAGCTCGCCTCCGGCACGCTTCAGGATCCGACCCTCAGGGGTTTTCTCGAACCGGATGTCGTGGATGACGACACCCTGATCCGCCTCGCTCGTGAGGCCGAGGCCCAGGAGCTGGCCGACGAGATCGTCCTGCGGGACACCTCGATCAACAGCGCGGTCACGCGGCGTTCGGACTCCCCGGCCACCGACGCCTTCGAACGATTCCCGGTCACCGACTGGGAGCGCTACGAGATCGACGAGTTCATCGGCCGCGGCGGGATGGGCGACGTCTACAAAGCCAAGGACCCCCGCCTCGGCCGGTGGGTGGCCCTGAAGTTCCTGCGCCGCGACGATCCCGAGCTGGTGGAGCGGTTCACCCGTGAGGCTCAGGCCCAGGCGCGTATCGACCACGACAACGTCTGCCCGGTCTACGAGGTCGGCGAGATCGAGGGCCACTCCTACATCGCCATGCAGTACGTGGCCGGCGGCAACCTCAAGCAGATCACCGATCTGCTGTCCCTGCGGCAGAAGGTGGCCATCATGCAGTCGGTGGCCGAAGCCCTGCACGCCGCCCACCTGGCGGGGCTGATCCACCGGGACATCAAACCCGGCAACATCCTGGTCGAGCACCAGCCCGACGAAGGGTGGCGCCCGTTCGTGGTGGACTTCGGGATCGCCCGAGACGTGGACAGCCACGACCTCACGGTCACCGGCATGGTGCTCGGCACTCCGGCGTTCTGCGCCCCGGAACAGGTCCGAGGCGAAAGCGACAAACTCGACTGGCGCACCGACGTCTACGGTCTCGGCGCCACCCTCTACTGGTTCGTCACCGGTCGCTCGCCGTACGAGGGCGGCTACCCGGAGATCATCACCGGGGTCACGGAACGTGATCCCGAGCCGCCCCACAGCCTCAACGCCGACGTCCCGCCGGACCTCGAGACGATCATCCTCAAGTGCCTGGAGAAAGACCCGGACCGACGCTACTCAACCGCTCGTGAGGTGGCCGACGACCTGCGCCGGTATCTCGCAGGAGAGCCGATCCACGCCCGCCGGGCGAGCCTCGTCTACAAGGTTTCGAAGAAGGTCCGCAAGCACAAGCTGCTCACCGCCGCCACCCTCGCCGCCCTCGCCGTGATGGCGATTCTCGCCGTCATGGGCATTCGGGCGGAGATTCAGGGGAAACGCCGCGCTGCCGTGGCGCAGCGTTTTGTCGAGCAGGCAAAGGAGATCGAGAGCATGGCCCGGGTGGCGGCCATGATGCCGCTGCACGACCGCTCTCAGGAACGGGGGGCGATTCTCGACCGCATGTCCGCCATCGAACGGGAAATGAACGATGTCGGGCAGATGGCTTCCGGCCCGGGCCACTACGCCCTCGGCCGCGGCCATCTGATCCTCCAGAACCTCGACAGCGCCCGGGCCCACCTGCGTGCGGCCGTTGCCGAGGACTTCCAATCCCCCGGGGTGTCCTACTCCCTCGGTCTCGTCCTCGGTCAGCTGTACGAGCGCGAGCTTCGCCTCGCGCGTCGGATCGGGAGCCCGGAGCTCCGCAGGTCGAGGATCGAGGAGATCCAACGCACCCTCCGCGACCAGGCCCTTGCCCACCTGCGCTCGTCGAGCCGGCTCCGGCTCGAGGCCCCTGCGTTTGCCGAAGGCCTGATCGCCTACTACGAGGGGGATCTCGCCACCGCCCTGGCCAAGGCGAGGGCGGCCTACCGCGATGCGGAGTGGCTCTACGAAGCCAGGAAGCTCGAGGGTGACATCAGCCTGGAGATCGGCACCGAGATGGCCTTCGAGGGCAACTACGAGGCAGCCCTGGCCGCCTTTGCCGACGCCGGTAGGGCCTACGAGGCGGCGGGCGACATCGCCCGTTCGGACCCCAGCATCCACGAGGGTGACTGCGGTCGTTGGACCCTGGTGATGGAGGTGGAGGGCCGACGGGGAGTCATCGCCCATGAAGCCTTTGGAGAGGCCGTCGCCTCGTGCGGCCGCGCCGTCGCCATCGACCCGAATCGATCCGACGTCCGCGAGCGTCTCGCTCGCCTGCACTGGCGGCGCGCCGACCTCGCCAACGACAACGGCGAGGATCCCGAGCCCTACCTGGAGCGTGCGGTTGCGGAGGCTCGACGGGCGATCTCCATCGACCCCGAAAGTCCGGTGGCCCACGCCACCCTCGGCGGCGCACTCATCGTGGCGGCCCAGCACCACCAGGGTCGAGGCCGCGATCCCATTCCCGAGCTCGAGGCCGCCGTCGCGAGCCTGCAGCGGGCGGTGGACCTCGATCCGACGTCGGTCCTCTCGCTGGACGACCTGGGGTACGCCTGGGAGCGAACCGCCAAGTACGAGATGAGCGTTGGGCGGGATCCTCGACCGTCTCTCGAGAACGCCCTCGCCGCCTACGACAGGGCCTCCGCCCTCGAACCGTCATACGCCAATGTCTTCAACAACGCCGGCATCGCCCGTTGGCGTCTGGCGTTCTGGGAACACCGCGGCGGTCAGGCCCCCTTCGCAACCCTTTCGGCGGCGATCAAGGCCTTCGACGCCGCCATCGAACGCAACCCCAACTACCACTATGCCCACGCCAACCGCGGCCTTGCGTGGCGGACCCTGGCTCTGGTGGAGCTCGAGGCGGGGCGCGACCCCACCGCCGCCGTCAATGCCGCCCGATCCGATCTCGAACGCGCCCTCGAGCTCAATCCCAGGATCTCCTTCGCCTACCCCGAGCAGGTGGCGGCCGAGCTCATCGCCGCCCGATGGGCGATGCGCAACAACCTCGACCCGAGCCCACATTTCCGCGCCGCCGAAGACGCGTCGGATCTCGCGATGACCGTCAATTCAGGCAACGCCGTTGCCTTCCAGAGTGCCGCCGAGATCCAGCGATGGCGAGCCGAGTGGGCGCTCTCTCAGGGCCTGCCCGTCGACCGCAGGATTCGCGCCGGTCGTGAGTACGTCCGCACGGCGCTGGAGCGCAACCCCGGCCTGGCCCTGACCCACGTCACCGACGCCGCACTGCTCATCATTCAGGCGGAGGCGCAACCCGCCTCCCGCCGGCGGTCGGCGGCCGAGGCCGCGTCCCGCCTCGACGAGGCACGACAACTCAACCCCATGCTCTCGCGGGAGATCGACGCCCTCGCCGAGCGGCTCGACCGGCTCTGACGGATCCGGCCCCGAGGCGCTGTGTCGCGGAATCAGACCTCGAAGCGATACCCCACGCCGCGAACGTTGTGGATGTGGCGCGGCCGCAGGGAGCTTTCCTCGAAAGCCTTGCGCAGGGAGAGGATCACGTTGTCCACAACCCGGGTGTTCGGGTGGTTCGGGAGACCCCAGACCTCGGCCAGCAGCTCCCGCCGGCTGACCACCTGCCCGGGCCGGTTGGCGAAGACCCGCATGACCGCGATCTCCTTGCGCGAAAGCTCAACCTCGCCTCGGAGGGTCGATGCACGCCATGATCCGAAGTCGACCCAGAACTCGCCGAAGGTGAAACGCTCCTCTTCGCGAGGTTCGCGGTCCTTGATGGACGCGTCCTTCGACCACCCACTGCGGCGGAGCAGTCCCTCCACACGGGCCAGGAGTTCGGCCAGGTCGAAGGGCTTGGTGACGTAGTCGTCGGCGCCGAGCTTGAGGCCGTAGACGACGTCGTCGGGCTGGTTCTTGGCGGTGAGCATGAGGATGGGCGTCAGGTCGCTCTTCGCCCGGAGCCGCTGGCAGATCTGGAAGCCGTCCATGGTCGGCAGGCGCACGTCGAGAACGATGAGGTCGAAGCGCTCGCTCAACGCCATCCGCAGAGCCTCGCCGCCATCGGCGGCGAGGCTCGGCGCCCACCCCTTCCGGCGGAAGTTGGCCAGCAGACCACGGGCGATGGCCTCTTCGTCCTCGACCACCAAGATCCTGGGCTCGTCGCTCATTCGGCCTCCCCCGCCTTGGGCAGCTCGACCACGAAGACCGCTCCCGAACGATCATCCAACGATGCCGCCCGTACCGACCCGTGCATCTGCGTCACCAACTGCGACACGATGAAGAGCCCGAGGCCGCTGCCGCTGCTCTGGTCGCGTCCACTGTAGAAACGGTCGAAAATGCGGCCGATCTCCGACTTCGGGATACCCTGGCCCTCGTCCTCGACGCTGAGGCGAACCCGACTGCCAACATCCGCGGCCCGGCAGCGGATCCGACCGCCCCGGGCAGAGAACCCGAGAGCATTGTCGATCAGGTTGGTCAGCACTCTCGCGAGGCCATCCTCGGTGGCCTCCACCGTCGCCCTCGTCGTGATGTCGAGTTCGAGCTCGACCCCGCTCCCCTCGAGCCGCGGCCGAATCTCCGAAAAGAACCCTGCGAGGAACGGTGTGAGCTCGATTTCGACCAGCTGCAGCGGCTGCTTGCGCGCCACCAGCCGGCTGCTCTCGAGTACGTTGTCGATGAGGCGCCCGAGCCGATCGGACTCGCTCAGGATGTACTCCACCGACTCCATCTCCTGCCCTTCCGGCACATCCTGCTGCAGGGTCTGGGCGTGCAGACGGATGGCCGCCAGTGGCGATTTCATCTCGTGGGTGATCGACGAGACGAACTCCTCCTGCTTGCGCGCGTACCGGTACTCGGCCAGCGACCCGGCGAGCTGGTGGGTGATGAAGACGATGAGCAGGCCCAGCAGTCCGCAGCCCACACCAAGGATGATCCAGTGCCAGGTCGGGCTGGTGGCACCCACCCGGTGAGCGAGCTCGCTCAGTCGGCTTCCCGACGTGACCGCCCAGATGATCCACATCACCAGCAGCGCGATGACCACGACCAGGGACAGGACGTAGGGAATGACGAAGGTTCGAGCGCGGGCCATCGTTGCATCATACCGAGTCCGCGCGGACGTTCGCCCGCGCGGACGATGCTCGATGCTCGATGCTGGATGCTGGCGAACCTCGAAAGTCTGGAGCCCCATCCGGCTCGATCCCGATCCCGAGCGCCCCAGCGCGTTGGGACGGACGTGCCATGTTCACACTTTTGGCTCCTTGCCATTCCCGTTTCTCAGCGCGCTCCGAAAAGTGTGAACGTGGCAATCGCCGAGCTCAGCCGCTGAAAGCTGGGCGGAAGCCTGCAGACAGGCCGATGCTCCGGGTACCCCTCTGACTTCGACCGCGCACCAGGTCCCCACACCGACCCCATGCCGAGCTGGAGCTCGGCGGTCCACATCGCAGGCTGGCGTACCGGGACTTGCTTCCTCAGCGTGAGTGGCGAGAGTCGCTCCGTCTCTCATCGACACGACAACGGACAGAGCGCTCCGGACCCGGAGGGGATCCTTCGACTCGTTCGCGGACTCACTCGCTCAGGATGACAGGTTCTTGGTGGCCTTGTCCGTCTGAAGGTAGGCGCCGCGAAACGGCGTGGCAGTGCTCAGGACGACAAAATGGGAAGGAAAATTGGCGGAGCTAGCAGGACTCGAACCTGCGACCTTCGGATTAGGAATCCACTGCTCTATCCACCTGAGCTATAGCTCCGCGGGGCGACAATGCTATGCCCGAGGGCCGAAGGTGTCAATCCGCCGGCACACCCGGACCGTCCACCCACGTGGGCCCGGGAAGGCCGAGGAGGAAACGGACTCCGTCGGCATCGACGCTGGGAACCCAGAGGGACCGCCCCCTGCGCGCATCACAACCCGCCAGTCTCTCCACCAGCAACGCCGCCGGTCGTCCGGGCTGGAGCGCCGCTCCGATCCAGCCGGGGACACGAAGGATCTTCTCTCGGCTCCGCTCGAGACCGGTGGTCGTGGCGCTCTCCACGATGCTGCGGCGCTCGTCCCCGTCCTCGAGGCGCCATACGCTCCCGTCCTCGACCTCCGGGTCGGGTACCGCTGACCAACCGTCGCGGCGTGGAAGCTCCCCCTCGGATCGAGCCCACCGCCCCACCAGGCGTCCGTTGGGGAGTTCGAGCACCGGCACCGGGTTCATCTCCGCCGCGGGGCCCTCCTCGTCAGCCCTGCCCACGGCTTCGATCAGCGATTCCACCCGGGTCCGGTCTGGAGATGCCGACAGCGACGCAATCTCCACCGGTGCGGGCATGACCGACACCAGGGGATCGACGACGCTGCAGGCTGCCTCGACCTGGGAACCCGAACAGCCTGCAATGACGAGGAACGGGCCGGGCACAATGGCCGGGATACAGTGAAGGCGATCGGCAATTCGCTGAAGAACTCCGATCAGCCGCGGTGATCCGATCTGGCGGTACCAGAAGGCCGCCGGCCGCCAACCCACCAGCCAGACCCCGGCGCCGCGGTCCAGGACGATCTCCAGCACCGCCCGGGTGGCGATGCACGCCGCCTCCTCCACCGACGTCCGGGCCGCCGCCTCGCAGGCCACTCCCAGGGCGTGGAGCGAGGCCGGAATCCCGGCTGCTCCGCCGATCTCCAGTCGCACTGCGTCGACCAGATCGTCCTCAGCCGACGCGACCAGCACCGATCGTCTTCGTTCCAGTGTCGGCAGGGAAACCGCGTGCCGCTGCCACTGGTCCTCCGCGCACCCGACGAAAACCCGCGGCGGCAGATCGGCGCCGGCTTCTTCGAGCGACGTCAGCAGACGGCCAACGGCCCGATGCGCGGCAGTGGACCCCCGGGGCAGAATCTCCGTCGTCATCGGTCCGACCGGATTCCAAACCCGGCAGGGCGGTCACCGGCGTTCCTCTCCACCACCGCGTCGAGCCGATCCACCCGGCCCCATCGGGGCCCTTCCCGGATCACCGCCAGCAGGCGCTCGAAGATGTCTTCCTCTGCCCACACCAGGGCCTCGACGGTGCCGTCCGTTCGGTTTCGAACCCACCCGGCGACTCCCAGCTCGCGAGCCCGTTGCACCACGAAGTATCGGAAACCCACACCCTGAACCCGGCCGTGAACCCGGAGTCGGTGGACCTTCCGGCTCATGCCCCGTCTTCCGGATCCTCAGAAACTTCCGCGCTGCGCCGGCCGACGTGCTGGACGAGCCAGAAACCACCGACGAGGAGCACCACGAAGGCGATGGAGAGCCAGTTGAACTGCTCGTAGAGGAAGTCCTTGATGGGTTCGCCGAAGAAGTAGAGGAGCACGCCCTCGGCCATGAACCGAAGGCTCCTCGAGGCCAGCGAGGCGAGCATGAAGATCTTGAAGTTGATCTTGAAGGCGCCGCCGGCGATGGTGAAGACCTTATAGGGAATGGGCGTCAATCCGGCGATGCCGGTGGCCCAGGCGTTAAAGCGGTCGTAGAGCCGCTCCACCGCGTGGATCTTCTCGTCGCTGAAGAAGCGGTAGAGCAGCGGGCGCCCACCGTAAAGACCGATGGCGTAACCGATGCCCCCTCCGAGGACGCTGCCCGCCGAACAGATCACCCCGTACCAGATGGCCATCTCCGGCCGGGCGACGCCCAGGGTCACCAGAAGGACATCGGGGGGTATGGGAAAGAACGAGCTCTCGGCCACCGCCAGGGCGAAGAGCCACCAGCCGGGGTGCGGCGACGCCGCGAAGGAGTCGATGAGCCCGAAGAGGCCGTCCTTGACCTGATGGATCCACTCCAGCACGACGGTCATCCTTCCTCTGCAGTCCATCCGTGCCGGCCGATGAGCGGCACGAAGCAGGCTCCCCGGAGCTCGGTAACGAAGGTGTTGTCGCCCATCCTCTTCACGACCTTGATGACCTGGGTTTCCAGGGCGCCCACCGGAACCACCAACCGGCCGCCGTCGGCCAGCTGCTCGACCAGAGGCTCGGGAACCTCCGGTGCGGCGGCGGTCACCAGGATGGCGTCGAACGGTGCGAAGGCCCGCCACCCAAGGGTGCCGTCCATGACTTTGACGCTGACGTTCTCGAGACCGATCCGGTCGAGGGCCGCTTTGGCCGACCGGGCCAGGGCCGGAATGCGCTCCACCGAGAACACGAACCGCGCCAGGTGGGCGAGCACCGCGGCCTGGTAACCGGACCCGGTGCCGATCTCCAGCACCCGGTCGTCGGATCCGATGCAGGCGGCCTGGGTCATGGCCGCCACCACCTGCGGCTGCGAGATGGTCTGACCCGCCCCGATGTGGATGGAGACGTCCTCGGAGTAGGCGGCGTGGCGGTAGGCCTCGGGTACGAAGAGGTCCCGCGGCACCTCGCGCATGGCGGTGAGGACGCGTTCGTCGGCGATCCCGAGGTCCTTCAGCGCCTCGACCATCCGCAGCCGCCGGTAGGCGTAGCCGTCGACGGCCTTCACGACGAATTCCCCGAGCCGTTGGGGTGGTCGAGGAACGACGGCCGGAGATCTTTCAGCCGATCGAGGAGGCCGCGATCGGTCATGTCCAGGTGGAGCGGGGTGACCGATGCGAAGCCCTCGCCAACCTCGTGGAAGTCGGTCCCCGGAATGTGCTCCCACACCGGTTGGCCGCCCCCGACCCAATAGATCGTGCGCCCCCTCGGGTCCCGCTGCTCCGAGATGTCCTCGGTGTAGCGCCGGGAGCCGAGGCGGGTGAGCTTGAGCCCGCGCGGCGGAGCCAGTGGCACGTTGGCGTTGAGCAGCGTGCTCGGCGGCAGGCCGTGCTCCAGCACCCACTCGGCGAGCTCCCGCGCCAGCGCCGCGGATGCACCCCAGCTCATGCCCTTCCCCACCACTTGCGAGATCGCGATGGCGGGATAGCCCAGGATGACCCCCTCGAAGGCGGCGGAGACGGTGCCCGAGTAGTGGACGTCGACGCCCATGTTGCCGCCCCGGTTGATCCCCGAGACCACCAGGTCGGGAGGACGGTCCCCCATCAGAGAGGAGATCGCCAGGGTGACGCAGTCCGTGGGCGTGCCGTTCACCGCGTACCGGTTCTCACCGACCTCGCGGACTCTCAAGGGCCGGTCGAGGGTCAGGGCGTGTGACACCGCCGACTGCTCGCCCTCCGGCGCTACCATCCACAGCTCGCCCAGACCCTGCAGCCCCTGGCACAGGGCGAGGATTCCCTCGGCCGCGTGGCCGTCGTCGTTGGTGACCAGAATGCGGGGTTCGTCGGGCATGGGCGGATTATCCCACATCGACCTGTGGTTCGATCCCGCCTCGGCCCCGATCCCGATCCCGTTCCCGATCCCGAACCTCGTCGGCGAAGGTGACAGGAAAAGTGACCGTTATCGCCTGAAAGGTGGGTTTTCAACGACGCCGTCGTGCTAGGCTGGACGCACAACAATCAATACCGCCGATCACGCGCCGACCCGCTGGGAGGCCTGCCATGTCGATTCTTCGCGCGTCCGATTGTCGATTGCTCGTCTACCTCGTCGGAATGGCCTGGGCCGTTGCCTCGGTCGTCGCCGCAGAACAGGCTCCGACAGCATTCACGCCTCACGGGGATCTCCGCGTCGTTGAGGGGGTCTACACCCCCACCGAGGTTCCCCTCGAGGAGCCCGACGGCAGCAACGGTGTCGCGGTCGATCCCCCATCCCCCTTCGCGAGCCTGCCCGTGCTCTCGAAAACGTTGGAAAACACCATCGCCGAGGTCTCGGCGGACGAGATGCTCCGGGTCATCATCATGCTCCGCCACCTGCCCCAGGATCGCATCTCCGCGGAAGTCCAGGCGCGTCACGCGGCGGAGAAGGCAGCGATCGATACCGAGGTCAACGCCATCCTGGAGGCGACCGCGGCCCGTCGCGACCCGACCCTCCCGCGGGACGCGGACAATCATCCCGAACTCATCAAGACCTTTCCCCAGGAGCGCGAGGCGCTGAGGCCCCTCAACCTCCGCCGCGAGGCGCTGGACAAAGCCATCATCGATGAGATGATTCCCGAGATTGCCGTCGAGCTCGCGCCGTTTTTTGACCGAGTACGCTCGGCCGTCGAGGAGCTCGGCGGCGAGTTCGAGTTCAGCACCATTGCGGGAAGCCTCGTCGTCGCTCGAGTGCCTGCCGGGAGGATCTCGTCTCTCGCCGAGCACCCCGACATCCTCCGCATCTCTGAGGATGTTCTGTTCTATAGCACCCTCGACATCATGGATGACGCCACGCTCGTCAGCGCACCCGGCGGTCTCTGGGACAGCGGTTTTGATGGTGGCATCTTCGATCCGGCGATCATCGACACGGGAACCGACATCTACCACCCCGGCATGGCGAACGGCACGTCGCCGGCGCGGGAGAACTTCTACACGTGGTTCCTCACCGCCGCAGCGGCAGAACCGACATTCGACGACGTGGCCACCCAGGATGATCTTCAAGGCCACGGGACTCATGTGGCGGGCATCGTCGGCTGTTACGGCTCGTCCGACTACGAGGACCACCTCGGGATGGCCTACGGCGTCGAGAAGCTCGTCACGCTCAAGGCCGGGTGGAGAGACACTTCCAACCGTGGCCGAATCAAGTTGACCGACATGTGTGGAATCGTCGACCGAGCGCTCAATCACAGCGGCGACCTGTTCCCCCAGGGAGCGTTCGGTGATGACGTCGACGGGATGAACTATAGCTTTGGCGCAGCAACCTCCGAGGATGAAACGAGCAGCAGCCGCTTCTTTGACGCGGTGATCTCCAGTTACCCGGATCTCCCGGTCACGATTGCTGCCGGCAATAGCGGGCCAGACAACGTGAACTTCAGTTCGTCTGCGTCTTCCTACAACGCCATCACCGTCGGCAACGTCTCTGACCGTGCAACACCCGATCGAGCCGACGACATCATCAACCCGACGAGCACCGCCGGCCCGACCGCCTACGGTCGCAGAAAACCGGACCTGGCGGCACCAGGCACGAATATCAAAGCACCCGACAACGAGTGGGAGAATTACACGTTTAATCACTACATCACCAAGAGCGGCACGAGCATGTCCGCGCCGGCGGTTCTCGGCGTCATCATGTCGCTCATGGACGCCGGAGTGGCCGACGAGCTCGCCCTCAAGGCCCTGCTCATCAACACCGCCCAGAAGAACGACGCCGGGATCGACATCGAGTCCGACCCCGACGGTTGGGATCCGCAGATCGGCTTCGGCTACATGAATGCGCTGGCCGCGTTCGGTCATCGAAGCGACATCTTCCAGGGTGTGGTGACGCCGCGGGACAGTCTGGGCGACTACCGGCTCTACAAGGGCGTGATGCGGGACGAAGGACCCACCGGCGAGGGTCGCGACCGCGCCACCATGGTCTGGAACCGGCACGCGACGTACACTCCTGCGGC
>JAZBOQ010000081.1:0-6152 GCA_036351195.1 Thermoanaerobaculales bacterium | reverse complement strand
CGCGCTGCGCACAATGCGCGTGCTTGGCAATCCACGGGGAGCGCACCCAGGGTGCGTCGTTGAAGCCTGCAGGCAGGCCGTCGCTCGCCCGAGCAGCGTGGTCACCTCGTCCCCGTTTCCCACATGACCACGCTGCTCGGGCGACGCTGGGCAACGACGCCGCCAGGCGGCGGAAGCCCAGAAGGCCGGCGTTCCGGGTACGCTCCGGAAAACGACCACCCCCCAGATCCCCACCGCGACTCAATGCCGAGCTGGAGCTCGGCGGTCCACATCGCAGGGACAGAGACAGCGGCAGCGGCAGCGGCAGCGGCAGCGGTGAACAGTGACAGCAGCAGGGAGCAGCGGCAGGAGACGGTGACCGGGATGCGCTCGGGACCCGTCGTTCATGGTGGCCTCCGAGTGGTTCCGACGTGAGGGGTAGTCGCCGGGGCGAGCCCTGTCAAGGGCAAGATGAATCGCCTCGGCGGCGACCCTTGACAGGGCTCGTCCCGGCGACTGGTGAGACGGCCATGAACCACCCGGAGGCCACCATGAACAACGCGCTCCCCAACAGCAATCTCCTCGTCACCGAAAAGGCGGTCGAAGCAGCCGCCGACGCGATCGGGCTTGCCAGGCAGGTGCCCGCTCCGCTGAAGTCCGTTGCGGATCAGATCATTCGGTCGGCGGCGTCGGTACCGGCAAACTTGGCCGAAGGCCACGGACGTTTCGGAAGAGACCGAGCCCACCACTGGCGAATCGCCTACGCTTCCGCGAAGGAGGTGGACGTTCACCTCAGGGTTCTTTGCCTTTCAGGCGCCGTGCCTCGCGGAAAGGCAATGACCACCTTGCATCTCTTCGACGAGATCCGCGCCATGACCTGGAAGCTTCTTCACCCATGAATGCGATGGTTGTGGAGGCGGGCGTCCCGCCCGCCATCCACCGTCGCGGTTGCGGAGCGCGCCGAGGACTGCAGCGCCGTAGGGTAGGCCTTGGCCCACCAGATTGCCCCCCGGCTCCGAACAACATCCCTGGAACCCCGGCCTCGACCACCTCCCCAACCCGAGCGCCCCAGCGCGTTAGGCGGGACGTGCCATTCACGCCATTGTGCCCTTCATCTGCCTCCCAGCCCCTAGCGCGATACGCACAATGCGCGTGATTGGCAATCCACGGGGAGCGCACCCAGGGTGCGTCGTTGAAGCTCGGAGGTAGGCCGTCGCTCGCCCGAGCAGGGCGGTCATTGCTCTCCCGGTCGCCAACGCTGACCGCCCTGATCGGGCGACGCTGGGTCGTCGACACCGTGAGGTGGCGTCGACCCAGAAGGCCGGCGCTCCGGGTACCCCCCGGCACACGACCACCCCCCAGATCCCCACAGTAATAGCCAGCCGTTGAGAATCCTCAGCGCTGCTACACTCATCGACGTCCAACTCAGACCGATGCGTGACCGAGGACCTCGAGCCCGATGCTGCGACAACGGAGGAAACGCCGATGGAGTTCACCGATTTCACGAACGTCCATGCCATGCTGTCGAACACCGTCGAGTCACAGCCCGACCGGGCCGCCTACCGGACCATCCTCGAGGATGGGACGATGGACTCCGTCACCTGGAGAGAGTTCCATTCCCAGGTTCGGGCAGCAGCCAAGAGCCTGATCGCGCTCGGGCTCGGCAAGGGCGACAAGGCGAACATCGTGAGCTACTCGAACTACCCCTGGGTGCTCACGGACCTCGCTCTCGCGTCCATCGGCTCGGTCACCGTCGGAATCTACCACTCGCTGCTCGCCAAGGACATCGGCTACATCGTCGAACACTCGGATGCGGTGCTCGCCTTCGCGGAAGACCCCGAGCAGGTCGCCAAGCTGCAGCACATCCGCGCCGAGATCCCCGAGATCCGCAAGGTGGTGCTCTTCAAGGGAACACCGCCACCGGATGACGACTGGGTCATCGGCTTCGACGAGTTCCTCGCCCTCGGCGCCGACGTGACCGATGCGACCCTCGACGCCCGAATCGCCGATGTCGACGCCGCGGACGTCGCCGCCATCGTCTACACCTCGGGGACCACCGGCATTCCCAAGGGAGCGGTGCTGACCCACGACAATATCACCTTCACCGCCCAGTCGGTCTACGGCTCGACCCAGATCGAGGACGGCGATCACGCGTTCCTCTTCCTGCCTCTGGCGCACATCTTCGCCAGGACGTGCGTTTTCTCCGGTCTCTTCGCGGGCTGCACCACGACCTTCGCCCGAAGCATCGAAACCGTGGCGGAGGACTTCACGATCGCCCGCCCCCACTGGTTCCCCAGCGTGCCGCGGATCTACGAGAAGGTCCACACCAAGATCATCTCAGGCGCCCAGGCCAAGGGCGGCGCCGCCCTCAAGATCTTCAACTGGGCATGTGCGGTGGGCGACAAGGTCAGCGACCACCTCCTCGCCAAGGAGCCGGTGCCGGCGGTGACCCGGCTCAAGTACGCCCTCGCCACCAAGCTCGTCTTCTCCAAGGTCCAGGCCGCCCTCGGCGGCCGGGTCCGTTGGTGCATCAGCGGCGCCGCCCCCCTCGATCCGGCCATCGGGAAGTTCTTCCACGCCGCCGGGGTGCTCATCGTCGAGGGCATCGGGATGACCGAGAACACCTCCTTCACCAACCTCAACCGCTACGACAACTACCGCTTCGGCTGGGTCGGCCCCACCGGCCCCGGCATCGAGCAGAAGACCGCCGCCGACGGCGAGGTGCTCTACCGTGGGCGCAACATCATGCGCGAGTACTACAAGATGCCCGCCGAGACCGCCGAGACCCTCACCCCCGACGGCTGGCAGCACACCGGCGACCTGGGAGAGATCGACGACGAGGGCTTCCTGAGGATCACCGGCCGCAAGAAGGACCTCATCGTCACCGCCGGCGGCAAGAACGTCGCACCGTCCGCCATCGAGGGCCTCATCGCCCTGTCGCCCTACATCTCGCAGGTCTGCGTCATCGGCGACCGGCGCAAGTACCTCACGGCGCTGATCACCGTCGACGGAGAAAACGTCGGGGCCTGGGCGGCCGAGCAGGGCATCGAGCACGACGACCTGGCCGGCCTCCTTGCCGACCCTCGCGTCAACGACCTCATCCGCGGCGTGGTCGAGGAGAAGAACGCCGACCTCGCTTCCTTCGAGACGGTAAAGGACTTCCGGCTTCTCGAAGAGTTCTCCATCGAGAACGGGATGCTCACCCCGACCATGAAGGTCAAGCGGAATGTGGCGATGGAGCGGTTTGCGGATGTCATCGATTCGATGTACGCGGAGGCATGATCAGGTGAGAAGGTGAGAACGCACAACGGCCTTCGGCCGTGTGCTGGCGAGGTCGTTCGCGATTGCGCTTCGCTGACCGCTCACTGGTGAGAAGGTGGGGGTCCACGATGTCGCACAGATCGACTGGGATCTGAATTACCTTCGCCCCCTCAAGCTACCGCCTCTTCCTCCTCACCCTTTACTAGCGAGCGAAGCGAGCGCTGACCTTCTTACCTTCTAACCTTCTAACTTTCTAACCTTCTAACTTTCTCACCACTCCCGAAAGCTCCATCAATCCCGGTAGATATACACCTGCAGCGACACCCACTCAATCGGCGTGAGACCGCCGCCCGGGAGGGTGTTCTCGTACTCGGTGCCGTCGGCCATGCGGATGTCGAAGTCGAGCTCTAATGTCTCGCCGGGGGTCACCAAGTCGGTGATGTCGATGGTGTGGCCCACCGTGATGGCGCCCGGGCACCAGCCGTTGCGGTCGTATGCCCAGGTCCCCAACTGGCCGCTCACCGGGTTGTGCTCGCAGTCGGTGCGCCAGGGCACCACCGAGCGCCGTTCGCCGTCCAGGTAGAGGTCCTGCCGCATAACGCAGAACTCGGCGCAGTTCTCGGCGTTGCCGAAGGCGTGGCCGGTGGTGATAAGCCGCGCCTCCACCCGCCGCGCGTCGGCGGGAATCGGCAGCGCCACCGGTTCGATCTGCGCATCCACGGTGCGGTCGGGCTCGAGATTCCCAACCTCGATCGAGCGCCGGCCCCAGAT
Organism: Thermoanaerobaculales bacterium; assembly: GCA_036351195.1. Classification (GTDB taxonomy): domain Bacteria; phylum Acidobacteriota; class Thermoanaerobaculia; order Thermoanaerobaculales; family Sulfomarinibacteraceae; genus JAHECW01. Next base: position 2,141 of record JAZBOQ010000081.1, on the reverse strand, counting down.
GTTGACCACCTCGTCGGGCGTCCGGTCGTCACCCGGGTAAAAGACGAAATCCCAGGTGATCCGCCAGCCCTCACCGTCGGAGTGGCCGGGTCCCACCCAGGTGTCGATCCACGAGACCAGGGTCTGCGTTCCCGTCAACATCGGCGCCAGGGCGGTGATGTCCACGTACTCGCACATGCCCACCCGGTAGGGGGTGATGTGGCGCATGATCTCCAGGTACTCCCACTCCTCCTCGGGGTCGTCCGGGTTGAGGACCAGCTGCAGGCTGCCGGTGCGGTCCCAGTGGTCGCAGAGGCCGTTCTCGGGGCACTCCAGATGAAGCCGCAGGCCAACCTGGTTCCAGTCCTGCGCCGCCGGGAACTCCACCTCGCGGGTGATGCTGCGGTGGTTCTCCGAGCCGAACCAGTGCAGGTCGCGGTGGAAGGCGCGGATGACGGTGGCCTCGTCGGGCAGCGGCTCGTCCGGGCAGCGGTACCACGGATTGTCGAAGGAAAAGTCGAACCAATCGCCCTCCGGGTACGGCGGCACCGGTACCAACCGGACCCCGTTGATGAAGCTCGGGTCGTTGGTCCCCCGGTCGATGCGCGAGCCGTAGGCCATGAAAACGGGATCCCAGCTCTCGCTGGGAAAGAGCATTGTGTTCTCGGACTCGGCCAGGGTGATGACCGCGGTGTAGCCCGCGCCGCTGAGACCGAGCTCGTCGAGTATCGAGTTCACCTGCATGTGGGACCACGGCTCGAGGGTGTGGGAGAGCACGCCCATGGACACGCCCTCCGAGGAGTAGACCTCCACTTCGAGGGTCTGGCGGACGTTGGTGGACGGATTGACGAATCCGATGTTGGAACGGAACGCGTCCGACTCCTCGAGCCCGGCGATGACCACCGGGTCGGCGGCGGAGTGCCTGGGAGCGCCGGGGATGCCCTGACCCATAGTGGCGCCACCGCCGTTGGTCGTGGTCCAGGTTCGGGAGTCCACCCTGAGGTCCGGCTCCGCGTCGCCGGTGGAGGTCCCCTGGAGAATCATGGCCGCGACCTCGTGGTCCGTGAACCGTTCGCCGATGATGTCCTCCACGGTCTTTGTTTCGCCGCCGCGGATCGTGGTCACCCAGCGCTCGGCGGGGCCCGTGCCGATGCCCTGGCCACCGGTGGGAACGAGCTCGACGACCACCGCCGTCAGGCCTTCCTCGTTGGCCGAGTGAATGGTGATGTCGCTGCGCCACACGGCGTCGTCACTGCCCTCCACGTGGGCCGCCGCCGGAATCACCCGGTGCTTGGGCAGCCCCGACTGGGGGGTCCGGGGAAGCTCGGCGAGATAGGTCGGGTCGTTGGTGCGCCGGTCGATGAGCGAGCCGTAGACTACGAAGTCCGGCGGCGCGCCGGTGTCGGTGAAGCTGACACGCCGCACGACCGCGGTGAACCCCGAGCCTTCGAGGCCGAGATCGCCGAGGATGTCGTTGACCTGCCGCTGAAGGTGAGGCTCGACCCGCAAATAGGTGCTCGCCGCTTCGTCGCCTGAGGCGTCGAGCAGCGAGATCGCGAAGACCATCTCGCCGCCTGTGAGATTGACGATGCCGAGGTTGGTCCGGAAGTCCGACGTCGACTCGAGACCGACGACCCGGCGCTCGGGTTCGTCCAGGTCGCCGTCCTGGTTCCAGGGGATGGCGGGAATCCCCTGACCGAAGGTCGCGGACAAATCACCACTGTAGGTCCGGGAGTCGACAACGATCGGAGCCGGGTTGACGTCGTCGTCGCTCGCTTCGAAGCGCATCCACCCGACGCTGGCCGGTGAGCTCCAATGCACCATGTTCCACGCATCCGTGAACACCCTGGTTTCGTGTGGTCCGATGATCCACTCGATCCCCCGATACTCGCCCTGCCAATCGCGGGGGTAGAGCCAGATTCCCACGTGGACCGGGCCTTCCGTCGGGTTGTGGATCACGACATCGGTCTGCCACACCGAGCCGTCCAGACCCTCGACGTGAGCCGCCGCCGGGATGATCTGACGGTAGGATGCCTCCGGACCCGCAATCGCAACCTGGGCCGCGAAACAAACGGCGAGCGCGACGATGGTGGTTCTCATCTGATCCTCCTGCCGGATCATCATAGCGAGATCCGGGTGCGCGACAGCATCCTTCGCGATTT
>JAZBOQ010000080.1:0-3393 GCA_036351195.1 Thermoanaerobaculales bacterium | reverse complement strand
CGCCAACCACATGGATGGGGCGGGTCAATGCGCCCAAGGCCAAACTGACCTGGCAGATCGCCCCTTCATGGCGAGGCACGGCGTCCTACCTCGGCAAATACGCCACCTTCGAGAACGCGAACGCCTCCCGCTGGACCCAACCCGAGGCAACATCCTATAACAACAACCCTGATGAGCATTTCGCGCTCGGGGTCGACGGGATGCTCAATAAATCGCTGCTGTGGACGACCCGAATCGGGTATGACAACTCACCCTACGAGGAGCGGCCCATGAGCGGCGATCTCGAATCGATCACTCATCGCAACACGGTCACCGGGATCGACTCAAACAACTACTACAAGCAGGAAATCAATGACTTCAACCGAGTTCAGACGGCAACCGATCTGACGTGGTTCTTCGGCGGATCGAGCGGCACGCACGAGCTCAAGGCAGGGTTGGCCGTGTCCGACATGAGCTCGACCGTTTCGCTGTGCGTGACGGGAACGCCGGGCGGTGTCGGGTGCATCGCAGACGTTCCTGGATTCGTTTTCGATGACACGCAGCTCGGCGGAGAGGACTTCCCACTCTACATGTGGGAGGAGTACAACCCCGGTCCAGTGAACTTCGATGGTCGGCTCTGGTCGGGCTATGTCCAGGACGCCTGGCGGCCGACACCGAATCTCACCGTCAAGGCCGGCGTGCGCTTTGACAGCATCACGTACGACATGGAACGCACCGGCGCGTCGGTCACCATGGACCGATGGCAGCCCCGGCTCGGCTTCGCCTGGGATCTGACCGGCGACGCTCGCAACGTGGTGCGCGTCTCAGCCGGCAGGTACATGGATCCGGCGACCATGAACCTTCCCTACATGGGTGTCCAGAAGTTCACCGATTACGTTTGGGGATCATGCTCGCTGCTGGCTACCGGACAGTTCCCGGGCTTCCCCGTCGATCCCTTCGATCCCGCGCTGTGTCCCATCCTGGCCGCCGGCTTCGGCACCGAGTGGAGAACCGATCTGGAAGGCTGGGACCCTCACGGGTGGTTTCTCATGAACCGACTGGGGTCGAACGACAACATCATCGATCCGAACCTCGAATCGGCCTACTCGGATCAGTTGATCCTGAACTATGAACGTGCCCTGTGGCCGCGCAGTTCCGTCGAATTCAGCTTGGTCTTCAAGCAGACTCGCGGACTCTTCGAGGACACCTGCAACGGCAACGTCCCCAATCCAACCCAGGGAAGCGAGTGCGACTACTTCTACCTGTACAACATGGCCCAGTTGAAACGCGACTACGAGGCTTTCATCGTCAAGCTCGAGAGCCGCAGCCTCGACTGGCTCACCGTGCTCGCTTCCTACACCCTGTCGAGTTCGGAGGGGAATCACGAAAGTCTCGGGTTCGGGTGGGACTGGGACCTCTACCCCTGGCACTGGGAGAACCGGAACGGATACTTGGACAACCACCACTTGCACGATCTCAAGATTAACGGGTATGTCCTGCTCCCCCTCGACTTCACCATCGCCGTCAACGCCGGCTGGCAATCCGGATTCCGCTGGACCCCGATCATCTACTACTGGAACCATCCGGAGATGCCGGCCGGCGGTTATTTCGACGAACCCCGCGGCAACCGAGAGGGGCCCAGCGACACCTGGCTCGATCTGCAGATCACCAAGGGGTTCAGGATCGGACCCACTCACCTCGAGCTCATCGTCTCGGTGCTCAACCTCCTCTCCCGGGAGGAGGTCACCGGTGTCTGTGAGAACGTCTACGGCTGCGACGAGGAAACCCGGCTCGGCGATCCCACCAATTGGGACACCCCCCGTGCTTGGGAGGTGGGTTTCCGGTTGACGTTCTGAGGGGTGAGGAGGTCAGCGCTCCCTCCGGTCGCTGTGAGGACGTGAGAAGAGCGGGTTACCCGTCAGCCGGAAGAACCCTGAACGGGCGATCCTTGAACCCTCGCAACACCCTGAAGTGTCTTTCGTCGAGGGTGAGCAGATCGAGGCACCCGAGGCGGCGCGACAAGACGACGGTCGCGGCATCGGCAAGCCCGATCCCGAGCCCCTCGTGTCTCTCGATGACTACGCGAGCCTCCTCGACATCCCGGGCATTGATCTCGACGAGCTGGTACGCGCCGCGAGCCACCTCGGCGAGGAGTTCCCGCTCGACCGCTTCTCCCGCGAGCTTCGCCACCAAATAGTCGAGCTCGGCGAGAACGAAGGGCGACAACACGAGCGGCCTGCCGGCCTCAGAGACCACCCGTGCGCACTCGGCGTGCCGGCGCTGGTCCACGAAAAGCGCCGCCAAGAGACCGCTGGTGTCGAGGAGGATCATCCGGCGCCGAAACCGTCGAGGAACTCGTCAATCCGCTCGGAGGCGGTCGGGTCACCGAGGCCTGTGGCCACCAATGGGATCCTCGGCTTCGCCGGCGCACCGACTCCGACAAGGACTCGAATCGCCTCGCGGATGAGCTCCGCTTCCGATCGACCCTTCTCCGCGGCAACACGTTCCAGCGACGCCTTGAGGTCTTCGGGCAGATAGACCGTCGTTTTCACCATGCCATATATCGTACCATACGTTTTTCGGCAACAGGAATTGGGGTGCCGGATGACGCTTTGAGGGGTGAGAACGTGAGCGTTCGCTTTGCTCGCTAGTGAGGGAGCGCTTGCCCTCTGATGGTCCCTGGATCCAAGTCTATGTAGCGGCAAGCATCCCTGCTGGTCCTTCAGGGTCGCCAACTACTCTTATTGCGCTGCGGCGGTGCACGATCTCCCGATCGCAAGCTGGAATAGCCTCTTGCAAAAATCGAGATTCGAGCAACTGGGGAGATCAAGGAGTTTCGCCGGCGGGGGCGCCGGCGCTACAAAGTGCCGAGCGTTATTGTAGGGCCGGCGCCCCCGCCGGCCATTGCGCGTCGACAGCAACCAGTACGTGGTCGATCTCCGGGAATTTTGCAGGAGGCTCAGCTTGCTACTACAAACCTCACGGAACCTTAAAGCCCTCGTGCGCTGCCGGTGAGCAAGACCAACTACCACCTCACTCATTGCTCTGTCATAATGCGAAAGCAGCGCGAACCACTGAATCATGACCCTCTCACAGGGTGATCACCTCGGCCGGTACGAGATCCTCGGCCCCATCGGGGCCGGTGGGATGGGCGAGGTGTGGCGGGCGCTCGACACCGAGCTCGACCGTCAGGTGGCGGTCAAGGTCCTGCCAGAATCCTTCGCTTCGGATGAAAACCGGCTCGAGCGTTTTCAGCGCGAGGCCAAGGCGCTGGCGGCACTGTCGCACCCGAACCTCCTCGACATCTACGATGTGGGCGCCACCGACGGAATCCACTACGCGGTCACCGAGCTCCTCGAGGGCGACACCCTGCGCGAGCGGATCACTCCCTCCGGGCTTCCCTGGAAGAGGGTG
>JAZBOQ010000079.1:0-6194 GCA_036351195.1 Thermoanaerobaculales bacterium | reverse complement strand
CTGTCAAGTGAGCCTCCGCGACACTCGGGTCGAAGACCTGGCTGGTATCGCACACCGCCGGACTCGTTGCGAAATTCGGTGAGAAACTCAGCCCGGTGGTTTTCCCAGGCACCGACCCCGAAAGATCCCTAGGTCACAACCCTTTGATTTCCGACTAGGCTCTTCCTGAATGCCGGCCACCAAAGAGCCACGGGAAGAGCCCTTGAGCTGCGTCCTTCTTGCGGACCGCCACCACGGTCTCACCGAGGGTGTGCGCGGCCTGCTCGAAACGGTCTTCAGATCGGTGGTCATGGTCGCCGACGAGGCGTCGCTGCTCGAGGGAGCGGTCCGGCTCCGGCCCGAGGTGGCGATCGTGGATCTGTCGCTGGCCCGCGACGGTGATCTGGGCTGGCTGCGGACGCTTCGGCAGCGATGCCCGGACCTCAAGGTAGTCGCCCTCAGTGTTCATGACGAACAAAGCGTGCGCAGGGCTGCGATGGAAGCCGGCGCCGACGCCGTTGTGCTCAAACGCGCCATCGCCACCGACCTGCTGGCAGCCGTAGATAGCCTTCGTCCAGGTTGCAAAGGGGACTCTCTACCCTCCAAGAGTGGTGCGACCGCGAGAGCAGAAGGGCAGGTGGGGAAGTGAGTTGCCGATGGTACATCGAGAGATCGGGAAGAGAGGTCAGTTCATGCGAAAACACGTGGTTGTCGGGTTGTTGATGATTCTCGGCTCGTCCTTGGCGATGGCTGGAGAGGACCCAAGGGTTCAGACGAAGCTCGGGCTTTACGTCACCGCGAAGGAAGCCCACGACATGTGGCAGGCCGACCCCGAGGGGGTCACGATCCTCGACATCCGGACGCTCGCCGAGTACGTGTTTGTCGGTCACCCGCCAATGGCCTACAGCCTCCCGGCGTTCTTCCAGACCCACCGCTGGGATCCCGAGCGAGGGATGTTCGCCATGGAGCCCAACCCCGAGTTTGTGGCCCAGGTCGGCAAGTGGGTGGAGCCCGACGACACCATCCTGGTGACCTGCCGGTCGGGCGAGCGCGCCGCCATGGCCATCAATCTTCTGGCCGAGGCCGGGTTCACAAAGGTCTACAACATCGTCGACGGCATGGAGGGCGGCATCGTCAAAGACCCGGAAAGTGTCTTCAACGGGAGGCGGATGAAAAACGGTTGGCAGAATTCGAACCTGCCGTGGACCTACGAAATCAATCTGGATCAGATCTGGATCCCGAACGACTCATCATCACAGGAGGAATCGAAATGAAAGATGACGAACTGACCAATTGCACCCGACGGACCATGGTGGCAGGGGCGGGCCTCGCAGCCGCGGGAGCGGTCGTGGCCCACGCCGCGAGCGCCGGAGCGGCGGAGTCGGCGACAACCGGAGGGAAGACGGCCAGCACCGTCGCCCTGGATTGGAAAGAGGTGTACTACACCAACTGCCCGCTCATCTCCGCCAGCAACGTCGACCAGGAGCTGGGGTGGGTCAAGGAGGAGTACTCGAAGATCGGTGTGGACTACGCCTACTTCCGGTCTCGCCGCGAGACCAACTGGTATCCCCACTACATCCACAACCAGGAAAACCTCATCCGTTTCGGTGGTCTTTTTCCGCCGATCCACGTCCAGGCCGACCTGCGCCGGACCCGGCTTCTGGGTCTGACCCACGCCCCGCACGAAGGCGGCTGTTTGATGGTTCGCGCCCGGGACGACATCTACCGGATGAGCGATCTCAAGGGCAAGAAGATCGGCATCACCAAAAGCCTCAACACCATCAAGAACGACTGGTGGCGGATCCAGGAGCACCAGGGCATCCTGCTGATGCTCAGGATGAACGGGATGACCGAGAAGGACGTCAAGCTGGTCGACTTCCCGTATCCGGACGACTGGTACGACGACCCCAAGATGCTGGTCCCTCTGTACAACCCGACAGAGTGGCAGCTCAACCGCGACCACAAGCACGACCTGGCGTTCCGGCCGTTGGAGACGGCGCTGCTCGAAGGGAAGTGCGATGCCATCTACACCCAGAGCAAGGTCTTCCAGCACATTCAGGAGGCGACAGGAGAGATGAAGGCCGTCGAAGATTTGTCGCGGTATCCGGACTGGACCCTGCAGGTGGCCAATGTTCCCGCCGCCATTACCTGCACCGACACCATGGCCGAGAATCATCCCGAACTCGTCGTCGCCTATATGAAGGGCATGTTCAGGGTCGGCCGCTGGGCCAACGAGCACAAGCACGCCGCATCGGTGATCCTCAACAAACAGACGTACTACCTCGATGTCGAGGACACCTACCGGGGGATCAAGCACATCGACATGGTGCCCAATCTGTCGCCGCAGAATCTGGCCTCTGTCGAGATCGGCAGGGACTTCATGCTGAAGCACGGATATATCAAGAACGACTTCGATGTCCGAAAATGGGCGGCTCCGGAGTTCGCGGAACAGGCGGCCAAGGAGCTTCTCGAGGCGGGTTGGGAGAAAAAGACCCAGGAGAATCTCTCGATGTCGGGTTCTCGGCTCGGATAGCACGCAGTTGTGCGTGGGAACAGCGGTCGAGGCCGGTACGCCGGCCTCGACTTCGATTGGTTGAAAACTCAGATCAGAGACGGCGATGAGGGGCGACAGGAGACATCCATGAAAGAAGACATCGACAGCCTGTATACCCGTCGAAACATGTTGGCCGGCACGGCGGTGTTTGCTCTCGGAGGGGTGGCAGGGTGCGCGGCTGGTGACGGCCCCATCGCCGCGGAAGCGCCGCCGTTGCCGTGGGAATGGTTTCCCCTCGATCCGCTGGAGGCCGGTCGCCGCGCCTACCGGTTGTACCCTGATCTCGTCCGCGGCGGCTGCGGCTCCGGTTCCTACCTCTCGATTCTGAGCCTGCTGAAGGAGAAGGTCGGCTATCCGTGGACCACACTGCCGGATCTCATGATGAGCCACGCCGCCGCGGGCTACGGGGGTCACGGAACCCTCTGCGGATCGCTTGGCGGCGCCTCGTGCATCATCAACCTGGTCGCGTACGGCTACGGCGAGAAGGGTCAGATCTTCCGGCAGATGATCGACCGGTTGTACTACTGGTACGCCAATCAGGAGTTTCCGACCGACCGCTTTGACGACATTTCGGAAATGCCCGGGCAGGTCCGGGTGAAGGCGATGTCGCCACTCTGCCACACCTCGGTCTCGAAGTGGGCGGCCGCCGCCGGGGCGGAGATCACCTCCAAGGCAAAGAAGGAGCGTTGCGCCAAGGTGTGCGGCGAGGTTGTCTACATCGTCGTCCACGCCATGAACGAGTACTTCGCCGGCCGCTGGGAGCCTCCGCGCTGGGAGCCCTCGGCAGAAATCCAGCACTGCGTCGACTGCCACGGTCCGGACGACATGTGGCACACCAAGCCCAGCATGAACCACCAGCAGGGCCACATGGAGTGCATGATGTGCCACACCGATCACACCCTGAAGGGACCGAAAGGCTGATCCGGCCATGCGATCCCCATCACCGCTTCAACTCGCTGCGTTGCTCGTCGTCTGGTGCCTCGCGGCCGGCGCGGCCGGCGCTCAGGAACCGGTCGAGATCCAAACGTGCGTCAAGTGTCACGTCAAACCGGCCGGGGCGGTGACCGACGAACAGATCTTCCACCAGGAAAAGTGGGAGGCCGGCGTCCACGCGACCCTCGATTGCACGACCTGTCACGAGGGTGCGGACCCAACGGCCTTCGACCAGCTCCCTCACCGGATGGGCCAGCCACCGCCGGCGTGTCTGGACTGTCATGGCCCCGATCGCGGCGTCGGGCTGCAAGGGCTCGTTGGTGTCGAAGCCGTTCGAGTGGCGCTCGCCGACCTCGCCGGGGATTTCGTGAAGATCTCCGAGGAGGTCGAGCAGAGCGTGCACGCGGTGCGGATCGACGGCTTCACCTGCGTGGAGTGCCACGATCCTCATGTCATGCGCTCCGGTCTGGCCGAGCTGCCTCGCGAGGAGTATGTCCAGGAGGCGAACGGGGCCTGCGTCGAGTGCCACCGCGCGGCGGCGCTCGAGACCGAGATTCCCGCACCCGGGCAGGAGGAAACAAACTGGTTTGACGAGACCCACGCCTGGGATCCGGCCAGGGAAGGGCACGCGAGGATCAGATGCGTCGTGTGTCATACACCGGTCGACAGGTCCAACATGCACGAGGTGCTTCCGAGCGAGCAGGCGATCCGGAGCTGCGACGCCTGTCACGACGTGGACGCGCCCCTCATCGCCGAGTACGTCGACCAGGCCGGCCCGTCGTTCTGGGTGACGAACCCACTCGTTTTCAAGGAGGCCTATCTGCCGGGAGCGACGCGGAATCGCGTTGTCGACGGTCTGCTCGTGGCCTTTTTCTGGCTCACTGTCGGTGGTGCCCTGACGCACGCGCTGCTGCGCGTCCTGACCCGGCGCAACCGGCCGCGGATGTCGGCTGTGGCTGAAAAGGTGAAAATGTACCCCGTCTGGCTGCGGGTCTGGCACTGGTCGAACGCGGTCCTGTTCGTCATCCTCGCATACACCGGTGTTCGCCTGCACTTTGGCCAGCGGCGCGGACCGATCATGTCGTTCGAGACGGCCTTCGATGTCCACAACCTGGCAGGGGCCGTCCTGGTCATCGTTGGAGTGATGTTCTTCATCGGGAACGTGATTGGTCGAAACCAGCGGCAGTACGTGTCGCCGCCGAGAGACGGGATTCGCGGGATCCTCCGACAGCTGCGGTGGTACCTCAGCGGCATCTTCAAGGGCGAGCCACACCCGTACCACGCCGCTCCGGAGCACAAGTTCAACCCGCTCCAGCACGTCACCTACGTCGGGGTCATGTACGCGTTGTATCCATTGCTGCTGATCTCGGGTGTGGCGCTGCTGTTTCCCGACGTCATCCCCGAGGGCGTCTTGGGGCGCCCGGGCGTGTGGTGGGTCGCCGCAATCCACTGGATCATGGCCGCGGCGGGGATCCTGTTCCTCGCCGGACACCTGTACCTGGGATCCATGGGCGACAAGGTCCGTGACCTCAATGTGGCGATGCTCGACGGCTACCACCGGCATCGTCGACGGGAGCGCTGACCACGATGATCGAGAAACCGAGACCGGCCGATGTCCTGGCCCTTCTGCCCAAGGCGGCGCTGGCCGGAATCGTCGCGAACGCGGTCCTGTCGCTCATCGACGTCAAGGGTTTGCGCGCCCTCTATCGAAATCGTCGAAGCGAGAATTAATAGTGCCAGGCACCGATCTGCGTAGTTGTTTCAGACTGACGCCTCGCCTATCGCCCACGCGATCGGTTCGATGACGTAGCTTGGAGCCAGCAGCAGCACAAGTCCTCAGATCGGTGCCGGGCACCATTCCGGAGACGAGTGAGTAAGTGGTTTGCCCTCTGCCGCGTCACAGAGCCACCGCATGTATCGAGTCCCCGCCGCCGACCTGAGCTCGAGGTCGCGACCACTTTGCTGTTTTCCCATATTGATTACTTCCCACCGATGCGCTATCGTGCGAGGTGGAGGTGATCATGCTCTCGGAGAAAGTGCTTCGGCCGGACTCGAAAGGGCGTATCTGCCTGGGCAAACTCGCCCAGGGCATCAGCAGCTTTCGGGTCTCTGTCGATGACCGTCAGAGAATCGTGCTGGAACCCTTCGCCGAGATCCCGGCAACGGAGAAATGGCTGTTCGAAAATCCCGACGCCCGAGAATCGGTCAGGCGTGGTTTGGCCGACGCCGCCGAGGGTCGTGTTGCCGATCGCGGTAGTTTCGACCAGTACGGTGACGAGCCCGACGACTGATGCGGTTTCGACTCCTTTTTACTCAGGAGGCCGCTGCCAATCTCGACATTCTGGAGACCGACCGAGGTCTTTCCAAGAGGCTCAAAGCTGTACGAAAGGCGTTGGCCTTGCTCGAGGCCAATCCGAGACACCCGAGCCTCAACACGCACAAGTTCTCATCTCTCCGAGGTCCCGATGGTGAAGACGTGTTCGAGGCCTACGCCGAGGGCAAGACCCCGGCCGCCTACAGGATCTTCTGGATATACGGACCGGAAAAGGGACACATCACCATCATCGCCATCACGAGCCATCTTTGAAACCGGCACTTGGAGTGGGTGCCGTCGGAGGGTGGTCTTCACGCCGCCGTGGTCGGGTCTCCTCGGCGTACGGGGGGATTGAACCGCGAAGGCCGCACGGAAGGCCCATTTGGCAGGCATTCGACTCGGATGCCGGGAGCT
>JAZBOQ010000078.1:0-26272 GCA_036351195.1 Thermoanaerobaculales bacterium | reverse complement strand
CGCGGACCGTCGCCGTGTCCAGGCGCTCATCGAAGATCTCTGCGATCGCCTCTCACGGGAATGCGAGCTCGGATGCAGCACCACTGGGTTGTGACGTTGTGATCAGTGGCACCCAACAACTCGAGTGGCACCCAGCCATCGCCGAAACCGTGGGCTCCGAGGTCCACCTGCCTCCGTCGCCGCAGATCGTGGCCGCCCTCGGCACCGCGCTGTCGGGCTAGTCCAGGATGATGTCCGCGAAGTCGGGACAGAGTTCGTTGGTCCGCTCCGCGATGCGCTCTTTGACCAGCCGCTTCGGGCTCTTCAATCCGCCCTCGTTCATCGAACCCTGTGCAGCGCCGCCGAGCGCATCGGCCACCGCTGAACCGGTTTCGTCGCCCTGTTCGAGGCTTTCCGCCATCTCGAGGACCACATCCGCCGACATGGTCATGGCGGACAGCTTGGTGAGGACCTCGCGCATGAGGTCCTGACAGGTCGTGTCGCCGGAAGCCACGGCGTCGAGGTAGGTATTGAAGTACCGCGCCGGAATGTCGACGTTGCACGCAATGAGAGCCTGAAACGCGTCCGCATCGCTGGTGCCGACGGCCAGGCCCTTCACTTTGGCGCAGGTCATGCTGGGATCCTCGCCGGTGCCGGCCTGGTCCCAGGCGGTGTCAATCGCCTCCTGATAGCGTTCGCCGACCTGAGGCGGCGTTGTCCGCTCGTCCTCGGCGAAAACCGGCGTACCGGAACCGAGTAGCAGCCCGAGTGCTGCGGCGGTCGCAATGATGAGATTGGACGAACGCGTCGTGACGAGCATCTGAAGACCTCCAATGTACGTGTACTGTGTGCACGGAAAAACGAATCGAGATGCCGTCGCATTCCATTTGCCGCGCCGCCTCCACCGGTTCCCCCGGGAGCTCGAGACGCAGCGTCTGGAGGAATAGAATCGGTTTCGTTTTTTGTCTTCTATGAGCAACCACTGAGTTCCCACAGTGAGGCATTCTCACTCGCTGTCTCCGGCGGCCTGACCAACGACGGCCTCGTGAAGCAGCTCGATCGCGATCACGGGCGCTGGAAAGTTGACCGCGGGAGCTATCTCGGGGGACTTCGCTTCGAGGCGCCCGACACGCCGGGCGACATGACGATCACCCTCGACGTGCTGCACGGCACGACCTGGATCCCGGTCGACGTGGCGACGGTCCAGGTCACCGACGAGGGCTGCATGGTCAAGCTCACCGAGCCCCGCTCCGGCATGGAAGCGGTGTTCCGACTGGACGAGCCGACCCGAACCCAGATCACGGCTGACGGCACGACCATGCTCGTGGATCTCCCCCATGTCTACATCGAGGACAAGAAATGGAAGCGGCTCGATCTGCGGAAGCTCGACTCGGTGATGGGGATGTTCGGCGGCATGAAGCGCGGGCCGTCCTACGCCAAGGGCGCCTTCGGAGACATCGCGAAGGACGCCAAGGGGCTCGACGAGATCCAGGAGGTCACGCAGGGGATCGCCGCCGCCGGGAGCTACAACCTTCCCCAGGTGCTGCGCGTCCTCTTCGACCACGACCGCATGGCCCAGGCGGCCGAGGCGGGCAGCGCACCGGACGGTAATATCGAGCTGAGCGAGGTGCCCTGCGAGGATGGCGAAGGCACCTGCGACCGGATAACGCTGGTCACTGCCGATGGGAACGCCGTGCTCGATTACGACTCGCGCGACCGTCTGATCCGCACCGAGGCGGGAGGCACCACGCTGAGCTTCAGCTACGGCGACTTCCCGATGATGGAGCCGCCGGCGCGCTACAAAGAGCTCCGCATGCGCCCGTGGTGACTCGCAGAAATCGCGTCGGGTAAGCCAATGTTGCTGAGTAAGTTACACTCACTCAGCAGCCCTTGACCCCCCACAGATCCGGACGTGCGGGACTACCGCATCCGGCTCCTCGGGATGAGGCTTCGCTACGTACGGCAGACCGAGTGATAGGAAATTGCTGAAGGGAGCGGATAGCGTTTGGCAAGCTTGTGGAATCGCGCGGCACATCCTGCCTCGGGCAGTCTTTCGGCGCACATGCCATTTCCCGCGACGGGACTTCGCCCAGAAGTGGGTGAAGCCGAGAAAGTCAAAGGTCCCGGGACGATTCCCCGAGCCCGGCCCCCCTCTCCCAGGAGGACTCGGTCATCGCATCGGGAGCGGGATCGGGAACGGGATCGATCGCTCAAACCAGCACACCGCAACAACCACGTCACGGCCACGGCCACGGCCACGGCCTCGGTCACCGGTACACTCACCCGATGACCACACCCCTCCTCGACTTCACACCCGCATGGTGGCTTCCCGGGCCTCATGCCCAGACCCTGGGGGCACGTTTTCTGCGACCGAAGGGTGGGATCGAGGTCCGGCGCGAACGCTGGGAGACACCCGATGGAGACTTCCTCGACCTCGATTTCGTCCTCGGCGACCATCTCCGCGACGACGTGCTCGTCCTGCTGCTGCACGGGCTCGAGGGATCGTCGGCATCGGGCTACATCTTCGAGCTCGGCCGTCGGCTCTCGGATCAAGGCATCGGAGCCGTGGCACTCAACTTCCGTTCCTGCTCCGGCGAACTCAATCGCGGGCGACGCCTCTATCACTCGGGCGAGACCTCGGACCCGGCGTGGGTCATCGGCCGACTGCACGAACGGCGCCCCGGGCTTCGCCTCGCCGCGGCCGGTGTCTCCCTCGGCGGCAACGTGCTGTTGAAACTCCTCGGTGAGAGCCCAGAGGCATCAGGTCTGTACGCGGCGGCGGCCTGGTCGGTGCCCTTCGACCTCGCCGCCGGATCGCGCTTCATGGAGCGCGGTTTTGCCAGGAACTATGTTGCCAGGCTGCTGCGGTCGCTCAAGGCCAAGGTGCGGGCCCGGCAGGCCGAGCTCGGCCCGCACATCGATTTTGAGCGGTCCCTCCGGGCGACGACCTTCTGGGAGTTCGACGATGCCGCCACCGCGCCCCTGCACGGCTTCGACGGGGCCGACGACTACTACCGCCGCTCCTCGAGCGCCGGTTTCATCCCGGCGATCAGCACGCCGACCCTCATCCTCCACTCGCGCGACGACCCATTCCTGCCTGCGGAGGCCATCCCCACCGATGTGATGCGGGACAACCCCTCGGTGTCGCCCGTCATCACCGACCACGGCGGCCACGTCGGTCACGTGTCGGGTGGTATGCCCCTTGGACCCCACTTCTGGGCCGAACGCGTCATCGCCGAGTTTCTGGCTGCAAGGCTTTCGTTATCGGTAGAGCGATGAACGCCTGAGGTGGGTTGCAGCGTAGACTGATGGCAACGATGAACCTTCGACACCTTATGCCAATCGCGGTGCTCATCCCGCTCGCCGTCGCCTGCGGTGCAGTTGGACCGGTCGTGGTCGAAACTCCTCTCATCGGTGCCGAGCACGGGGCGGTGGTTCTCACCGAGGGGCGCGATCTCTCGAATCCGCGGTCGGTGGAGCAGAACCGGCTGCTTCGGGGATGGCGGTTTGTTCGCCGAATCGGGCGGCGCCCACTGCTGCAACCCGAAGGGACAGCATCGGTGGTCGAGCTGACCCACCTCGAGCAACGAGTTCGCTCGCTCATTGTCGAAACGGTGGATGACCCGCCGGACAGCACCGTCTCAGTGACAGCCGGCGACCACCATCTCGGCACTTTTTCACTGGCTCCGCGTGTGGAGATCCCCCTTCCGAACGACCTTCCGGTAGGCCGGGCGACCGTAACGCTCTCGTTCTCAGACCCTGGGCGGACGTCGGTCAATCGCCTGGCGGTGACGCCCGTTCACGCCTCCGGGACCGTCGCGGTCGATCCAGGCGGGTTCAGCCAGATGGGATGGTCAGCGGTCGAGATCACTCGTCGCCTGTCGGGCGGCGGCCGCCTGGCGGCGGAGTTCATCCCACCCAATCTGCCGCAGCCGGGTCAGACCTTCATTCTCACCATGGAGCGACGGCCCGGCGAACCCGTCGAGGTTTTCAAGTGGCCGGGACCACCGGCGGAGACGGTTGATGAACCCCAGTTGATCGATGTCGATCTGGGGCCGGAACCCGGTTTCGTTCGCTTTCGTTTCATCGCGCGCGGGCAGGGCCCAGCCGCGCGATGGCAGCATTCACGGCTCATCGAACCGACGTCGCCGGCCGACCCGCCATTGGCAACCGCCCATCTCGATCCACCGCGCCTCATCATCCTCTACGTGATGGACGCGCTGCGGGCCGACCACGTCGGCCGGAACGGCCTCACACCGGTGCTCGACAGGCTCGCTGCCGAGGGCGTCCGGTTCGAGAACCATTTCGCCGTTGCGCCGAACACGCCGCCCTCCACCCGTGCCCTCTTCAGCGGCCTGACGATGCTCGACGATCGGCAGCTTCCCCATCCGGGTCCCACACGCCTGGCCGAATCGTTCCGCGATGCTGGCTACCGCACCGCCTCGGTCACCGGCAACCCCCACCTCGGGCCCGAGCTCGATCTCGCAGCCGGGTTCGAGATCGTCAAGCTCCTGCCCCTGGAGGAGGACCACCACCCGGACGCCTCCCCGACCGTCAATGACAACGCCGAGGTCCTTCACAGGGAAGCCCTCCGGTTGATCCGGGCCCTTCCTCCCGGAGAGCGCGGATTCCTCTACCTCCACACCATGAACCCGCACAACCCCTACACGCCGCCACCCGAGATCGAGGCCGCAGTCGCGCCACCGGGAGGTTCGACGATCGACGGACGGACCCGGACCCTGGTGGCTGTCCGCGACCAAGATCGCCTGATCGACGAAGATGACCGGCGGCGGCTACGCCAGCTCTACGCTGCGGGGGTCGCCTACAACGATCGCGAGCTCGGCCGTTTCATGGATTCCCTCAACGATCTCATTGATCCCCGTGAAGTTCTGTTGATCGCCACCTCGGACCACGGAGAAGAGCTCTTCGAGCACGGCGGCGTCCTCCACGGCCACACCTTGTACGACGAGCTCGTGCGGATTCCCCTCGTCATCCACTGGCCCGGCAGCGTTCGGCCGCACACGATCTCGGCGCCCACAACGACGCTGGACGTCCACGCGACGCTGCTCGAGCTGGCCGCCGGCACAACCGCCCCGTCGACCGGACGATCGCTGTGGCCCGAGCTCACGGCTGCTGCCGAGACGATGCCGGTCGACCGTCTGGTCTTCGCGGCCGCCCCCGGTCTCGAGGGGGCGACCATGGTGCGATCAGCGCGACGGAAGCTCATCCTGGCCCCACGCAACGGCGTTCGTCGGGGCCAAGGCTTCGGGCTCGGCCGGACCGGGGACCTCGAGTACGTCTTCGACCTCGAAGCTGATCCCGGCGAGCAGGCCAACCTGGCGGGAACCGCCAACCTCGAGGTGGCATGGCTGCGCACCCGTCTCCTCGGGTGGATCCGGGTGCAACAGTCCCTGCAGCCGAGCCCAGGCCAGCAAACGATGTCGTCGACCACACGAGATCAGCTCGAGGCGCTTGGCTACGTGGTTGATTGAACGAAGGATTCGCAACGCGAATCCCGGTAGGAGATTGCGCCGAAGAGACCCTCGACACAACCCCTACCGGGAACCCTAGTGCACTCACAGAGGGTCTATTCGGTGCAAGCTCCTAGAACGAGTACCCCGCAATGAGCCGGATGTCCCTCCCCGGATTGAGCACCCCGAAGGCCTTGTAGGGGTAGAGGAAGTCCGTATACGACTCGTCGAAGAGGTTGCGCACCGTCAGGTCGAATCGGACAGCCCCCTTGGCCACGGGGAGCCGGAACCCGGCCCGCAGGTGGATCAGCTGGTAGCTGTCGGTGGCGGCGTTGCCGGTGGCGTAGAAGGGCTCGTCGGGGCCCGACGGCACGCCGTCGTCCACCCACACGCCCTCGAGCTCGAGGTAGGGGCTGAGCAGGGGTCCGATGGTCCCGGTCATCCCGCGCACCGTGAGGTTGACCCGATCCGGCGGCGACTGCGGCAGCGCAGCTCCCGTGGCCTCGTTTTCGGTGTCGACCGACGAGTAGATGAGCCCGAGCTTGAGGTATTCGAGAGGCACGACCTCCACCGACGCCTCGATCCCGTCGAGGATCGCGTCGGTCTGGCCGAACCCGAAGATGGGCAGCTGCCCCAAGGTCTCACCGGTGTCGTAGAGGTAGATGTAGTCGTCGAACTCGGAGCGGAATCCCGTGACCACCGCCCGCCAGTGGGCCGACAGGTAGCGCACCGAGAGCTCGGAGCTCAGGTTCGATTCCTCCTCGAGCTCGGGGTTGCCGACCTGGTACGCCGCGATGCCGCCGTGGACGCCGCGGGCGAAGAGCTCGAAGGCGTTGGGCGGGCGCCAGCCGCGCCCCAGGTTGGCGGCGAAGGAGAGCTGCTCGGTGGCGCGGAAGACGAGTCCGAGCGAGCCCGTGGCGTGGCTGTAGTCCCGGTTGAATCCCTCGGGCACGACCGGTTGGCCCGGGTCGGCCGGCACGTCGAGCTCGGTGTCGTCCCAACGCAGGCCGGCGCTGACGATGAACCTCTTGTACCCTCCGTCCTTGGCGGCGAGGAATCGACCCTCCTCGAGGATCATGACCGACGCGTTCTGGGCGTCGTAGTCGGGAAGGAGGGTGCTGGCCAGAGTCTCGTTCTCGACGGTCTGCAGCTCGGCCGCCACCGTCCCCTGGAAGGCGCCCACCGGAGTGTGGGCGAAGCTCGCCCGGGCCACGATGGTCTCGAGCCGGAGATCCACCGCGGCATCGGGGTAGACCGGAGCCGCCGGGTTGAAGGCCTTCCGCAGATTCTCCTGCCGGGACAGCAGCAGCGCCACATCGCCGACCGCTGTCGGCAGGGTGGCGTCGGCGGCCAGGAAGTCGTCCTCGAGATCGAGGCGAAAGCCGGAGGACGGGTTGCCCGGAGGGAAGTAAAAGCCCACGTTGTTGTCCCAGTGATTCCAGCGCACCTGAGCCGAGCCCCAGGTCCCGCTGAGGCCGACTGCGGCGTCGAAATTGGTCTGCTCGTAATCCGTGTTCGCCAGCTCGCCGTCGGGAGTGTCGATGTCTCCGGTGTCGCGGCTCACCACGCCCAGGCGCCAGCCGAAGCCACCGTAGCCGCCCTCCACCGCCGCACTGCCCTGGAGCTGGTCGTTGTTGCCGTGCCAGGCGACACCGACGTCACCGTGAATCACCGATTGCCCGGCCGGCGCCGACGGCAGAGGCGGCCGCACCACATTGACCACGCCGCCCATGGCGTCAGGGCCCCACAGCACGCTCGCCGGACCTCGAACCACCTCGATGCGCTCGGCCATCTGCGGCTCGATGTTGGGCGAGTGCCGGAAGCTCCACTGCTGGAAGTTGGTGGGCACGCCGCCGTTGAGCACCCGGGTCCGGTTTTCCGACGTGCCCCGGATGACCGGGGTGCCCAGCGCATCGCCCGTGCCGATGTTGGCGACACCGGGAATCCGCTGCAGCGCTTCGCCCACTGAGCTGTCGCCGCCGCCGCGCACCTGGTCCTGGCCCACCTGGTCCACCGCCTGGGGGCTCTCCAAAGGGCTGGAGACCCACGGCCGCGCGGTGACCGTGATCTCCTCCTCGAAGTGGTGGTCGGGGGCGAGCGCGAGCACCAGTCCGCCGTCGGACGGCACCGTCGCCCGGACGTGGATGGCGGCGAAGCTCAACGCGTGGACCCCGAGCGTGAACTCGCCCCGGGGGACACCGTCGAAACGGAAGACGCCGTCGGCGTCGGTGGCGGTGCGGCGATCGAGCTCGACGATGGTGACGGCGGCCCCGGCCACGGGCTCGGAGCTTCCTTCAACGACAACCCTGCCGAGAAGCTCTCTCGGCTGGGCAACCTCGGTCTGCTGTGCAGAGCTGGTGATGGCGCACAACGCGACGATCGCGAAGCACACCGAAACGACCCGGTTTCGATCGGTTTTCATGGCCTTCCTCCTGGTGCGGGAATTGATTCGTTGGTGGACGTCGAGAACGAATCAGCGCGCAGGAGGGGAGCGCGCGGTGGTCGGAAACCAGATCGCTGCCGCAGCGAAGAGGGGCTTCGCCAGCTTGGTCTCCTCGGAGCACTCGGAGTACGTCGGCTCCGGCGCCCGGGTCGGCTCGGCGGCCGTGAGGGTGCGGGTCAGCAGGCACGCCGTACAGACCGAGGCCCCGCTGTGCGCCGAATGACTCGGATCATCGACCCCCGCCGCTGCCGACCCGTGGCCGGCGGCGGAGCAGCTGTGGAAGAAGCCGGCCTGAACCGTCACCGTTACGAAGAACGCCAGCAGGACGCTGCCGACTGTCCGCCGCGGGATCAGGATTGGACCGGCCATCGGGCGCGATCGTAGCACGGCGAAACCTTCTCTCAGGGGATGACGAAAAACAACACCGCAAAAAAGTGGAAGGCCGTTCCCGCGACCACGAAAACGTGCCAAACGGCGTGGCCGTAGGGCAGTCGCTTCCAGGCGTAGAAGACGATCCCGCCGGTGTAGGCCAATCCACCCAGGAGCAGGAGCAGGAGTCCACCGCCCGGCAGCACACTGAGCAACGGTTTCGTCGCCACCACCACGACCCACCCCATGGCGACGTAGAGCACCATCGACAGGGCCTTCCACCGTCCTGGAAAGCCGACCTCGAGGATGATGCCCGCGACGGCGAGACCCCAGACCGTGCCGAAGAGCGACCACCCCCAGGGGCCGCGCAGGCTCACCAGCGTGAACGGTGTATAGGTGCCCGCGATGAGCAAAAAGATGGCGGCGTGGTCGACCACCTGAAACGCCGCTTTGAGTCGCGGCGCCGAAATCGCGTGATAGAGCGTCGAGGCCGAGTAGAGAACGATCATGGCGGCGCCGTAGACGCTGCAGGAGACCACGTGCCAGACGTCACCGTGGAGCGCCGCCATCACCACGAGCACCACCATGCCGCCCAACGCGAGCAGGGCTCCGATGCCGTGAGTCAGGCTGTTGGCGAACTCTTCCCCAGCGCTGTAGCGCCGGGCTCCTGTCGTGGCCTTCATCGGCGTCGCCTCCACCAACCTCAACGCAACCGGTGGCGATGAGGTTCCGGCGAACCGGCAACGATTTCTGCGAGCTGCCCCAGACGATCGATCTCGAAGGTCGGCTCGACGCGGTGGCCGTTGGCGGCCCCAGTCGGGTTGAACCAGCAGGTGTCGATGCCGTGGTTGACACCGCCTTGAATGTCCGAGCCGAGGTTGTCGCCAACCATGAGCACCCGCTCTTTCCGGGGCCGGCCGATGCGTTCGAATGCGATCTCGAAGATGGCCGGATCGGGTTTGGCGACGCCCTCCTCCTCGGAGATGACGATCTCGGCGAAGAACCCGCCGATGCTCGACGCCGCGAAACGGGGCCGTTGGACGCTCGTCAACCCATTGGTGATGAGCAGCAGGTTGACGTCCTTCGCGAGCGCCCCCACAACCTCTTCAGCACCATCGAGCAGCGCGGTCTGCCGGCCGAGGATCTCGAGGTACCGTCGGCTGAACTCCTCCGGGTCGGCTGTCATGCCCAGCTCAGCGAAGAGCCGGCGAAAACGTTCGGCCTTGAGCACCGCCTGGGTGATCTCACCGAGCTCGTACTCCCGCCAGATGGCGCCGTTGATCTCCGAGTAGAGCGACCCGATGGCAGGGTCGAAGGCCAGGCCGCACGCGGCGAACGCACCCTCCAACGCCGCAGCCTCACCGGCCTCGTAGTCGAAGAGGGTGCCGTCGGCGTCGCAAAAGACCCAGTCGTACCTCACGGACCCTGCTCCACGATCACCCGGTCCAACACCACGGCGCCGCGGGCCCGAGCCGCCACGGTGACCGACAGGCGGTGCCGACCGGAACCCGGGGGCGGATGGACTTTCAACCGGCCGGCTCGCAAACCACCTTCGACCCGTCGCGGCACCGTCTCGCCGTCGTCCCAGCGCAGGTCGAGCCGGGCACCCTGCATCGCGGTGCCGAGCAGCCATCCCTCGAGACTGACCGTTGCACCCTCCGGGAGATGCAGCGGCACCACCACTCTGTCACCACCCCGCATCATCCACCCGCGGCGGTGGAAGAAGCGGCTGACGGTACCCTCCGCCGGGTGGGGGGAACCGCCGAAGCGCCGCACCTGGGGGGCCTCGGCCTCCACCACACGGTCGGTTCGCAGCGTCACGGCGGCCGCGAGAATCGCTGCGCAGACGAGCCAGATGGCCGCCCCGGCGGCGACGATCCGTCTCGCCGTCGCCGGCCGCCAGCGGACCGCCACCACGACCACCGACGCCAGGAGAACGACCGCCGCCGGAACCGCCCACGTTGCCGTCCGCGGCACCAGGAAGGACGGCACCAGCCAGGCGGTGTCCGCCAGATAGGACCGCGCCAGGGCGTCGCTCAACCACCACCCGCCGTCGCCCGGGTTGATGGAGTAGTGCGGCCGGGTGACGAGGACCCACCACACCGCCAGCGACGGGGTCAGCACGAGCTCAGCCAACCGGCGCCAGCGGCGAGGTTCGCGCAGGATCAGCCCCCCGGCGAGGGCGACGGCGGGCAGCATGGGGACCAGGTAGCGCGCCGGCGGTGAGCCGCCGCCGTACCACTCGACGGAGTGGAGCAGGGCGAGCACCGTCAGGCCGCAGCCCACAAGCAGACCTCGTTCTCCCGGTCCGCCGCGCCGCCAGAGCGCGCCGGCCCCCACCAGCGCGACGATCCACAGGGGGGCGGCAAAGCAAAGCCCTCCGGAAGGATCGAACATCAGCCCCCCGACGACCCGCAGGGCCAGGCCCGGATCTTCGGGCAGGAGATCCCCGAGCCTCCGATAGATGCCGAACGGGTGGCCCATGGTGATCCAGCCGACGGCTGCGCCGACGGCGGCCGCCGACACCAGAGCCAGGACGCCGGCTATCCGACCCCGGCGCCGCGTCCAGACCGCCGCCGCGGCGACCGGAAAGACGAGCAGGGCCAATCGGGTCTTGACTGCCGTGGCGAGAACGGCCCAGCCCAGCGCCGCCCAGCGGCCGCCACGGCCGCCCGCCACCGCCAGCAGGGCTCCCGCCACCGCCAGGACCCCGACCATCTCCACCCAGAGCTGGGTCGCGAAGACGGCCGCAGGATAGGTGGCCGCCAGCACCAGAACCAGCCCCCGAAGCCGCGATTCCGGCACCCCGAGTCGGCGGGCGCGCCGGGCCACCAGAGCCAGCCCCGCCGAGCTCGCCATGGCGAGGAGGATCAGGGCCCCCATCCGGCCGGCGACCGCGAATCCCGGCAGCAGCAGGATGCCGAGAACCGGCGAGTGCAGCAGATCACCGGCCCGATCGAAGACCACTTCACCGGGATGCGTCCCGACATCGAGGTTGTTCGCCAACGAGACGTCGCCGTCGTTGAAAATGGAGTCCATTACCCTCAAGTGAAACGGTTCGTCGCCGTAGAGCGGCGGCGTCAGGAAAGGCGTCGCCGCCGCCAGAGGCACCAACAACGCGGCAACGGTGACGAAGGTCCGCCGCTGCCGCAGCCATGCCACCGCCGCCGGCAGCCAAGCCGTCAGCAGCGCCGCAATGGCGAGGTCGACGGCGTGCCGCTCAGCAAGCAGACGCAGGGGCTCCACCCATGCGCGGGCCGCCAGGTTGCCGACGATCAACACCGTCCACGGCGTGACGGCGAACGGAATTCTCAGCGTTCCGGAAGTGAGCTGCACCACCGCCACCGCGGCGGCGGCAACCACCATCCACCATCCGAGATCCCGACTCCGGGGTGGCGTCGGACGCGACGGACCCACGACCTCGAGCACCACCGTCGTCTCGGCAGGGACCGCCCGGTGGCGTGTCAGCCGCGGCGCGGTGCCGGCCGGCACCTCGATCACGGTGCGCGCAGCCTGCCGCCAGCGAGCCTCGTGTCCGAGGCCCTGCGGTCGCCGGACGGCGTTCGGCGCGCCCGGCCCGTCGGGGTGCCGGTGCAGTGCGTGTTCGGGGGTGGTCAATGCCATCACGTCGCTGCCGACTCGCAGCTCGGCAACCACGGTGCCCGCCGCGAGCCTCGTGGTGCCGTCCAACCTCAGGTCGAGCAGGTAGGGCGCACCGGTGCCCGCGGGTAAAACGACTTCCGCGGGCTCTCCGTCGAGCACGAAGCCTCGCCCCTCGGGCGCCGGGGCGAGGGACGGTCCAACCGTCAGGGCGACCAGAAACCAGATTGCGCCGGCCACGCCCGGCGGCACGAAGCGAGCGGCAACCAGCGCTGCCAGCACTGCCGCCACCGTCCACAGGCCCGACTGGGGAAAGAGGCCGGAAGCTTGGATCCCGCCCCAGGCGGCCACGGAAAGACCCAGGGCGGAGACCCCGATGGCGCCCGGCGTCCATCCCAGGCCACGCTGCCGCCGGGCGAGCGGATCACCGAAGCGCCAGACGATCGATGCCGCCAGCACCAGCCAGACCGCAACCATGGGGAGGGTCTGCAACGGCAACGCCGCCGTGAGGAAGGCGAGAATCCCCCCCAGATCGCGCCCACCGATGCGCGTCCCCGCCGAGGCCGCCGCCGCACCGGCGGCGAAGGCGAGGCCGATGCTCCACCACTCAAAGCCCATCAGACCGACGCCCGTCGACGCCCGAAGACCGAGCGCCAGAAACGCGATCAACACCACCCGCCGCTGCTCGCGAACCCGCGACCACGCAGCCACAACGGCCGCCCAGACCGCCACCGCCAGCAGTGGCGGCAGCAGCATCCGCCGCTGTACCGGATCGGCGAGGATGACCAGCGCCCAGGCAGGAAGGACGAGGATCGCCTCGGCGGCCCGCCTGCGCCAACCGACCGGCGACCACCAACCCGTCGGAACGAGAACGAGCGCCACCGCAGCGGCCGCCCACGACGCCTCGGCGACCGAGACCCGCCCGATGGCGGCCAAGGTGGCGCAGAGCACGGCGAAGGCGGCAGACGACAGCACGGCGATGGTTCTCGAAGGGAGTACGGACCGGGGGGATGTTTCGTCACGCGGTGGCATCCGGGTAAGTGTAACGCGGGCGTCCAATCCACATCCGGAGCCGTGGCAGTGTCCGCGTCCGTCAACGTGGCCGTCGAAGGTGCAGCGGCAGGCGTCAGCGGCGGCGCTCGGCGCCCGCCACCGACCACCGGCAGACCCCCAAACTCCCAAGACCCGATACACTAACCCCGTGCAGGAAAACACCGCCACCGCCGTCATCGTGGTCACCCACGACCATGCGGCAACGCTGCCCGCCTGCCTCGACGCGGTGGCGGCGCTGGATCCCGCACCAACCGAGGTCGCGGTCATCGACAATGCCTCCGGCGACGGATCGGCCGATATCGCCGGGGTGCGGGCGTCGGCGGGCGTTCGGGTGATTCGGGAGACCTCGAACACAGGGTTCGCCTCTGCCGTCAACCGCGGTCTCGCCGAGACCGCCGCCCCCTGGGTCCTCCTGCTCAATCCCGATTGTGCGCCGCGGCCCGACTTCGTCGCCACGCTGCATAGCGCCGTGGAGGCGAGGCCCGAGTCCGGTGAGATCGGCTCCGCCACCGGCCGTCTGATCCGAAGTGCCGGCGCCGCCCTCGATCCGGACGACGTCATCGACGCCGCGGGAATGGTCGTGACCTCCGAGGGACGACACTTCGACCGCGGCGCCGGCGAGCCCGATGACGGTCGGTACCGAACACCGGCGTGGGTCTTCGGCGGCACCGGCGCCGCCACCCTCTATCGCCGCGCCGCCCTCGAGGACGTCGCCTACCCCGATGGCCAAACCATGGCGGAGAGCTTCTTCGCCTACCGCGAAGACGCCGAGCTCGCCTGGCGTCTCCAGTGGCGGGGGTGGCGCTGCCTCTACGAACCGACAGCGGTGGCCGTGCACGGCCGGGGATTCCGCCCGGAGGCAGGTCGCGCCGGCCACGAGCTCGTCAACCGCCTGTCGGTTCGCAACCGTTTTCTGCTTCGCATCCACTGCGCCGACCTGGCCTGGCACCTCCGGTGTTTTCCGTGGTGGAAGCTCCGCGACCTTCTGGTGATCGGCGCCTGCCTGACGGTCGAGCGCTCGTCGCTGCCGGCTCTGGGCCAGGTGTGGCGAGGACGCGCCGATGCCCTCCGGCGGCGCCGTTGGGTGATGTCCCGGAGACGGGTCGCCTCCCGACACATCTGCCGTTGGTTCCGTACACGTCATCAGGTGGAGGAGTTGTGAAGCTGGCGATCCTCGGCACCCGCGGGGTGCCGGCCAACTACGGCGGGTTCGAAACCATGGCCGAGGAGCTCGGCGCGCGCCTCGCCGCTCGCGGCCACCAGGTGACCGTCTACGGACGCCGCGGCTTCATCGACTCCTCCCTCGACTCGTACCGCGGGATGCGCCTGGTGGTGCTGCCGTCGATCGCGACCAAGCACCTGGAGACCGTCTCCAACACCCTCCTGGCATCCGCGCACGCCATGCTGGCCCGATACGACGCGGTGCTGCTGTGCAATGCCGCCAACGCCCCCTTCATCCCGTTGCTGCGCTGGACGGGAATCCCGGTGGCCATCAATGTGGACGGCCTCGAGCGCAAGCGCCGCAAGTGGGGCGCCGCGGGCCGTGCCTGGTATCGACTCGGAGAGGGGCTGTCCGCCCGGCTTCCCAACGTCCTCGTCACCGACGCCCGGGTCATCCAGCGCTACTACCGCCGCTTCTACTCACGGCAGTCGGTGATGATCCCCTACGGCGGCGACCTGCAGCCGCCGGCCACCACAACCACCCTCGACCGTCTCGGCCTCTCACCCGGCGAGTACGTGCTCTACGTCTCTCGATTCGAACCCGAAAACAACCCCGACCGGGTGCTCGAAGCATGGTCGCGGGTCGATACGCCGCGGCGCCTGGTCATGGTGGGAGGCGCCCCGTACGCGCCCGACCTCGTCCGTCGTGTCCACTCGCTTGCCGACGAACGGGTGCTGCTGCCGGGCCCGATCTACGGCGAGGGTTATCGCGAGCTGCTGTTCAACAGTCGGATCTACATCCACGCCACCGAGGTGGGGGGCACGCACCCGGCTCTGGTCGAGGCCATGGGCGCGGCGCGGCCGGTGCTGTACTATGACACGCCGGAGAACCGTGAGGTCGCATCGGGCGCCGGTCTCGGCTTTCGATTCTCAGGATCGGATCGGCTCGAGAGAAGGCTCGCCACGCTGCTCGAGAGCGCGGCCGAGCTGACCGAGCTCGGCGACGCCAGCCGGCGGCGGGTGGCCCGGCGGTTTCGATGGTCGGCGGTGGCCGACGCCTACGAAGAGGTGCTGCAGTCGCTATGTTGAAGGAACGGGCCAAGCTGGTTGCCTACTGGGTATGGACCACGGATCTGGTCCTCACCACTGTGGCGTTCCTGCTCGCGTGGTGGTTGCGCTCGCACGTGCTGCCGCAGCTCCTGCCCGGCACCTTCCCCACCGAGCTCTACCCGCTGTCGCGCTACCTCGGCCTGCTCCCTCTCGTGCTCGCCATCTGGACCTTTCTGCTCGTCAACCAAGAGGCCTACACCTCGCGCCGCACTGTCGCGCTGGCCGTCGAGGCGTGGCACGTCGTCCAGGTGGTGGGCGGCGGCGTCCTGACCCTGGCCGCCGCCGGGTGGCTGCTTCGCCTCGACTTCGTCTCACGACCCTTTCTCCTGCTCTTCGGCGCCATCAACCTGGCATTCCTGCTCGGCGAGAAGCTCGCTCTGCGGCTGTCGGCCCGCCACGTGCGCAGCCGCGGCCTCAACTACCGCACCCTCCTCCTGGTCGGCATCAACCCCCGCTCCGAGGAGATCGCACGGATCATCGAAGAGCACCCGCACTGGGGCCTCAAGCTGCTCGGTTTCGTCGCTCCCAACGGCAGCTTCCCGGAGACCGTCAACGGCCTGCCGGTCCTCGGCCGCGCCGACGACCTGCCCGAGATCCTCCAACGGCTGGTGGTGGACGAGGTTTTCTTCGTGCTGTCCCGCCGGCAACTCGAGGACTTCGAGGACAGCTTCCTCTTGTGCTCCGAGCTCGGCATCCGGACCCGCGTCGCGCTCTTCTTCCCCCACATGAAGTCGCGGGTCATCCTCGAGGAGCTCGAAGGCATCCCACTGCTGACCTTCACCAACACCCCCGGGGCCATCTTCCCGCTCTTCGTCAAATGGCTGACGGACGTTGTCCTCTCGACGATCCTCCTGATCGTACTGTCGCCGCTGATGCTGCTCATCGGCCTCATCGTGTGGCTCAGCTCGAAGGGCCCGATGCTCTATACCCAGCAGCGTTGCGGGCTCAACGGCCGGCGCTTCACCCTCTACAAGTTCCGCACCATGGCCGTCGATGCCGATCAGCGCCTCGGCGAGGTGGCCCACCTCAACCAGGTCAACGGGCCGGTCTTCAAGGCCAGGCGCGACCCCCGGGTCACCCCCATCGGCCGCTGGCTGCGGCGCTGGTCCCTCGACGAGCTGCCGCAGCTCGTCAATGTCCTCAAGGGAGAGATGTCGCTGGTGGGTCCCCGCCCGCCGATTCCGGCCGAGGTCGAGCGATACGAGCGTTGGCAGCACCGGCGCCTGTCCATGAAACCCGGCATCACCGGGCTGTGGCAGGTCTCGGGACGCGCCGGACTCGACGACTTCTCGGACTGGATCGCCCTCGACCTGCGCTACATCGACCAGTGGTCGCTGTGGCTCGACTTCAAGATCATGCTCAAGACCATTCCCGCGGTCCTTTTTGCCCGCGGCGCGGCGTAGGCGACGTCAGCGGTCAGCGGTCAGCGGTCAGCGGTCAGCGGTCAGCGGTCAGCGGTCAGCGGTCAGCGGTCAGCGGCCAGCAAACGGATCGTGGCTTCAACGCAAAGTGTCAAGGGCCTGAAGACCTGCGATGGAGCTGAACGCTGATGGCTCAATCTGTGAGCTGACGGCGCCCAATGCCGCAATCCGACGAAATTCGTCTCGACGCGGAATAATCGCTGCGACGAGGAGCTTCACTGTTGCAATCGACCCACGGCAATCGACGAGATCGAACGACGAACAACCACCAGCCGAAGAGGATGAAGCATGGCACACGCACCGGCCACCGGCCTTCGCATCCGCGACGACCTTCTCGAGACCTACTCCGACGTCTACACTCCCGAGGCCCTCGCCGCCATCGGGGCGCTCGCGATCTACAACCGCGAGCAGAAGACGCTGATGACCAAGCGGACCCGGCGGCGGGCGAGACGCTACGCCAACCGCGAGCGGATCTCTTTTCTCGACCCGTCGACGACCATTCCCCGGACGTCGATCACGGTGGCGGACGCCCGCGCCGGCAACTTCTCGGGGTCGGCGATTCCGCACGACCTCGAGCGCCAGTGGATTCAGGGCACCGGGCCGGCCGCGAAGCCCAACGCACCCTTGGCGTCCAGCCTGCGCAACGTCGCCTACGCGCTGCTCTCGGGCGCCGACGGCTGGATGTTCGACGGCGAGGACGCCCTCGGCCAGATCAACACCATGTCGTTGGACAACATCCGCAACCTCAAGCTGGCCATCGCCGACGACCCGGTCTTCTTCGAGGTCGCCGAGAAGGTGGCCGCAGAGATGAACCGTTGGGCCGAGGGCTTCTTCGGTCGCGAGATCATCGGCGACTGGCGCGAGCAGCTCGGCTTCACCACCATCCTCTACCGCTGCCGCGGGCTCCACCTGGACGACCGCCACGTCCGCTCGGCAGACGGCACCGCCATGGCCGCCTCCATCGTCGACCTCGCGCTGTACGTCACCAACAACTACGAGAACCTGACGGCCAAGGGCGCCTCGGTGGTGCTCTACCTGCCCAAGATCCAGACCGCCGAGGAAGCGGCGCTGTGGAACGAGATGCTGACGGCGCTGGAGCGCCACCTCGGCCTCGACGTCGGCACCATCAAGGTCTACGTGCTCGTCGAGCAGCTCGAGGCCACCTTCCAGCTCATGGAGATCCGCGCCGCGCTGTCGCCGCACTTCGTCGGCTACAACACCGGCCGCTGGGACTACATCAACTCGGTTGCCGACGCCAACGGTTGGGACCCCGATTTCGTCAATCCGAACATCGAGCCAATCGTCATGACCTACGGCTACATGCGGACCTACGAGGATCGTGTCCGACGGGCGGTCAACACCCCCGACCGCAACGGCCGTTGCGCGCTGTGGCAGGGAGGGATGGAACCCAACATCCCGGTGGGCTCCGAGAAGGGCGTCGCCGAGAGCATGGAGAAGGCCGTCGCCGGCGCCGAGCGCGAGCAGCACGAAGGGGCGAGCGGCAAGTGGGTGGCGCACTGGAAGATGGTCCAGATCGTGCGGCCGGTGTGGGAGAAGGTCGGCCAGGCCAACCAGCTCGGCCGCGAGTTCCCGCCGCTGACCTATACCGACGCCGACGCCGACGGCCTCCACCTGCTCGAGGAGGCGCCGCGGACGATCCGCGGCGCCCGCAACCTGCTGTCGGTGGCGCTGCAGTACGGCAACGCCTTCGGCCAGGGGATGCAGGCGGCGGCGCTCAAACCCGCCGACTTCTTCGGCAACGACGACGTCCTCTACCTCATGGAGGACATGGCCACCGGCGAGATCCGCCTGTCGATCCTCTGGGAGTGGCTGCACAAGGGCGCCGTGCTCACCGAGGACGATCCCGAGACCGGGGTCGAAGCGGGCGACGTCTTCACTCGCTCACTCTTCGAGCGGCTGCTCGCCGAAGAGGTCGACAAGATGCTCGCCGCCAAGGACAAGGACGTCTGGGATCACTCGAAGGAGACGACCGTTCCCATCGCGCGGGAGATCGTCGAGACCTACGTTCTGTCGGAGACCAAGGTTCCCTGGTACATCGACCTTCTCAACCTGAACCTCAACAACCACGATCTCGAGACCGCCAAACAGCGGATCTTGCTCTACATGGAGGCCTTCATGAGCGACGGAACCCGGATCACCGACAACCTCGACACCGCCGAGCACTCCGCCGATGAGTCGGCCGAGTTCGAGGCCCGCGTCGAGGCCGCGAAGCGCACCATGAGCGGTCCGAGATTCTCCGGCACCACCCGGCTGTACGGTCCGCGCCAGGTGGCTCAGCAGCAGGGAGCGATCCCGCAGGACTACACCGTCGCCCGGAACGCCGCCTCCGACTTCTACGCCCGGCTACGGGAGCTCCACGCCGAGGGCCGGTCGATCACCACCTTCGGTCCCTACACCCCGGGTCAGGCGGTGGCCATCAAGCGGATCGGCATCGAGGGGATCTACCTCGGCGGCTGGGCGACCTCGGCCAAGGGCTCGATCACCGAGGACCCCGGCGCCGATTTGGCGAGCTACCCTCTGAGCCAGGTCCCGGACGAGGCGGCGCCCATCGTCCGCGCGCTGCTCACCGCCGACCGCAACCAGGCGTACCTGCGCTCGAAGATGACCGACACACAGCGGGCGGCCACGCCGAAGGTCGACTACCGGCCGTTCATCATCGCCGACGCCGACACCGGGCACGGCGGCGACGCCCACGTCCGCAACCTGGTCCGGCGCTTCGTCGAGGTCGGAGTTCCCGGCTACCACATCGAGGACCAGAAACCGGGCTGCAAGAAGTGCGGCCACCAGGGCGGCAAGGTGCTGGTGCCGGTGGACGAGCAGATCAAGCGCCTCAACGCGGCGCGCTTCCAGCTCGACGTGATGGGAGTGCCCGGCATCATCGTCGCCCGCACCGACGCCGAAGCGGCGACCTTCCTCGACGGCTGCGGCGACGGCCGCGACCAACCCTTCATCCTGGGCGCCACCAACCTCAGCGTCCCGAGCTGGAAGGTGACCTACCTGGCGATCCTCAAGCGCTTCTACGACATGGGGGTCGAAGAGCTCAACGGCCACCTGCTCTACCGGATCTCCGACGAGGCCTATGCCAAGGCCGAGGCATGGCTCGACAAGATCGGCGTCTTCGGCTACATGCGCGATCTCCTCGACGCCCATGCCGCCGACCGCTTCCTGCCGGTGGAGACGATGCTCGACCAGGCGGTGAACCGCTTCGTCGATCTCTGGGAGGCCGAGGCCCGAATCAAGACCTTCGGCCAGGCCGTCGCTGACGCCCTGAGCTTCCACGTCGAGCAGGGCCAGGAGTTCGACTTCACCGTCGATCAGTGGCTCGAGTGGTCGTCGCAGGCGTCCTGGCAGGAGGCGCGCGACAAGGCCTTCTCCCTGGGCATCCACGTCGACTGGGATCCCGAACTCGCCCGGACGCCCGAAGGCTACTACCCGGTCAAGGGCGGCATCCCCTACGCCATCGCCAAGTCGCTGGCCGTAGCTCCGTTCTGCGACATCATCTGGATGGAGACCAAGACCGCAAACCTCCACGAGGCGAAGATCTTCGCCGACGCCATGCACGCGCACTTCCCGGACAAGATGCTCGCCTACAACCTCTCGCCGTCGTTCAACTGGGATACCACCGGGATGACCGACGAGGAGATGACGGCCTTCCCCGCCGAGCTCGGCAAGCTCGGCTTCGTCTTCAATTTCATCACCTACGGCGGCCACCAGGTCGACGGGGTCGCGGTGGAGGACTTCGCCCGGGCGCTCAAGGAGGACGGCATGCTCGCGCTGGCCAAACTGCAGCGCCGCATCCGCCTCGTCGAGTCGCCGTACAAGACGCCACAGACCCTGGTCGGCGGCCCACGCCTCGACGGTGCGCTGATGGCTTCGTCCGGCCGCACCGCCACCACCAAGGCCATGGGCAAGGGCTCGACCCAGGTCCAGCACCTGGTCGAGACCGAGGTCCCGCCGCGACGTCTCGAGGAGTGGCTCGACCTCTGGCGGGAGCACAACGGGATCGGTGACCCGCTCCGGGTCCAGCTACGACCCGAGAAGGCGGGCTCCGAGCTGCTACGGCTGCGGGTCGTCAACCCGAAAAACGAGGAGGTTGCGCGGGTCGTCTTCGCAACCATCTCCGATCGCCGCGGCAAGAGCATCCTCTCCGTCCGCGACCAGGAGACCATCGACACCAATCTCCGTCAGAAGCGACTGATGACCGTGATTCACCTGTTCCTGATCCACCGCTACAAGGCCGAGGCGATCCACTACGTCACCCCGACCGACGACAACCTGGCGCAGACCAAGGGCATGGCCAAGCTGGGGATCTTCTCCGAGGTCAGCACCGAGGTGGGCGACATCATCGTCGCCGACATCGACGGCGAGCGGGTGGGCGAGCTGCTCCATTCCGATCGCACCGAGCTCGGCAAGCTGATCCGAAGAGAGGACTGAGCCGATCTGTACCACCCGATTCTCGGAAAAGAAAAACGGCTGGACGCGGTCCAGCCGTTTTTCTTTTCCGAGAATCGGGTGAGCCTACCTGGTGATGACCAGGTCCTTCATGGACACCAGGATGCAAACGAACTCCTGAATCTCTTCTTCGCCGTAGCCGAGGTTCTCCATGCCCTTCACGACGTCGCCGCCCGCGGAGAGGAAGTCGGCCTTTGAGAGCTCGAGATGTGCGTGCGCCGACGGCATGTCCCGACCTTCGTAGCCCTTGGGCCCGCCTGTACCGGTGGCAATGAAGTCGTCGAGGTTCTTGATCAGCCTCTCCTCGTCGATGTCGCCCCAGAATCGGCCGAAATCCGGGTTGACCGAATGCAACCGAACGACCTCGGTGGTCATCCTGTGAACGCCGCCGGACTCGCCGAGGCGGACGTAGAGCGGCTCCGCCGCCTGCCGCGCCACCCGTGCCTCCTCCGACTGGGCGCACATTTGAACGAGGCCGGCGATCTGCTCATCGACGGACGGCTCACCGGCCGCTGAGGCAACACCACCCGACGCGACTCCGACGGCTGCGATCATTGCCATCCACAACACATTCTTCATGACTTCTCCCTTGCGCACACCATCCGTTGATCTGATCCGACCCACCACCCACGAGAATTCGCGGTGACCACGGCTCGACCCGTCGCCCGGAGGGAGACTCGACCTTCTCATTAATTTAGACTGAGACGCCTTATCAAGTAAGGTAGCACACTCTCGAGGCGTGTCAAAGGCGGCATCCGGACACCGCGAGCCGTGTCGCGTCAGTGGCGCCGGATGCCCGTCACCCGGTGGGAACCCGCAGCTCGATCAACCCCTGATGCTGCAGGGCGGTGGCGAAGAGGGCGAGGCGTTCATCGATCCCGTCGGCGCGGTCGGGAAAGGCGGCTGCGGTCGCCTCGGCGATCTCGGCGAGGGTCGACTCGCCGTCCAGGCGCTGCCAGACAAAGCTCCCGAGCTCGTCGAGGCGGATCTTCGGGTGGGACATGAGCCACCGCAGGTTGTCGATCACCACCCGAAGACCGCGGTTTCCCGGCTTCGGCCGCTCGACCACGACCTTCCCACTCTCGTCGGCCCGCCAGGGGCCGAGCCGACGAGGCACACAGCTCATGATCTGTTGATCGACTTCGATGTTCACGAGCGCGAACGGTGCAGCGGCAGCCACACCAGCAACAGCAGGAGCAGCGGGTAGACCAACAGTCCGGCGCCGAAGCTGTTGCCGAGGGTTGGCAGCAGGTGTTCGGTCTCGGCCATTCCGAGCTTGGCCTGCTCATAGAGCACGATGAAGGCGAGCAGGACCGCCATGAGGCTCTGACCGGCGATGAGGCCGGACGCCACGAGGACGCCGGAGTTCTCGGCCTTGGTCTTCTCCTCGTCGGAGGCGTCGCGGCGTCCGAGGAACCAGTCCATGATCGCGCGAAAGACGCCGCCGACGAAGACCGCCGACGTGGTCGGGAAGGGCAGGTACATGCCCACCGCGATGAGCATGGGGGCGGGCGCCTTGATCAGGATCAGCGCCACGCCGAGGAACATCCCGACGATGACCAGCGGCCACGCCATCTCTCCGCCGACGATGCCCTTGCCCATGAGGGCCATGAGCCCCGCCTGGGGCGCCGGCAGCTCGGCGGAGCCGATGGAGTACGCCTGATCGAGAACCATCAGCAGCACCGGCATGGCGAAGGCCGCGGCGACGACGCCGATGAGCTCGCCCACCTGCATCTTCCACGGCGTCCCGCCGAGGATGTGGCCGACCTTGAAGTCCTGCATCATATCGCCGGCGACTCCGGCGGCGCAGCAGACGACCCCCGAGACCCCGAGCACTGCGGCGAGACCGTGCACACCGGTGACGCCCATGAGCACCATCAGCACCGCGGAGATCACCAGGGCCGACAGGGTCAGACCCGAAATGGGGTTGTTGGAGTTGCCGACAAGCCCCACCAGGTAACCGGCAACCGCGGCAAAGAGGATGCCGAGGATCAGCATGACGACAGTGAGCACCAGCGCGCCCGGAGTCGAAGCGGCGAAGTACCGATACAGCAGGAACATGGGCACGGCCATGACGCCGATGGCGACCAAGATCCACTTGAGGTTGAGATCCTGCTCGGTGCGGTCCAGAGCCGGCCCACCGGCGTCGCCGCCCTTCACCGCAGCGTAGACCTTGGTGATCCCGCTGATCAGGGATTCGCGCAGGGTGTAAAGCGTGTAGAACGCCGAGACGATCATCGTCCCCACCGCCAGCGGCCGAATCTGGCGAAACCACACGTCCACCGCCAACGCGACGAAACCCTCATCCGCCACCCCCGCCGAGACCCCCGGGTTGAGGAAGAGCGCCAGCGGCACCAGCACCAGCCACCCGGCGACGGCGCCGGCGAAGAGGATCGCCGAGATCCTCAGGCCCACGATGAATCCCACGCCCATGACCATGGGCGAGGCCTCCGGGGTCGAGAGCAGCATCCCGCCGGCATACTCGATCTTGTTGCCCACGATCTCGATGGCGGACTTGCCGAAGTGGACGAAGTGCTGCGCCTTGTCCTTGATGAAGTGAATCCCGGCGTCGTTCTTGAACAGCTCCCACACCGCGGCGATCCCCATGGCGCCGAAGACCAGACCGGCGCCGGTCTGGCCCTTCTGTCCGGCCTTGACGATCTCGGACGCCGCAACGCTCTCGGGAAAAGGCAGCTCCGCTTCCACCACCAACGCCCGCCTGAGGATGATGACGAAGAGGACACCGAGGACGCCGCCGATGAGCATGATGGCGGTGGCGTCGCGGAGGTTGAACTCATCCCATGCCCCGCTGATGATGAACGCCGGGATGGTGAAGATCGCCCCGGCGACCAGGGATTCGCCCACCGAGGCGGTGGTCCTGGCGATGTTCTCTTCGAGGATGTTGCCCTTGAAGATGCGAAGGGCCGCCATGGCGACCACGGCGGCCGGGAATGTGGCGGCCACGGTCAGGCCGACCTTCATTCCGAGATAGGCGTTCGCGGCCCCCAGGACGACCGCCATGATCACGCCGAGAAAAACTGCCTTGAAGGTCAGCTCCGCCATCGATGTCGAAGCCGGTACGTAGGGCTTGAACTCGTGTTCCGCCATTATCTCCCCCTCTGCTGTGAGGAAGATTCTAGCTCGTTCCCGTCCAGAAACGGCGGTTTTCGGCAATCTTGTCGTCAACCTGCGGATTTTCTGGTGCGGCGCACAACAGTACGCCTCCGCGCAAATCCTGGGTTCCCTATACCTTGCTCAAAAACCGCTGGTTTCTGGATCGGGAACGACGCCGTCTCCACCAGGGTTGCTTGACGGGAACGAGCTCAATCCGCAGGCCCTGACTCGCGCAGCTGCTCCTCGAGAAGCTGACCGGCGAGCGCCATGAGCCTGTTCTCGGTGACAACGCCGACCAGTTGGCCGTCCTCGACCACCGGCAGGCAGGACCAACCGTTGTGGCGCATGGTGTTGATCGCCTCGACGGTCGCCGTATCGGGGGTCACGGTGACCGGGTCGCGCTTCATGATCTCGGAAACCGCCAATGGCCCGTCGCCGTGCTCGGGGTGGTAGGTCCCGACCAGTTTGATCAGCGCCCGCTGGGAGACCATCCCGACGAGCCGGTGATCCGGATCTTCCACCATGACGTGCCGGATGTTGTTCCAGACCATCAAATTGGCCACCAGGTCCACGGGTTCGGTCTCGGCGACCGTGAAGAGGTCGGTGTCCATACAGTTTTCGACGTTCAGGTAGCTCTGTTTCCACCCGCCGCCCTCTTCAATCTCCGCCAGCGGCCACGACGCGACCGTCTCGCCGCTCTGCTGGCGTGCCGCGATGGCTGCGGTGACCGCCGACAGCCGCTCCGAAAGGGGCGCCTGGATATCCATGGAGCCGAAGCTCATCAACTGCCACTGGGCGCCGGTGTGGCGCGACAAGACCCTCTCTTCGATGACCTTGAGGTAGAGGTCGATGTCGCCGCCGTCGACATGGGACGCGTGCAGCCCCTCGCGCGCGATGGGCAGCAGCTCATCGAGAATCAGCCGGTCGGCCGGCGCGAGATCACCACCGACCCACTGCAGCTGGGCGTTGAGTCCGAGCTCGGCGGCCGCGAAGAAATTGGCGTGGGCGTCCTCGAAGCTCATGTGCTCGGTGATGTCGCCGTAGCGCACCATGCAGCCGCTGACCAGGCCGAACCAGAATGCGGCATTGGCGACCTCGTCGCGGGGCGTCGGCCCCGAAGGCAGGATCCGGTTCTCGATCCGCAGATGCGGCTTGCCGTCGGAGATTCCATAGCAGACCCTGTTCCAACGGTAGACGGTGCTGTTGTGGAGTCTGAGGGCCTTGAGCGATGGCACCCGGCCCTGGTCGAGCTCCTCGAAGGGATCGTCGTCGGGCTCGGTGGAGAGCAGGGTGCGGAATCGACCGATGTCCTCGCGAAAGATCTCCAGCGCCGATTCTTGAACCCATTGCCGGCCGAAGCTCACCCGCGGCGCCTGTTCGCGCATGTGCGGAGTCGAGCGGCGGGTATCGATGGACTGCTGGAACAGGCCGACCCGGGTCTCTCGCCACAGCCGCTTGCCGAAGAGCAGCGGCGAGTTGACCGCCGCGGCCATCACCGGGCCCGCCACCGCCTGGGCGATGTTGTACAGCCTGGCGAACTCATGCGGCGCCACCTGGAAGTGGACCTGGAAGCTGGTGTTGCAGGCCTCGGCCATGATCGACTCGTGGTTGAGGTGGAGTTCGTCCACCCCCTTGAGGTAGAACTCGTAGGCCCCTCCCTTGAGGCGGGTCATGGCGTCGTTGAGAGCGAAGTAGCGCGGGTTGGGCGTCATCGCTTCCATACCGAGATCGGACTTGACCAGCGTCGGCAGGATCCCGGTCAGAAGCACCTCGCCGCCGCAGCGCCGTGCGGCCTCCCGAACCTTCCCCAGGAGCTCCCCGACCTGCCACTCCATGGCGCTCAGACAGGTGCCGCCGAAGATCAGCGGGTCGAGGTTGAACTCCAGGTTGAAGCGGGCGAGCTCGGTGGTGAAATGCGGGTCGTCCACCAGTGCGAGAACCTCGGTGGCGATGGGCGCCGGGCGCCAGTTGCGATCGACGAGAAACAGCTCCTGCTCGGCGCCGATGCGTCGGATGTCCTTCTCGAAGAGATCCTCGTCGAGCATCTTTTCGAAAGCGCGCACGTCATTGAGCAGGTG
>JAZBOQ010000077.1:0-35579 GCA_036351195.1 Thermoanaerobaculales bacterium | reverse complement strand
TTGGTGGTTCTGGCGCCAGCCGACGTTGCCGATAAACCGAGCGTTGTCGATGATGACTTCCTGAAGGCCGAATTTGACGGACAGGCTTTCGGTGGGCTTCCAGCCGATGTAGGCCTGCGTATCGCATTTCGTTCCCTCCAGCAGTTGTGGTCTTTTTCCAATGAGGTCGTTGCACACGTCTATGGGAAATATTGGGTTGGCGGTGTCGATCCGGCCTTGACCACGGTCAACTCACCCGGCCCCGGATGAGAAAAAAGACCCGGCCGGGGCCGGGTCTCGAGCTGGAAGCGGGATTTATGGCAGCGATTACTTGCCTTTTCCGTTCATGATCTTGCGCCACTTCTTGCCGATTTTGTTGAGGATCTTCTCGACCTGCTTCGCCTGCTTATCGGGGTCGTCCTTTACCGTCACGGTGCCGGTGGCACGCCAGATCATCTTCTTCTCCGCCGCGTCGTACAGATCGAAGATCAGGGTGCCTTCGGTGTAGTTGCGCGCGGTGGTGGTGGACGACGCCATGCCCGGGCCGTATCCGCCGTAGCCGTAGCGGCCGTAACCACCCCAGCCGCCCCAGTAACCGCCGTAGCCGAAGGAGGTGGTGGTGTAGTTGGTCTTCTCCGCGGTGGTGATGTGGTAGGTGATGAAGGCGTCGGGGTTTTCGGATGTTTCGACAGCGCCGCCGGCCTTGAGCTTCGCTTTGATCATGCCCACGATGCGGTCATGCATCATAGGGTTGCTCATGTTGGACTCTTCCGTGTCGACGTACATGAAGGTCTCGAGGGCGTCGAAGTCGTAGTCATGGGCGTAGTCGATGGTGACCTTCTGAGCCATCGCCGGGGTGGCCGCCAGTCCGAGGATGATGAGCAATCCGAGAGTTCGTTTCATTTTTGACTCCTTCTCGTTGTGGGTCCGGTTCGACTCGGTTTCGAGTCCGAGTTCGGTTTCGATCGCCGTTCGCAATCGTTTAACTCTGGTTTCAACGTAGCCGTACGCAGGATTATTGCACAACGAGCGCGGGTGCTGTGCCGGCGTCAGGCCGCAGGTGAGTGTCAGGCCTCGGGACCAGCCACCGTGCGGCAGTCAGCGCTCCCGGAAAACGCCGTGATCGCGGGTCAGTACCGATACGAGTCCGGTTTGTACGGTCCTTCCACAGGGACGCCGATATAGTCGGCCTGCTCCGGCGTGAGGGTGGTCAACCTGGCTCCGAGCTTGTTCAGGTGGAGCCGGGCGACCTCTTCGTCGAGCTCCTTCGACAGAGTGGACACCCCGACCTCGTGCGGGTTGGACCACAGGTCGAGCTGCGCGAGCACCTGGTTGGCGAAGCTGTTGGACATCACGAAGCTCGGGTGTCCTGTGGCGCAACCGAGGTTGATGAGCCGGCCTTCGGCGAGCAGGAAGATCGAGTGACCGTCCGGGAAGGTGTACTTGTCCACCTGGGGCTTGACGGTTTCGCGGACGACTCCCGGCCAGTCGTTCAACCGGTCCACTTCGATCTCGTTGTCGAAGTGACCGATGTTGCAGACGACGGCCTGGTCCTTCATCTTCGACATGTGCTCGGCGGTGATGACGTCGCGGTTGCCGGTCGTGGTGACGTAGATGTCGGCTTCGCCGAGGCTGTCCTCAACGGTCGTCACCTTGTAGCCGGCCATGCACGCCTGGAGGGCGCAGATCGGGTCGACCTCAGTGACCCAGACCCGGGCCTTCTGCCCCGCGAGGGAGTCGGCCGAGCCCTTGCCGACGTCGCCGAAGCCGCAGACCACGGCAATCTTGCCCGAGATCATGACGTCCAGGGCACGGTTGATGCCGTCGACGAGGGAGTGGCGGCAGCCGTAGATGTTGTCGAACTTGGACTTGGTCACCGAGTCGTTGACGTTGATGGCAGGGACAAGCAGCTCGCCGCGCTCCTCCATCTGATAGAGGCGGTGGACGCCGGTGGTGGTCTCCTCGGAGACGCCCTTCCAACCGGCCACGAGATCGTACCAGAAGTGGGGCGCCCGGGTGGCGGTCTCGGCGAGGAGCCGGTTGATGATGGCGATCTCCTTGTTGTCGGTGGGCTCGTCGAGGATCGACGGATCGTTCTCCGCGGCGTGGCCGCGGTGGATCATCAAGGTCGCGTCGCCGCCGTCGTCGACCACCAGGTGCGGTCCCGTACCGTCCGGCCAGGTGAGGGCCTGCTTGGTGCACCACCAGTATTCCTCGAGGCTTTCGCCCTTCCAGGCGAAGACCGGGACGCCGGTGGCGGCGATGGCGGCGGCCGCGTGATCCTGGGTCGAGAAGATGTTGCACGATGCCCAGCGGACATCCGCGCCGAGCTCGACCAGGGTCTCGATGAGTACCGCGGTTTGGATCGTCATGTGCAGGGACCCCGAGATCCTCGCCCCGGAGAGGGGTTTGGCCGGGCCGTACTTTTCGCGCACGGCCATGAGCCCGGGCATTTCTTTTTCGGCGATGTTGATCTCGCGGCGGCCCCAGTCGGCGAGGTCGATGTCGGCAACCTTGAAGGTGGTGGATTCCGTGGTCATGGTGGTCCTTTCAGGGAGGTGAGTCAGAGCCTCAAGATCAGCTGAGACCCGCGGGGGGATTCTATCACCGAGGACAGCTGTGATCGGCATCAGATGGCCAAGGGTCGGGCGGCGAAGAGCTCGACGTCATCTCTTCGCAGAACTCCCGATGCGGCGCCCGTATTTCAGTCGTCGTTGCTGCGGCGTGCGGGCGCCTGCTTTCGTGCTCAGGTCGTGGCCTCTTCCTCTTCCTGCCCGAGGCTCCGGCCCACGGCGGCGAGCATCGCCTCCTTGGGCGGCAGCTTGCCCGTGAATGCAGCGAATTGGGCGAAGGCCTGGTGGGCGAGCACGTCGATGCCGTCGGCGCTGGGCACGCCGGCCTTTCGGGCCGCGACTGCCAGGGGAGTCTCGTCGTCGGCGTAGACCATGTCGACGATGGCGCCGGCCGCGCTGATTTCCGTTTCGGAGAAGGGCAGGTGGTCGTCGGGTGACGAGCCCAGGGGAGTGGCGTTGACGAGAATCGCGGCTCGCTCGGGAGGCTCATCCGGTTCCAGGGCGTTGATCTCGAGCACATCCGCGACGGTTCGGGTCCGAGCCGCGTCGCGACCGCGAATGGAGACCTCAGCACCGGCGAGGTAGAGACCGACGGCGGCGCCGCGGGCCGCGCCGCCGGTTCCCTGGACCAGCGCGGTACGACCTTCGAGCTGTTGCCCGAGGGCGAGCAGCGACGCAACCACGCCGTCGGCGTCGGTATTGTCGGCGGCCATCCCCGCCTCGCGCAGGACGAGGGTGTTTGCTGCGGCTGCCCGCACCACACGGGGGGCGACCATCTCGGCCGCCGCAGCGGCGAGCCCTTTGTACGGAGTGGTGACCGCCCAACCGTGGGCGGCGAGGCCCGCGCGGTCGAAAAGGCCACCGCCGAGCTCGGTGAAGATCTCGGCCAGGTCGGCATCATCGGGGACGCTGACCGGTACGAAGAGGTAGGGCAGTCCGAGGGCCTTGTAGGCGGCGCCGTGCAGGACCGGGCTCAGACTGCGGCCGACATCGGAGCCGACGACTCCGTAGAGGCGACGAGGGCGGCCCTGGAGGTGGCCCATGACGGCCTCGATCCGGCGGATGGTGAGCTGGCCGGGAGCGGCGGCGGCGCCCTCGTGCCAGGCCGCGAAGCTCAGGTGCGGGCCGAGCAGCGGGGCGAGGATGCGACTGGCGATGCCCACCGTCCCCATGGCGAAGGTGATCAGGCGGCGGTTGTGAGCCCGTCGGTGATTGAAGCGGGAGTGGAGGGCGAGCACGCG
The DNA here is from genome assembly GCA_036351195.1 of Thermoanaerobaculales bacterium. Classification (GTDB taxonomy): domain Bacteria; phylum Acidobacteriota; class Thermoanaerobaculia; order Thermoanaerobaculales; family Sulfomarinibacteraceae; genus JAHECW01. The sequence goes on along the minus strand of JAZBOQ010000077.1, from coordinate 31,786 downwards.
CTCGAGATCGGCGAGGCTGCCTGCCGTCGGGATCGCTTTGACGATACGGGCGCGGCTCGCGTGGAGAGCGGCGACGGTGGCCTCGAAATCATCGGGGGTTCCCGCTGAATCGTGCCAGGACAATACGATCTGCTCGGGAGCCAGCCCGATCTCATCCGCAACTGTGGCGTCGCGGGCGAACTCGAGATCGATGAGGGCCGCCCCGGCGTCGCGGGCAACGGCGAGGGTTCTCTTTCGAACGACCGGATCGACGGATCCGCGCCCTCCCTCGGCAGTGGAACGCAGAGTCGCCAGCACGGGGAGGGGACAGGAAGCGATTGCCGTCGCGATGTCGATGGTCGGGAAGAGATCCACCCGCAGCTCGACGACCGATGCGCCGTCGGGCGGACTCGCGATGGCGGTGCACGGGTCCTCGGAAACCTCCGGCGTCAGGCTGACGATCCACTGCATGGCCGCAGCTTAGCACCCCGGATCTCACAACTCGAATCTCGCATCTTCCTCCCCGCCTGCCCAACGGGTGGGAGGACAAAAAAGATGGCTCCCGGGGGAGGAGCCTGATGAAGGAGGAGCTCAATGAAGGTCGATCGGGACGCGATGGCGCGTCTCCTGATACCTTCGCTCGGGATGTCGTTCTTCCGTACCGCGATCGATTTCGATACCGTTTCAAACAATATAGGTCCTGAATTCCGAAAGTGCCACCCTTTAAGTTCGTAAAAGGGCTTCCGTCTTGGAATTTCTTGGCTCGGGGGTATTCCAATGATGAATGCTGAATGACGAATGCTGAATGGCGTCGCATGTCTTCAGGCCGAGAGGCGAGCTTTCTGAGGGAGGAGTTTCGATCGCGGCGATGCGCCGAGAAGCGACGTTGAGCGACTTCACGTTCGAGCTCTTGCTCCTGCGATGAAGTCATCACTCATCATTTCAACTGCCGCTACCACGGATTTGGTGCAGCGGGCACGAGCTCGAAGAGCCATTAAAATGCGGGAATGCCGGTGAGGTAGTTTCCCAAGACCAAGGTGTGAATGTCGTGGGTTCCCTCGTAGGTGACGACCGTCTCCATGTTCATCATGTGCCGCATCAGGCTGTACTCGTTGACGATACCATTGGCGCCGTGAATCTCGCGCGCGGTTCGTGCGCAGTCCCGGGCCACTGCGACGTTGTTGCGCTTGGCGAGGGAAACGGCTTCGTGGCGCAGGGTTCCGGCGTCCTTCATGCGACCGAGCTGGAGAGCGAGTAGCTGTCCCTTGACGATCTCCGAGTACATATCGGCGAGCTTGACCTGGGTGATCTGGTGCGCCGCGATGGGACGATCTCTGAACTGGGTTCGGGTGGTGGCGTACTGGAGGGCGGCGGAGAAGGTCGCCATGGCCGACCCCAGAGCTCCCCAGGCAATGCCGAAGCGCGCTTGATTCAGGCACATGAGGGCGTTCTTCAGCCCGGTGGTGCCGGGCAGCATGTTCTCGGCCGGGATACGGCAGTCGGAAAAGGCCAGCTGCGAGGTCACCGAGACCCGAAGCGAGTACTTGCCTTTGTGCTCGTAGGTCTCGAAACCCTCGGTCCCGCGCTCGACGAGGAATCCGCGGACCCCGTCGTCGGTTCGCGCCCAGATCACTGCCACGTCGGCGATGCCGCCGTTGGTGATCCACGCCTTTTCGCCGTTGAGCACCCACGCGTCGCCGTCGCGGACGGCGCGGGTGCGCATGCCGCCGGGGTTGGATCCGAAGTCGGGTTCGGTGAGACCGAAGCATCCCACCGCCCGGCCGCTTCCCAGGGCGGGGATCCACCGGTCTCTCTGTTCCGGAGAACCCCACTGGAGGATGGGAAACATGACCAGCGAGGTCTGGACTGAAACGAAGGAACGAAGACCGGAGTCGGCGCGCTCGAGCTCCTGGTTGATCAGCCCGTAGGCGACGGCGTTGAGGCCGGGGAGGTCGTAGTCGGAGTAGGGGGCGCCGAGGAAGTCGAGCTCGCCCATCTCGGGGATGAGCTCGGTGGGGAAGCGGCAGTCCCAGGCCCAGTCCTCGATCTCCGGCAGCACGCGGGCGGTGACCCACTCGCGCACCGAGTCGCGGACCATCCGCTCCTCGTCGGAGAGCAGCGAGTCCACCTGATAGAGGTCGAAGTACGAGTCATCGCGCGTCATGAGGTGCCACCCTTCCCATTGGTGCATAGTGGTCGTCGTGCAGTGCCGCCACCCTTCGAACATGAACCACAGTGCATCAATGCGGAGGGTGGCGCCTTGGGGTACTATCGGCACATGGGAATTCCCTGGCCGACAATCGCCGGATGGTACCACGCGGTGCTCCTCGCAGCTCTTCCATGGTTGATACTGCTGGCGCCGCGCTGGTCCGCCCTGGCCGTCGCGGGGGCGGCGCTGGTCCACCTCCAGGTCCGGCGGGATCGGGCGGCCGAGCCCTGGGCGAGTGGGCTCGTCGCGGCGTCCGCCGTGCTCTTCATCGCGCTGTCGGCCGGATGGCGCAGCCCGTTGTGGATCTGGTTGGTCATGGCCGCCGCTGTGGCCGCCGCTGCGAGATGGTTGGCCCGGGAGGACCGTGGCCGGCCCGACGCAGCCGACATGCTCTCTCTCCTCGGGTGGTCCCTCACCCTGGCTGCTGCTCCGGGGCTGCTCGCTGCCGACGGCGGCGGCTGGATGGCGCCGGCGGTTCTCCTGATCGCCGCCCGTCAGCTGGGAACGGTTTTCGAGACCGCGAAGTCCGACACCGGCAACGTCATCGGCCCCCCGGACCGGGAGGTGCGAGGCACGGTCAGTCTGAGGGGGGTGGTGGCGTCGGAGGATCACCTGCCGGCGACGAGCCCCATCGACCTCGATCTCAGAGCAGGGGAGTCCCTGGCGGTGCTGTGTGACGACATGGTCGCGGCGCAGACATTTGCCGAGGTTTTCTCCGGCAGAAAAGAAGCCTTCGACGGTGACGTCAACATCGACGGTTGTCGCCTCGAGACCTCGGACCGGCTGGTGGCGGTGGTGGCCCCTGGCGAGCCTTTCATCGCCGGGACCCTGGACGACAACCTCGGCGTTCTCCGCGACGAGGCTCCCGACCGGAGCACGCTGGCGGCGGTGCGGGACGCGTGTGGCCTCGCCGAGGTCGCCAGGGCTCTCGAAGGACGCCCGATGACCGCGGACGGCGAACCTCTGGAGCCCTTCCATCGACTGCTGGTGCTTGCGGGCCGGGTTCTCGTGTCGCACTATCGGGTTGTGGTGGCCGTCGATCCCGGTCCGTGGGTGGACAACCGGCGAACCGAACTCTGGCGGTCGGCTCTCGTTCGGGCGTCGGTGGGCAGGACCTCGGTATGGCTCACCAACGACGTCGAGTTGGCCGACCGCGCCGACCGCGTACGCGAACTCGTGGACGGTGTATTGAAGCCAACGTGAAGGTGCCGTGCGTCGCCTGCTGTAGGATGGGAGGCGCAAGGAGGCCTGAAGTATGGGCACTTTCATGGGCGGATCGGCGCCGGCGATGGCGCGGCAGGTGTGTGACGGGTACACGCTCTTGTCGGCGGTGACGCTCAAGCGGTTGAGCCTCGAACAGATGAAAAAGCTCGAGTTCGAGATGGACAAAAAGCTGCGGAACACCAGATCGGATCAGCCGGACCTCAGCGACCAGCAGGGCTTGCAGGAGCGCAACCGGAGGATCAGCCGGATCGAAGGCCAGCTGAGAGTGCTGCGGCACAGCATCCAGCAAAAGAAGATGGGACGGCTTTAACGACCCGCATATCGGACTTGCACGTTCGATAAATCATGCATTCGTGCAAAAGGTGGTTACCGGGTCGTCTCGGTGCAACAATGGTGGCAGTGATACGTGACGATCCCCCTGTCTGTGCCGAAGGATGGGAAGCCCTCTGCGGAGACTCCCTCCCCTGGCTGCTCGACGAGACGCGGCCGAACCTTCTTTGGCGGGTGCTCGTCGAGCTCGTCGGCCGGCCGACGGACAGCCCGGCGGTGCGGCGGGCGCGAAGCGGCGCCAACGCCTGCTCCCCGGTGGCGGACCTGCTGAAAGACCTGCAGCCGGACGGGAGCTGGAGTTCGGACTCGTCGTTCTGGGCAGACCACCGTGGGCCGGGCTGGCGCCTTCTCGCGGCAGTCCAGTGGGGCGCCGATCCGGAGGATCCTCGGTTGCACGCCGCCTCCGAGCGGTTGCTTTTGGAGGCTCCCGGCGAAGGCGGGCTCGCGGAGAAAGCGGGCGCCGAATCCGATGTCGTGGTCACCGCCCGAACCCTGGAGGCGATGGCCGACCTCGGGTGGTGCAGGCACGCTCGGGTGCAGGAATGGCTCGCCTGGTTCGAAGCGACCGAGGTCTGGGAAGACGACCCCTCGGCGGCGGTGGCCGTGTTGAGAGCCGGCGCCGCGTGCGACCGGTCGGGGCTTCGCGATCGCGCCGTCGCCGCCCTGGATCAACGTCTGATCTGCTCCGGCGGCAACAACCTCACAACCCTGGGACACCCGAACTTCCACCGCACCGACCTCGCCGAGATCTTCGCCGCCTTTGTCGAGGTCGGGGTCCCCTACCGGGACGGGTGGGATCGGATCCTCGCGAAGCTGCAGCGCGTTCAGGACAGCAAGGGCCGATGGGACCGGGTTTCGTCGGTTCCCAAGATGCTTGGTCTGCCGGGGAGCCACGAGCCGTCGCACTGGATCACGCTCAAAGCCACGAGGGCGCTGCTCACGTACGCCGTCGAGGCTCGCCTTCCGCGCGCCTTTCCCCTTCCGCCGGGTTGACCGCTTTCGGGTCGGCCTTCATCGTCGAGATTCGCAGGATGGATCCGATGAGGACGAACCCGCCGACCCACTGCCACGCGCCGAGCCTGGCGCCGTTGACCACGTGGTCGAGCACCACGGCGCTCAGCGGCAGGCAGAGCTCGCAGATGGTCGCCACCGTCGCCTTGACCCGGGTAAGACCCCAGTAGTAGAGGAAGATCGCGCCGGAGCCCGTGGTCAGCGAGATCAGCACGACGATGGCCCAGTTCCCGGGAGTCGTCGCCGAGAAAGGCAGGCCGACGCCCGCGAGGACCAGGTAGGACGCGGCAAGGACCGAGGTGAGACCGTAACGTGCGAAGGTGGCGGTCATAAAGTCCACCGTGCCGAGCAGGAGCTTGCCGAAGACGGTGGCGGCGCCGAAGCAGGCCGCGGCGACAATCGCGAACACGGCGGCGTGAAAGGTTTGGTCGCCCCCGGAGAGATCGGGGCCCTGGAGACCGAAGGTCAACAGATAGCCGCCGCTGACGGCGGCCGCCGCCCACGCGACAAAGCGGGCGCTGAGCTGTTCCTTCAGCAGGACGGCGGCGAGGAGGATGGCGAAGACGGGCTGCAGCTTCTGCAGCAGCACCACCACGCTGAGCTGCTTGAACTCGACGATGAACAGCGCCTTGACGATGCACAGGGTGCCGATCAGGCCGCCGGTGAGCGAGACGAGGAAAAGCACCAGCCAGGTCCGTCGGTCGAAAGCCTGGAGGCGGCCCCAGCACCGGAAGAGGACCGGCTGCATGAGACCGAAGGGGACAACGTGCAGCAGGAAGACCACGAAGGGCACCGCGAGGTTCGACAGCCGAGGGGTGAGCACGACGCCGTCCAGGCCCCAGAGAGCTGCGGCGACGCAGATCGCGAGAGCGCCGGTGGAGGTCGTGGATCGAGTCACGGTGTACATAGTAGGTGAGAAGGATGAAAAGTGAGAGGGTTAGGAGGTTAAGAAGTTAGGATCATCCCGCAACTGGCGGGATGATCCATAATTTTGAGTTATGAGTTTTGAGTTATGAGTTTCATCGCAGTCATCGCATGCGTCACAGCGTCGGCTATCACCGGCTGAATCTGCTTGAACCGCTGGCGCTCCTGCTTGAATAAGCCCTGCCTTAATCGCCGCACCGTTCCTTGCGATGATAACTAAGAACTGAAAACTGAGAACTCAGAACTTGGGATCATCCCGGCATTTGCGGGATGAGCCAGAAGATAGAAGGTTAGGAGGTTAGTAGGTTAGGAGTCAGGCGTTGAGCAGGTAGGAGCGTTGGGAAGGTCAAAGTGGGCGGTCACCGGCTTGAAGCTCACTCGAGTGATCCGATGCAATGGTCCTTCTCACGAGCGATCGAAGGGAGCGCTGACCTTCGTGCCTTCTAGAGTTCCACCCCCATTGGCTTTCTCAGCGCGAAAGCAAAAACCATCGTCAACACGAAGAACACCACCATCCAGGCGAAGCTCCACCTCCAGCTCCAGCCGAGGACGGCCATGGCCGCTTCGGGGTAGGCGATGGTGATGCGCTGGATGGCGCCGTCGGCCGGCAGGGGCCGCTCGGAGGGCCACTCGAGCTGGTCCATGAAGCTGCTCGGCGGCCGCTCCGGCGAGAGCCGCACCACGCGGTCGGAAACCCTGATGGTCTTGGTCGCGGTCACGCCGTCGAGGGTGAAATCGAGCTCGTAGTCGCCGGGCTCGTCGGCGGCGAGCCGCCAGTTGAGCTCGCCGAGGGCGGGGACCCACACCGCCGGAGTCTCCAGGTGCAACCCGTCGGGGACGTCGAGGACCAGGTCGGGCCGTTCGTCGCCGGTTTCGGCGAGCTCCACCCGCAGCAGAGCGGTCTCTCCGGGAGCGAAGCCGCGAAAGCCGTAGTACTGGTGGAGCTGCACCATGAGCAGAACCAGGGGCGGCAGGATGAAGACCATGGGCACCAGGGCCAGGGCCTGGTACTTCAGGACGTGCCCGAGAATCTCCCACTGGGCGCGGGCGATGGCGCGCAGGTCGTCATTGAAGAGCCGGATCTCGAAGAGCGATGCCGCGATCTTGTTCTTGACTTCGGCGATCTTGGCCTGATTGGAGGTCTTGCCGAAGACCCACAGGGCGAAGACGGACACCGGAATCGACCACACGATCACCCCGACGACGGCAGGCAACCCGCGGAAGGGCACCTGCAACACGTCGATGATGGCGCCGAGAACGGCGTTGATAGCGGTCATGCTCGGTGACTCCACGCGTCCCTCAATGCACGATTGCGGGGGTCCCGCCCGCAGTTGCGCGTCGTGGTATGAATCGCCATCGATGGTGTCTCCTACGACATGTAGCCGAGGCCCTGGAGGCGCTTCTTGATCTCCTCCTCGTCCTCGGCGTCCTCGAGCAGTGCGAGCTCTTTTTCGAGGGCGTGGGTGATGAACTCCTCGGGGGACGAGTAGCCGGCGATCTCGGCGAACTTCCGGATGCGCTCGATGAGCGAGCTGTCGAGCTTGATCTTGGTGCTTCCGAACATATCTACCTCCGGGGTGCCACGTTCACCATTGCACCATTGTGAACGCGGCCGTTGAATAGTGCCTGACTGCCACCGGCACAATGGTGCAATGGTGAACGTGGCACCCTCATAGCGATTCCTTGTCCAACAGTGCCGACCCATCCATGTGTCCCGGCGGACGGATGCCGAAGAGGTTCAAAACCGTGGGCGCCATGTCGACGATGTGCGGGTCATCTGATTTCACGTCGTGGTTGCACAGCATGATGCCGGGAACGAGCCGCGGATCGACGATGTGGTCGCCGCTCCAGGCCTTGACGTTATCCTCGAAGACCCTGCCGGCAACCACGCCTGAGGCGCAGTCCCACGAGATCCGGTAGCCGTGGTTGTAGCCCATCAGCAGGTCGGGCGCATTGCCCTTGTAGGGACCGCGGTAGAGCGCATCGGTGTCGAAGGCCTCGTTGATCGCCACCTCGCCGGTATCGCTGTCGACGAGGCCCTTCAACTTGGCCGCGATCTCGGCCTTGACCGCGTTCGCCTCGTCTCCGGGCTCGAGGACGCCGTGGGCCTCCCGGCCTTTGACGTTGAGGAAGATCCCGACCAATCCCACGGCGTAGGCCGTGGTCCTCGACCAGTCCACAGACTGCAGCCAGGGTTCGGTCGGATCCGCTCCCGCCTTGAGGGTGAGGTAGCCCTCCTCGAGGAGCCAGGCGTTGAGGTTGACGCCGCGGCGGAACGAGGTGCAGCCGTGGTCGGACAGCACGAAGAGAACATCGTCGTCGTTGATCTTTTCGAGAACCCGCCCGACGATGCCGTCGTTGCGGATGTACTGCTGCTCGATGGCGTCGGCGTACTCGGGATCATCGATGCCGGCGGCGGCCGGGTGGCCATCCTCGGTGTAGCGCCAGTACATGTGGTTGACCCGGTCGGTGGCGTCGAAGACCGTGACCAGGGCGCCGCTGCGCAGCCGGTCGAGGGCAATATCGAGCATCCTCTCCCGCTCGTCGTCCACGTCCTGGGTCTGGGTCCAGAAGGTGCCGTCGTCGGTGACCTTCTCGTTGAGCGCCCAGGTGTCCTCGGCGAGGCCGAGGGTGGCGTAGGGTCCGATTTTCTTCTCGAGGTAGCTCGAGTAGTACGAGGGGTGGGAGATGGGCATGGCGGGCTTGCCCGGCTCGATGTTGATGGGGCTCATGTAGAGCGACACGTGCTCGCCCGCCTCGGTGAGCACCATGCGGGTCAGGCCGGCGACCTTCATCCCCGCGATAGCCTTGAACTCGAGCTTGATCCAGTCGCTGAGCTCGCCGAGCTGGAGGTCGACCCGGGATCCGTTGACCGCCACGGTGGCCGCGGCCGCCGCCCGGTCGACCTCGATGTGCAGCGGCAGCTCCATGGGCGGGTTGCCTTCGTAGAAGGCGTTTTCCGGACCCTTGACGGTGGCCTCGAAGCTGCTGGCCGAGCCGTTTCGGCTCAGAGGCAGCCGCATCCCACCCTCCTGGAAGCTCTCGGTCTCCGGGCGGGTGGTGAAGAGCATGAAGGTTCCCTGGGTGCCGAGGAGATCGGGGATGCACATGGCGCCGAGCTGGGCGCCGTAGAACTCGTCGGGCGGGAAGGTGATCGGCACCCGGATGACGGTGCTCCAGATGTTGTGCTCACCGAGAATGCTCCACCACGGTTTGGATTTGCGAAGCAGCCGGATGTCCGGTTTCTTCAGGGGGATGCGGAGCTTGCCGAGCTTGAGGAAACGTTCCACCGAGCCGATGTGGGTGGAGCTCAGCCGGGGCAGGTAGGTGCGGGGGTCACGGTCGAGGAAGTCGAAGATGTTATGCCGGCCGGGGTTGGTCCCGGTGGAGAAGGTCGACCATGCCACCGGAGTGATGGAGGGGTAGGTTGTCCGGAGCTTTCGGTAGCAGCCCCGTTCGGCGAGCTTGGAGTAGTTGGGCAGCTTGCCCTCGGCCATCATTCGCTCGGTGATGGCGGCGTCCTGGCCGTCGAAGCCGATGAAGACTGCCCGCTTGACCAAAGGCTTGGACGTGCGGCGGTGGCGGATCATCCGCCACACGGTGCGAAACGGCCAGGCGAGGATGGAGACGCCGGCGAGGAGCATGGTCACGAAGATCACCGCGAAGGAACCGAGCACCGCGAAGCCGGCCCCCGGCCCGATGTAGGCGTCGGCGGTGCCGGGAACGCCGGCGAGGAGCACCAGGATCGTGGCGGTGATCCACACACCTTGGCGGCGGTGCGTTGTGGGGAGTCTCGTCATGCTTCGAACTGTCCTTTGGCGTCGGTCGGTCGGGTCGGCGGTTTCGTCGATCTCGATGCAGAGAACCTTCCAAGGCGGGCGCGTATTCTCTGCGGGCCCTCTGGGCGGTGTAGTATAGGCTCCGCCGTACGGTCGCGCAAGGGTGACGGAATCCGGCGGCGGGGCCTATCATTTTCATATCCGGGATTTTACGGCCACGGGAGAAAACCAGAATGACACCAATTCTCGGCGGCCTGCTGCGCCGGTTCACGTTCGGCAAACCCATCGTCCTCGTTTCGGGCCTGCCGCGGTCCGGGACCTCGATGGCCATGAAGATGCTCGCAGCCGGCGGGCTGGAGACCATCGTCGACAACATCCGCACCGCGGACGAGGACAACCCCAAAGGCTATTTCGAGGACGAACGGGTCAAGGACCTCGCAAAAACGGAGGACACGGCCTGGATCCGTGAGGCCAGGGGCAAGGTCATCAAGGTGGTGTCGTCACTGCTGCAGTACCTGCCGCAGGACAACACCTACAAGGTGGTCTTCATGCGCCGCAACCTGCACGAGGTGCTGGCGTCGCAGGCGAAGATGCTGGATCGCCGCGGTGAAGAGAACACCGCCGATGACGACGACATGCTGCGCATGTACGCTTCCCACCTGGAGAAGGTCATGTTCCAGCTGCGCTTTCGCGACTGGTTCGACGTCCTCTACCTGGACTTCGCCGATGTCGTTGCCGACCCGGAAACGGCCGCGAAAAAGCTCAACGAGTTTCTCGGCGGCGGTCTCGATGTCGAGAAGATGGCGTTGCAGGTCGATCCCAACCTCTACCGCAACCGCGCGGAGTAGCCCCTGGCGTCCGCGTCCGAGATGCGGGATGCGGGATCGCCTGCCGGTGGGTACAATGTCGCCAGGCAGGACAAACGAAACGGAGTCGATGCATTGAACCACCTCATCGAACCCCACGGCGGCACCCTGGTCAACCTCCTCGTCGAGGGCGAGCGGGCGAGGGAGATCCGCGAATGCTCCCGCGAGTGGCCGTCCATCGACCTCGGCCAACGAGAGCTCTGTGATCTCGAGCTGCTTCTCGATGGCGGCTTCTCTCCGCTGGCGGGTTTCATGGGGTCGGCGGACGCGGCGTCGGTCTGCCGCGATCTCCGGCTGACCAACGGCACGTTTTGGCCCCTGCCGATGACCCTCGGTGCGGATGAGTCGACGGTGGCCGACCTCGACGTAGGCGTCGAGATCGCCTTGCGGGATGCCGAGGGCGTCATGCTGGCGGCGTTGACGGTGTCGGAGGTCTTCGAGCCCGATCGGGAAGCCGAGGCCGAGGCGGTCTTCGGTGACGCCGAGTCGAGACGATCGGCCCGTGCACGCTTCCTCAGGCGGGCGCCGAGGTTCGCGGTTGCAGGCCGGATCGAGGGTCTCCAGCTGCCGGTTCACTACGACTTCCGGGAGCTCCGCCTGACGCCGCTGGAGCTGCGAAGGAAGTTCGGCCGCCTCGGTTGGAGGCGGGTGCTGGCCTACCAGACCCACCAGACGATGCACCGCTCGCACCACGCCTCGACCCAGGCCGCCGCGCAGGACGCCGGGGCGAGCCTGTTGATCCATCCCGTGGTGGGCATGAACACCCCCGGCGATGTGGACCACTACACTCGCGTGCGTTGCTACCAGGAGATTCTCCCGCACTACCCGGCCTTTCTCGCCCGCCTCAACCTGTTGCCCATGGCGATTCGGGGAGGTGGGCCGCGCGAGGCCGCACTCCACGCCATCGTCCACCAGAACCACGGGTGCACTCACTTCGTGGTGGAGACCAACGGCGGCGGCTCGGTGCTCGAGGTGGTCGGTCAGCCGGGGTACGGAGACGACGAAGCTCGTGGGTTCATCGCGGCACACGCGGGGGACCTCGAGATTGAGATGGTGGCGTCCGAGGAGATGGTCTGGGCCGACAACCGGAAGCGCCACGTGGCGGTGCACGAGGTGACGGCCGAGGATCGGGTGCCGCGGATGACCGGAGACGATGTGCGTCGACGTCTCGTCGACGGGCGCGAGATCCCGGATTGGTTCAGCTTTCCGGGAGTCGTTCGCGAGCTCCGGCGTCGTCATCCGGGCCGTCACTCCCAGGGCTTCACGGTCTTCTGCACCGGATTGTCGGGGTCCGGGAAGTCGACCATCGCCAACGGACTCAGAGTCAAGCTCCTCGAGCTCGGTGGCCGCGGCGTCACCCTGCTCGACGGCGACCTGGTGCGCAAGAACCTCTCCTCCGAACTCGGTTTCTCCAAGGAACACCGCGATTTGAATATCCGCCGTATCGGATTCGTCGCTTCGGAAATCACCCGGGGTGGGGGGATCGCGATCTGCGCGCCCATCGCTCCGTATGACTCGGTGCGCCACGAGGTTCGCGAGATGGTCCAGCCGTGCGGCGGGTTTGTCCTGGTTCACGTTTCCACACCCCTGGAGGTCTGTGAGCAGCGCGACCGCAAGGGGATGTACGCCAAGGCCCGCGCCGGGATCATCAAGGAGTTCACCGGCATTTCGGATCCTTACGAGGTGCCCGAGGACGCCGACGTTCGCATCGACACGTCGAAGGTCACCCCCGACGAGGCCGTCCGCGAGGTGCTGTCGTTCCTCGAGCGCGAGGGCTACATCTCGGCGGTGGAGGCTGAGTAGGGCAATTCGTCGGACGCATTGCCGTGAAGTTCGCCGGGGTTCGCGCCAGTCAATCCGTTCTTGATGGGTTCGGGGTTTGATCGCTGACACTGGCCACTGATGCGGTCCCTGCCACGGCCACGGCCACGGCCACGGTCATCGGGAACGGTCACGGTTTCGGAAACGGAAACGGTTCGTCGGGATCGGGAACGGGAACGGAATCGACCGGAGCGCCATCCTGCGGGCGGGACGCTCGCACCACAATGACCGCGCTGATCGGGCGAGCGGTGGCCGGTGCCAGGTATCCGAGACCTGGCAAGCTTCGGCCTCATTCCCTCGAAGAGACTTCGTATCCCGCAGACTCGAGCGCCGAGACCGCCTCGTCGAGCCGAGAACCCAGCACGAGAACGTAGTCCGTGTCGTAGGTCGAAATCGCGAAGATCGAAAGCCCGGCGTCGGCGAGGGTCGTCGACAGCCCCGCGAGGATGCCCACCAGATCGAAATCGAGAGGACCGGCGACCTTGATGGCCCGCCAGCCGGCGACGTGGTCGATCTCCGGCGGGACGTCGGCGGCGGAGCACACCAGCGACAGCTCGTCGTCGGTGCTGGTGATGCTGGTGAGCTCGCCGAACCATGCCCAGTTGGGCACCGAGGCGTCCGTCGGCAGGCGGCAGACCGCGAGCTCGTCGGCGAGCAGCGCGAGTGCGGGGAGTTCTGGGGCGGTCATCGGAGCATTGTAGCGGTCGCCACGGCCGCCGAGGGCGAGTGTGCGCGTTTCGGGTCCGCTGTGTCGCATGGCGGGCGGGACGCCCGCCGCCACAACCATCGCAGCCGTCCCCTGCCGCTGATGGCTGTGCGCTGCCGTTGATCATGGACCCTGTCATTGGGATCGGGATCGGCGCGCGCCGGGACGCGAACCGGCGAAGGGTTCGCTACACTACGCCCGCATGAAGACTCTGCGATTTCGTTGTTTGATGATGGCGCTCACGTTCGGTGCGCTCGCGACGGCCGGCTGCGGCCCCGGGTCGGAGGACGGCCGCGTCGCCATCGATCTCGTCGAACGTTTCGAGACGGCCGAAGTGCTCCGTTCGCAGCGGTTCGTCGACATGGGTGATGCCGTCGATCCATCTGCCCTGGTGACGGGGTGGGGCGATTCCGAAAGCCCGGCTGGGCCGGCGCGCGGATTCACCTGGGCGACCGCCGAACGGGCGGTGATCGAGACCGGGCTGATCGGACTCGACGAGGGTGTATTGAGCTTCAGGTGTCGGCCGTTCACCTGGGACGGAGCGCCGGAACAGCGCATGGAAGTGGCTGTGAACGGCCGGAGAATCGGCGAGGTCGTCCTGGAAGCGGGTTTCGCCGACTACACTCTCGAGCTGCCGCCGGACGTGACGGTTCCGGGTCTCAATCGAGTGGAGTTGAGCTTCGCGTTGACGGCGCGTCCTTCGGACCACGATCCCGAGAGCATCGACCAGCGGGACCTGGCGGCCGCATTCCAGTGGATGCGTTTCGGACCGGGTCATTCCCAGACGGCGACCACCGGTCCGCCGGAGCGTCGCGGCGACTCGATCGTGCTGCCCGCGGGCGCCGGTCTTCGCTACCGCGTGAAGGCTCCCGCCGACGCCGTGCTCGAGATGAACGTGGATGCGAATCCGCCCAGCGGTTCAGCGCCCAGCCTCCTGGTCTCGGTGAGCCATGCCGCCGATCCCGGGGCGCCGCGGACGACGGCCCTGCTCGGCGATGCCGAGAACGGTCGCTTCCGGCTCGAGATTGACTCCCGGCGCGGAGAACCCGTCGATCTCGTGCTGGCGGCGACGGGTGCGTCCGGCGACGCGGGGGAGCTCGTCCTCGGCTCGCCCCGGATTTTGGGAGGGCCCACCGAAGGCGATGTCGGACCCTCGGTGCTGTTGATCGTGATCGATACGCTCCGGGCCGACTACCTCGGGTGCTACGGGGCCGACGTCCGGACTCCGGTGGTGGACGGGTTGGCGGCGGGGGGCGTTCGCTTCTCCCAGGCTCGCTCGCACATCCCCATCACGGGTCCCAGCCATGGGTCCCTGTTCACCTCGTTGCTGCCCATGGAGCACGGAGTGGTCAACAACGCCCAGGAGCTCGATCCGACGCTGCCCGTCCTCGCTGAGTCTCTCGGTGCGGGTGGGCGACGGACCGCTGCGGTGATCAGCCTCGGGGTTCTCAAGGGCCGCTTCGGATTCCAGCGGGGCTTCGACCACTATGGCGACGAATTTCCACGGGACTGGCTCAAGGACGCCGCCGAGGTCACCGATGAAGCGCTGGCCATCGCCGACGATCTCATGGGCGCCCCGTGGTTCTTCTTCGTCCACTACTCGGACCCCCACGAGCCCTACGCTCCCACCGGCGCCGACTATCCCGAGTTCGAGCTGCGTCTGAACGGGGAGCCCGTCGGAATCATTGACGCCGGCGGACGCGGCTTTCGCTTCGATCTCGAGCTGCCTGCGGGAGACAGCGTTCTCGATTTCATCCCCGCCGATGCCGGCGACCCGGGACGAACCTACCGGGTCGACAACCTGCTGGTGAACGACCCGACGGTGGAGGTCGAGCCCGTGGAAGGGTGGAACGTGATCCACCGGCGCAACGATCGCTTCACCTACGAGTCGTCCATGCCGGCCTCGGTCCGGTTGCGCCATCCCGGGACGTCGACGCTGCAGACCAAGGTGTTCGTCTCCTGTAAGAAGCTCCTCAAGAAACGCGAGATCCGCCGGGCCTACGCTGCCGAGACCGAGTTCGTGGATGCCCAGATCGGGAGGCTCCTGGACGGTCTCGAGGCGCGGGGAATGATGCAGGACACGCTCATCGTGGTCGCCTCTGATCACGGCGAAGGGCTCGGCGACCACAATCACGTCGGGCACATCAGCCAGGTCTACGACTCGTTGTTGCACGTGCCGCTGATTTTCAACTGGCCGGGGCGTTTGTCCAGCGGGGAAACGATCGATCGGCCGGTGGGCCTCATCGATGTTTTCCCGACCGTCGCCGAGCTGGTGGGCGCGGAGCTGCCGACCCGGGTGACCGGCGCCAGCCTGGTGCCGCTGATGACAGGGGCCGATGTGCCTGCAGGCGCCTTCATCGCCGCGACCTACCGGCCCGAGTCCTTCTCCGACAAGCGAGCCATCCTCCTCGACGGTTTCAAGTACATCCACTCCTGGACTGACGATGCCGAGAAGGAGGAGCTCTTCGAGATGACCGATGACCCGGGAGAGCTGCACAACCTCCTCGACACCGAGCCCGAGACGGCGGAACGGCTGCGGCTGGAGCTGGCGCGCCGGCTGGCGGCCATGGAACAGACGGCATCCACCGAGGCCGAGCTCAGTGAAGAGGATCGCGCCCACCTGCGCGCCCTCGGGTACATTCATTGAGGTTCTGCGCCCTCCTCGTCGCAGCGTTGGTCGCCTCCGGGTGCGGCCTCGTCGATCGCGAACCGCCGCCCGTGGAGGGCTTCATGGCGCGGGTGGACGACCTCACCGAGCTCGACGAGCTGCACGAGGAGATCCCGTTCACCAGCTCCGAGGAGTGGGTGGAGAGCTACCGCCCGGGTCTGAGCTCGCCGGGCTACAACCTGGTCCTCTACCAGAGGCGGGTTCCCATGCTCATGGACTCCGTGGGCCGGGTGGTCCACAGCTGGCCGCAGGTGCGGGCGGTGGGCCGGGCGCGGCTCGACCGCTCGGGCCGGCTGCTGGTGATCGGTATCGACGACATGGTCAAGGAGTACTCGTGGGAGGGCGAGCTCACCTGGGCCTACGCCCTGCCGAGGGCGGAGGACCTGCCCCACCACGACGTCATCACCCTCGCCAACGGCAATACCCTGGTGCTGGCGCAGGAGACGGACAGCCGTTCCGACTACCTGCACGAGGTGGACCGCCAGGGCCGGCTGGTCTGGGAGTGGTGGCCGCGGGACCACCTGGACGAACACTTTCCCGATCGCGACCGCCGCTACAAGGACCCCACGCACATCAACTCCGTGTTCGAGCTCGAAGAAAACCGCTGGTTCGACGGCGGTGACGACCGGTTCCGTCCGGGCAACATCCTCGTCAGCGCCCGCAACCTGGACGCCGTCTTCATCGTCGACCGGCGAACCGGGGAGATCGTCTGGAAGCACCTCGACGCCCTGGATCACCAGCACGAGGCGCAGATGATTCCCCGGGGCGTTTTGGGCGAAGGTCTGGTGGTGATCTTCAACAACGGATCGAAAAACCGCAATGCGTACCGTCGGACCGAGATCCGGGTCATCGATCCCACCAACGGTCGTTTGGCGTGGAGCTACTCTCACCCCCGGTTTTTCACGACCGTGGCCGGGGTGCAGCAGGTTCTGCCCAACGGCAACGTGCTCATCACCTCGAGCGAGGGCGGCCGGGCGTTCGAGATCACGCCCGCCAAGGAGAAGGTCTGGGAGTGGATCCCGCCCTTCTACCCCATGCGGGTGGCGCGGTACCCGGTGGACCACTGCCCCCAACTCGAGGCCCTCGGGCCGCCCGGGGAGAAGTCCGTGTCGCGTCCGGGTCGCCCGCCCTGGGTCGACATCGAACTCGGCCAGTACACCTTCCGTCCCGAGTACCGGGTGCGGGAGGTCTACGGGCGGATCCGCGAGGTGCTCAAGGACCCGTCGGGCTGCCGTAAGCTGCTGCTCCCGGCGCAACCGGTGATCCACGCCGCCTACGGATTCGCCGAGGAGGGGAGGGGCGGTGCGCCGCCCGAAGCCACCTTCCTGGTGACCGTGCGTCCCCTGAAGGGCGGTGAGGCGCGGACGGTGATCGACGAGACGGTGCTCTCCACCGAAGAGATGCCGTACCGCGACGTATTCGTCGCCGTGCCCGGCCTCGGCTTGCAGCGGGTGGAACTCTGTGTCGACGTGGCGGTGCCGGGACAATCGGCGGACGAGAAGCTGCACCGCTCGGTCATCCTGTCCAACCCGCGCTTCTACTCCCAACCGCGGTCGCAGATGAACCAGCGCTGGAAGGAGCGCCGCCTCAGCCGCAAGGAGCAGGACTTCCAGGAGCGCCAACTGCGCGCCATCGGCTACGTACAGTGACAGCTCTCGAATACCGAGGGTCGAGTTGGGTGTAAGCTGAGCCCATGGCAGAGCAACGTTCGTTCAAGCTGCGGGTCAACGGCTCCCTCCACACCGTCACCAGCGATCCCGACGAGCCATTGCTCTGGGTCCTGCGCGACCACCTGAAGCTCACCGGAACCAAGTTCGGTTGCGGCGAGGGTGAGTGCGGCGCCTGCGCCGTGCAGATCAACGGTGAGGTCTACCGATCCTGCCTGGTCACCGTGGGCGAGGTCGACCCCGGCGACGAGATCGTCACCATCGAAGGGCTCGGACAGCCCGGAAATCTGTCGCCGTTGCAGCAGTCCTTCATCGACCACACCGCCTTCGGCTGCGGCTACTGCACCCCGGGGATGATCGTGACCGCCGACGCGCTGCTGCGATCGAACCCGAGACCGTCCCGCGACGAGATCGTCCGCACCATGGACGACAACCTGTGCCGCTGTGCGTCCTATCCGGCGATCGTCGACGCCATCGAGGCCGTGGCCGGTGACCGAGCGAAGAAGGAGGACTGAGTGCCCCTCTCCCGACGCGCCTTCCTCGAGCTTCTCGGCGGCAGCACGGCCTACGCGTTCACCTTTTCGTGCACCGGCGGCAGTGACGGTCCGGCCCCGGCGCCGACACCTCGGCCGGTCACCGGCGACCACGCCCTGCGCTACTTCGTCGACTACACCGAGTGGCTCTTCATCCACGCCGACAGCTCGGTGACGGTCCACACCGGTCGCATCGACATGGGGCAGGGGCTCAAGACCGTGCTCAGCAACCTCGTCAGTCAGGGGCTCCAAATCGCGCCGGAGAAGGTCACCATCGTTCTCGGCGACACCGACCGCTGCCCCGACGACGGTCCCACCGAGGGATCCAGCGCGACGAGAATCGTGGGTTGGGGGTACTGGCGCGCCTGCGAGCGGGTCCGCGGCCACCTGGTGGAGCGCGCCGCGGAGGCTCTGGGCGTATCGGTTCGCCGGCTCGAGTATCACGACGGCGCGGTGGTGGGAACGAAGGATCCCGATCTCCGCCTCGCGATCGGCGAGCTGGCCGACGGTTCGCTCCACCTGGACACCATCGACCCCACCGAGCGGTGGGAGAGCGCGACGACCTACGTCGACCGCGGAACCGGCAACGTCAACGCCGAGGCGGTGGTCACCGGCACCCTCGTCTTCACCGGCGATCTCTTCGCGGGCGAGTGCCCCTACGGCTCCCTGGCGCTGCCCGAGCACCACATCCACTTCTCCAAGATCGAATCGGCGGACCTGGAGGCCGCCGCTCGGACTCCGGGCGTCGACCACGTCGCGCGGCTCGGGAAGACCGCCTTCGCCGTGGGCTCGGGATTCAGGGCGGTTCAGAACGGCCTCGAGAATCTGGCTCCCGTGTGGAAGGTGCCCACCGAGCCGCAGGAGATGGACGTGGAGGGCTGGATCCGGGAGCGCGCCACGCCGGTCAAGACCATCGAGGAGAGTGGCCGGGCGGAGGATGTCCTGGCGGCGGCGGAGATCAGGCTGGGTGAGACCTACATCACCCAGTACGCCACCCAGGCGCCCATCGAGACCGAGACCTCGGTGGCCGAGGTCGGCGACGACGGCGTCACCGTGTGGGCGAGCACCCAGGCGCCGTTCAAGGCCCGCAAGGCGGTGGCCGACCGACTGAAGATCGACGAGGAGAAGGTCCGGGTCATCGCCATGCCTGTCGGGGGTGGTTTCGGGGTCAAGGTGAATACCCTGGCGCCCGCCGAGGCGGCCCTGATGGCCCGCGCCGCCGGCCGCCGGGTCAAACACGTCTACACCCGCCCGTACCAGGTCATCGGCCGCGGCAGGTACAAGGAGGCCGTGGTGGCCGACATCACCAGCGCGGTGACGGCCGACGGCAGCCTGGTGGCGCGGACCCTCGACCTGTACCAGGACGAGGGGTTCGGCTCGACCGGCACCTACGACATTCCCCACGTTCGGAGCCGGCTCCTCCACTCGAAGATGCCGGCCCGCCACGGGACCATGCGCGGTACGAGCTTCGTACAGACCTGCTTCGCGGTGGAGAGCCACACCGACATGGTGGCCGCCGAGATCGGGATGGACCCGGTGGATTTCCGGAAGAAGAACGTCGCCTACGCCTCCTTTCGGCCGCTGCTGGACGCCTGCGCGGAGAGGATCGGCTACGGCGCCAGAGAGCTGCCCGAGAACCACGGCATCGGTTTCGGCATCTGCCACCACGGCGGCCGCCAGCTCGGGGCCACGGCGGCAGAGGTCTCGGTGAACCGGCGCACCGGTGAAGTCCGTGTCGAGCGGATGGTGGGCGCGCTGGACATCGGCCTGGTCATCAACCGGAACACGGTTCGGGCCACGGTGACCGGCGCGATGATCTGGGGCCTCGGTTTCGCCCTCTTCGAAGAGGTTCACCTCGACGGGCACCGAACAGCGACTCGCAGCATGGCGGACTACCGGATTCCCAGGTTCTCGGACATCCCACCCATCGACCTGATCTTCCTCTCCAACGAGGTCAAGATTCCGCGGCCGAGGGGCTGCGGCGAGCTGCAGGTGATTCCCACCATCGGCGCCATCGCCAATGCCGTTCATCAGGCGGTCGGCGTCCGCTTCCACACCCTGCCGTTGACCCCCGAGAGGGTGCTCGCCGCGCTCGGGTCGTGAGTGCTCCGGGTCAGTCGCTGATGTAGCCCAGGGTCTCGAGGAGCCGCCGCTCTTCGGCGTCGAGCTCGCCCGCCCGCTCCGCCGACAACATCGGAGGTGCGTCGAGCCGTGAGGTGAGAATCCTGCCGAGTCCGAGGAACACCTCGGGCTGCTCGGCGGAGAGGTTTGAACGCTCGTCAGGGTCGCCGGCGAGGTCGTAGAGGGCCGCCGAGCCCGACGAGCTCACCATCAGGTTCCAACGCGCGGTGCGCAGACCGAGGGTCGGCTGCAGCTTGGAGGTCCTGGCCACCATGACCCGGTGGCTCCGTTCGACGGCGGGATTGAGGAGATCCACGCCGTCGGTGAGCAGCGGCGGCTCGAGCCCGGCCGCGTGGAGCAGCGTCGGGACGAGATCCGCCAGCGTCACCATCGACTCGGTGTCGACCCGTTGTGCGTCGAAGCCGGCGGGCATTCTGAGGATGAAGGGCACGTGCATCATCTCGGTGTAGAGGGTGGAGTTGTGGCCGATCTGGCCGTGCTCCATGAAGGCCTCGCCGTGGTCGGAGGTCACCAGGAGCACGGTGTTGTCCCAGCTCGGGCGCCGCTGCAGCGCCTGGACAATGGTGCGGACGGCGTCGTCGGCGACGTTGAGGTTGCCGTCGTAGAGCCCGGTGACGTGGTCGATGCACTCGGGAGTGGGGGCAAGAATGCCGTTGGTGAGCTTGAAGTTGGTTCTCGAGAAGCCGTCGCACGGACCGCGGTAGGCGGGGTCGGTGTAGCGGTCGAACTCTGGGGGAGGATCGTAGGGCTCGTGCGGCGGAATGATGTGGACCTGAAGGTGGAGGGGCCGGTGGTCGTTCTCGATGGTCTCGAGCCACTCCACCACCCGGGAGGCGATGAAGGGGGCGCGGCGGGTTACCCTGGTCTCGCCCTCGGTCCACATCTCGCGGAAGACCTCGTAGCCCTGGTCGAAGCCCCGGGAGGCGGAGTTGTTCGGGGTTGCCGTGAAGGCGGCGGTGAGGTAGCCCTCCATCGCCAGGCGCTCGGCGAGAGTGACGACCTCGGGGCTCAGGACGTCGTCCGGGCCGACCACCCGGTGGTCCAGGAAGCTGAGGCCCGAGAGCATGGTGGGCACCGAGCACACGGTGTAGGGCGCCAGCGAGGTGGCGTTGGGAAAGACCAGCGACTCGGCGGCGAGGCGGTCGATGAACGGGGTCGTGTCGCGGTGGTAGCCGGCGAGGCCGAAGTGGTCGGCGCGGGCGGCGTCGAGGGTGATCCAGACGATGTCCGGAGGCCGTCGGTCGGGCTCGGAGCCGTTTTCGGGGCGCCGCCGTTGCCGGCTGATGGCCCCGCCCTCGAAGCGGGGCTGGGAGATCGTCAGCTCCAGGGCCGGAACGTCGTGATGCACCGACAGCAGGGCCCGGCCGCCCCCGAGACCGGCCACCGGGTGCCGGATCAGGGTCAGACTTCTGGCGGGTGGAACCTTCATCGTCGTGCCTCGGCGAAAGGCTTCTCCGACCCCGGAAAGGGCCATGCGAATCGAAGCCCCCTCGTGGTTGTTGTCGAGGGTGGCCCGGAGGTCCACGTTCATGTGCTCGGCGCCGGGCGGAATGGAGACCGGGAGGATCAGAGTGCCGGGTCGGGTCAGGGCGAGTGATCGCCGGGAGCTGTCCCAGGAGCAGACGGCGACGTGCTCTTCCGGCGAGTCGACGGGAGCGGCGATGGGATCCACCAGGGTGATGCCGCCGATCGCAGCGGCTTTGGAGATCCCGACCTGCCCGCGTTCGTCCATGACGGCGGGGACCAGGTGGTCGAACGCCAGTGAGAACTCGTTGGCGCCCGCACGGAGGGCGTCGGACGGTACGGGGACGGCCACGTTCCCGTAGCGGTCGTCGATGGTCCTCGTGGCCAGGAAGCGGCCGTTGACCGTCACTTCCACCGCCTGCCGTGTGTTCGCGGAAAGTCCCGGCGGCGCTTTGGCGCGAAGCACCAGCTCGTGGTCGCCGGGGTTCTCGAGGTGGATCTCGAACCTCGCCGCGGGCCGTTTGACCCACCGCCCCCACTCATGAGCGCCGGAGAAGCCATCGACGAGCCAGCACCGGGACGGAGGCCGTGCGAAGACCTCACGCATGTCGAGGCCGCTGGCAACCGGGCACGAGATGCGATCGTCGGCGGATCCGCCGGAAGGGATGAAGGCGTGAACCGGAGGAGGAGCCGGTGGCGTCCCGGCGGCGGGAGGAGACTCGGCGCTGGGTTGTCCCACGAGGTCAACGACGCCGACGATGAGGACGGCGGCGACGAAAACGGCGAGGACGAACTGGATGACCTTCATTTTCTGGCGTACGGGCTTCGGCGCGAAGGCGCGGAGCGCGAGCACCATTATGAATGAGTTTCGAGCGATCTGGTGGGCCGAGGCCCACCCTACGGCGCCGCACTCTGCGGCGCGTGCCGCTTCCACATCCCGGGTTGTCAGGTAGGGTGGGCCTTGGCCCACCGAGGGTGCGTCAGGACGTTGTCGATACGTGCGCTCGCTGCCGGTGTGGTGAACGAAACCGGCTACGCGGCCGGGAGGGTGAGCACAAAGACCGCGCCAGCCCCCTCTGACTCCCCGAGCTCGAGCTTGCCGCCCTGTGCGACCGCCAGGGACCGGGCGAGGGCGAGGCCGAGGCCAAGGCCGGCGGGGGCGTTGTCGTCGGCCGGGCGGCGGTAGGGCTCGAAGAGCGCCCTCCGGCCGATGCCGTGGACGCCCGGTCCGTTGTCCGCCACCGTGATCCGGACACCCTCGGGGGACCGACGAACCGCCACCCGGGCGGTGCGGTCGTTCTGCGTTCTGGTGTACTTCTCGGCGTTGTCGAGAAGGTTGTCGAGAATCTGGCAGAGGGCGTCTTGATCGAGCATCGCGGTGGGAAGATCGTCGGCGATGGAGATCTCAACCTCCATTCCGGTGTCCGCGAGGCTGGGCAGGAGTCGGTCGAGGCAGGTGCGGACTGCCGCTCCCGGGTTGCCCGGCCGAGGTCTCGCGATTCGCGCGCCGCGCTCGAGTCGGGCGACGTCGAGCATGTTGGAGACCACCCGGCCCAGGCGGCCGGACTCGGCGGCCACCCGCCCGGCGTAGACCGCCGACTGCTCGGGCCGGCCGATGCCCTCGGCGAGCATCTCGCTGTGGAGGCGAAGGCTGGCCAGCGGCGTCTTGAGCTCGTGCGCCGCCGAGGCGGCGAATCGGGCCCGCTGCCGGGCGAGGCGTTCGGTCTGGAGGATGACTGTCAGAACCGCCAGTGCCGAGAGCAGGATGAGCGCCGCACCGAGAACGAAGATCCGCCGGAAGTCGGCGATGGCGCGGCGGCCCTCGGCTCGGGCCTGCTCCAGCATTGGGGTCGGATCGACACAGAGCCACCATCCCGTGTCCGCCACCGGCGACGCGATGTGCGCTGATCGGATCATCATGATCGGCGCGAAGGCCAGCTCCGCATCCGTGCCGACTCCCAGCCACTGCTCGACGCCGGAGGGGGCGACGGTGAAGCCCTGCAGCCGGCTTCCCAGGGGCGTTTCCACCTCGCGCAGGGCGGCTAGGACGGGGCCGGTGTCGAGGACCATCGTGTGCCACTCGAGGGGGCCGACTCGGATCACGACCGTGTCCGATCCCGACCCGTGCCGCGGAGCCGGTGTCTCGCCGCGCCCGGTCATGGCGGCGTAAACCTGGTCCGCATCGCGAATCTGCTCCCACTCGGAGCGCCGCAGGCGGACCAGATCGCCTGCAAAGTAGCCGCTGCCCAGGGTGGAGCTGCTGTCGAGCTCCAGACTCATGGTGTTCTGCAGATCGGTGAGCAGCGAGCAGAAGCGGGCGAAGCTCTCGTCAGAGGTGAGCTCGGGGAAACGTTCGTTCACCATGGGGAGGGTGACCAATCCGGTCTCGTCGAGCTGGAAATGGGCCCAGACCAGGGGATCCGAAACGCCGCTCGCCAGGGGCGACGGGACCACCGCCAGCCCTTCGGCCGCTCCGTGGGGATCGTGGGTGATGCCCTGGTAGTGAAAGAACGGCCGTTTGGCTTCGCCGGATCGCAGGGCCTCGAAACGGATGGCCAGGCGGTCGGAGTCGCGGTGGACATGTTCCCGCAGGTCGGAGAAGACGCCCTCCTCGAGCAACCGGGCGCGTCGGGCCGCTTCGGCAGAGCCCGTGACGTACCAGGCGGTCGTGGGCAGGAGCACCGCGAAGGCCAGGGCGGCGACGGCGACGACGGTGCGTCGGTTGACGTTCACGCGTGGGCTACCCGGCGTCCTGACCCCAGGCGTAGCCGGCTCCGGTGACCGTGACCACGATCTTCGGGTTCGTCGGGTCGCGCTCGATCTTCTGCCGCAACTTGGCGATGGTCATGTCGACGGTCCGCGTCTGGAGATCGCCGCTGGTGCCCCAGACGCGCTCCAGCAGCTCGGAGCGCGAGACGGCCCGGTTCGACTGCCGATGCAGCCAGCGCAGGATCCCCACCTCGCGGGCGGTGAGGTGGACGGGCTCGTCGCCGCGGGTCGCCTGGTGGCGCCCGAGATCCATGCTGCAGCCGTCGAGCTCGAGGATCTCCGGTGCCGCGGGTGCGGCGGACGCCCGGCGCTCGAAGGCTTCGACGCGGGCGAGGAGCTCGCGGATGCCGAAGGGTTTGGTGACGTAGTCGTCGGCTCCGGCGGCGAAACCGGCCACCTTGTCGTCCTCGGAGCCGCGCGCGGTGAGCATGAGAATGGGCAGGTGCGGGCGCGCCTGTCGGAGCCGGCGGCAGACCTCGATGCCGTCGATCTGGGGCAGCATGAGGTCCAACAGCACGAGATCGAAGGTTTCGGCGACACCGATGTCGACGGCGGACTTGCCGTCGCCGACGGCGGTCACCTCGTGATCGGCGGCGGCGAGCAGGTCCACCAGACCCTCGCGCAGCCGCTGCTCGTCCTCGACAACCAGGATCTTCATGGAACCAGCATAGCCGAACAGCCGGGCGGACGGTGTCACCAAGCTGTAAATCGCTGGTTTGATGGAGGTTCGTGGTTGGATTGATGAGGAATCGGCGCGTGTCACCGAGAGATCGCGTATCGTTGGGCGCATGAGTTCGATCCTGCGAACCACCGGTCTGGCCGTGATCGTGGCGACGGCGACGGCGTGCTCGCTGTCCACGACCGGGTTCGTGGGCGACATCTACTACGGTTACGGACCCGAAGCCGCCCTCGAAACGGCCGCCACATTCGGCTCGCCGGAAGGGGAGCGGTCCCTTTTGGAGCTCGAGCGGGCCGTTGCCCTGCTCGAGCTGGGAAGGTATCGCGAGTGCCTGCAGGCCCTCGAGCGCGCCCGGCTCCGCATCGAGGCCGATGTCCTGCCGGGCGGCGACGAGAGACGCGGACCGCCGCCGTGGCGGCCCGCGCTCCACGAGGCCGTCCTGATCGCAACAATGGAAATGACGGCGGCGTTCGGCATGCAGGATGGCAACGCCGCCGCGGCGGCCGCCGACCGCGCCGTCGCGGCCATGGACGCGACAGCCTGCGCCGCTTGCAGCTTCAACTTCACCCGCGTGCTCGCGGCCCTCGCCTACGCGGAAGTGGGGCGTTTCGACGACGGGCTCGCGGCGCTCTCCGGCGTCGTGGTCGTGGGACGCGGGGACGACCTCGTGGAGGAGCTGCGGCGGCGTCTCGATGCGGGGCCCGCCGGCGCCGAGGCCGAAGGCCTGGCGCCGCCGCCGGTGGAGCCGAGGCGCTCGGCGGTGGTCGCTCTCCTTCTCGGGATGGGTCCGACCAAGGTGGGTGATGAGCTGGCGGTGAACTCCAGCAGCACCGTGGATTGGGTGGAGTACCTGCCGCGCACCCCGCAAACGGTGAGCTGGGCGGCGCTCGAGCTCGGGGAGGGCCGGACCTCGGCGGTGCTCACGGACGTCCACGACCTCGCCGTGGTCGGTCTGAAAGCGACGGCGGAGCGGGCGGTGTCCGACGGCGGCAGAAGCCTCGACTGGGACACCGGCGACCTTCGGCACTGGGCGAGCCTTCCGGCAACCATGCAGATGATCGTCGCCGACATCCCGCAGGGTGAGGATGGGACGGATCTCGTCTACTACTCCCGCGACGGCGACGAGGTCTACGGCGAGACCATCTTGTGGCCCGTAGGGTGGACCGGCGGCCGGATCTTCGTCGTCCGGCGGATGCCGTGAAGGACGACTCGCGGATTCTGAGTTAGAATCGTCCGAGCAACGTAACGACAATCATGACGGACCTCACCGGACGCTCCCTCGGACGCTACCGGATCGTCGAGCTGCTCGGCGCCGGAGGGATGGGGATCGTCTATCGCGCCAAGGACGAGAAGCTGCGCCGTGACGTGGCCATCAAGGTGCTCTCCGAGGAGATCACCGAAAACCCGCGGATGATGGAGCGTTTCGAGCGCGAGGCCCGGGCCCTGGCCCGGCTCTCCCACCCGAACATCCTCGCCATCCACGACTTCCGCACCGAGGACGGCTTCACCTTCGCGGTGGAGGAGCTCCTCGAAGGGCGGGACCTGCGGCACAGCGTGACCCAGGGGCCGACGTCCGTGGACCGGGCGGTGGAGATCATCTGTGCGGTGGCGGAAGGTCTGGGTGCGGCCCACCGAAAGGGGATCCTCCACCGCGACATCAAGCCCGAAAACATCTTCGTCTCGGCCGACGGCGGGGTGAAGATTCTCGATTTCGGGCTCGCCCGGTCTTTCCAGGGCCTCGACCCCGAGGCCTCGACCATGACCGAGCGCTCGGCGTTGACCACGCCGGGAGCGGTGGTTGGCACCACCAGCTACATGTCGCCGGAGCAGACCCGCGGCGAGGAGCTCAACCCCAAGGCCGATGTCTTCTCCCTGGGCATCGTGTTTTATGAGCTGCTGACCGGGGTCCACCCGTTCCGCGAGGCAACCGCCGCCGAGACCCTGGCCTCCATCCTCCGGAAGAACCCGCCGCCGCCCAGCGCCGTGGTCGCCACCATTCCGCCGGCGTTGGACGCCATCGTGGGCCGTTGCCTGGAGAAGTCGCCGGAGGAGCGCTTCGAGTCGGCCCGGGACATCGCCTTTGCCCTCAAGGCCATGTCGGGGCGTCACGCCACCATCTCCTCGACCTTCGAGATGCCGGCGGCCAAGCCGCGGAACCCGCGGCGCCGGCTCGCCGCCGCCGGTGCGGTGGTCGTCGCCATCGCCGCCGCCGCCTACGGCTACATTGCCATGCAGCCCGCTGAGTTGCCCGAGATCAAGCGAATCACCGTCGCCCGTTTCGAGGCGGAGGGCGACGATCCCGAGCTCCGGTACCTGGCTGCCGGCCTCAGCGAAGTGGTGGCCCAGGGGCTTGAGATCGTCGCCGAGGGGAGCCCGGACATCGACTGGGTGGAAACCCGGCGGCTCGGAAGAAGACGAGAACCGGATGCCCTCTTCGACGCCTACCGCGACTACAACATCCGGATCGGCGTCGGCGGTCGCCTGCACCGAACCGCTGATGGCTTCCTTCTCGATCTCGAGGTGATCAATTCCAGGAACGGTGAGGTCCTCCGGGAAACCCGGATCGAGGAAAGCCTGCTCAATCCGTTCGCCGTGCAGGTGCTGCCGGTGGAACGGTTGGCCACCGAGGTCGGGGTCGACGTGAAGGCGTTGACGGTCGAACGGCTGCGGGAGGTGGCGACGGACGTCCCTCCCGCCCTCGACCCGTACCTCCACGGGCTCGGTCGGTTGGCCCTCGCCGGAGACGCTACAGCAGCCAGCGAGGCCAAGGACCTGATCGGCGTGGCCTTCGAACAGGATCCGAGGTTTGACAAGGCGCGGGTTGCCGCCGCTCGGGCGTGCCGCGAGTTGTATCGATATGACGAGAGCCGAAGCTGGCTGGTGGAGGGCGTCGAGCTCGCTCGATCTGCGGCCGATGGGGACGCGGTGCCGATTCCGGCGCTCCTGGCGGTCGCCTCGCTCCGGTCGGCCATGGGCGACCGGGAGGGTGAGCTGGACGCGCTCCGGCGGGCGGTGGAGATCGACCCCGAGCACGGCGAGGCCCGGCGGCGTTCCGCAGCGGCGATGATGCGGTCCGGCCGACTCGACGAGGCTGAGCGCGAGTATCAACGGGCGATCTACCTCCAACCCGGCTATTGGCCGAACCACCACTACCTGGCGCAGATCTTCATCTCCCAGGGCAGGTACGAGGCCGCTGCCAACGAGTTCCGCCGGGTGGTGGAGCTCGCGCCGTTGTACGTCGGCGGCTACACGAACCTCGGGGTGGTGTACGGCTATCTCGACCGCGACGAGCTGGCGAAGGAGATCTTCGAGCAGTCGCTCGAGGTGGATCACGAGAACAACTACGCGGCGTTCACAAACCTCGGGACGATCTACTACGACGAACGGCGGTTCGCCGATTCGGTGGCGATGAACGAACGGGCGTTGGCGATCGACGACGGCGAGTACGCGGTCTGGGGCAACCTCGCGTCGGCGCGAAAATTCGTCGGGAACACCGATCGCGCCGCGGAGGACTATCGGCGCGCCATCGAGCTCGCTCGGAGCGAGCTGGAGGCCCGGGGCGACGACGCCGAGATCCTGACCGACCTCGGCATCTATTACGCCGCCATCGGGGAGAAGGAGCAGGGCTTGGAGTCGCTCGCCGGGGCCGCCGCCCTGGATCCGCAGGACCCCCTCATCGTGGCGCGGATCGCCGAGTGTTACGAGGACCTGGAGGAACGGGAACGCGCGCTCGAATGGGTCGAGCGCGCCTTCAGCGCCGGGGCGCCACCGGAGGCCTTCGAGAACAACCCGACGCTGCGCGAATTGGTGGCCGATGAGCGGTACCAGGAAATCACGAGGTCGATGGCCTCGACCCCGTGAACCGACCGGAGGAGGTTGCGATGGCAAGAAAAACGGAAAGTGCGCCGAAGCTCACGAAAGCTGACGAGACCTTACGGTATATCAAGGCGATTCACCAAGAAATGGAAGTCATGCGGAACTTCGTGTACTGGCTTCTGCCGCCGACCTGCGACGTTACGGTCCGGATTCGTCCTGTGAGCGCCAACCTTCCGCAAGGAGCGCTCGAGGTTGTGCCAATGGAAACAGACGTTTGGGTCGGTTGCAGAGTGGGTTTCCAAAATGAGGCCGAAGGCGACGTCAAGGTCGAATTCCCAAGCCTGGATTTGTTCAACACCTTGGAGATCACCGTGCCGGAGAGCAACTGCCCCTCACTCACCGTGAAGTCGTTCTTGCCGGGGGGGAAGTTCGCGTTGGATGTCGAACGTGTGGGTTCCGGCAACTCTCCGAAGCTGGTGATCGTCGACCCGCCGGATCCGGAAAGCTGATACGGTTTGTTACGGTCGATTCGGTGGATTCTGCCTTCCGAGGCAGGAGGTTGTCGGTGGCGGAGGGCAGCCTTTGTTCTTGTGGAAGTTGTTGGGGTCGCCTTTGCCGTCGAGGCATTTGTCGTCATCGTTGTCCGGATCGAGCTCTTTTCTCTTCTTGTCACCGTCGAAGTCCGCACGCGTGCAATCTGGGTAGATGCTGGGGTCACAGGGTTTCCCGAAGAACCGATACTCGACGATGTCGGCTCTGTCGTCCATGCCGTCGCCGTCGGTGTCTTTGAGCCTCTTGTTCGTTCCGAACCTGGACTCCTCATCGAGGTCGACAATGCCGTCCCCGTCCTGGTCGAACCACACCTCGTACTCGTCCGAACGGACCTGTTCGTTGAAGGAGACAGCCGGGCAGAACCAGGTTCCCTTTGAGTACTTCCTCCAATCCGCGGCGATGTACCTTTCCCATCTCGGTCCGGAGATCGGATCGAGCACGTGGACGAAGCCTGCATTGGGAGAAACCTCGAGGCTCGCGTCGATCACGCGAACGTGATCTCCCTCAATGTTCTTCCATCGGCTCATGATCGGTCGTTGGTCCCGTAGAGCTTGATGGATCTGCTTGAATGAGGCTGCTTCGGGCTCGAAGAACAGCCGCGCACCCTCAGGATAGTGTCGAGCTGGGCGAAGTGCCCACATCAGTAGCCTGGTGCAGTATCCGGGGGAAATGGATGCGCCGCTGTGGCGAAGATCGTCATCCGGGTCATCGTCTTGGGTTCCGAAGGTCGAGAACTCGATCTCGTTGAGCTGAAATGCCAGGCGGTCCTGGCTGATGCAGCGGGGGGCTCCTGGCCGGGAGTACGCGCGCGAGATCATCGAAATAGATGCCATCACACAGTACAAGTGACCATGTCGTTCGGGGTCTTCACTGGAAACCGTGGCCCAGGTGTTCGGTAGATTTGAGTTGGCTGGTCGGCACGTCCAGGGCTTCGGAAAAGATGGGAGTTGCAGGGGGCCCAACGGCGGGTGAATCTGCTCAACCTGGATTGGCGGGAGTGAGTGCGGCTTGTCCCATTGTCGGTGGTTACAGGCTTGCGAGTACCCTTCGATGTTGTCACCGTAGTTCATGCAGAGCATGTGGGTGTCTTTCCGCTGGAAGGCAAATGAAACCCCGTTAACCTCTGCGAGCTGGCCACTTCCGAGATCCAAATCGACGAGCGTAATCTGAAACTCCCTGCTGTAGGCCGACTGCCTGGACCCCGCCTCCCTTTGTACCTTCATCCAGTGTGTACCGAGGGGGATGTCCGTGTTCGTCAAGGGCAGAATCGGCGGCGCCCCCGGAGGGATCGTGAACTCCCAGTACGGATCGCTGAAATCCTCGTTCGGCGAGATCTTGACGCGATAGCCGGTGTCTCCGGGTTTGGCGATCCATGCGATGGTGGCGTCTTCCTTACGAACGGCTGCCCGATGATGCGGGATGATGAAACGAGGCGCCGGAATGCCGTTGCCCAGGCCCGGCGATGCGTCCGAGTAGCTGTAAACGGCCCATGACTCGGGAGACCCGGGACGAGCTCCAGGAAGTAGACCGATGATCTCGCCGCCATTGAGGGGCGCCCCTGGATTGTAAAGACCGGTGCTTTCCTTGACGAGGACGAACGGTCTGCGGGCTACCGGCATTGTCGGGTCGTAAGGATGGGGAGATTCGTCGGGCGGGGATCCCCACGCGACGAAGTCCGCGATTCTCGGCGAGTGGATCCCACCTCCAGCCGTGTCGATGACCGCGAGCTGAGCCTTGTTGGGTCGCCATCCGCTGATGAAGCTTTCGGAAGTGGCCTCGAGGATCGCTGGGGGTGGGTCGGTTGGTGGATTCGGTGAAGGAAGGCGTGGACAATGGTGATGGCCGATTGCGAGGGAACCGGCGAAACACACGACCAACCGTTGTCCGTTGAGAAGATTCGGCTCGTCTCCCCCCAATCGGATGAACTCGCCACCATTGGTGCGGAGTTCGAAATCCCTGAGGTTCAGGGTGGCGCCGGATCGGTTGTGGAGCTCGAGCCAAGGTTGTACGGTGCCTTGGACGAAAGGAGAGATTTCGGTGATGACGAGCTTCCGAGCGGGTGGTGGTGGGGGAGGTGCGGACTCTGATCTCCGAATTCCCGGAACCAGCAACGGCGCGAAGAGGACGATGATCAGCAGTCGAGGAACAATCGCTTTGCGCCTGGAACGACCCACGAGTGCCTCCCTCCGTCGAAGCGGACGGTTTCGCGTCACCTTCTTGTTCGTGCAGTTCTGAAAGCAGTATCGGTCCGGCCAACGCCGCCGTCAAGCAAGGCCATGTCGTCACCTGAGTCTCTGCGGCGGTTGCCTTTCCGCGAGGTACGGCTCCCGAAAGGCAGAGAATCCTGAAGTGCACGTCCACCTCCCTGGCGGACACCGTGCCGGTCCTCGGCCACGGCCATCGGCCTCGGCTACGGCCTCGGCAACGGATACGGCCACGGAAACGGATACGGCCTTTCTTGTAGCGGCAGGCATCCCTGCCTGCCGTTGGGAGCGCCTGAAAGTCCGGAGCGCGAGGAGAATGGGACCCTCGACGCCGGCCTTCTGACCCACGCCCGCCTGGACGGCGGAAGCGGGTCAGCGTCGCCCGATCAGGGCGGTCAGAAGAGGCGACCGGGATGACAATGACCGCCCTGCTCGGGCGAGCG
>JAZBOQ010000076.1:0-2313 GCA_036351195.1 Thermoanaerobaculales bacterium | reverse complement strand
TGGAATCGCTCGGTGACGCTGTGCTCTTGCAGCCAGTCGTTTGCCGACGTGATGTGGGTGTTGGTATTGAAGTGCTGGATCGTCTCGAGGTCGCCGCTCATCGGGCCCGCGTCGAAGGTCCGTCGGTTGAAACCCGTGCGCAGCGTCCACAGCAACGAGTCGGTGAGCAGCCCGTCAACGTTGGCCGACAGGTAGCGCGGCTCGGTATCCACGTAGTAGGTTGCCTCGGGCATGGTCAATCGCGAAGAACCGGCATCGTCGAACCGCGTTCGCTGGGCGAAGACCGATGCGACGCCGCGCCAGCTGGGGGCGATCTGCCACGTGAGCTTTGCCTTGGGTGAGTCGACGGTTGCCGTGAACGTGGTGGGCGCGCCTTCGGGGGTGCTCTCGACCTCACCGCGGTAGAACGCAGCGAAAAACCACAGCTTGTCCCGGACGATGGGGCCGCCGAGGGTGGCCTCGATGGCGAGGTTCGAGTCCTCCTGGAGATCGGGATCAAAGTGATCGCCGCCCTCCTGGAAGGCGTCCGGCTCGTAGCGTACGTCGAGACTGCCGGAGAACGCATTGCCGCCGGACTTCATGACGATGCTGGTGACCCCGCCCAGGGCGCGGCCGTACTCGGCCTCGTAGCCGCCGGTCTTGACCTGAATCTCGTCGTAGGCGTCGATACCGTAGGTGGCGACGCCCCACGGCCCTTGTTCACCGCGGTTCTCTTCGGTGACCTCAACACCGTCGACGAACCAGGTGTTTTCCGACGAAAACGAGCCGAAGAGGTCTTGGCCGTTTGCGCCCGGCGTCTGCGCCCCGGGGCTGAAGCCGAACCGATCCCACGTCCCGACGGCCGTCTTCTCGATGTACTCGGCGTCGAAGACCTGCTCGGTGCCGATCTGCTGGGGGTCGATGACCGGGGTGTCCGCTACAACCTCGATCTCGCCGGAGAACGTCGCCTCGGGCATGGCCACGTTGAGTGCGGTGAGCGAGCCGAGCCGGACCCGCACCTCGGTGCGCTCCTGGGTGGCGAAGCCGTGCAGTGCCGCGCTGACCTCGTAGAAGCCGGGCGAAAGCGTGAGGAACAGCGCCTCGCCTCGTTCATCGGTGACCTGGGTCCGGGCGCCGCCGATGAGCGCCGGCGAGGCGATGGTCACGGTCACTCCCGGTAACGGCGTCCCTTCGGCGTCGCTGGTCCGCACCATCATTCGCCCGGTCGTGTCTTGAGCAAGGGCCGGCGTTGCGCAAAGAACGATCAGACAACCAACGACGAGACCACGAGCATTTCTCATGACGCTCCCCCTTCGATACCCGCGCCGCAGCTGCGCGGTAAAACCGGCCCTCGTGACACCTCTGATTGGTGAGTGCCATTATGAGAGCACTGAGTGATGAGTGCAAATTCGTTGAAATAGATGATCAATCGCGCACACCCGTTCTGGTGGCGATAGAGATGGCAGCGTGTACTGAACGTCGTGTGATCCCGCATTTCACACTCCCGCGTTGTGGTTCGCGCCTGGCCTGTGGTGCCGAGGACACTCTCAATGTGGTGCGGTCCGGGAGCCGAGATCTAAAGGAAGGCTAAAGGTTGGCCAAAATCAGTTCGGTGTTCTTGACCTGATTTTCTGTCCAAGCGATATTAAGACCAGGACAGTAGAAAAAACACGTTTGTTGAGATCGCAACTCGACTATCGTTGCACGGAAGGAGCCGGGCCATGTCGATGCGGGCACTCGTCGGGTCCCTCGGATTCGTTGCTGTAGTTTTTCTCGTCGCGAGCACCGGCTCGGCTCAGATCGGTACCGCGAGGCTGGAGATCAGCACAGTCGCCGGGGATCAGGTGACGCTGGGCGGTGTGGAGGCGGTGGCAACCAACACCGACAGCGGCTTCCAGCGGAGCGTCACCACCGAAGACCTCGGCACGGCACTGCTGACAGGCCTTGCACCGGGGAGCTACCGCGTCGAGGCGCGGCTCGAGGGCTTCGAACCCGCCATCGAGCCGGCGATCATCCTCCGCACCGGTCACACTGGACGCCTGACGTTGACGCTGCGGCCGCAGATCACCGGCGAGCTCGACGTGACGGCAGAAATCCCGCTCGTCGACCCCTACCGGATCGATTCCTCGACCAACATCGTGCCCGAGCAGATAACCTCATTGCCGGTGCCCGACCGCTCGTACGAGAAGCTCGCCTTCCTCACCCCGGGCGTTCAGCGCGAGCGTTGGGAGTACATGGACATGGTCGGCTCGCCGGTGGTGGGCTCATCCTCCTCCGCCCCTTCGACCGCCTACTTCGTCGACGGGGCGAGCTTCACCGACCCCTATTTCGGCC
>JAZBOQ010000075.1:0-9966 GCA_036351195.1 Thermoanaerobaculales bacterium | reverse complement strand
TCGACGTGAACGCAAACGCCACGGGCCACACCCAGAGCTGCCCCTCGTGTGAGGAGAAGCTGAGGATCCACGAACGATACGTGGGCCGGACGTTGCATTGCCCGCACTGCGGCACGGAGTTTCTCGCCGACCCCACCCTGACGGACATTGACGATCTCATGGAGGAGATGGCGCCGGATCAGCCCAAGAGATTCCCTTTGAAGGCGCTGCTCGTCGTTGTTGTCATCGCAGCGCTGCTCGCCGTCGTGGGGCAGTCGAGCCACAGCGGTTTCCTCGCCAAGGTCTTCAAACCGACACGGAGCCAGGGCGCCTTCGCGGTTGTCAGTTTCGACGACGGCCGTCCGGTCCCCGCCGCCATGGATCGCGAAACCATCGTCATGGTGGTTGATGCCGTCGAGGACCGCGACCCGGGGTCGTTGCAGGCGCTTCGATTCCAGGGGCTCACGGTCGATGTGAGCCCGGGCACCCGGGTCAAGCTCATCGAGCGCGTCAGGAGAGACCGGGCCGCTCGGGTCCGGGTCGTGGAAGGCGAATGGACCGGCCGGGTGCTGTGGGTGCCGACGGCCGCGCTGAGGTAGCGACAGCGGCGTTCGACACGCGGCTGGGAACCGCGTAGACTCGGGACGCTGAGCGCTTGGGGAAGACGGTGAGAATCCGTCGCGGACCCGCCGCTGTGACCGGGGACGAAGGTCGGCATTGCCACTGTCGCCGAGGGTGATGGGAAGGGCCGGCAACGAGGACGATCCGGGAGCCAGAAGACCCTCAGCTCGGCGCGCGGGACTCTCGTGGATTGGAGTCTGACGGCAGGGGCGGAAAACGGCGTCCCGGGAACCGAAAGGAGTTTCCGGGGTTGTCGGTGTTCGAGAAACGGTCGTTCCCGTTGGTGGTCGCGTTGGGGTTGCTCCTCGCCGGGTCGTCGGCATGCGTCCGTCGCGAGCCGCCGGCGTCTTCGGCCCCGCCCCGACGGATCATCGCCATGGCCCCGAGCCTCACCGAGACTCTCGTCGCCCTCGGGCTGGAGGACCGGGTCGTGGGGATCACCAGGTACTGTCCGCCGGTGCCCGGCGCCACGGTGGTTGGCGGCTTCCTCGACCCGAACTACGAGGCCATCCTCGCGCTGGATCCAGATTTGGTCGTCACGATGCAGTCCCACGACGAGTTGCAGCGGAGACTCGGCGATTTGGGGTTGGACACCCTGATGGTGGATCAGCACGACATCGCCGGCGTCATCGCCTCGGTTGCAACCATCGCCGCTCGTTGTGGTGAGGCGAGGCGGGGGAGCGAGCTTTCGGCCTCGCTTCAGGCCGGACTGGACGCCGTCGCCATGCGGGTGGCCGGACGCAACCGTTCCAGAGTCCTCGTCGTCGTGGGACGGGAGCCCGGCGGCGGTCGGATCGGCACCCTCTGGGCGGCCGCGCCGGACACGTTCTTCCACGATGTGGTGAGATTGGCCGGCGGAACCAACGCCCTCGAGGATTCGGGGATCCGCTACCCGGAAATCTCCCGGGAGGGACTGCTGGCGATCGATCCCGACGTGATCTTCGACGTCATCGCCGATGGTGGTGCGAGACGGGTCGTCGCCAACGAGGCGGCGGCGGATTGGAGCCGGCTCGCGGATCTGAGGGCGGTGGCGGCGGGCCGGGTGTACGTCATGGTGGAGGACCACGTGGTGATCCCAGGCCCGAGGGTCGTTGACACGGTGGAAGACTTCGCCCGCCGGCTCCACCCGGAGGTGGCGTGGAACTGAGGGCGCCCCCCCGGATCGAGGTGAGGGACCTCACCGTGCGTCTCGGCGATGCCGCGGTGCTCGACGGCGTGGACCTGACCCTCGAAGGGGGCGGGTTGCTCGCCGTGATCGGGCCCAACGGCGCCGGCAAGACAACCCTGCTCAGAGCCCTGGGCGGACTTCAGCCCACCGGGTCCGGTTCCGTGGCCGTCGATGGCCGCCCGGTGGAGGCCTACCGCCGTCGAGATCTGGCCCGGGTGGTGAGCTACGTGCCCCAAACGGATGTTCTCGGCGATGGGTACCGGGTGCGGTCGTTCGTCGAAATGGGTCGCTACCCGTATGTGGCGGCCTGGTCGGCGCTGTCGACTACGGACCGAGACGCGGTGGACGAGGCCCTCGAGGTGACGGAGACGGCCCACCTCACGTCGAGGCCCATGCGGACCTTGTCCGGTGGCGAAAGGCAACGGGTCTGCATTGCTGCGGCGTTGGCCCAGGGCGGCACCATTCTCCTGCTCGACGAGCCGACGAGCTTTCTCGACGTCCGGCACCAGGTGCAGGTGCTCGACCTCCTCGGGAGGCTCCATGACGAGCGCGGATACACCGTCGTGGCGGTCACCCACGACCTCAACGGTCTGGTGCCGGACGCCGACGAGGTGCTCGCGCTGGTGGGGGGGAAGGTCGCCTTCTCCGGGGCCGCGCGGCGGGTCTTCGACGCCGACATTCTGGCCGGGATCTTCGCCAACGACTTCATCCTGATTCCCGGAGGCCGGCACGGGCTGCCGCTCATCGTGCCGGCGAGGAACGGCTCGTGAGCCGCCGGGCGGGGCTCCTGCTGCTGTTGGCCGGGGCGGTGGCGGTTGTCGCCGCGGCGCCCTTCTTCGGGCCGATTCCGCTGGCGCCGGCGGCGATTCTCGACCCGGCCGGGTCGGACCCGGCGGCGAGGATCTTCTGGCAGATCCGGGTGCCGCGGGTGGTGGCGGCATTCCTCGGGGGCGCCGGGCTGGCGGTGGGAGGCGCGGTCTTCCAAGCGGTCTTCCGCAATCCCCTGGCCACGCCCTACATTCTCGGTGTTGCGGCGGGCGCTTCGTTCGGCGTTGCGCTGGTGGCGCGGGTAGGGGCGAGCGTGGTGCTGCTCGGCCTCGGCCTCCAGTCGTGGTCGGCCCTCGGCGGCGCCCTGTTGGCGGTGAGCATCGTGTGGCTGCTGACTCGGTTGCGGCCGGAAGCGGCGACGGGAACGCTGTTGCTGGCGGGTGTTTCGCTCAACTTCTTTTTCTCGAGCCTGATCCTCTTCCTCCAGTACACGGCCTCATTTGCCGACGCCTACCGCGTGCTGCGGTGGCTCATGGGCGGCCTGGGAGGCGTCGACGCCTCGGCGGTCGCTCAGATGACGCCGTTCGTCGTGGGCGGGATCGCCGTGATTCTGTTCTTCGGCAGGGAGCTCGACCTGCTGGCCACCGGCGCGGAACTCGCCGCCAGCCGCGGCGTCGAGGTCGCCCGGACCCGGACGGCCCTCCTCATCGCCACCTCGGTCATGGTGGGCGGGGTCGTCGCGGCCTGCGGCCCGATCGGTTTCGTCGGCATGATGTCGCCGCACATCTGCCGGTTGCTGCTCGGTCCTGGCCACCGCCTACTGCTGCCGGCGTCGGCGGTCTTCGGCGGCGCCTTCCTGGTGCTCTGCGACACTGCGGCGCGAATGGTCGTCGCCCCCGCCGAGCTCCCCGTCGGGGTCATCACGTCGTTTCTCGGCGCACCCTTCTTCCTCTGGCTCTTGCTGCGCAAGTAACCAGAGAGTTATGAGTTATGAGTTATGAATTACATCGCATTGGTGCCGGGGAGCTGTCGGTTCCCTGCGATGAAACTCATAACTCATCATTCATAACTCATCATTGAGCACGAAGGAGACTGACGCAACGCGTCAGTCTCCTTCGTGCTCGGGGAAGTGCTCGACCACGACGTCCAGGTGCCCGGTGAGCTCGGCGAGTTCGCGGGTGAGCGCGCGGCCGATGACCAGGCGCTGAACCTGGTTGGTGCCCTCGTAGATCTGGGTGATCTTGGCGTCGCGCATGTACTTCTCGATGGGGTAGTCGCGG
The DNA here is from genome assembly GCA_036351195.1 of Thermoanaerobaculales bacterium. GTDB lineage: Bacteria > Acidobacteriota > Thermoanaerobaculia > Thermoanaerobaculales > Sulfomarinibacteraceae > JAHECW01. Next base: position 6,150 of record JAZBOQ010000075.1, on the reverse strand, counting down.
CAGTAGCCGTAGCCGCCGAAAAGCTGCACCGCATCGGTGGTGACCTTCATGGCGGTGTCGGTGGCGAAGACCTTGCCCATGGCGGCGATCTTGTTGACGTTCTTGGCCCCGGAGTCGATGACCCGGGCCGAGTGGTAGACCAGCTGGCGGGCCGCTTCGACCTGGGTGGCCATGTCGGCGAGCATGAACTGGATGGCCTGGTGCGACATGACGGTCTGGCCGAACTGGCGGCGCTCGGAGGTGTAGCGCAGCGCCCACTCCATGGCGCCCTGGGCGAGGCCCAGCGCCTGGGCGGCGACCCCCGGTCGCGCCCGGTCGAGGGTCATCATAGCGTTCTTGAAGCCGAGCTTCTCTTTCCCGCCGAGCAGTTGTGGTGCCGGAACACGGCAGTCGTCGAACTCGAGCTCGTTCACCGGCACCGTGCGGATGCCCATCGTCTCCTCTCGTTTTCCGACCGTGAAGCCGGGCGTGTCCTTCTCGACGATGAAAGCCGAGATGCCGCGCATGCCGCGCTCGGGGTCGGTGAGGGCGTAGACGGTGAAGGTCGAGGCGACCCCGCCGTTGGTGTTCCATTTCTTCTGGCCGTTGAGGATGTAGTCGTCGCCATCCTTGATGGCGGTGGTGCGGAGGCTGCCGGCATCCGAGCCTGACGGTTTCTCCGACAGGCCGAAGGCGATGAGCTGATCACCCGCAGCGATCGGGGGAAGGTACTTCCGTTTCTGCTCCTCGCTGCCGCCGAGGATGATCGGGAACGAGCCCAGGGCATTGACCGCGAAGGCGACGCCGACACCGCCGCAGGCGCGCGAGAGCTGCTCGACGATGAGACAGAGATTGAGCACTCCTGCATCCTGGCCGCCGTACTCCTTGGGGATCCAGACCCCGGTGAGGCCGTAGGACTTGAGGGCCTCGAGGATCTCCCAACCGTACTCGCCGCTGCGGTCGAGTTTGGCTGCCACCGGGCGGACATACTTCTCGGCCACCTCGCGGGCGCGTTCCTGATAGTCGAGGTTCTCTTTGCTGAGCAGCTCGTTCATCTTTCCTCCTTGCGAAGATGGGTGAGCCATTCTCGCACATACTCCCGCGTCCGCGTCCGCGTCCGTGTCCGTGCCCGATCAGACCCCACGACCCCAGGGCCATACTTCGAGACCTCGGAATGATATCCTTCGTAGAGCAAGACTGGAGGACCATGCCCAAACGCAGGTATCGTATTTTGGCGCCGAGCGCCGTCACCTCGGCGAACATCGCTGCCGGTTTCATGGCGATGGTGGCGGCGGCAGACGGTCGTTTCGAGCTCGCCGTCTACCTGCTCGTGGTGGCCATTCTCTGCGATGTGCTCGACGGCACCATCGCCCGGCTGCTCGGTGCGACCAGTGAGTTCGGGCAGGAGATGGACAGCTTCTCCGACGCCATTTCCTTCGGCGTTGCTCCGGCCTTTCTCATCTACCTGGCAGTGCTCCGTCCCCTCGGATTCTGGGGGCTCATCGTCAGCCTGGTCTACCTGCTCGCGGGCGTGACCCGCCTCATTCGGTTCGTGCTGACCAGCGACGCCCACGTCAAGGAGCTGCGGACAACCGGTGCGCCGATCCCGGTGGCGGCGTCGTATCTGATGGCGACGGTCCTCATGCGGGACAGTCTCTCGGTCCAGGCGGCTGCGGTCGTGGTCCTCGCCATGGCGCTGCTCATGATCTCCCGCATCGGACTGCCCAGCCTGAAGGGGAAGAACATCGTCACGGCGATGCTTCTCGTCGGGATCGTCAACTATCTGGCGGTGGTCTTTTTGCCGAGCTGGCCGACCATCGTGTGGTGGAACGTCTGGAACGCGTGCATCCTCCTGGTGGCTCGGATCCACAACAGTCGTCTGGAGCCTTCTGAAGCGCCGTGAAGCAGAAGGGTTGACCGGCACGTCCGTCCCAACGCGGATGTGCGCGATCGCGTACCCGCATCTCGCTACCCGAGGATCTGGCGGAACGCCTGGGCGAGCGTGGGAGCGCGGAACTCGTAGCCGGTGTCCGACAGGACGCCGGGGTGGACCTTCGCCGAGGCCAGCAACAGTTCCTCGGCCATTTCGCCGAGGGCGAGCTTGACCGCGAAGGCGGGCGCCGGTACCACGGCCGGTACCCCCAGGTGCTTGCCGAGGGCTCGGGCAAAGCCCTTGCTGGTCACCGGCTCAGGCGTCACCAGGTTCACCGGGCCGTCGACTTCGGAAGTGGCGAGGGTGTGCCCGACAGCGCCGGCGACGTCGGCGATGGTGATCCACGGCCAGAACTGGCGGCCGTTTCCCATCGGACCCCCGAGCCCGAGTTTGAAGGGCGTGAGCATTCGATCGAGGGCCCCACCGTCGCCGAGGACCATGCCGAGCCGCAGACAGACCACCCGGGTTCGGGGCGAGGCCGCTTCTGCAGCGGCGTTTTCCCAGTCCACCGTGAGATCGGCGAGAAATCCGTCGCCGGGGTCCGAGGTCTCGTCGAGCCGCTCACCGCCCCGGTCACCGTAGAATCCGGTGGCGGAAGCGTTGATCAACAACGCCGGCGGCTGCTCGGCTCGGCCGATGGCCTCGACGATGGTTCGGGTGGATTCCAGGCGGCTCGAACGAAGCTGCGCCTTGACGGTGGAGGTCCAACGCCCGTCGGCGATGCTGCGGCCGTTGAGGTTGATGACCGCGTCGGCGCCGGAGATGATATCCGGTTCCAGCTCGCCGCGATCGGGTGCCCAGCGGCGTTCGTTGCCGTTTGGTTTCGCCGGCCTGCGAACCAGGGTGAGGACCTCCGCCCCCCGGCTGCGCAAATCTTCGACCAGGGCCGTCCCGACGAAACCGCTTGCTCCAGAGAGGATGATCTTCATGAATGGTACAAGTGCCGCAGGGGCGGTCTCTATTTCAGGTCTTCCCCAGCGGCCGTTGTCCCGCCCAGTCTGCGGTGTGGCCTCCCACGATGTCGGCAAGGGCGGAGATGTGCTCCCAACGGTCGTTCAGGGCGGGGATGTAGCGGAAGTCGCGCCCGCCCGCCGATTCGAAGAGCTCTCGATTGGTGACCGCCACCTCCTCCAGGGTCTCGAGACAGTCCGCCGCGAACCCGGGGCAGATGACGTCCACGCCCCGAACTCCCTGCCGGCCCCAGCGCTCCAGGCGTTGGTCGAGGGCCGGCCGCAGCCAGGGGTCGCGGCCGAATCGGGACTGGTAGGCCATGTGCCAACGGCCCGGCGCCAGCCCGAGGTGGGAGGCCAGGGCGCGGGCAGTGGCGGCGCACTGCCGAGGGTAGGGGTCGCCGGCGTCCGCGGTGCGCTGGGGGATGCCGTGGAAGGAGATCATCAGTCGGCTGCACGGGCCGTGCTCCTCCCAGTGCAGCCGCGCGGAAGACTGGAGGGCGTTGATGTAGGCAGGATTGTCGTGATACGACTCGACCATTCGGATCTCGGGCGAGCGGTTCTCCGAGTCGAGGAGGCCGTGGACGGCATCGACCACCGACAGCGTGGTGGTGGTGCTGTACTGCGGGTAAAGCGGAAAGACCAGGATCCGATCGCAACCCCGGGAGGTGAGCTCCTTCAGGCCCTCGTGTATCGATGGGGCGCCGTAGCGCATGGAGACCGCCACCGCTGGGGAGCCGGGACCATCGTCGAGATCGTGGGCCAGTCGCCGGCCGATCCTCCGAGTGGCGGCGACCAGCGGTGGCCCTTCGTCGGTCCAGACGGAGCGGTAGAGCACCGCCGAGCGCCGGGGCCGGAATGGGAGGACGAAGAGGTGGCGGATGAACCACCACTTGAGCCGGGGAAGGTCCACTACCCGCGGATCGGCGAGGAACTCGCTGAGATAGGAGCGCACCGCCGAAGGGGTCGGTGCCGACGGCGATCCGAGGTTGACGACGAGAACACCGAAGATGGGCTTCTCGGTGTCGTCGGAGCCGGAGTCGCGGCGGATGGCGGACCTCGTCGCTTACTGGCCCTTGGCCTCGTCGACGAAATCGTCAGGATCAAAGCCGCTGCCCTCGGGAAGCTTGGCCTTGATCTCGGCGATCAACTCCTGGTGGCGGACCTCTTCGTCACGGAGACGGACGAAGAGCGCCTTGATCTCATCGTCGGCCACCGACGGGAGAGCCTGGTTGTAGAAGTCGTAGGCCTTCACCTCGGCGGCGTGGGCCACGTCCATAGCATCGTTGATGGACATGAAGGCGCGGGCGCCGTCGTAGTCGGGAGCTTCGATCTCATAGAGCACGGAGGTGTCGGCGGTGGAAGGCTCGTTGCCGAAGAGCTTGGCGCGCTGGGCGGCCAGGGTCTCGGCGTGCTTGATTTCGTTGTCGGACATGAAGCGGAAGAACTTCGCCACTTCGGGGGTGTGGTGCGCGTCGAGCTGCTCAGCGAACTCGTCGTATCGCTCCTTGGCCTCTTCTTCAATGGCGATGGCCAGGTCGAGGGTGTCGCGAAGGGAGAGGGCGGAGAAATCGATGTCGTGGCTCATGAATGCCTCCATGCGGTCGCCGCTGAACTCGGCGACGGTAGTGGGGGAACTGTGAACTCGTTGGAGGTGCTTGTCAAGAACCCCGCTGCCACCGGACCCGCCGCCAGGCGACGCCGGCGAGCCAGCCCAGAACCATGAAGAAGAGCACCGATCCCGTGTGCCACACCAGAACGTGCGCCAGATCGGACTTCGGACACAGAAGGTGGATGACGGCGTCGGCCCCGAGGGTGGAGCCGGCGCCGCCCAGAAGTCCGGCGGTGGGAGCTCGCAGCGGGAGCGCGCGGAAGACCAAGAGGAGGGTGACGGCGAAGATTGGGATGGCCATTGCCGATTCGTGAGCGAAGCATCCCATGCCCGCGCTGAGGGCGTCGCCGGGCAATGCGCTGGGAGGTGAGATGAGCGCGGTCGCGACACCGACCAGGATCTGAACCGTCAGCGCGACCACCGCCACCGTACGGACGGTTCCGATCGGGGCGCCTCCACCCGGCACCGACTCCCGCAAGGCGAGAGCGATGAGCAGGAAGGCCAGAGCGAGCTGGAAGCCCGACGAGCCCCAGCTCAGCCACATGGGGAGGTGCTCCATGTCGGTTCTCAGCCCGGCCGTGGCCAGAACCGCGGCGAGGATCACCGCGGCGACCGCAACGGCGAGCATGGCGCGCAGCCACCAGGGGTGGAGAGGGCGGACCGGGCCGAGGTTGTCCTCGACGGCCTGGCGGAGGTTCTCGGGGACGGGGTGGTGGCTCATCTCAGCTCTTCTCCGCGGCCAGGCGCTCGCGGATCTTCTTGATGGCCCGGTGGGCGCGAACCTTGGCCGTGCCGGGGGCGATGCCGATGATGCGGCCCACTTCCTCGAAGCTCATCCCCAATAGGTGGTGCAGGATGAGGACTTCCTGGGCGGCCCGGGGTAGATCGCCGAGCAGGCGCCGGACGGTGGCCTCGTCGGCGAGGCGGTCCATCTCCGGCGGGACCGGGATCTCGGGCAGCTCTTCGTCGGGCAGGTGCTCCTTGCGGCGGCGCATGGTGCGCAGGTGCATGAGGGCGACGTGCCGGGTGATGGCGTAGATCCACGGCCGCACCGGCCGAGGGGGCGTGTAGGTCCGCCGCGCGCGGTGAATCTGGAGGAACGTGTCCTGCAGCAGATCCTCGGCCGTGGTCTGGTTTCGAACGAAGGTCCATAGGTACCGCGTGAGTGGGCGCTTTAGGGCCTCGTACAGACCGGTGAACGCCTCCATGTCCCCCTTCTGGTAGTCGATCATCAGCTGGGTCAGCTGCTGCTCTTCGGCGCGACGATCGACTGCCATTGGTGGATATGCCCTTTCTCCCGGTCTCGTTACGAGTCTCGTGGGCTACAACGCGAGGGGGGCGGGGGAATATTCTCTAGAGGCTGGATGCTGGATGCTGGTTCCCGTTCCCGCCCAGCGCGTTGGGACGGGCGTGCCATTCACGCTTTTGTGCTTTCCCGTCACCCTCCCGACCGAAGCGCGCTGCGCACAAAGGCGTGCTTGGCAATCGCCGAGCTCAGCCGCTGAAAGTACCTGCTCCGGTTCCGAGGTAGGCCGACGCTCGTCCGATCAGCACGGTCTCTCGACCGTCGATTCAGCGCGACCGCGCACATTCGCCTCGGGCGGGGCGTGCCGGGCACGGAGTTGTGCTCTCCACGGGCCTCCCGGTTCGAAGCGCGGTCCGCACAACTCCGCTGC
>JAZBOQ010000074.1:0-2811 GCA_036351195.1 Thermoanaerobaculales bacterium | reverse complement strand
GCGAGGCTCGCCATGACGTTGCCGATGATGTCGTTGAGCGCATTGATCTGCTCGCCATCCACCGGGTCGTCGGCAGGGATGCCCCGTCTGATGAGCTGCCAGAAGAACTCCTCCACGGCGACCTCGTCGAGTGGAAGAACAAGCGACGGCGATGAGCGACGCGGGTATTTGCTTTCATCGACGCGGCGCGCTGCATCGAGCAGCAGACGGCTGGGTGTCAAGCTGAGATACAACCCCGAGGGATCGCGGATGGGGTGTCCCGGATCGAGCTCGAAACGAAGCCCGGTGGAGCCGAGGATTCGGTTCATCATGAGCTCGGCGAGAACCGTGAGCGACGCGCCCAGGGCGGTCTCGGTGATGGCGCCCTCGGCAAGGAGGACATCGGTGAAGAGTTCGTGTCGCAGCATCGACGCGGCCAGCATGCGCCGAACTGCGGCAGCAGGGAGCAGGCCGTCGCGGGCCAGCCATGTGGCAAGTCTCTCCTCGGGAACGGTGGAGGACACGTACACGATTCGACCGTGAAGAAAATCGAGTCGTCGCTCGCCGATGGCGTCGGTGAGGGACAGCCGGCCGGTTTGGCCGCCGAGTTCGAGCCAGTGCAGGAGATCGCCCAGGTGAAGGCGGTCCAGATTGCCGCGGATCATCGTCGGATTATAGCGAAGACCGGAACCGGTCGGGGCCGGGTACTATGAGTTGGTGGACTTCATGGTTCTCAGCGCCCGTCCGGGGACCGCCAGCAACCGACGACTGGCCGAAGCTGCCCGCGCGGCGGCTGTCGATCTCCAGGTTGTTGATGCCACAGCCCTTGTCGCCGGTAGTGACGGCGAGCTCTGGCGTGGCGCCGTCAGAGAGCGCGACGAGCTCCCCCGCGGTGTGCTCGCCAGGGTCGGGAACTGGAGACCGGACAGCCTCCTCGCTGTCCTCGAGACGGTGACCGCCCGCGGCGCGGCAACCCCCAATCCGGCACCGGCTGTCAGGGTGGGCAGAGATCACTGGCGGACGATTCAGGTCCTTGCCGCGGCCGGGCTGCCGGTGCCCCTGACCGTGGTCGGCGCCGACCCCGAAGTCCTGGCGGCGACGGTCGGCGCGCGTCTCGACATGCCCGTGGTGGTGAAACAGCGCCGCTCGAGAATGGGTATCGGCGTGATCAGGTGCGAGCGCCGTGACCAGCTCGAGGCGGTGCTCGACAGCCTGTGGCGGGTCGGAGACGAGCTCTTGGTTCAGAGGTGCGTCGACAGCGGAGGCTCGAGCATTCGGTGTCTCGTTGTGGGCGCCGCCGTCGTCGCCGCCGCCAGGTTTTCTGCGACCGGAACCGAATGGCGGTCGAACGCGGCCCGGGGGGGCCGTGTCGAGAGCATTTCCCCTGATCAGGAGATGATCGACCTCGCGGTGACCGCAGCCGAGACCATCGGCCTCGGAATCTGCGGCGTCGATCTTCTCCCCGGCAAGGACGGAGTGGTTGTCGGTGAGGTCAACCCGACTCCCGGGTTTGTCAGTCTGGAGTCGGCAACTGGCAGAGACGTGGCTGCCGCCATCCTCGCTCACCTCATCGAGATCAGCTGAGCTCAGGCCGACGCGGCGGCATCCAACGGAGCGGGGGCCGGGCGGCCGGCGAGCTCACGGTCGATCATGAGCAACCCGTGCGGGCTCGACTCCACCATTTTCACCTGATGGAAGAGCGTGTCGGCGGTGGCCTCCTCCTCGACCTGTTCACTGACGTACCAGTGGAGCATGACGGTGGTGGCGTGGTCGTTCTCGGCAGTGGCCAGGTCGACGAGGGAGTTGATCCTGGCGGAGATGGCCCTCTCGTGGTCGAGGACGGCTTGCACCGCGGCGGATGGCGACGACCACTCGCGGGTGGGGGCGTCGAGGGGCAGCAACTCCACCGACCCGCCGCGCTCATTGAGGAAATCAAAAAGCTTCATGGCGTGGTTGAACTCTTCCTGCGACTGGATCCGCATCCAATGGGCGAAACCGTCCAGGTGGTTCGAGGTGAAGTAGGCGGCCACCGACAGATAGAGGTAGAAGGAAAAGAACTCGGCGTGAATCTGTTGATTGAGTGCTTTTTCTACTTTCGGGTTCATTGGAATCTCCAATCAATGTCAGGTACAGGGTTCGTGACCGGAAACCGGCGACGTGTCAGCAAAGGATAACCCAGGGAACGGCGGCTTTCATCCCGGGTTGCCGGGTCGATCCGCCGATCTCGGGCTGTCAGCGAGCCATGGAGCCCGCCACGGTTGCATCCATTCGCGGATGTTGTTGGTGGCGGTCGCATGCGACCATTGAATCGCCGCGGCGTTGGCCGACGGCAGCGGTCGGCCGGCAACGAAAAACGCGGCCCAGGTCAACCCGGCAACAACCGCGAGAACAAAGCCGGACCGCAGACTCGCGGCTGTGATGGCGTAAGTTGGTGGGGCCGGATAGCCGAACCAAGCTACCAAGATGGCTGTGAGATGGGGAACGCTGAGCGCGACCCAGGCCTCGATCGGCACCGCGGGTGCGACGGTCGTGACCACTCCGGCCCATGCCGCCGGGACCGGAAGCAGGTGCAGCGCGACCAGACCGAGACGGTGAGCCCGGCTCATGTGGTGGCGAGAGATGCGGGCAAGGGACAGAAGACGCAACGCCACCGGCACCGCGGCCGCGACGGCTGCGCCGACGGCGACCCACCGCAGCTCGTCGGGAAGATTGCGGAAACCGAGCCATCGCGCCACGTGTCCGTGGTCAGAGTCGAGAAGAACCTGCCACGAGGCGCCGATGACGAGGGCCACCCAGGCGCCCTGGACCGCGACCAGCTGCCTCGTCAGGCTC
>JAZBOQ010000073.1:0-2040 GCA_036351195.1 Thermoanaerobaculales bacterium | reverse complement strand
GGTGACCGACGACGGCGCCCCCTAGCTCGCCATGGAGCTGGTGCGCGGTGAGGAGATCACCGACTACTGCGATCGTCTCGAGCTCGGTGTGACCGATCGGCTGGCGCTACTGATCCAGGTCTGCGAGGCGGTCCACGCAGCCCACCGCCAGCTGGTGGTCCACCGCGACCTCAAGCCCTCGAACATCATGGTCGATGGTGACGGCGACGTGAAACTGCTCGACTTCGGAATCGCCAAGATGCTCAGCCCCGATGGAACGGACGGCGCAGGGTTGACGCAAACCGGGACCTTTCTCCTGACCCCGGAGTACGCGAGCCCCGAGCAGGTGGCCGGCGAGCCCATCGGAACCAGCTCCGACGTCTACTCCATCGGGCTCGTCGCGTACCGACTGCTGACCGGTCGTGCCGGTCAACCCGTGGAGACCCGCTCGCCCGTCGGCATCCAGCAGGCCGTGTGTCTCGCCACGCCACGAACCATGAGCAGGGCGGTGAGCGACGACGCCGACGGCGGCGCCGAGGGTCGGGCGCGTCTGCGGGGCGGGCTTTCCGCCACGCAGCTCGCTCGCCGGCTCAGTGGCGATCTCGATGTGATCGTCGAGAAGGCGCTTCGCAAGGAACCCGATCGACGCTACCTCTCCGCCGAGGACCTGGCGGCGGACCTGCGCCGCCACCTGTCGAGGATGCCCGTCGAAGCCCGCGGCGACCGGTTCGGCTATCGGACGGCGCGGTTCGTCAGCCGACACAAGACCGCGGTGCTGGCAGCCTCGGGGGCTTTTCTCGTCCTTGCCGGGAGCCTCGGGGTGTCCCTCGGCAGCCTCGGCGCCGCCCGCCGGTCGGAGGCCAGGGCGATGGCTGAGGCGGAAAGCTCGCGGGAGCTCGTGGACTTCGTGGTCGGGCTCTTCGACGCGTCAGACCCCACGGTCGCCCCTGGAGAAGAGATCACCGCCCGATTCCTACTCGACCGCGGGGCGAGGTCGATTCGCGACAATGATCTCGAGGCGAAACCTGAGTTGGTCGGCGACATGCTCCTCGCTATCGGGGGTGCCTACGACAAACTGGGTTACCCGGCCGATGCCGTCCCTTATCTCCAGGAGTCGGCCGAGCTGCACGCCACATCGTCCGACCCGTTGGGTCATTCGAAGGCCCTACAGAGGCTGGCTTCGGTGCAGACGAACTCCGGGAGCTATGAGCCGGCAGTGGCGAATGCTCAGGAGGCCGTTACAATCCTGGAATCGGCGGACGACGTCCCGTCCGAAGACCTCGCCAACGCGTACTCCAATTTGGGCGGCATCCTTTTCGTCATCCGACGCGGCGAGGAGGCCGTCGGAGTTCTCGAGCGGGCGGTGGCGCTCAGAAGGTCGGAGCCGGACCCCGATGTTCGGCGCCTGGCCATGGATCTGGACTACCTCGGCAACTCGATCTTCGACAGCGGAGACTTCGACAGAGGTCTCCAGATCCTGAACGAGGCGGTTGAGGCCCTCGAGCGGGGCGACGCCACGCCATCCGAGATCGCGAATAATCAGACACGACTCGGACTCAGACTGGTGGCGGCCGGTCGGTACGATGAGGCCGAAATCGAGCTTGCACAATCGCTCGAGCGTGCCCGAACGGCCGCGGCCGGGGGGCCCCACCCCGAGCTGCAGGATGCGCTCGTCGCCACAGCGACGCTCGCCGAAGCGGCGGGCTCGTTCCCGGCGGCCGCGGCCGATCTCGAAGAGGCGTTGTTGCAGTCACAGGCGATTTGGGGCGCCGAGCACCCGAAGACCTCCATGATCCGCCTGCGGCGGGGCAGGGTCCTGCTCGCCGACGGGGCGTACGAGGCCGCGATCATCGAGCTCGAGACCGGGCGGGCGGCGCTCGCCGGCAGGACCGGCAGCCACCGCGGTCACCTCGGAGCGTTCGATCTGCCGCTGGCGCAGGCGCTGGCGGCCGTCGGACGTACCGAGGAGGCGGTCGAGCTCGCGCGCGCCATCGCCGACGATCCTCAGTCCCGGTACGCCGAGCAGGCGCAGCAGATCCTCAACGCCCACGGCTCCTGATC
>JAZBOQ010000072.1:0-63921 GCA_036351195.1 Thermoanaerobaculales bacterium | reverse complement strand
GGTTGACCTCGGGACCGTTGATTCCGACCCGAGTCCTCACATTCCCACCGTTGCCTCACCGGTGCCAGCCATAGCCGGCGCAGCAGGCAGGTCACGTAAGAAATCGCGGCGCCGGGTATTCGAACTCCCGACTGACGATGAGATCGGCAGGTTGGACGAGACGGTGGCTGCCGCCTACACCCAGCGATACACCACCGAGTTGATGTTCATCCCAGCGCCGACCGAGGCGAAAACGACAATGTCGCCCGGGTTGAGCTCGTGCCCCTCGATGTCGCCTTTGCAGACAAGGTCGAGGAGGGTCGGTACGGTGGCCACCGACGAGTTGCCGAGCCACGAGATCGACATGGGCATGAGGGCTTCGGCATCAGGCGGCCCGGCGTCGTAGTGGTCGAAAAGGCGACGCAGGATCGCCTCGTCCATCTTGGCGTTCGCTTGATGCAGGAAGATCTTCGAAACATCCGTCAGATCGAGCTCGGCGCGGTCGAGGCTCTTCTTGACGACCCCGGGAACAGTCGTCAGTGCGTAGTTGTAGAGCTTTCGCCCGTACATCTTCAGAAACAGCCTGTTGTCCTCGACGTCGGGGTTGTACGACTCGCCCATCCACAACAGCCGGCCGTGGTCCTTGGTGTCCGATCTCGCCGCATGAGCAAGGACGCCCGCAGGTCGGTCGCTGTCGCGGGCCTCGAGCACCGCGGCTCCGGCGCCATCGGAGTAGATCATGCTGTCTCGATCGTGCGGATCGGAGACTCGGGAAAGGGTCTCCGCGCCGATGATCAGGGCGAGCCCGGCATCCCCCGAGCGGAGAAAGTAGTCGGCCTGGATCACCGCCTGAACCCAACCCGGGCAACCGAAGGGAAGGTCGTAGGCAATGCACTCGGGATTGGCGATACCGAGGCTCCGCTTGACCCGGGCGGCCAGTGACGGCACGAAATCCGAGCGTCGATTGTTCGTGAGAACGTCACCGAAATTGTGTGCCACGACGATGTAGTCGAGTCTCTCGGGATCGATCGCGGCATCCTCAACGGCCGCTGCACCTGCCTCGGTCGCCAGATCGGAGGCCAGAACGTGGTCCTCCGCGTAGCGGCGTTCGCTGATGTCGGTGATCTTCTGAAACTTGTCGATGATCTCGGCGTTCGTCCCCGGCGGGACCGGCTTGCCGTCGTCCGCGAAGAACGTGTTCTCAAGGAATCGGCTGTTGGGCACCTCGACATGTGGGATCGCCCTGCCGGTGCCGATGATGACGGTGTTTCGGTGTGTTTTCACCATTGTCCAGAAAGCCTACACCAGAAAGCCCTTGATTCCAGGCCGGTCGTGGCGCCATGGACGCGGGACGACCGGTTGCATCCGCAGACGATCAGTGCCGCTCGGGTTCCTCCGGATCTCCAATTCGGAAAACCGTGACCGAGGGCTCGACATCGACCTTGTGGAGAGACGTCGGGGCCACATTCGAGCTTGCGCCCGAAGCGGCGTCCGTGCTGCTCCGTTGTGAGCTGCATTCCGGCGGGGCGGACAACCTCGAGGCCACCTGGGACGCCCTGTATGCAGTCCCCGGCGAGGGCTACAGCTCTTTGCCGACGGATTCGAATCGGGCGGACTCTCGGCGTGGGAACCGCTACTCCTCCGCTGACACCTCCAAACGGTGGCCGGCCGAATAGGCGGTGAACTCGGGGGCGTACATGCTCTGCAGGGTGGCGGGGCCGACCTTGAAGGCGCCGGCCATGTTGGCCCGGAGGCGGTACGTGAATGTGTACTCGCCGGCAGGGAGCCACTCGAAGAAGAAGTTGGTGCCCGAGTCGCGGACCTCCTCGTACCAGCCGATCCCGAGATCCCACTTGTACTGGGAATGGAGCGTCTCGGGCTCGAACCCGGCGCCGCGGGGGTCTCTGAGGTGAACGTACTCGGCGGCGTGCTTGGCGCTGATGGAGAGGTGGACCTCGACCTGGTCGCCGGGTGAAAGCTCCTCGCCGTCGGTGATTGGTCGCAGCACCCAGCGGGTGCCGTCGTTGAAGCGGCGGAAGTACCGGCGGGTCACGGCGAAGAGATCGCCCCTCGCCTCTTCGGGGAGCTTCTCGGTGGAAAAGTGCCAGGTGGCCGAGGCGAAGGCGAAGCCCCGGGATGACTTCTCGACGACGACGGTGGACATGGTGTCGGGATCAACCTCGGGGCCGGGGATCACGACCTGGTTCTTCCGACCCGTGTACTCGTCGGGCGCGAAGACCATCTCGGTGACCCGCGGGCCGACGGTAACGGTTGCGTTCTCACGCACCCCGAGGCCGTCCTCGGCCTCGAGGTAGTGGACCATCGAGGAGATGACCTCGGCGGTTGCGCGGGTGGACTTCCAGTGGCCGAGCTTCTTGTTGAGCAGCAGCCACTGAACGAGGCCGTGCCGCCGTTCGTCGGTGGGATCGAGCTCGCCCAGCACCCTGAGTGCGAAGGCGTGAGTCTCGATGGTGTCGTTGTACCAGAGCCAGGCGCGGTCCTCGGGCGCCCAGTAGGTGCCGAGGTCGCGCTCGCTCTTGGCCGAGTCCATTACCGCGTCGAAGACGAGCACCGCGTCGTCGTGGCGGCCGGCGCGCTCCAGCGTCAGGGCGAGATAGCCCTTGAGCAACGGTGAGTGCTCGCGCCAGTGGCGGAAGCTGTGCTCCAGCATCATCGTGCGCTCGTCTGTGGTGAAGACGCCGCCGGTCCAGCTCTCGTCCGGATAGTTGGATAGGACGAAGTTCAAGTAGGTAATGAACTCCCAACAGCAGTCGCGGTGCATCATCCAGTCGACGAGCTCGTCGATGTAGTGGCGGTGCATATAGGCCCAGGCGCGGACCACGACGTCCTCGGGCACGTCAACGCCGAACTCGAGGCCCTTGGAGAAGCCGTAGAGGATGTAGAGCGTCATGTAGGGCGACGGCGGTCCGCCCGGCCACCACGGGAAGGCGCCGAGCGAGGTCTGGGCCTTGGCGAGCTTGGCCATCGAGGCCTTCATCTCGGCTTCGGCCACCCTCGGGTCCAGGACCTTGATCAAATCGTCGGAATCCTCGCTCCCGCCGCGGGCGGTGCGCAGCCACGGCGTCTCCTCGAGCCCCATCGTGCGGTTGGGGTCGGCGTCGTCCCAGGTTTCATAGCGGACATCACGCTCGGAGAGCTTCTTCGCCATCGCAGCGACCGACGGGTAGTCTTCAAAGACGCTCGAGACGATGCCCGTCGACAAGAAACGGTTCATGGTCTGCTCGGTGCACTCGTAGGGGTAGTTGACGAGATACGGCAAGGCGTTGAGCACCGAGTAGAAGAGCTGGGCGTCAACAGTGACCACGAGCTGGTCGTGGATGAGGCTGGGGTCGTCGTCCACCGCCATGTCGGCAAAGTGGAGCTCGCGACGGTCGGCGTCGCGCAGTGTGACGAAACGCGACTGGGCCAGGTGCATGCGCCCCGGCAGCACCGGCAGCGGCCGCAGCTCGCCGTCGGAGAACGCGCCGGCGCGGGCCGTCACCTTGAACGCGACGGTACCGATGCGAGGCGGCACCGTCACCGGGAAGCCGAGGTTGGCGCCGCCGTCCGGCTCGACGGTGAAGGGCACGCCGGTGGTGTCGGCGTCGCGCAGCCCGAAGAGCGCCCGCAGATCTTCGTCGGTCTCCGGATCGCGGATCTCGAAGTCCAGGGCGCCGGAGAACACCTCGTCGCCGGCGTTGTTGACCACAACCTTGATCTCGGCGGCGTCGCCCTCGCGCAGGAAGCGCGGCAGGTAGGGCCGCACCATGAGCTCCTTGACGCTCTTCGTCGTCCGGTGGGCCGATCCGCCGCGTAGGTCCCGCGTCACCGCGTGCACCCAAACGTTCCAGTCGGTGACCGAGTCGGGCACTTCGAACTCAATGGTTGTCGCACCGTCGTCGTCGAGCAGCAGGTGGGGCTCCCAGAACGCCGTCTCGGAGAAGTCGGAGCGGAGTTGGGTCCCTCCGTCGTCGCCGGGTGACTCGTCAGGCGCATCGGCATCCCTGCCGGCAAGCACCTCCATTTCCTCCTTGGGCGCGTTGATCCCCTCGTCTGCCATGGCCATCTCGGCTGCCGGCATGGGGGCACTCTGACGCAAGGCCGCGACCTCACCCTCGAAGTGGCCCATCTTGGCGGCGTAGAGACGGTCGCGGCGCCCCATCCCGCCCACACCGTAACCCGAGATCGTCTTCAACCGGTCGCCCCGCAGACCCGGGTAGCCCGGAAGGCTGCCGAAACCGGTGCCGTCGTGCCACACCGGCCCCGCCGAGCCCAGGCTCGCCCACGACATCGCCACGCCGGTTCGGGAGGGGTAGAGCCCCGAGATTCCCGGTGGGGAGTGGGGCCCGAAGATGTCGAGTGAGCGATCGTACATATACGCGAGGAGTTCGGCCGAAGCCGCGTCCACCAGCGACTCGTCGCGACCCCGAACGGTCACCCGGAAGGTCTCCGGCGTGCCCGGCCGGAGTCGGTCGCGGAAGGTGGCGAACTCCAGTGAGAGCTCGCGGTCGGTCCACGGCACCATCACCGCCGCCGTCTTTTCGATGAGCTGGTGGTCGCGCACCAACCGCAGCGTCACCCCGAAGCCGCCGCGGTCGGCCATGGTGACGGGAAAGTCAACAACGCCGCTGCGGCCGGGTGCGATCTCTCTGCGGTCAATCCTCTTCCCGTCACGGTGGATCTCGAGCTCCATCTCCTGAGCCTTGAGCCCGGTGTGGACGAGCAGGCGCGCCGTGCCCCCCACCTCGACCGATGAGCGCTCGAATGCGAGCAGCATGGGAAGGTGAACGGGCGTCCGTTTTCGGCCGGCGACCACCAACTGTTCAGCGGTGGAGTACTCGGCGCCGAAGTCGTCTTTCGTCGTGTAGACCAGCCGATAGGCCCCGGGCGACAGCTTGGGCAGATCGATGACCGCCACGCCGTCGTCGCCGTGGCTCAGGGTCCCGGCCGCGGCCTCGCGGCCCTCGGCCCAGGACGCAAGGACCGCGTCGTCGTCGTACCGGTTCTCCCACCGCGCCCGCAGCCGGTCTCCCTCGCTGGCGTATGCCTCGTCCTGGGGCCGGACCGGCTGCGGCAGGTCGGCCGGCATCGGCGTGGCATCGGGCTGCTCGAGCGCCACCAGACGCCACGCCGCCTTCCCGGCCCGCGGTGCGCCGTCGAGGTCTGACCGGACGACCCGCAGGGTCGACGGCTCCCGTTCCGAGAGGAAGCCGAGCTCGGACGAGATCGAGGCTTCCACCGCGACGAAGCCGAGGCGGAAGCTGCGGTTCGCCGAGCGGGTCTCGCCGCCCTCGTCGGTGCAGTCCACCGACAGCCGGTAGCGGTAGGTCACACCGTCTTCGGCCTCGCGTTCGTCGGCCTCTGGAGTGAAGGCGATCTCGAAGCCGCCCTCCTCGTCGAGACCGGTCTCACCCGACGCCACCAGCTGGCTCTCGGTGCTGGGCGACGGGTACCACCAATACCACCAGCGGGGGTAGACCGGCTCGCGGGTCACCCGCCAGACGACGTCGCCTTCGACCACCGGCAGCCCGAAGTAGTACTGCACGGTGCCGGTCAGCGCCGCCTCGCGGTTGAGGCGCAGCGCCTCCGGCGGATCGTTCACCGCCACCTCGAAGGTGGGCCGCTTGTACTCCTCGACCCGCAGCACGGTGTCGCCGCCGAGGGAGGTCCGCAGCCGCCACCGGCCGAGCAACCGCCCCGAAGGAATCTCGAAGCTGCCCGAGGCCGAGCCGAAGGCATTGGTCTCGAGCGTCGAGGTCGCGACGTTTTCGTGGTTGGCGTCGAGGAGGCTCACCGTGACCGCCGCTTCCGGCAGGGTGCGGTACGAAACCTCTTCGCCGCCACCGGAGTAGCCGACAACCTTGAAATGGACGGTCTGCTGCGGCCGATAGACCGAGCGGTCGGTGTAGACGAGCGCAGCGGTTCGCTCGGGGCGATCGGGCTCGTCGTACCGGTGCAGACCCCGAAGGTCGTAGGCAAGGTTCTCGCCACGATGGGCCAACACGAAGTGGCGATCGTGGTTCCAGCCGCCATCACCGAAGTGGACCCTGCCGTTGGAGCCGGTGCGGCGCGACACTACGCGGTGGTGGCCGCGCCGCCAGTCGAAGCGGACGAGCTCGACCACGACGTCCTCGAGGGCCTCACCGGTAGCGCCGGACCGCGCAGTGACGTCGTAGCCGCCGTCGGCGCGCTCGGTGACGAGCACCAGATCGGTGACCAGGAAGTTGAGCGCTTGGATCGAGTTGCTGCGCTCGCCGAAATCGCGTCGGGCCGAGGCCACCACCAGGTACGCCCCCGGATCGTCGAGCGGCGGCACGACGTAGGTGGCGTGGGTCCGATAGTCCGGCGTCGGCGCGAGCTCGACGGACCACTCGGCCACCGCCCCGGCGGCCGCCATGATCTCCGGCACCTCGCGGTGGCCCGGCAGCAGGTTATAGTCCTTGGACTCGGCGATCCTGGCGAAAATGTCGTAGGCGTAGGCCCGGAAGTGGAGGGTCTCCAAATTCTTGGCGTTGATCTCGATGGACCGCCGGTCGGCGCCGTCGGCCTGCATGGTCTGCAGGCTGTAGCTCGGCGCCTCGATCGACGCGACGATGTGCTCGCAGCGCCGGCCGCCGACGGAATCCGGGTGGCGGCCGTGGCCGGCCAGGGCGGCGTCCCGAGCGCGGATGAGGGCGTCGGGCTCGTCCTCGGCGCGGACAAGCTCCGCGAGCAGGGACTGGCCCATGGACCACCACTCGAGGCTCTCGTCGAACCCGTCCTGCACGCCTTCGAGGTGGCTGCGAATGCTTTTCCGATCGTGCCGGTTGTCGAAGGTGGCGTTGAGCCGTCGCAACCGTTCGAGCCGAGCCTCGTGGGCCGCCTCGGGACGATCCGAGTCGCCATGCCAGGCCTCCAGGTCGTCGAGGAGGGCGCCGATCTTCTCCATGGGGTGAACCTCGGCCGAGGCGAGGTCGAGCTCAGCGGAGACGGCGGGATCGCCCACCAGAAGCGCGTCGAAATCGAGCCGGAAGATGTCGTTCGACTGGTCGGCCCGCCACAGCGACGTGTCGGCGAGGAGCTCGACCCACAGATAGGTCACGGCGTCGCGCAGGGTGCCGCGGATCCGAGCCGGGTAGTTGTTCTGCTCGATGTAGCGCGACAGGGCGCCGGTGCTCTCCGAACCCCAGGCATCGCGCCGCGACCAGACCTCGGCGAAGGCCAGATTGGAGGCCTCGACGATCTGGTCGACATCCCACGTTTTGAGGTCGAGCTCACCCGCGGTCTCGACCCGCTCGCGCTGGCGGATCTCCCACGAATAGGCGTGGACATAGGTCGCCAGCGAGTGGGCATAGTAAAGGTCGAGCACCGCCCGGGACACCTCGTCGTCCGGCCACGGCGTGTCCTTGAGCAACCGCACCGCGGTCTCGTAGCCGTGTAGCGCGCTGCGCACCTTGACCATCTCGACGATGGCCCGGGTCCATTCCTGGGCGTCGCCCGCCTCCTCGGCGCGGAGACGAATCGCCTCCACCACCTCGAAGGCGGCCTCGTGCTTCTGCTCGTTCTGGAGCCGTTGAACCTCGTCCCAGGTCACCGACACCTCCCCGTTGCTGATCGCTCCCTGTTCGGTGGAGCCTCCATTGTCGCCCGGCCCGGCGGAAACCTGCACCCCGACCACCGACCAGGCCGCGGCGGCAGTGATGACGAAGAGAAGGATCAGGGCGGCGCGGGGAAGTTCTTGGTTTCTTTGCATGGCACCAGTTTAGACCGAGGGATCGGCATCGAGTTCCACGATGGCTGAAGAGATTCCGGGAAATCGACGCGGAAACCGCGTCGATTTCCCGGAGGTCGGCCCGCGGATGGGCCGAACCACCGCACCGGAACGCCGTACAATGGAGAAGCTATGCGGACGATTCTGACGTTGCTCGTGGCCCTGATGGCCCTGCCCGCCGCCGCCGATGAGGGTTTCAGCCTCGGGCTGGCCGAGATGGACTTCTCCGAGCCCGAGCCCGCCGCTGTGAACCTCGCGATGACTGCCGGCGAGACCGGCGTCGGGCACGCCGAGGCCCTCGCCTTTCAGGCCGCGTTGAAGCCCAAGGACGCGAATGAGTACACACTGGCCCTGTGGAACTCCGAGATGGGGCGGGTCCACTACCTCCTGGCCTCCGAGCAGGCCCGGCTCGGCAGGGAGGGCCTGGTCAACGGCGAACGGATGCTCGGCGTCGGCCTCGGCACCACCGCCATCGGCGACAACGACCCCAACGGCGCCTTCATCCTCGGCCGCCACAAGTGGGCCGAGATGAACGCCAATGAAAAGTTCCGCGCCGGCGTCGAGGTCTCGGTCCTCGCCGGCATCCTCTACGCGCTCGCCACCCTCGCCGACTGAGCCGCGGGCTCGTCGGTGACGAGCTCGCTCTCTCTTCTTCGCCGACAACCACCTCGGTCACGACCACCCGCTTCGACTCCGTATCGAGCGCGCCCGCCGCAGACCTGATCTCGTCACCACCGCCCGCCGGGCGCTCGCCCGGCACGCCGGAGCGATGTCGATCTCGTGGTTCGATGCGGGGATCGGCCGGCCGCGAGCAACGACCGAGGCACATCAGGGCAGGAATCGGGAGCTGCGCCCATCGGTTATCGCTAGTGTTCCAGCGTTCCCGATGAGTTTCGACAACCCGACCCTGACGGAGAATCCCGTTCAACGCGAATGAGTGAACCGATGCACAACGAAGACTGCAGCCGCAGCCCCAAGGATCGGGCGCCGAACCCGAGCCTGCCCCTTCCCTCCGAGGGCGACGTCACCTCCTGGTTGAGTCGATGGGGCTATGGCGACGCCGAGGCGCTGAACGAGGTCTTTCCAGCCGTCTATCACGAGCTCCGCCAGGTCGGCCACCGGATGCTGGCCCGGGAGCGTTCCGACCACACCTTGTCGACCACCGCTCTGGTCCACGAGTCCTATCTGCGCCTGCTCGGCCAGGACCGTCTCAACGCCCGCAACCGAGAGGAGTTCTTCGCCATCGCCGGGATCACCATGCGCCGAATTCTGGTGGATCACGCGCGGAAGAAGAATCGCTACAAGCGCGGAGGCGACGCGGTCAAAATCGGCCTCGAAGAGGTCGTCGGATGGCTGAGCGAGGCCCAGGCCGAGGAGGTCGAGGCCCTGGACGAGGCCCTCGACCGGCTGGCCGAGCACAACTCGCGGGCGTCCCTCATCGTCCATCTCCGTTTTTTCGTAGGGTTGACCTGCGAGGAGGTCGCCGAGGTGCTGGGGCTCACCGATCGGACCGTCCGCCGCGACTGGTCGCTGGCCCGCGCCTGGCTCCGTCGTGAGATCAGATCGAACCTCGTGGAGGATTGAAGGTGTCGGACCGCAGCGCGAACAACTGGAATCGGCTCGGTGAGGCCTTCGCCGTACTCGAAACGATGACCCCGGAGCAGCGGGAATCTCGCCTTGCAGAGATTGCCGAGGATGACCGGGAGCTGGCCGCCGAGCTCCGGGAGCTGCTTGCCGAGCACGACGCCGACCGGCCCCTGGAGATCGAGCGTCTGTTCTCAGGTGGTGAATCCAAGGCGCAGGGCCGGTCGATCGGTCGGCAGATCGGCCCCTACCGAATCATCGAGGTGCTCGGCCGTGGTGGGATGGGGGAGGTTTTTCTTGCCGAGCGGATCGACGGCGCCTTCGAGCAGCGGGTGGCGCTCAAGCTCGTCCGAGCCGCCATCGACGACCCGCGAGCCCGGGCGCGCTTCCTCGCCGAACGGCAGATCCTCGCCCGGCTCCAGCACCCCAACGTGGCCCGCCTTCTCGACGGCGGCGTCACCGACGACGGCGCCCCCTATCTCGCCATGGAGTTCGTCCGCGGCGAGACGATCACCGACTACTGCGATCGACTCGAGCTCGGCGTCGAGGACCGGCTCGATCTGCTGATCCAAGTCTGCGAGGGGGTGCACGCCGCCCACCGGCAGCTCGTGGTCCACCGCGACCTGAAACCGTCGAACATCATGGTCGACGGCGACGGCGAGGTGAAGCTGCTCGACTTCGGAATCGCGAAGATGCTCTCTCCGGGGGAAGCCGACGACGCGGCGTTGACCCAGACCGGCGCCTATCTCCTCACTCCGGAGTACGCCAGCCCGGAGCAGGTCGCAGGAGACCCGCTGGGGACCAGCTCCGACGTCTACGCTCTCGGCCTCGTCGCCTACCGGCTGTTGACCGGTCTCCCCGGCCAGTCGGTCGAGACCCGGTCGCCGGCCGGGATCTACCGGGCGGTCTGCCACGAGGCTCCCCCGCCGCCGAGCAAAGCCGTGGTCGACGATGCCGACGGTGATGCCGACGGGCGCGCGCGGCGCCGAGGGGGACTGTCCGCATCTCGGCTGTCGCGCCGTCTGGCAGGCGACCTCGACATGATCATCTCGAAGGCGCTCCGCAAAGAGCCCGACCGGCGCTATCTCTCGGCCGAGGACCTGGCGGCCGATCTGCGCCGCCACCTGACGAGGATGCCCGTCGAAGCACGCGGCGACCATCTCGGATACCGGGCGGGAAGGTTCATCAGCCGGCACAAGGCGATCGTCGCTGCAGCGGCGGCCGTTGTCTCGGGTCTGGCAGTCAGCCTCGGGCTGTCGCTGGCCAGCCTCGACGCCGCCCGGCGGGCCGAGAGCCGCGCGGTGGCCGAGGCCGAGAGCTCTCGAAAGCTGGTCGACTTCGTCGTCGGTCTCTTCGACGCCAGCGATCCGACAGCCGCCCCGGGCCAAGAGATCACCGCCCGCTCCCTCCTCGACCGGGGAGCGGAGTCGATCCGCGACGATCTCGAGGCGAAGCCCGAGCTCGTCGCCGACATGCTGCTGGCGATCGGCGGCGCCTACGACAAGCTCGGATACTCCGCACAGGCGATCCCGTTCCTCGAGGAGGCCGCCGAGCTGCACGCAGCGTCATCCGACTCCACGGGCCACGCCGCGGCGCTGCAGACCCTCGCATCGGTGCAGACCAACGCCGGGAGCTACGATGCCGCAGTGGCCAGCGCCCGCCGCGCGGTGGAGATCTTGCAGGCGGTGGAGAACGCCGAGCCCGAGGATCTGGCCGACGCCTACTCCAATCTCGGCGGCATCCTCTTCGTCCTTCGCCGTGGAACCGAGGCGATCGAGTTCCTCGAGGAGGCGGTGGCGCTTCGGCGATCGATGCCAAACCCCGATATCCGGCGGCTCACCATCGATCTGGACTACCTCGGCAACTCGATCTTTGACGGCGGAGACGTCGACGCCGGTCTCGAGCTGCTGCGGGAGGCGGTGGACGCCCTCGAGCGGTCGAACGCACGGCCGGCAGAGATCGCCGACAACCAGACACGGCTCGGCCTCAGGCTGGTGGCGGCCCGTCGGTACGATGAGGCCGAAGCCGAGCTCGCGCAGTCGTTGGAACGAGCCCGCGCTGCTGCGGGAGACGGCCACCACCCTGAGCTTCAGGACGCGCTGCTGGCGAGCGCGACGCTCGCCGAGGCCAGGGGGGACCTGGACACCGCCGCCGCCGAGCTGGCGGCTGCTCTCGGCGAGTCGCTCGCCATCTGGGGACCGGAGCACCCGAAGACGGCCATGATCCGCTTGCGGCGGGGCAAGGTCCTGCTCGCCGCCGACGACTACGATGGAGCCATCACCGAGCTCGAAACCGGGCGGGCAGCGCTGGCCTCTCGCGCTGGGAGCCATCACGGGCATCTTGCCGCTTTCGACCTGCCCATCGCCCAGGCGCTGGCCGCGGCCGGCCGCACCCGCGAGGCCGTCGACATCGCGCGGCCCATCGCTGCCGACCCGACGTCCCGGTACGCCGCCCAGGCACAGGAGATCCTGGACGACCACGGCTCCTGAGACCCGGCGCCCGACGCGACCCAAAGATCCACCGTCGAACCGGCATGTCCGGTTTTGCGGCCCACCGGCGCGATCATCTGTGACAGCACCGAAAAACCGGAAGGAATCACACAGATGTTGCACCAAAGACCGGACCGTTTCGCTCTCGCTCTCCTCGCCCTCGCGGTGGTTCTCCTCTCGGCGGCCGGCGCGGCCGCGTCGGACTGCCCGCCCGACCCACCACCCCCCGAGTGCGACAACGACGGCCAGTTCCTCGGCGGCCGCTGGGATCTGTCCCAGATCTCGGGCAGCTACACCGTGTCGGGCGACGAGAAGTTCTGGCCGTATCTCGACGACGTCGATGTCTTCGACGACTATCAGGTCGACGGCACCCTGAACGTCTCGATGGACGGCGGGTCGTCCGACAACTACCTCGAGGTGGAGTGCGACGGGACGGTGAGCGGCCAGCTCAAGCAGCGGTTCACCGGATCGATCGATAAGACTGCGGACGTCTGGTACTACGATCCGAAGTACTGCATCAACTCTCCGTACGACATGAACTGGACCGTCACCGTCGAGCGCACGGTATCGGTGAGCGGCACGGTCTCGGGCTACGGCCAGCTGGATCTCGACCTGACGGTGGACACAGCGACGTTGGATGTCAACGGGTCGATGGCCGCGAGCTTTGACTGCATCTTCATCGACGGGTCGATCAACGTGATGGGCTTCGACATCTCCGGCGACACCGAGAACGTCCGCATGTCCGGCGGCTACGACCCGGACAACGGAAGCTTCGCTCCAGACATCACCCCTCTCTCCGGATCGCCCTGGATCGACGACATCCTGCACCGGGTCAAGCTCAACGGCGACCACAGCTACCAACCCGGCACCATCACGGTGAGCCCGAGTCTCGACGCAGCGGCGGGATCGCAACCGGCGCGCCAGGAGTTCAACGAGTACCTGCTCCAGACCGCGGTGACCATCAGCGGCAGCGTCAACGCCCAGGCCGAGCCCAAGACACCCGAGGTCACGTCGCTCGAGCTCCAGGAGCCGCAGCAGTACCTGACCGACGTCCCGGTCACCACCGACGTGGTCGCCGAGATCGACTGGCACGGCCAGCCGCCGGGCACCGTCGAGTTCACCTACGGCGGGACCACCGAGACCGTCGCCGGCGGCGACAGCGTCACCTGGAGCTTCGACGCCGGCGAACAGGGGACCACCATCGAGGCGGTGGCCGTCTCCGGCAGCGAGCGCTCGGAACCGTACACGATCAACGTCTACAAGGTGCCCGTGCCCGGCTGGGCCGGTTCGGCCTCGGACTGGAGCGGCAGCTCCGGCGTCAGCTATGAAGCCACCCTGGACTGGCCGGTGTCGCTCGAGGCGACTCGGACGCTGAGCACGATCTCGCTGTTCACCGGTCTGTGGGGGATCTCCGGCTCGGCGTCGTCGGAGTTCAACGCCAATGCCAACTCGAACGGCTCGCCGGGCTCCGGCGACCTGACCACCGAGGCGGAGTTCAAGCTGGCCGGAAACGGCGCGAGCTTCAGCATGGACGGCAGCAACCAGACGACACTGGCCTGCGACGAGCTCACCACGACGGGCGAGGCGACGGCGCAGCTCAGCGGTGGTGAGTGGCAGAAGACCCTGAGCCCGTTCACCCTGGTTCCCGGTCTCCAGCCCATCGCCTGCGGTCTCAGCAGTTTGCTCTGCGGCGCGGTCAACAGCATTGGTATCAAGGGCACGGCGGAGGCCACCCTCGACGGCACGGCAACCTTCACCGGCGAAGGCGGGCAGATCGAGTGGGACGGCGGCAGCCTCGGCGGCACCATCTCCGGCAAGATCAGCGTCGGCGGCAGCATCCCGCCGCCGCTTTCCTCGGTGGCCGGCGCCGAGATCTGGGGCGGAGCGACGGGATGCATGGAGTTCTCGGTGGCGCCCTCCTTCGACCTGACCACCATCGGCGGCAGCCTGGACGTCGGCGCCAGTGCGTGGTTCATGGGCGCGAGCTCCACCACGACCCACGAGTGGCCGTTCGGAGACGCATGCGCCAAACAGGGCGGCGTCCACTCCGAAGGGTCGTCACCGGGGTGGGTGCCCGCCGACGGCCAGCTCACCATGGCCGCCACCCGCTCGGGGGGTGTGCTGACGGGCATCGCCGTGTGGACCGAGACCCCGGCCGGCCAGGTCCGACCCTCGGGTGATATCCGGTACCGCATGCAAATCGATGGGATCTGGGGGCCGATCACCCAGCTCACCGCCGACACCTATTCCGATGTCGCTCCAACCGTGGACTTCGATGCCGACGGACGCGCGGTGATCGTCTACCAGAGAAGTGTCGAACCCTTGCCCGCCGGCCAGGCCGATCTGCCGGCCTTCGCCAATGGCTACGAACTCCACTGGGCAGTGATCGATCCATCGAGCGCAGCTCAGATCTCCAGCGGCCGGCTGACCACCAACACCCTCACCGATTTCGGTCCCCGTCTCCGGCGTGCCGCTGATGGCGGCCTCCACCTCTTCTGGCAGCGCGCCACCGGTACCGAGATCACGGGAACATCGTCCGATCCGGTGAGCATCCTGGTGTCGAGCTGGGACCCGGCTCTCGGTCAGTGGGACGGCGAGACCGTCGCCGCCGACGGGCTCGAGCACACCTTTGGTTGGTCGCCGGCCGCGCTGTCGGTGGACGACATGGTGATCGGTCTGATCATCGACAGCGACAACGACTACGCCACCGACGATGACCGCGAGCTTTATCAGATCACGAGGTCGGGCGGCACGTGGGCTCCGCCCGTGCAGGTCACCTCGGACCTCACCGCCGACGACTCGGTGCTCGCGGGCTACGCTTCGCCGGGTGATCCACTGCTCCTGTGGCGGCGCAACGCCGAGGTGTGGCAGCTGCGCGGCGATCTCGCGGGGAACCCGATTGCGGTCTTCACGACCGCCTCCCCGTCGACCGACGCCGGGATCGGCATCGAGTTCTCCGCCGGTGCGATCGCTGCCGACGAAGAGGGCGTCTCGGTCCTCTGGCCCGAAGGAATCGCCGCCCTGCTCACCGAGCATCCGGCGACGGACCCCGGGTTCGAGGTCCCGTCCGCACCCTTCCATACCGGTTCCAGCGAAAGCGTCCACTTTCTCCGCAGAACGGGTGGCCGCCTGGTGTCGGGCTATGCCGTCCGGCCGTTCGTCGGTGATTCCGCCCTCGATCCCTGGGTCGAGCCCCGGTTTGCGGAGCTGCAGGATGCCGAGGTTTTTGCCGATGGATTCGAGAACGGTGGCACGTCGGAGTGGACCTCGACCTCACCATGACCGCCCTCGAATCGTCATCGGTTCGCCATCGCGAGGTGTCCTTGAGACTGTTACCATCGCGCCATGTATTGCTCATCCACCCGACGTCTCGCTCTGATCGTTCTGTGCCTGGTTCTCACAACCGCGACGTGGACAGCGGCCACGGAAACCTGGGAGAGCCATACCCGCACCGGCGAGTATGCCTTTGCGGTCGGCGACACCGACCGGGCGCTCGAGGAGTTCCAGGCGGCGCTGGAGATCGCGCAGCGGTTCCCTCCTCCTGACCGGCGGTTGGAGACGAGCCTCGGCAACCTGGCCCGGCTGCATGAGCACCAGAGCCGCCCGGCCGAGGCGCTGCCCATGTACCAGCTCCAGGTCGCCGCCACCGAGTACCGGGTCGGCAACGAGAGCCCGGCCCTGCTGCAACCCCTCATGGGAACGGCGCGGACCGCCATGGCCACCGGCGACATCCCGTCCGCGGAGGGGGCGCTGCTCCGCTATCGCGCCATTGCCGCGTCCTCCGCCGCCGCCGACCCCTCACAGCACTGGATCGCCCTCGCCATGCTCGCCCGATCCTGCACGCTGCAGGGTCGGGACGATGACGCCCTGGCGTACCAGCGCGAGGCGGTGACGGTGCTCGACGACGCCCGCGGGCCCACCGAGGCCGAGCGCGCCAACGCCCTCGAGTCGCTGGCCCAGATGGAGCTGCTGCACGGCGACCCCGCCACCGCCGAGGCGCTGCTCGTCAGCGCGGTCGAGCTCCGGACCGCCGATGAGGACGGCGGCAGCGCTGCTGTCATGCTCACTGCCGGCGCCCGCACGGCCCTCGGCGCCGGCGAGGCCGAGGTGGCGGAGAACCTGGGCCAGCGGGCGCTGACGGCGGCCGCCGACGAAGGGATCGACACCGTCGAGATCGAGCAGGTCCTGGCCGACGCCGCCTGGATGCGGGTTCGTCGCGGCAGCGAGAACCTCGGCGATCTCTACCTCGGCGCCTCGCCCGGACCCGAGCTCGACCTCGCCTACCAGCGCCTCATGGAGGTCCACGGCGCCGTCGGCCAGGACACCGACCCCGCCGTGATCGGCGACAACCTCTCCCGGCTCGCCAGGGTCGCCGCCCTGCGCGGCGAGGTGGCGGACTGCGCCCACTGGCAGCGGCTCTTCATCGACCTCCAGCAGGAGCTCTCCGGCGCCAACTCATCAGCGGCCATTGCCGCCCAGGACAACCTGGTGGGTCTCTACAACGCCGCCGGCCGAACCGATGACGCCGCCACCGCCAACGCCTGGCTCATCGCCATGCAGGAGGAGGCCTGGGGCGCCGACTCGCCGCGCCTCCGCCCGGCCCTCGAGCGTCAGCTCGAGCTGCTCACCGCCGCGAAGTTGAAGAAGCAGGCGAAGGCGGTGAAGAAAAGGCTAAAACGACTGAATTAATTATGAGTTATGAGTTATGAGTTATGAGTTGACATCGCATCCGTTCGAGAAGCGCGAGCGGAGATCCGCTGCGATGGAACTCATCATTCATCATTCATCACTCATCATCCATCATTTGCGATGTCAAAGCTGCGCTTTGATATCGCGCAGCTTTGCCTTCACGAGCAGCACGTTGTCCGGTCCCATGCGCAGCAGCTGCCGCTGCGCGCTGCTCAGCGATTCCAGCGACTCGTCGGCGTAGACGTAGGTCACGACCTTGCGTTCGACCTGGGGGTTGCCGGTCGGGGGGGCGACCTCGAGTAGGTGGTCGATAGCGGCGTCGAGGCGGTTCTCGAACGCACTCCCCGGGGGCGAGATCTCGGCGAAGGCGTCGTCGATGAGCGGTTCGAGCTCACGGTAGAGGGCCACCGCCCCCTCGGTGTCCAGCGAGACGAAGACCTGCGTTGCCAGGTCGTACCTCGACCAGCTGTCGGGATCGATGGTGATCTCATCTCCGTTTTCCACGACCTCGAATGCGCCCTGGGGCCGCAGGAAGACGAGCTGGTTGGTCGGGCTGACGCCGTTGGCGATGTTGTCGACAGCCGCCACGAAGCGGCGAACGAGATCCTCGTTGACCAGCCACTTGGCCAGCTCGGGACGGCTCGATAGCTCGGCGACGAGCTCTCTCACCACCACGTCGGAGGTCTTCAGAGTCGTTCCCTTGAGCCGCTCGGACAGCCGCTCTTCCAACGTGGGCGTCGGCTCGGGCGTCGGCGACGGCTCCACCTGTTCGACGATCTCCTGGGCCGGTTCCTCGGCGGAACGCAGGACGAACCAGCCGACCAGGGCCAGCGCGACGACGAGGACGGCTCCGATCGCGACATAGGTCTTCATGCTCGAGTCCATAGCGACCTCCTGTTCCAAGAACTATACGCGGTCAGGGGAGCTCGAGATTCAAACTGACGACAACGCCCGAAGATCACCACAGCGATGCCTCAATTGGCACTCGGCGCAAGCACCCCCAAGAGCGCAAGGATCGCTTCAAACAGTCCACGAACCGCTGCAGCCTCAGTTGGCCGTTATGAACCGGGCGATGACCGGGTCGTGATCGGACGCGCGCTCCGAGGCCGGGAAGTCGGAGTTGACGTGGAGGACCTGGATCTCGGCGGATGCGCCGAGGGCCGGAGAGACGATGATGTGGTCCAGGGTCTGGGAGTTGCCCAGATAGACGTAGGTGGAGCGCTCCGGTGCCGGCAGACGATCCATGAGATTCACCATTGGATCCGCACCGAGGATCCCCACCGCATCCGAAAACTCGAAGTCGTTGAGGTCGCCGAGGATGACGATCCTCGCGCCGGGGTCGCTCGCCAACCGCTCGGCGACCCACGAGCGGACGAGCCTCGCCTGCGGCACCCGCTGCCGCTCCGATGCCCGCACCGGCGGCTGCCGCCGGCCGAAGAGCGGGTCGTCGCCTCCCTTGGACCGCAGGTGGCAGACCACGAAAAAGATCCGATGGCCGTCCACCTCGAGCTCGGCGACCAGCGGCTTGCGGCTGTCGGTGAAGGCCGGGTCCTCGACCCCGAGCCGTACCGGGTTGGCCTCGGGTTCCGTTTCGGCCGGAACCGGCAACGAGGCCCGCGCCGGATCGAAGAGCAGCGCCACCCGGATGTTGCCGCCGGGCCGGCCGCCATCGGCGTTGTTCTCGGGATCGATCTGGGTCCAACGGTAGCGGGGTCCGCCCGCCGCTTCGATGGACGCGACGAGACGCTCGAGGGTCCGCTCCGCGCTCACCGTCCCGTCATCCTCGGGCCCGGAGTCGTCCTGAATCTCCTGCACCGCCAGCACCGTCGGCGAGCCGAGCCTCGTGACGACAACGTCGGCGAGGGCTGCGAACTTGCCCTCGTGGGATGCGCGGTGGAGATTCTCCACGTTGAAGGTGGCGGCGGTGATGTGATCGTCGTCGGCCTTCAACGTGGTGGCCGGCGTCGGCCGTTCGAGCGAGGAAGCGAACTCGAAGCGTGCGGTGTTGATCAGCTTGAACGAGCCGTACGAGTAGTGGAGAACGCCGTCGATCGCTCCAATGAAGAACTGTCCTACTGCAACCGGTGGCGGGTCGTGAACCAAGCGATCGTCGACAATGATCCGATCCGGATGCACGTCGTCGGACCGTTTCACCACTCCACCACGGCCTGACCGGTTCCCGCTGGCCGTCCCGCTGTCGCCGAGAACGACGATTTCGCCGTGCTTCGATGTCGGTCCGACGGCCACCGGATCCTGCACCCGAACCCGCATCCCTTCGAGGCTCTCGAAGAAATCGATGGCATCGGTTTCCGGTTCGAAGAGCGTCAGTCCGTCGTCGTCGATATGCCGCGGCGGGATCTCGCGCCCGGCCATACCGAGGACCACCGGCGGCGGCAGCTCGGACCCGCGCTCCAGAATCTCGAGCCCGTCGGCGACCAGCCGGGTGACCGGAAGCTCCATCCGCCACGCCGGTTCTTCGACGCGACCAGTCACGCGGATCCCGTCGCCGATCGCGATCTCGTCGAGGCCGTCCAGGGCGGTTACGAAGAGACCTTCGGAGGTCGCCGGATCGCCGTCCGGAGCAGACTGGAGCCAGAACGCCTGGCCGTTTCGTTGGCCGAGGATGGCGGTAACAGTCCCCTCGACGCCGCGCACACAGCGGCCGACCAGCGGCGACACGTGGGCCGCGCCCTGAATCTCGGCGATCCGTGCCGGAACTCGCTCGGCAACCGGCGGGGCCACTCCGTCCACGGCCAGAACCAGCAACTGGTTGCGCTGCACCGACGGTTGGAAGTTGTTGTCGGCGATCAGCACGAGAGTCGGACGTCCATCCGGCGTCGGGGGACCGAAGGTCATCCCTTCGAGGTTGTCCGGGTCGACTCCGAGATCGGCGAGATCGGCCACCAGCAGCTTCTCGACGGTTACGACATCGGGCGGCAGGGACTCGAACCCGGTCACATCGTCACCGGTTCCTAGATCGGCGAGGAAGAGGCGAACCCGGTTGCCGACGCCGGCGGAGAATGACCGTTCCATCACCAGGATCCGGTGCTCGTCGAGGGCGAGGATCTCTGAAACCCCGGTGGATCGGTAGGCCGTCTCCGGAACCGGCCTGTCCGGCACCGGTTCGACGCGGTAGGCACGTTCGGCAACCGCCCGTCCGGCGGCGACATCGAAGATCACGAGACGGGTGGTGGCCCCCCGGTCGAGATCGGCGATGGGCCCGTCCTGGATCAGGGGAGCTTCCACGGCGGCGATGATGGTGGATCCGCCTGGGGCGATGGTCAATCCCTCGAACCCGTGGTTGGAGCGGCCTCCGGTTCCGTCTCCCTGCCGATAGTGGGCCGGCACCTCGAGCTCGTCGATCAGCGTGCCGTCGAGGCGGAACCCGAGAATCCTGGGCGGAACGTTCAGGTGGGTGATGCCCTCGGTGGAGACCCACAACCTCCCGTCCGGCGCCAGGGCCACCCCTTCGGCGTCGAGCACGCCGCGGTCGAATGGTTGACCGCTGCGATCGCGGAGAGTGACGACCTCGATGGAACGGGGCCGCCACTCGTCGCCTTTCAGGGCGAGCACGTAGACCCGGGGCGGCGCGAGATCACCCCGGTCGTCGGCGACCGCGTAGAAAAGCCCGCAGGCGGTCTCGAAGCTGAGGCCGGAGAGCCCGCCGAGGGGCACCTTCCGGTCGGCGAGGTCGACGGGCAGCTCGACGTCCTTCACCACCGAGGTGACGGCGATCTCGCCGCCGGCCAGCGACGCCGCCGTCGTCCACATTGCCAGCAGCGAAACGAGCGATCGGACCGAGCTCCGCTTCACTTCAACTCTCGTACCCGAGCGCAGTCGACGGCTCCGTGGAACCCGGACATCGACGCCTTCCGGAATCCTCGACGAGGAGTCTGCACCGCATAGAATCGGCGGCGCCTTTCGGGCCTCAATTGGCCCGTTTCCCGCCTGTTTCTTGGCCCATACCACCAGTATGAACCGGCGAAACAGGAGAAGAACGGCCTCAATTGACGCTCCGAAATCCATCCACCATCTGTGTGGTGCAGGCTCCTAGGCGAGCGCTTTTTCGAGATCGTCGAGGACGGCTTGCTCGGCGTCGGAGATGGCGCCGATTCCGAGGAAACCTCCCGCCGCCTCGGCCACCTTGCGGGTGCGCGCCATGAGCCGGTCTCTGAGGACCGCCCCCAACGCCGAGTCGAGGCTGGCTTCCAGGTCGCGAGCGTACCTCGACCAGCACTCCATGAGCTTCGCTTCCGGCTTCCTTTCGAGCCAGTTCACGAGCAGCTCGTAGTTCTCGGCGCCGGGAGTGATCCCGACCTCTTCCGCCGCCTTCAAAATGGCCTTGCGCTCCTTGCTCTGGATCTCACCATCGGCCCAGGCGACCTCGACCAGGGGCACGATGCTGAGTGCGGCGAGGTCGCTGACCTCGAGCTCGAGGGCCATGAGCGCGTCGATCAGCTCGTCGCTTTCGATGTTCGCGACCTCTTTGAACGCCTCACGCTTCGCCGCCTCGGCCTTCTTCTTGTTCAGCTTCTCGAGCAGTCGTGCGTTTTCCTTGGCAAAGAATGATTCTTCGAGGGCTTTGCCGGAATTCCTCAGACCGGTCACGTCCGGACGTTCCATACTCATGTGCCACTCTCCTCCGTCAAATTCAAGCGCAATGGGGTCGATCTCGCCACCGTTGTGAATTATGCCACAACCGATTCCGGGTGCAGGGCGACTCGGGTTGCCCGACCCTCGGGATCACCCGGGTCGCTGGGTTTCGCGAATGTGAGCGTAGTTGAGCACGGCGACGAAGAGGCTCCCGCCAACCAGATTTCCGAACAGAGCGAGCCCGATGAATCTCGCCGACTGCATCACCGTGAACTCGGTGGAGGCGAAAAGGGCGGCGAAGATCTCCACCGAACCGGCAATGGAGTGGTGGAGCCCCCCGACGCCGATTAAGAAGGTGACGGTGAAGATCGAGACGATCTGGCTGAGACCTGCGGGCGTGGCGAGGATCAGCCACGCACCGAGGGCCATGAGCCAGCCCGCGAGGACGGCGCTGACGACGAGGGCGAACGACGGCGGTTCGACCAGGTGCCTGCCGACCTCGATGTAGCCGGCCCGCGCGCCAATGACCGGCTCGGCCAGCGTCAGGAGCCCGGCGCTCATGACGGCCCCGACCAGGTTGCCGGCGATCACGATGACCCACAACCGCAACAGGCTGGATACCCTCGCCCTGCGGTCGAGGACGGGGTAGACCGCGGTCGCCGTGTGCTCGGTGAAGAGCTCTGCTCCGCTCATCAGGCAGACCACGAAGCCGAGCGGGTACACGAGGGAAACCAGCATGCGGCTCAGCAAGGGCCAGTCGTGGAGCGGCGCCGCGGCGGCCGTCGCGATCCCCACCGCCATGGCGGTGAAGCCGAGGATCAACCCCGCTGCGACCGACGAAAGCGCCAGGGAAAGCACCGGCCGATTGAGCTGCTCGAGCCCCTCTGCAACGGCGGTGACGAGCACGTCGTCGGGATGGCGCCGGTGCTGATCCGTCCGTTTGACGATGACCGGGGTGAAGCTCTTGTCCTCCTCGAGGCGCTGCGTCTTGCGCTCCTGTGGATGTTCTACGGTGTCATCGAGCGAACCGAACGGCGGTTCGTTCTCGACACCATTTTCACCCGTGGTCTCGTCGGCCGTGCGTCGATGGTCAGTCATGCTTTCTCCCTGGTCTCTTCGCCGGGCTCTGGCGCTTCACCGGACTCGGCGACGGGCGCACGGACCCACTCTCATGCAATGGGCCCGAGGCCTGGTTCATTCCTCAGCGCGCGGAGAACCGCCGTCCGGTGAGGCATTTTCAGGCCGCACGAGGGGCCCGTGATCGGTTCGGGTTAGAATACGCGCCACTGTCGGCGCGTGCCGAGCTGGGAGTATGAATGCCTCACGACAGCTACGATCCGCACCTCATCGAGCCCAAGTGGCAGGAGATCTGGGACGAGAGCCACGCGTTCCGAACGCCGTCGAACCTCGAGGAACTTGCGTCCAAGCCCAAGTTCTACGTCCTCGACATGTTCCCCTACCCGTCCGGCGCGGGGCTCCACGTCGGCCACCCCGAGGGTTACACCGCCACCGACGTCGTGGCGAGGATGAAGCGCGCCCAGGGCTTCAACGTGCTCCACCCCATGGGTTGGGACTCCTTCGGCCTGCCTGCCGAGCGCGCCGCGGTCCGCGAGGGCCTCCACCCCGCCGATATCACCAAACGCAACGTCGACACCTTCCGCCGGCAGATCAAACGGCTCGGATTCTCCTACGACTGGGACCGCGAGATCGCGACCTCCGACCCGGACTACTACCGCTGGACCCAGTGGATCTTCCTCAAGCTCTATGAGAAGAACCTCGCCTACATGGCCGATGTCCCGGTGAACTGGTGCCCGGCTCTCGGGACCGTCCTCGCCAATGAGGAGGTCAAGGACGGTCGCTACGTCGAGACCGGCGACCCGGTGGAGCGCCGCCTCATGCGGCAGTGGATGCTCAAGATCACCGAGTACGCCGAGCGGCTGCTCGAGGATCTCGACGGCCTGGACTGGCCCGAGTCGGTCAAGGAGATGCAGCGCAACTGGATCGGCAAGAGCCACGGCGCCGACGTGGCCTTCCGAATCGACGGCCACGACACCGACTTCACGGTCTACACGACGCGGCCCGACACCCTCTTCGGCGCCACTTATTGCGTTTTCGCCCCCGAGCACCCGCTGGTGGCCGAGATCACCACCGATCAGCAGCGCGATGCGGTGGAGGCCTACGTCAAGGAGGCCGCCCAGAAGTCGGACCTCGACCGAACCGACCTCGCCAAGTCCAAGACCGGCGTCTTCACCGGCGCCTACGCCGTCAATCCCGTCAACGACGAGAGAATCCCCATCTGGGTCGCGGACTACGTGCTCATGGGCTACGGCACCGGCGCCATTATGGCGGTCCCCGGCCACGACGAGCGTGACCACGAGTTCGCCCGCGAGTTCGGGCTGCCGATCGTCGAGGTGGTCTCCGGCGGCGAGAAGCCCATCGAGGAGGAGGCCTTCACCGACTGCGCGGAAGGCGTCATGGTCAACTCTTCGGCCGCGAGCGGTTTCACCATTGACGGCCTCAAGGTTCCCGACGCCATCGCCAGGATCACCGCGTGGCTCGAGGAGCGGGGGATCGGCGCCGGCCGCGTCCAGTACAAGCTCCGCGACTGGCTCTTCTCGCGCCAGCGCTACTGGGGCGAGCCATTCCCCATCGTCCACACCGACGACGCAGAGGTCGTCGCCCTCGACGAGAGTTGGCTGCCCGTGGGGCTGCCCGCCATCGACGAGTACAAGCCCACCGAGGACGGCCAACCGCCGCTGGCCCGCGCCGGCGACGACTGGCTGCGGGTCGAGCTTGCCGACGGCCGGACGGCCACCCGCGAGACCAACACCATGCCCCAGTGGGCCGGCAGCTGCTGGTACTACCTGCGCTTCATCGACCCGCACAACGAAAACGCACCCTGGTCGAAGGATCTTGAAAAGTACTGGATGCCCATCGACCTCTACGTCGGCGGGGTCGAGCACGCCGTGCTCCACCTGCTCTACGCCCGCTTCTGGCACAAGGTGCTCTACGACTGCGGCTGGGTCTCCACCAAAGAGCCCTTTCAGAAGCTCTTCAACCAGGGCATGATCCTGGCCTACTCCTACCGCGACGCCCGGGGCAAGTACCACCACCCCTCCGACATCGAGGAAAAGGACGACGGCGCCGCGGTTCTCAAGGCCACCGGAGAGAGCCTCGAGAGCCAGATCGAGAAGATGTCCAAGTCCAAGCTCAACGTGGTCAACCCAGACGATGTGGTCGCCGCCTACGGCGCCGACTCCATGCGGCTCTACGAGCTCTTCATGGGCCCGTTGGAGGTCCAGAAGCCGTGGCAGATGAAGGGGGTGGACGGGGTCTACCGCTTCCTCCACCGCACCTGGCGATTGGTGGTCGACGAGAAGACGGGTGCACTCAACACCAAGCTCACCGAGGAACCGGCGAGCTCGGAACCGGAGCTCGAACGGACGCTGCACAAGACGATCAAGAAGGTCACCGACGACACCGAGACGCTGCAGATGAACACCGGCATCGCGCAGATGATGATCTTCGTCAACGAGGCGACCTCCGCGAAGAGCCTACCCCGCGAGATCGTCACCACCTTCCTCCGCCTGCTCGCCCCCTACGCCCCGCACCTCTGCGAGGAGCTGTGGGAACGGCTCGGTGAGCAGGATCTCATCGCACGGGCTCCGTGGCCGTCCTACGACCCGGCGCTGTGCGTCGACGACACCATTACCATCGTCGTCCAGATCAACGGCAAGAAGCGCGACGAGCTCCAGGTGTCCAAGGACACACCAAAGGACGAACTCGAACGGCTCGCGTTGGCCTCCGAACGCTCGCAGAAGTTCATGGACGGCAAAACCGCCAAGAAGGTCATCGTCGTCCCGGGGCGGCTGGTCAACATCGTCGTGTGACGGTTGAGCGTGCGGAGCAGCGGCCCGCCCGGAGCTACTCCAGATCCACCTGCAGCCAGGCGGTCACCGGGTCGCTCGCGATCTCGTAGCGGCCGAGCTGGGCGGTATTGGTCGAGCCGCCGCCATTGGGCGCCGACGAGCCGTACGAGTAGAGCTCGGCTTTGAACCACAGCTCGCTGCCGCCGAGCAGACTCTCGGGCACCTCGAAGCTGTTGCCGTTGCGGTTCCAGCCGCCGTACTCGGGCGGTTCGGTCTCGGCGATGAGCTCCCAGTCGACGCCGTTTGTCGAGCCGTAGAGGAATCCGTGGCCCCGGCTGTAGCTCCAGTGGAAGGTGAAGATCCCGAACCCGCCGCGCGCCGCGACCACCGGCCGCTCGAAGGGGAAGCGGTAGATCACCGTACCCGGCGTTGTCGTGGCGAAGGTCTCGCCGCCGACCTCGGGCTGCCAGAAGCGGAACCCTCCCTCGGTGCGGATGATGGCGTTCGACGTCGACTGGAGGTAGAAACGGCTGTCCGCCGCATCGGGATCGTACGCCTGCCACAGCCAGTCCCAGCGCGGGTCGGAGTCGTAGTCGAAGCTGCCGTCGCAGTTCGGCGTGAAGGTGATCGTCGTCGAGAAGTCGCCGATGGTGAAGGTCAGCGCGCCACCGGTGGGGAAGTAGCGGCACAGAATGGTGTCGATGACGATGTTGCCGGCGATCGTGGCGCCGGAAAGGACCTTGGTGGGGGCCCCCGGCGGTCCGCCCGCGACGCCGATCGTTCCCTGGACCTCGCCCTGCGGATCGATGTCGAGGTCGAACTCGGCCTCGAGCCAGCCGATGTCGGGGGCCTCGCCGTCAATGAGGTGGTCCATGTGGCTCTCGAAGATCGTCCCCGAGATCGATGACGACGTCACGACGAACCCGGACAGGTCGACGGTCATCGTGCCGGTGTGGACTGAGCCGTTCTCGTCGGCCCAGCCCGATCCGAAGTTCGTGGTGAGTACGCCGCCCGACGCCGACGCATTGGGCAGGCCCGCCGCAACGTCGTCCAGCAGATCATCGATGTCCTGGTCCTGAAGCACCGCCACCACATCGGGCAGCCCGACCAGCTCGCCGTCGTCGCCGACCGTGCCGCCGAGCACGGTAAAGATGGACATCGCACCGTCGATGACGCTCTGGGCGCCGCCGGCGACGACCCGGGCGTGAAGCATTCCGACCGGATCGCCGGTGAGGTTGTCGACCACCGAGGCGAGGGCAAAGAAGGCGCCGCCGTCGGTGGTGGTGCCGACCTTCAGGTAGCCGTCATCGACCGCCGCCGAGGTGACCTCCCGGAAGACCGAGTTGAGCTGGCGGTACTCGAGAGGCCTGAGGGCGACGGCGAAGGCGCCGAGCGGTGTGCCGTCGGCGGTGAATGCTTCAACGTCAACCGTTACTGGGGTCGTACGTGCGTTGACCAGCGCCAGGTTGGCCCGGAACCCCGAAGCGTCGTCGGCGCTCTGAGCGAGCTGGACGAGCAGCCCGGTGTCGCCGCGGTGGATGGCCTCGGCCTCGGTGACCGCCGGAATGTACTGGCCGAAGGTCGAGCCGGGCGGCAGCGCTGCGGCGCGCTTGGCGCCGATCAGGTTGTAGGTCCGGCTGCTGACCACCACCTCGCCGCCCGAGGTGTGGAAGCGCAGCGCGGCCTTGCCCGAGAAGGAGAAGAGGGTCTCGAGGATGTCCTCGAAGCGCCGACTCTCGCCCGCGGCCAGAAACACGCTCTCCGAGGTTGGATTCGCGTTGTCCCGGCCGTGCTTGAGCAGGTCGACGGTGACCTGCGCCGGAGTGTCGGAGGCGTTGTGGAGCTCCACATCGGTGCGCCAGTTGGTGTCGGCGGCGCCCGCGATGTGGGCTGCGGCGGCGATGACCTGGGGCGGCCGCACCGCCTTGGGGCCGGCGCCCGCGAGGAGCCGCTGCGCCGGGACGAAGACCGGGTCGCCGGTGGCGTTGTCGACCACCGACGCCTGGGCCAGGAAGCGGCCGTCCTCGGTGGTGGTGCGG
The DNA here is from genome assembly GCA_036351195.1 of Thermoanaerobaculales bacterium. Taxonomy (GTDB): domain Bacteria; phylum Acidobacteriota; class Thermoanaerobaculia; order Thermoanaerobaculales; family Sulfomarinibacteraceae; genus JAHECW01. The sequence goes on along the minus strand of JAZBOQ010000072.1, from coordinate 36,929 downwards.
ACCACCGCGTAGCCGTTGGGAACGTCGGACGAGGTAACGCGGCTGAAGACGTTGCCGACCTGGAGGTACTCGTAGGGTTCGAGGTCGCGGTTGACGACACCGAGGCGGTCGCCGGCGGCGTCGTAGAGCTCGATCCTGATGTCAGTAGCGCCGCCGGTGACGTTGACCAGCCCGAGGTTGGTGCGGAAGCCGCCGCCGGATGTGCTGTGGGAGAGCTGGATGAGCCGGCCCTCCTCGCCGAAGGCAATGGCGTCGCTGCCGGGCACGGCGGGGATGTACTGGCCGAAGGTCGAGCCGGCGGGCAGCCCGAGGCCGTTGCCGGCGGCGAGCAGATTGTAGGTCCGGTTGGTGGCGACGATGGCGCCGGCGCTGGGTCGGATCCGGAGCGCCGCCTTGCCGTCGGTGCCGAACTCGCCGAGCAGGATGTCGTCGAACCGGAGCGCCTCGCCGGCGGCGAGGGTGACGTCGCGGGACGCGGGGTTCGGGTTCGCCTGACCGTGCATGAGCGCCTCGATGGTGAAGGCGCATGCCTCGGGCCCGGTGCACAGGACCTCGCAGTCCGACCGCCAGTCGGTATCGGCGGCACCGGCGATGTGGGCCGCCGCGCCGAGGTAGAGGGTCGACGAGACCTGGGCGACGGGGGCCGTGGCGACTTTCGTGGGAGGCACCGCTGCGATCGTCGCATTACCGTGCGCGGCAAGGATTTGAATCAAATAGAAAAACGCCACGATTAATCCCACGTTGTCAATACCTGATGCATCGAGGTCACCGAACGTGATACACGCCGATACTGCGATCATCAACACCGCCAACACCGTAGTTGCCGCGATGCGAACCAAAATGAGCGCCAGCGTTCGGTGGATCGACCGAATCTTCGAGATCATGCACTCCTCCGTTCATGCGCCCTGACAACCGATAGATTGTGGAACGCTGCGAGATTACCACGCGGAAAGAAGTCGTCTCAACTGTGGAACGGTGTTGAGGTCCTCTAATTGGCACCATTTGCCAAGCCCGCGAGAGTGTTGCCGAAAGGGAGCACGTGCGAGTTTGGCTGGGCCGTGTCGTCGTGAAGACCACCGAGTTGTCAACAAAACGAGAATGATTGTCGTTTAATATGGGTGACCATCACCGAGCCACGCCCATCGGAGGATCGCCCATGACGCGCCGACTGCTCGATCCCGCCTTCGCACCGCCGCACCCGAACCGGCCGCCCGGGTGGAACGACCTGATCAAACCGATGTCCTGCGAAGAAAGGGGCCACGCGGCCACCCTTTCGGAGCTGCGGAAGCGGTTGTCGCTGACCCCCATGCGGCCGGCCCCCACCGCCGGATCCGCACCCCCGAAATCCTCCGCCGCCCCCCTGCGATCACTGATCTTCAGCCGCACCGCCTTCGGTGCGACCCCCGCCGACGTCGACGACTGGTCGGGGTTCGGCGCCACCGACCGGGAGCGGTTGGAGGGCTGGGTCGAGTGGCAGCTCCACCCCGACGGCATCACCGACACCGTCCTCGAAACCCGAGTCGCCGAGTCGGCCTACGAGACCGTCGACAAGAGCCCCGAGCAGCTCTGGATCGACCACCAGCTCGAGTTCGAGGATCTCGACCTGCGCTTCCAGCCCATGTGGGAGTCCATCGCCCACACCACCCTGCGGGCGCTCTACAGCCGCTGCCAGCTCACCGAGGTGCTCGCGGACTTCTGGCACAACCACTTCTCGGTCTACGGCTTCCACTTCTTCGTGGGGCCGGTCTTCCCGTCGTATGACCGCGACGTCATTCGCACCCACATGCTGGGCAACTTCCGCGAGTTCCTCGAGGCCGTCACCGCGTCGCCGGCCATGGCCTTCTACCTGGACAACATCTACAACTCGGCGGACGGCCCGAACGAGAACTTCGCCCGCGAGCTTCTCGAGCTCCACACCATGGGCGAGGGGGGCTACTTCGGCGCCATCCCGGCCAGCGAGGTGCCGGTGGGCGACGACGGCCTCCCACTGGGCTTCACCGACGAGGACATCCGCGAGCTCGCCCGCTGCCTCACCGGCTGGTCCCTGGACGAGAGCACCGGCGAGTTCCTCTACCGCGCCACCTGGCACGACGACCGCCCCAAGCGCGTCCTCGGCCTCGATCTTCCGGCCTTCAACGCGCCTCTGGCCGACACCCGGGCGGTCCTGGACCGACTCGCCGTCCACCCCCAGACGGCGCGATTCGTCTGCTCCAAGCTGTGCCGCCGGCTGGTGGCCGACGATCCTCCCGCTGGGCTGGTGGATGCAGCGGCGGCGGTCTTCCTGGACGCCGCCCACGAGCCCGACCAGCTCGAGCGGGTGGTGCGCTCCATCCTGCTCTCCGACGACTTCGCCTCGTCATGGGGCGACAAGGTGCGGCGGCCGCTGGAGACCACCATCGCCGCCCTGCGCGCCATGGGGCCGACCTTCCCGCTGCCGGTGGAGGAGGACATCACCCGCTACGTGATGTATCTGATCTTCTCCACCGGCCAGCTGCCCCACACCTGGGCCCCGCCCACCGGCTTCCCGGACCGGAAGGAGGCCTGGTTGACCACCAACGCCATGGTCTCGAGCTGGCGGATGATCAACCTCTTCACCGACCTCCAGCTGTCCGGCCGCCGGCCGTGCGACCCGGCCGCCGAAACCCCCGGCGACGTGGTGACGGCCAGGGAGATCGCCGACTACTGGATCGAGCGGGCGTTGCTGCGGGACGTGGCCCCCGAAACCCGAGGAGAGCTCGTCTCCTTCATGGCCGACGGCGCCGATCCCGATACCCCTGCCGATCTCGACTCGCGGGCGGTGCGGGACCGTCTTCGAGCCATGGCCGGGCTGATCCTCACCTCCCCCGACTTCCACTGGCGGTGACGACATGACCACCCGACGACCCTCCTTCGCTCCCACCCGACGCGGCTTCGTCGCCGGCTGTCTCGGCACCGTCGCCGCTGCGGCCGCCGAACCCCGGTCGCTGTGGGCCGCTTCCACGGACCGTGACATTCTGGTGGCGGTCTTCCTGCGCGGCGGCATGGATGGGCTCAGCCTGCTGCCGCCGTTGGCCGGCTCCGACCGCGACCTCTACGAAGCCGCCCGGCCTGCGCTCGCCATCCCTCTCGCGGGCGACGGCGCCGCCCTCACGCTCGACGGCGACGTCGGCCTCCATCCGGCAGCCGCGCCGCTGATGCCGATTTTCAACGCGGGCCGGATGGCGGTGGTCCAGGCTACCGGCATGCACCACCCGACGCGGAGCCACTTCGAGGCTCAGGACTTCATGGAGCTCGGCACTCCGGGGGAGAAGACCATCACCACCGGTTGGCTTCACCGCCACCTCGTCAGCGCGACGAACCTGCCCTCCGAGATCCTGATCCCGGCCATGGCCGCCGGCGGCATGCAGCCCATGTCGCTGCTCGGCAGCGGCGAAACATTGACCATCGACGATCCGGAGCTCTTCACCTTCGCCACCGGACCGTGGCGGTGGCTCGACGAGCAGCGCCGGGCCATGGAGCGGATCTACGGGCTGCACACCAGCGTCGTCAACGCGGCCGGAACCCAGAGCATGAACGCGGTGGACATCGTCGCCACTCACGTCACCGGCGGCTACGTCCCGGCCGGCGGGGCGGTCTACCTCGACGACGAGACCGGCGGCCGGTTTCGGCTGGCGGCGCAGATGCTCAGCCTCGACCTGGGCATCCGGGTCGTCGCCATCGACGTCGACAGCTGGGACACCCACGAGAACCAGGGCAACGGCCCGGGGGGCGTCTTCAACGGCCTGGTCTCCTCCTTCGCCTCCGGGCTCTCGGCGTTTCTCACCGACATGGCCGCCCGCCCCGTCGGCGAGCGCCTCACCGTGGTGGTGATGACCGAGTTCGGCCGCCGCCTGGTCGAGAACGGCGACGCCGGCACCGATCACGGCCACGCGGCGCCGATGCTGGTCCTCGGTGGCAACGTCGTTGGCGGCCTACACGGCCTCTGGCCCGGCCTGGAGCCGGACGAGCTCTTCGAGGGCGTCGACCTCGAGGTCACCACCGACTATCGGCAGGTGCTCTCCGAGATTCTCATCGAGCGCCTGGGCAACCGCCGCATCGGCGAGGTCTTCCCGGGGTACGCGAGCTACGAGCCCCTCGGAGTGGTGCACGGTTCCGACCGGCCGCCGATCTACCAGGATCACCGCAGCGGCGGCACCGGCCGGGTGGGTCCGTAGCGCAGCGCACTTCGGAGCCGGGAGGCGATCTGGTGGGCCGAGGCCCACCCTACGGCGCTGCAGTCCTCGACACGCTCCGATTCCGCATCGTGGTCTGCAAGGGTAGGGTGGACCTTGGCCCACCGAGATCTGTGGTTCCCGTAGCGAGTGCGATGGATCCGTGCAATCCGCAATCATCAGCGTTCATCCGTGTCCGAACGATCGCTCACCGGCCGTTGTCCCGAATCGGTCACTCGACGCCTATCAAACCGGAAGGCGAACAGTGACGACAAGCCCTCCCTCGGCGTGATTCTCCGCCGAGATCTCCCCACCGTGGGCGCGAACCGCGCGGGCGGCGATGGCGAGACCGAGCCCGGCTCCACCGGAGGCGCGGTCGCGGGCCTCGCCGACCCGGAAGAAGGGCTCGAAGAGCTTGGCGAGATCTTCCTCCGGAACCCCGGAACCGCGATCGCGGACGGTGACGGTGACGCCGCCGCCGCCGTCCGCCAGCCTGACCTCCACCGCCGTTCCGGGGTCGGCGTGGTGGACCGCATTGCGGATGATGTTGTCGAAGGCGCTGCGGAGCAGGTCCGCCCGTCCGGAAACCCGTCCGTCGCCCACCGTCTCGAGCTCGACGTCGGTCCCGTCGGCCGCCGCCTCGAACCCGGCGTCGGCGACGATCTCGTCGAGCAGAACCGGAAGATCGACGTCGACGACGTCGGGCTCCACAGCACCGGCCTCGAGGCGCTCGAGAAGGAGCAGCTGTCCGATGAGTTCGTCGAGACGAGCGGCTTCGCGCTCGATGCGGTCGAGCGGCCCTTCGGCCCCCTCTCCCGCCCGGGTGCGCGCCAGCTCGAGCGCCACCACCAGCCGGGCAAGCGGCGAACGCAGCTCGTGGGACACGTCGCGCAGCAGCCGCTCCCGGCTCGCCACGAGATCCTCGATGCGGCCGGCCATGGCGTCGAAGTCGCGCGCCAGCTCGCCGATCTCGTCGCGGCGCCGCGTGACCCGCCCGCCGACCCGGGCCGAGAGGTCGCCGCTGCTCAGCCGCCGGGTGGCACGCCGCAGCGGCGCCACCGGCGAGGTCAGGTAGCGGGCGAGCCAGAAGCTGAGACCGCCCACCACGAGAAAGAGCAAACCGAGGCGCCACACCAGAGCCTGGGGGTCGAGCAGGTGAATCAGCCGCGGCGGGCTCTCGTGAACCCCGACCACCACAACCCGACGGCCGTCGGAGGTCGTCACCGGACGGGCGAGCAGGTGCAGGCTCCCGGCCTGCTCCGAGGTCTCCGCCCCGGTTGCGAAAGCACGCGCCACGAGGTCGGCGGCTTCACGCGGCGTATCCTGACCGTGCAGGGTCCGCCCGCTCTCGTCGAACACGAAGATCCTCACCGGCGCCGGGGGACGACGTCCGCCGTGACGCCCCTCCCCCGCTTCCCGACCGTCCCGTCGACCGCGGCCGTACCCTCTCCACTGCTCGATCTCGTCGAGATCGACGTCCTCGAAGTGGAACGCGATCCGGTCGACGGCCGAGCGCATCCACTCCTCGGAGCTCTGCCGCCACTCCTCGACCCCCGGCCGCGAACGGGTGAAGAACGGCGAGGTAATCACCAGCGCCGCGACGATCACTGCCATGGCGAGCCAGAACAGCAGGAAGATCCGTAGAAAGAGACTGCGCATCAGCCGGACCCGCCCGAGCGCACGTACTGGTAGCCGACGCCGCGCACCGTCTTGATCCGCTCGCCGCCGCCCGGCGCGGGGCCGAGCTTGCGCCGCAGGTTCGAGATGTGGACGTCCAATGACCGGTCGAAGGCATTGGCGCGCCGGTAGAGGGCCGCCTCGGACAGCTCGTTGCGGGTGACCACGCTCCCGGCGGTGCGCAACAGGGTTTCCAGCAACGAGAACTCGACCCCGGTGAGGGCAAGCTCCTGGTCGGCAACCCGGACGGTCCGCGCCCCGAGATCCACCGTCACATCGTCCACCGAAATGCTGCTCGAGGTCGCCGGAGAGGTCTCGGCCCGCCGCAGAACGGCCCGGATCCTCGCCGCCAGCTCGCGCGGGTTGAAGGGCTTGGGCAGATAGTCGTCGGCGCCCATCTCGAGGCCGACGATCCGATCCACCTCTTCGCCGCGGGCGGTGAGCATGACCACCGGAACCTGCGAGGTCTCGCGCAGCCGGCGCAGGACCTCGAAGCCGCCGAGCTGAGGCATCATCACATCCAGGATGACGAGATCGAAGTCGCCGGTGCGCGCCTTCTCGAGCCCGGATCGCCCGTCGTAGGCGACCTCCAGCGAGAATCCCTCACCGCCGAGGAACTCGCCCACCAGCTCGCACAGCTCGACGTCGTCGTCCACCAGCAGAATCGCGTTCATGCACCGATCCTATCCCAGGGGCCCCGGCTCTGCACGATGGTTGACGTTTCTTAAGCTTTCACCACGCTTCCTAAGGCGAGACCGGTCAACAATGAAGGTGGACGCGGCGTACCTTTCGCGACAGAAAAAAACGCCGCACCGGCGGCCCGCTTCGATCCAGAACACGCGCCGCTGTCACGGCCACAACCTACGGAGGTCCGACATGAAAGCCAGAAACACCATCCTCACCATCACCGCGATCGCCCTCATCGCCGGAGCCGGCGTCGTTTTCGCCCAGCAGGGCCCGGGCGACTGCGACGGGAGCGGCCCCCGCGGCCCCCACGGCGCCATGGGCGGCGGTCCCAACGGCGGCCCCGGCGGTCCCGGGCTTCTCCGCATGCTCAACCGCCTCGCCGACAAGCTTGAGCTGACCGAGGATCAGCAGACCCGGATCCAGGCCATCGCCGAGGCCGGACGAACCGAGATCGAGCCCCTCCGCGAGCAGGCGCAGACCGAGCGTGAGGCCTTCCGCGACAGCCGCGAGATGGGACAGTACGACGAGGCGGCCTTCCGCACCCACTTCGAGGCCCAAGCGCAGCTCCACGTCGAGATGCAGCTCATCGGCGCCGAAATGACGTCCCAGGCCTTCAACGTGCTCACCCTCGAGCAGCAGGAAGAGCTCCAGGAGATTCTCGACCTCTTCGGCGACGGCCGCGGCAAGCGCGGGACCAAGCGCGGCGGCGGCATGGGCCGGCGCGGATCCAACTGACGACACCAACCGCCCCCTGACAACCGGCGGCCCCCTCCCCGGGGCCGCCGATTCCTTGCCCCAGAAGAGCTCATCAAGCACGTTGGAGACTGCAGCGCCGTAGGGTGGGCATCGCACCGAAAAACGCATCAATCTCCAGCACGTCTCAGAAAATCGAAACACCACGTCGTCTTCGCCGTAGTAATTCGGAACGGAGGAAGCGGTGGTGGTCGGGAGGCGGATTCGGCGACATCGGGTGGGCTCGATCATCGCGGCAACCGGAGTTCTTCTCGCGACCTTGCCGCTCGCAGCAACCAACGGCGAGGTCTTTCACGTCCCCCGCATCGACCAGCGGATCGAGGTCGACGGCAGGCTCGACGAGCCGGTGTGGGATCGGGCCTGGTCAATGACCCTCGATCAGGAGGTCTGGCCGGGCGAAAACACCGCGCCGGCGGCCGAGACCGAGGTCCTCGTCTACCACGACTCCGGCCGGCTTTACATCGGCTTCCGCGCCCACGATCCCGACCCTTCGGCGATCCGCGCTCACCTGTCCGACCGCGACAATCTTGGTCCCGACGACGCGGTCGGCGTGGTCCTCGACACCTTCAACGACGAACGCCGCAACTACCTCTTCATGGTCAACCCCATGGGGGTGCAGTACGACGTCATCGAGACCAGCAACGGCCACACGCCGTGGGACGGGATCTGGGACTCGGCGGCCGACATCAACGGCGCCGGGTGGTCGGCCGAGATCGAGATCCCCTTCTCGACCCTGCGCTTTCAACGCAGCACCGGCGCCCAGCTCTGGGGCTTCGACGCGGTTCGTTTCTACCCCCGAAGCGTCTCGCACCAGATGGGCTCCTTTCCCCGCGACCGCAGCAACAACTGCTACCTCTGCCAAGCACACAAGATCGAGGGCTTCGCCGGTGTCTCTCCCGGCAAAAACCTCGAGATCGTCCCCACGCTGACCGCGTCGCGCACCGACACCCGCGAGGACTTTCCCGACGGCGCCATGGAATCGGGCGACGTCAACACCGAGCTCGGCGCCACCGTCCGCTGGGGCGTCACTCCGAACCTGACCCTCAGCGGCACGATCAACCCCGACTTCTCGCAGATCGAGGCCGACTCGATCCAGCTCAAGGTCAACCGACCCTTTGCCATCTTCTTCCCCGAGCTGCGGCCGTTTTTCATGGAGGGCGCCGACTTTTTCGACACCCCCCTCAATGCCGTCTACACGCGGATGATGCGCGACCCGGCGTGGGGCCTCAAGCTCACCGGCAAGGAAGGTCCCCACACCCTCGGCGCCTACGTCGTCTCGGACGACGTGACCAACATCATCATCCCGGGCAGCGAGGGCTCGGACTTCACCTCACTGGACCAGTCCAACACCTCCACCGTGCTGCGCTACCGCTACGATATCGGCAACCGTTTCACCCTCGGCGGCCTCGCCACCAACCGCGACGGCGCCGACTACCTCAACCGCGTCCTCGGCGTCGACGGCGATGTCCGTCTCACCGAACGCGACCGGATCACCGCCCAGATCCTCCGCTCGCAGACCCGGTACCCGGAAGAGATCCGGCAGGATTTCGACCAGCCCGAGGGCGAGTTCGACGACTGGGCCACCGAGCTCGTCTACAGCCACGACACCCGAACCTGGCAGTGGTGGGCGGTCTACACCGACATCGGCGACGACTTCCGCGCCGATCTCGGCTTCATGCCCCAGGTCGGGTACGTTCACACGGAGGCGGGCATCGGCTACCAGTGGAACGCCACCGCCACCAGCTGGTACTCACGGCTCGACCTCAAGGCCAAGTGGGCGCGGACCGACGACCAGCACGGCTTCCCACTCTTCCACGAAGACGTCGTCCAGTTCACCATCGAGGGACCCCTGCAGTCCCACTCCGTCATTCGCCCGAGCCGGGTCCGCGAGGGATACAACGGCGAGATCTTCGACTTCAACCGCCTCAAGCTCCACGTCTGCGGCAAGCCCAACGGCCACAGCTACCTCTGGGCCAACCTCACCTTCGGGGGTGAGGTGGACTACGCCAACACCCGTCCCGGCGACTTCGTGCTCTTCGAGGGCAGCTTCTCCTACCGCATCGGCCGCCACTTCTACATCGAGCCCAAGTACACCCGCGAGCGCATGGAAGTGGACGAGGGCTGGCTCTACACCTCGACAATCTCCCAGCTCTGGACCTCGTGGCAGTTCAACCCCCGGTGCTTCGTCAGGGCTGTCCTCCAGCACGTTGACAACCGCTTCAACACCGACCTCTACAGCGACGACCGCGAGCCCGAGACCGAGGGCCTCTTCACCCAGCTGCTCTTCTCCTACAAGGTCAATCCCCGCACCGTCTTCTTCCTCGGCTACTCCGACAGCTCCCGCGCCACCCAGGACGTCGGCCTCACCCGCAAGGACCGGACCGTCTTCGTCAAGATCGGCTACGCCTGGGTCCTGTAGCCACTCGTCGGACGATGTCCGTTGGAGCTCGCCGGGCTTGCAGCGGAATGGACAGCACCTCGGCTCAGGTTGGATGGAGAAAGCTTTCGAGGGAGCCTATGGACTACTACTACCACCCCATGTCGCCCAACTGCCGCAAGGTGAGCGCGCTGCTCGAGATACTGGGCGTCGAGGCCAACTACAAGTTCGTCGACCTGGCCAAAGGCAAGCACGCGACCCCCACCTACCTGGCCATCAACCCCAACGGGATGGTGCCGGCCCTCCTCGACGGCAAGAAGACCGTCCTGGAGTCCAACTGCATTCTCATCCACCTGGCCGAAAAGACCGGATCGGAACTGTGGTCCGAGGCGAAACGCCTGGAGATCCTGCAGTGGATGTTCTGGGAACAGTCCCACTTCATGTACGCCACCGGCATACTGTTCTTCCAGAAGCTGCTCAAACCCCTTCTCGGCAAAGAGACCGACGAGGTACGGGTGGACGAGGCGATGGCGAAGTTCCGCCGCCACGCCCAGGCCCTGGACGACCACCTCAAGGAACGGGATTGGCTGGTCGGCGACGCCATGAGCCTTGCCGACCTGGCCGTAGCGGCCAATCTGACCTACGCCGAGGCCACCGGGATGCCCATGGACGAGTTTCCGAATGTACAGCGGTGGTACGGCACCATCGAAGAACTCGACGCCTGGAAGGCCACCCACCCTGCGTTGGCGGGGTAGAGGGAATCTGCAGCGCGTTCACATCGATCACGATCCCGAACCCGCTCCCGATCTCGATCCCGGATGCGAGTGTTACGGGAACGGGAACGGGATCGGGACCAGGATCGAATCAACCGATCCGATAGCGTGCAATGTCCGGGTTCACACCCGAAGGCTTGAACTTCTCCCAGGTGTAGAAGCCGCTGCCGGTCTTGGCGCCGAGCTGGCCGGACTCCACCAGCCGCTTGAGCAGGGGGCTCGGCTTGTAGAAAGAGCCGAACTCCTCCTCGATGACCTCGCAGATGAAGAGCATGGTGTCGAGGCCGACGTAGTCTGCCGTCATCAGCGGACCCATCTTGTGGCCCAGGCAGTAGGTGCACTTGTCGACATCGTCCACTGCCGCAATACCCTCCTCCACCACACGGATGGCCTCGTTGACGAAAGGCACGAACATCCGGTTGATGGCGAAGCCGGCCTTGTCCTCGGCAGGAATCTCGATCTTGCCCATGTCGTGGCACAGCGCGACGACCGTGTCGTAGGTCTCCTCGGAGGTGGCGAGGCCGCGGATGATTTCGACGCCCTTCTGCATCGGGACCGGGTTCATGAAGTGCATGCCCATGAACTTCTCCGGCTTGCCGTAGGCGGCCCCGAGGCGGGTGATGGAGATCCCCGAGGTATTCGAGACGAGCACCTTGTCGTAGCCGAGCTCGGCCAGGTTCCGGTTGATCTTCTCCTTGAGCTCGGGCCGCTCGGGCACGGCCTCGATGATGAGGTCGCAGTCGAGCAGGTCCTTGGCGTCGCTGGTGGTGGCGAGACGGCCCACGGCCGCGTCTTTGGCCTCGGCGTCGATTCCCTTTGCGCCCTCGGACTTCTCGAAGGCCTTGACCAGTCGATCGAGGCTGCGGGAGATGGCCGCCATGCCCTTTTCGAGGACGCCGGCGTCCACATCCATGACGATCACCTCGAAGCCACTCTGGGCCGCCACCTGCGCGATGCCGTTGCCCATGGTGCCGATGCCGATGACGCCGATCTTCTTCAGTCCGCTCTCACTCATGCTCCGCCTCCGTTTCTTCGTCTCATTGGTCGATCGCCGCAACGCGGCAGTGGAGGAATTGTACCCCTTCCCCCGGGCTCTTGACGTTTCCGCCCCGTGCAGCGGTACACTGACGGCTGGAGGGCCGCCGTGATCATCGAGATCGATCCCATCGAACCCGAGCCCTGGCTCGTCGCCCGCGCCGCCGAGGCGCTGCGCAAGGGCGGTGTCGGCATCATTCCCACCGACACCGTCTACGGCCTCGCGTGCGGCATGTCCCAGACCAAGGCCATCAAGCGGATCTACGAGCTCAAGGACATGGACCCCAAGAAGCCGCTGGCCATCCTGGTCAACGACATGACCACGGTGGGCCAATACGCCAAGGGAGTCACGACTCCGACCTTCCGACTGCTGAAGCGGGTCCTGCCGGGCGCCTATACCTTCATCTTCGAGGCCACCGCCGAGGTCCCCAAGATCATGCTCCGCAAGCGCCGCACCATCGGCGTCCGGATGCCCGACAACCCGATCACCCTGGCCCTGCTCGAGGAGCTCGACGAGCCCCTGCTGACCACCTCGGTGCGGACCCCCGACGACCAGTGGGTCATCGAGCCCGTCGAGGTCGAGGCCACCCTCGACCACCGCGTCGACGTGGTGGTGGACGGCGGCCCGCTGGTAGCGAGCCCGTCCACCGTCGTGGACTTCTCCGGGGACGTGCCGGTGCTCGTCCGGGAGGGCAAGGGAGACGTCGAGACGCTCGAGCTCTTCGGCTAGATACTCACTTCATCGACGCACCCTGGATGCGCTCGTCGTGGGTTGCCCGGCATCGGAGTTGTGCGAAGCGTGCTTCGGGCCGAAAGACTCGTGGAGGGCACAACTCCGTGCCCGGCACGCCCCGCCAATCGCGAATGTGCGAGCTCGGGTTGGAGAGACGCTCGTAGTAACGACGGTTCCGGCTCGTAGGGTGTTGAGAGTGTGCGAATTCCTCAGCAGTTTCACACAGGAATGCGATGTGCGGTGGATCAGTGTGATCTGCGATGGATGAATCTGTGTGATCTATTGAATCTCCGAAAGCTCGATGTAGCAGACTACAGCGACCGACGTGAGCTCCACTCAGTTCGCGAGACTGATGCCCTGAGCCTTGTCGGTAAGGACGATCTCCTGAGGGAGGTGGCGTCCCCGAACCCAGACGATGCGCTGCTCCTCCAACCGGTAGCGCAGCCGTCGAGCAGCCCGGACGACATCGTCCAGGTTGTCCACCGGGAGTGAATCGCCCCAGCCCCCCGGCACCTCCCTCCCCGGCCCGGAGAGGTCCCAGACCAGCAGCGGCACCCGGAGGTCCTCCAGATACCGGCGGGCGACCCCGGGCTCGAAGCGGCTCCCGTCCTCCCGCTGCGGTCCGAGCAACATCACCACCGCCCGTCGGCCGTTGCCCTCGGCGGCGCGGATGCCGGCCACTGCCACGGCGTCGGACATCATCAGCGGCCCGCCCATGAGCGAGGCGGCCGACGTCCCCACCGCCGCCGCCACGATTCCATCAGCTCCCGCGGTCGAACGGTTGGAGAATGGGAAGAGCACCGCTCGGTCCTCGCGGCCCCCGGGTCGAACCGGCTCCGGCGACAGTGCGAAGATCTCCGTGTCGTCGTCGAGAACATCGAGCTTCCGCCGCTGCCTCGGATCCCGCCGCGCCTTCTTCCGCCGGCGCTCGAGCTCCGGGAGCATCTCGTCAAGCCTGCCGACCACGGTGGGATCTCGAACGATGACCACCCGGGGGTCAGGCTTCTCCACCGCGGCCACGGACAGCACCCCAACCGCGGTGGCGAACCACCCGTCCATGGCGTCCGCCGGGGGCAGCTCGTCGAGATCGTCCAGGCTCACCGCCACCGCCGTGAGCCCCGAGTCCTGGGATCCCTCGAAACCGGGACCGAAAACGAGCTCCCGCCGGAGCACCACCTGCGACGAGAACTGGAACTCCGCCGTCAGGACGTGGACCCTGCGTGCGGGAACGCTCTCGAGGTCGACCAGATACGGCGGACGGACCTTCACCGGCTCGCCGTCGAGGGTCACCAGAATCTTCTTCGGTTTGTCGAACTCGGGACTCGACCAGGTCAAGCGTGCGCCGGTGACCTTGCCCCGGTCGTCCCTGATCCCCACGATCTCGGCATCGGCCCGCATCCCCGGCAGGTTGATCCACCTCTCGTCGCGACCGAGCACGCGGCCGGACTCGTCGTAGGCGACGGCTTCCAGGCGCGACGGGTGAAGCTCCCGGCCGAAGTTGCAGGTCGCCGTCCACGACGGCCCTGTCGCCGTCGCCAGCAGGCGTTCGTCCACGCGGATCTCCACCCTCGCCACCGGCCCCGAGACCGCGACCTCGATCTGCTGGACCCCCAGGACCAACCCGACGAAGAGAGTGATGAACTCCACCATCGACAGACCTACGCGTCAGCGTTCCGCGGGTTCGGGATTGCGTTCGACGGCGGCAACCACGAGGTCGCGAATCTGCTGCCGGACGACCTCGGGGTGATAGGCCTCGCGCCAGACCCGACGCCCGCGGGATGCCTGTTCCAGAGCCGCTTCAGGGTCCGAGAGCAACTGCTGCAACGCGGTGACCCATGCCGCCGAGTCCCCGGCCACCACCACCGCCGTTGGGTCTTCCAGGCCCGCCGCCGACCACGGGTCCGCCACCACCGGCACGCCGGCGGCCAGCGCCTCCAGAATCTTGATCGGCACGCCGGAACCGCTGGCCATGGGCGCCACCGCCACCGCCGCCCGCCTCAGGTACGGCGCCAGATCCGCCACGTCGCCGTGCACCTCCACTCCGGGCAGCGCGGCGAGGCTCCGAACGGCTGCCGCCGGCCGCGCTCCGGCGACGACCCACCGTGCCGCGGGCACGGCCCGACGAACCGCCGGCCAGACCTCGCGGGCAAACCGTACGGCGGCCCGCACCGTCGGTGCGTAACCGAGGTTTCCCGAGAGCAGAATCACCGGTTCCAGCGCGCCGCCGGCCGCCTCACTCACCTCGGCGCCACAGGCCACCGTCACCAGCCGCCCTCGGGAACCGGCGCCGAGAGCTTCCAGGTCGCGGCGGCTGACCGCCGCCGTGGCACTCGACCGACGGACCAGCTCGCCCTCCCGCTGACGGCACCGGCGGGCTTCCATCCGGTAGAGCGGCCGCATCGCCAACGGCGCAGCCGGGGCCGCCCGACCAAAGTGCAGGGACATGCAGTCGATGGCGTCGAAAATCAGCTTCGGCGCCGGCGAGACTGCGGCGGCGACATCCGCCGCCCACCCACACCGCACCATCTGGACCACCACCGCGTCCGGCTGCAGGGTGTCAATGAGCTCGCGCAGCCGGCGGCGTGCGGCCCGCGTGTCGTAGATCCCCTCCTGCACCGGCCTCCGGGCGGCGAACGCCGCCGCCGCACCAGCCGCGGCGGTGATCCTCCCGGCCGGGATCCGCACCAGCTCGGTTCCGAGCTCGGGCGGGAGTTCCTCCGCCGCTCCGACCGGACACGCCAGCACCCGTTCGCAGTCATCGAGGGCATCGAGCCACTGCAGGGTCCGCAGCTGATTCCCCCGCCATGGCGGCAGGGGAAATCGGCTGGAAACCAGCAGGACCCGCATGGGTCCGATCAGACGCCGTAGAAACCGGCCACCGCGCCGACCACCTCGTCGAGCTCTTCGTCGGTGATCTCGGGAAAGACCGGCAGCGCGAGGACCTCGGAGCAGGCCTTCTCCGCCACCGGGCAATCGCCCTCGGCTCCGCCCAGATCGGAGAAGCACGGTTGGAGGTGAAGTGGCAGCGGGTAGTAGACGGCGCACCCGATCTCGCGCTCGATCAGGTGCTGCCGCAGGTCATCGCGGTTGGGCGCCCGGATGACGAACTGGTTGAAGGTGTGGCCGCGTCCCGCCAACGCCAGGGGCACGCCGATGACCTCGTCGAGACCCTTCCGCTGGAAGCGGTCCACGTACCGCATGGCGTTGGCGCGCCGAGCCTGAATCCAGCCCTGGACGTAGGCCAGCTTCACGTGCAGCACCGCCGCCTGGATGGCGTCGAGCCGGAAGTTGCCGCCCACCGTCGGGTGGAGATACGGGCCCGACTGGCCGTGCATCCGAAGCTCCTTGAGCTTGGCCGCCAGGTCGGCGTCGTTGGTGGTCACCAGACCACCGTCGCCGAACCCTCCGAGGTTCTTGGAGGGAAAGAAGGAGAAGGCTCCGAAGACACCATGGTTGCCGACGTAGCGGCTCTCGAAGTCCGCTCCCCAGGCCTGGGCGCAGTCCTCCACCACCGGAACGGATCCCACCACGTCACGCAAGGCGGCGAGATCGGCGGACTGTCCGAAGAGGTGGACCGGGATCACCGCCTTGGTCGTGTCGCTCATCTTCTCCGCGACCTGGGCGCAGTCGAGACAGTAGTCTACCGGATCGATATCGACGAAGACCGGCGTGGCGCCGAGGCGGGAAACCACTCCCGCCGTGGCGAAGAAGGTGAAGGTGGGCAGGATGACCTCGTCACCGGGGCCCACGTCCAGGGCCATGAGGGAGATCAGAAGGGCGTCGGTGCCCGAGGCCACGCCGATGGAGTGTTCCGAACCGAGCCACCTGGCGGTCTCGGTCTCGAACTTCTCCACCTCGGGTCCGAGGATGAAGTACTGGCTCGCCGCCACTTCGGCGAGGGTGGCTTCCATGGCTTCGCGCATGGGTTCGTACTGACGTTTGAGGTCGAGCAGGGGAACGGACATCGCAGGCTCCTTGTTGGCGTGGTCGAACCGCCCGCGGGCGGCCCGGACAGGGTACAGCACAGATGCAGGAGCGGCAATCGGCAGCGTGTTGCCGCCGGGCCGTCGGAGGCGCCGCCCATCGCATCCGTTGACGCGGATTTCACGGATGACACGGTCCCGATCTCTTCTAAATTGAGGGGTGAGGCCGGCATGCAGATCGTAGGCGGAGTCGACGGGCCGAAGGCGCGGCGGCCTGTGAATCGAGCCGGCGTTCCGAAAATGCGTTTTCGGAACGCCGGCTCGATTCACAGGTGGCGAAGATCGAAGAGCTGCGCCGTCTCCGCCGGGAACCATCCCTGCGATGTTTTTGTGGTTCAACTGCGATGGATGCGATGACTCAATAATGCGACGGTGCGATGGATCCGTGCGATCCGCCGAAATCCGTGTTCATCCGCGTTCCATGCGATGGATGCGATGGATGCGATGGCTCTCCACTGCGATGGATCCGCGAAATCCGTGAAATCCGCGTCAGAAAAAACCGCGCCCTGGTCGGCGGGGCCTACGGCTCCTCGCCCTCCTTGAGGCGGCGGAGGCGACGGCGCTCGCCCTTCTTGGGCGCCCCGGCGCCCCGGGGACGGGGAGTGGGCATGGACAGCCGCTGCATCTTTCTGAGCTCGATCTCCTCGGGGGTTGGTTTCGGGGTGTGGTCGACGTAGAGCTCGCGGGCCCGAGCCTTGGCGACGTTCACCGACTCGAGCTCGACCACCTCGATGATCCGTGTCCTCCCACCGGCGATGGAGATGCGGATCTCGTCGCCGGGCCGAACGGCGCGATGCGGCTTACCGTGGTCTCCGTTGACCTTGACCCGGCCCTTCTTGCACGCCGACTGCGCCTGAGACCTCGTCTTGAAGATGCAGGCCACGTCGAGCCAGATGTCGAGGCGTACGGAGTCGATGTCGTTCATACACCGAAGTGTAACGGGAACCGTAACGCCTTGCTGTTGGTGAATCGACATCCGAGTCGACAGTCGACAGTCAACAGTCGACAGGAATGAACCCCGGTATTGGCTCGCCGAATCGCTGCGATGAAACTGTCAACTGTCGACTGTGAACTGTCGACTACTCCGGCAGATCCGTCGCCGCGCGGCCGACGCTGGAGTAGTCGAAGCCGGCCTCGGTCATGCGCTCGACGTTGTAGACGTTGCGCAGATCGACAACCACGTTCCCGGCGAGCGCCTTCTTGAGCCGGGCGATGTCGAGGGATCGGAACTGGTTCCACTCGGTGACGATGACCACTGCATCGGCGCCCTCGGCCGCGTCATACGAGTCCTTGCAGTAGACCACCTCGGCCGGCAGCAGCTCCCGGGCGTTGTCCATGGCGACGGGATCGAAGGTCCGGACGGTGGCGCCCTCGGCCACCAGGGTTTCGGCGATGGGGATCGCGGCCGACTCCCGCATGTCGTCGGTCTCGGGCTTGAACGACAGCCCGAGCAGGGCCACGGTCCGGCCCGCGAGATCGTCGCCGAGGGCGTCGCGGACCTTCTCCACGGCACGCACCTTCATGCGGTCGTTCACGGCGACCACCGTCTCGACGATGTCGAAGGGGCGGCCGGCGTTGCGGGCGATGTCGGTGAGAGCCTTGGTGTCCTTGGGGAAGCACGAGCCGCCGTAGCCGGGGCCGGGGTGGAGGAACTTGGGTCCGATGCGCTTGTCCAGACCCATGCCCTTGGCCACATGGTGAACGTCGGCGCCCAGGTGCTCGCAGAGCTCCGCCACCTCGTTGATGAAGGTGATCTTGGTGGCGAGGAAGGCGTTGGAGGCGTACTTGATGAGCTCAGAAGACTCCACGTTGGTGATCACGAAGGGGGTCTCGCGGAGGAACAGCGGCGAGTAGATGTCCTTCATGATGGCGATGGCCTGGGAGTCGCGGGCGCCGATGACCACCCGGTCGGGCCGCATGAAGTCGCCGATGGCCGAGCCCTCGCGGAGAAACTCGGGGTTGGAGACCACCGAGAAGGGATGGTTGGAGGTGGTCCGGGACTTGATCGTCTCCTCGATGAGATGACCGGTTCCCGTCGGGACGGTGGACTTGGTGATGACCACCTTGTAGCCATTGAGGTTGTCGGCGATGGACTCGGCAACCTGGATGACGTACGAAAGATCGGCGGAACCGTCCTCCTTGGGCGGAGTGCCCACGGCGATGAAGATCGCCAACGCCTGACGGATAGCCGGGTCGAGCTCGGTCGTGAAGTGCAGGCGACCGGCCTTGGCGTTCTTCTCCACCAATGCGTCGAGGCCCGGCTCGTAGATCGGCATCTCGCCCTGGTGCAACATGTCGATCTTGCGGGTGTCATTGTCGACACAGGTGACGTCGATCCCGAAGTCGGCGAGACAGGCGCCGGTCACAAGTCCCACGTAACCCGTTCCCACGACACAGATATGCATGTTGAATCCTCCGGCGGCCTACCGCCGCGCGCGGCATGGTAGCAGACTGGAAGTATGGCGGGGGTGAAGCAGCCGGGCGCTGCCGGTCGAGGCGCGATCATCCGGAGTGCCGATGAACGCGGATCCAGTGGCGAACCGGCAAGGTCCAAATACCCTAAAAACGCGCTCGCGAAGTCTTCTGACGCGGATTTCGCGGATCACGCGGATCCATCGCATTTCAATGCGGCCCTGCTGATGGAAAGGATCGCTGAACCCGATGCTGTTCGCTGTGGTGCGGGCGTCCCCGCACGCAATGACCGGATGATCGCCCGGTGCATCGATCTCTCGCGGGCGGGACGCCCGCGCCACAATCAGCTGCGATGACTCGAACCGGCAATCAACTTCGTGCTCAATGCCTTTGTGTCTCTGTGCCTCTGTGGTTCAACCGCGACGTTGCGATGGCTCAATCCATGCGATGGATCCGCGAAATCCACCCAATCCGCGTTCATCCGCGTCCAAACTGCGATGGTTGCGATGCCTCTGTGCCCCTCTGTGCCTCTGTGGTTCAACTGCGATGGTGCGATGGCTCAATCAAATGCGATGAATCCGCGAAATCCGCGAAATCCGCGTCCAAACTGCGATGGTTGCGATGCCTCTGTGCCCCTCTGTGCCGTCTCTGTGCCTCTGTGGTTCAATCTCGCGCGTTTCGGGAACGGGATCGGGATCGGGGAATGATCCGTTACAATCCCCCAACCCCGAGCGCCGGAACGCGAGGGATGGAGGCATCGAATGAACGAACCCAACTGGGATCTTCTGATCGTGGGCGGCACCGTGCTGACCATGGAGCCCGGCTGCGAGCCGATCACCGACGGCGCCGTCGCCGTGGCGAACGGCCGCATTGCCGCCGTCGGCCTGGCGGAGAACCTGCTCGAGCACATGCCCACCGGCGAGGTGGTCAACGCAGCCGGCTGCATCGTCATGCCGGGTATGGTGAACACGCACTCGCACCTGGCCATGACCCTCATGCGCGGCCTCGCCGACGACCTGCCGCTGATGGAGTGGCTCAACGACCACATCTGGCCGGCGGAAAAGGCCCACATGGATCGTGAGACCATCCGCCTCGGCACCGAGCTGGCTGCCGCCGAGCAGCTCCTCGCAGGAGTCTCCACCACCAGCGACATGTACTTCTTCGGCACCGAGGTGGCGTCGGTCATCGCCGGTGTGGGGATGCGCGGCGTCATTGCGGAATCCCTCATCGACGGATCGACGCCCCGCTGCGCCTCCCCCGAAGAGATGATGGAAAAGCAGCGGGAGCTCGCCGAGGAGTACCGAGACCACCCTCTCATCACTCCGTCGGTCGCCGCCCACTCTCCCTACTCGGTGGGAGCGGCCAACCTGGTCAAGGAGGCGGAGATTGCCGAGGACCTGGGCGTTCCCATGCAGATCCACCTGTCGGAGACCCGTTGGGAGGTGGAGAAACTCATCAAGGAGAAAGGCCGCACCCCGATCGCCTACCTCGCCGATCTCGGCGTGCTGTCGGAACGCACTGTGGCGGCCCACTGCGTCCACGTCTCGGCCGAGGACATCGAGCTCCTCGCGGAGTTCGAGGTCGGCGTCGCCCACAACCCGGTTTCCAACCTCAAGCTCGCCTCCGGCGTTTCGCCCGTGTCCGCGCTGGCCGAAGCCGGGATCAAGCTCGGCATGGGCACCGACGGCGCCGCCTCCAATAACACCCTCGACCTGCTGCGCGACACTCAGCTCGCCGCCCTCCTCCACAAGGGCGTGTCGAACGATCCAACGGCGCTACCGGCGCGGTTCATGGTGGAGATGGCCACCATCGGCGGTGCGAGGGTGCTCGGACTCGACGACCGGATCGGCACGCTGGCCGAGGGCAAGGCGGCGGATGTGGTCTGCCTCGCCGTCGACCGACCGCATACGACGCCGATCTTCGATCCCTTCGCACACCTCATCTTCTCCGCCCGTTCCTCTGACGTCCGTCACGTGCTCGTCAACGGACGGGTGCTGGTGGGGAACGGGAAGCTCAACACCATCGACGAGGAGCGAGTATTGGCGCAGGCTCACGAGGTGGCGAGGGAGATCGCGGGCTGAGGATCGAGCTTCTGCGCTTCCTTGAGGACCGGGAACAGCTCAGCTTGCCTCGCGCTCTCCCGAGGCCGCGGCCCGCTCGAAGGATTCCACGTTGACCTTGACCTTGATCGGACCGCGACGTGCGGGTTTGGCCGCAGGTTCGGGCGCCGGTGGCGGGAAGGCCTGGCTGATGGCCTCTGCCATCTCGTCATCCACGCCGGTGAACTCGATCCCGGCGCGGTAGATCAGCTGTCCGCCGGATCCGAATGACTGGAACCCGGTGAGCTTGCAGTGGGCGACGCGTGCCGTGAGCCGCAAAGTCTCATCTTCGAGCTCCAGCACGACCCGGCACTGGTGGTTCGGATTGAGTGCCGACGACAGCTCGAGGTGGGCGCCGTGAGGAGTGATGTCCATCAACCTCGCGGTACGGTTTCCACTGATGCAGACGTAGGTTTCTTGAGTCGGAGCAACTCGGCAAGAGTGACGACGTTCGTCCATTCACCCCCCTTGGGCTTTCTGCCGGCCGTCCCCTCTCTCGCGGCACTCGGCCGCGACGTCCGGATGATCATAAGTGCAACACCTCAAGCCTACACCGTCTCCCGCATCGGGTCCAATGGGTTATGATGATTCACGTGAAAATGGGAGGACACGATGGCATCCACTCCGACGAAGATCCTCGTTGCGACGGACTTCTCCGCCACCGCCGAGTGTGCCGAGAAGCTCGGCATCCGGCTGGCGCGACAGTTGGGGTCCGAGCTCCACCTTCTCCACGCCAGGGTGATCCTCGAAGATCCCCTGATGGCCGAGGAGAAACGATTGGAGATCGAACGTCTCCTGTCGTCCACCGACGAGGCGAGGAAGTCGAAGTTTGACCGGAAGCTGCCGTCGGAACCGGATCTGGAGGTGACCACCCACCTCGTCAGAAGCCTGTCGGCAGCCGAGGCCATCGCCGAGACCGTTGCCGATCTCGGTTGCGGGCTCGTCATCATGGGCACCAACGGGCGCCGAGGGATCTCTCATCTGCTGCTCGGCTCTGTTGCCGAACGCGTGGTGCGCAGCGTCGATGTTCCAGTGCTCACGGTCCGTTCCGGTGTCGAGCTGCCGGAGGTCTGGCCGAAGCACATCCTGGTCGCCCACGACTTCTCCGAGCAATCGTCCGACGCGGTTCGAACGGCGGGAGCCTGGGCGGAAGCCCTCGACGCAGAGCTCACGGTGCTGCACGTGGTGGAACCGGTGGTCTACCCCGAGTTCTACTCTTTCAACGTGGTCGACGACGACGTCATGATCCGTCTTCGCGATCGCGCCACCGACGCCCTCGATGAGTCGGTGCGAGACATTCTCGGCCCTCGCCCACGCAACACCGTGGTCCTGATCGGTCCCGCTGCCGACACCATCGTCACCGAGGCCGAAGCCCCCAGCATCGGGCTGGTGGTCATGGGAACCCGCGGCCTTTCGGGACTCGAGAACCTCGTTCTCGGCTCCGTCGCCGAAGGTGTCCTCCGGCGCTGCCCGGTTCCTCTGCTCACGGTGAACGGCCAGTAGAGGTGAGGGGTTCAGGGTGTGAGAGGTCCAGGGTGAGGGACTCAGAAGCGGTTGTCACCCCTTACTCTTCACTCTCAACGCGATTGAACCGGTTCATGGCGGCGTCGATACCGTCGGCGACCACCGCCTCGACGGCATCGGCGGCGCGAGCGACGGCATCTTCCACCGCATCGCGCTCGTCAGGAGCGAAGCCGGAAGTCACCCAGGCCGCGAGGTCGTCCCAGGGCTCCTCACCGCGCACACCCACCCGCAGGCGGGGGTAGCCTTTCCCCGCAACATCACAGAGATCCCGGAGGCCGTTGTGGGTCCCCGGTCCGCCCGACCTGCGCAACCGAAGCCGGCCCAGGGGCAGATCGATATCGTCCACCACAACCAGCACCTGTTCCGGCTCGAGGGCGAACCGCTCCAGCAACCAACCGAGAGCCGCTCCGGACCGGTTCATGTACGTCATGGGCTTGGCGGCGATCACCCCGTCGCCGAGCTTCAGCGACACGAGGTGGGCGAGGATGTACGGCTCCCAATCGCCGATACCGGCGCGCCCCGCCAGCTCGTCCACGACCCGAAACCCGGCGTTGTGCCGGGTTCCGGCGTACCGCGGTCCAGGATTTCCAAGACCGAGTACGAGTTGGACGGGGAACATCCTTTCGAGGTCCGAGGTCGATTACTCGGTCTCGTCCTCTTCTTCCTTGCCCTTGCCGATGACTTCGGGCTCGGCGCCTTCCTCGACCTCGAGGCCCTCGAGGCCTTCCTCTTCTTCCTCTTCCTCTTCGACGATCCGAGGAAGCTCGATGTTCATCACGACCCGCGACGGATCCTCGAGGAACTTGCCGCTTTCGGGGAGCTTGTCCTCGAGATCGGCCACCGTGACCACGTCGCCGATCTCCATGTCTGTGGTATCGATGTCGATGTGGTCGAACATGTGGCGCGGCAGCACCTCGACGGCGAGCTCGCGGGACTGGAAGTCGATTCGCCCACCGTGGCGAACACCGGCGCAGTCACCGATCAAGTCGATGCGGATGGTGACGTTGAGCTTGTGGCCCGCGGTGACGCGAATGAAGTCGATGTGGATGAAGTGGCCCGAGATCGGGTCGACCTGGAGGTCCTTGATCATCGCACGCCGCTCTTCCTTGGTCCCCTTGAGCTTGAGCAGGAAGATGGTGTTCTCGCCGGCCTCCTGCTTCAAAATCTCCTTGACGGCAAGCTCGTCGACCGCGATGGGGACGGTGGGCTTGTTGCCGCCGTAAACCACGGCCGGAACCTTGCCTTCGGCGCGCAGGCGGCCCGCCGGGCCGGTGCCCTTGTCCTCGCGCTTGTCGACGATGAGAGTGATGTCTGCGGTTTCGATTTTCGTTGCCATTTCCGATGTCTCCTTACACACAACACACAGCCCGGCCCCGACGTCATCGAGGTCTCCGGGTCAAACGAACAGACTCGATACGGACGCTCCTTCGTGAATCCGGCGGATCGCTTCGCCGAGCAAGACCGCCAGCGACAGCTGCTCGATTCTCGAGCTCTTCGCCGCATTTTCACTCAAGGAGAGAGTGTCGGTCACCATGACCTTCTCGAGGGTGCTGGCGTTGATTCGGTCCACCGCAGGACCGGAAAGAACGGGGTGAACACCGGCCGCGTAGACCGAGCGCGCACCGCGGTCGACCAGCGCCTTGGCCGAACCCACCAGGGTTCCGGCGGTGTCGATGATGTCGTCGACGATGACGCAGTCGCGCCCCTTGACCTCACCGATGACGTTCATGATTTCGGCCTTGTTCGCCTCGGGCCTGCGCTTGTCCATGATCGCCAGATCGCTGCCGAGTCGTTTGGCGAAGGCCCTCGCGCGCTCGACGCCGCCGGCGTCCGGCGAGACGAGAACCAGCTTGTCGAGATTCTTCCTGCGAATCGCCTCGATGAGGATCGGCGCCGCGTAGAGGTGATCCACCGGGATGTCGAAGAAACCCTGGATCTGGGCCGCGTGGAGATCGATGGTGAGCACCCGGCTGGCGCCCGCCGAGGTGATCAGGTTCGCCACCAGTTTGGCGGTGATGGGAACCCTGGGCGCATCCTTCCGATCCTGCCGGGCGTAGCCCATGTAGGGCATGACGACGCACACCCTGGCCGGCGATGCCCGGCGGAAGGCGTCGAGGATGATGAGCAACTCCATCAGCGACTCGTTGGCGGGACTTCCGGTGGGCTGCACGACGAAGACATCGGCGCCACGAACGTTGTCCTGGATCTGACAGAAGATCTCTCCGTCGGAGAAGGACCCGAGACGCAGATGTCCCATCTCGATCTGCAGATAGCCGCAGATCGCCTCCGTCAGCGCGGGGTTGGCGCGCCCGGAAAAGACGAACATGGGATGTTCTTTGAGCATCGTCGTGCCTGCCTCATGGCTGGGGCGGCAGGATTCGAACCTGCGAATGCCGGGACCAAAACCCGGTGGCTTACCACTTGCCGACGCCCCAAGCGTCGCGAATTATAGCCGAACGTCCGGTGGTCCACGGTCCGCTACCGCGCCCCCTCACCGTTCGGTATCGTGATTCCTCCTGTTCATGTCGGCGGTCCAGTAGTCCTCGCTGAAGAGCTTGGCAGCGAGCCGATCCATGACCTTCGGACCACCCTTCCGCTTCTCGCCTTTGGCCTGGGGAGTCGGCACCGCGAGGTGCTGCACCGCGGTGCGGTACTCCTCAAGTACCCTCTCTTCGATGGCCTCGCGGGTTTCGCGGTTGAGGGGGTGAGCGATGTCACGCATCTGCCCGTTGCGCGCCTTGCGCCCCGGCATGGTGACAAAGAGCTGCTTTTCGCGCCCCTCGATCACCCGGAGATCATTCACGATGAAGCAGTCGTCGATCACGATGCTCGCGAACGCACGGATCTTCCCGCCCTTGGCCGGGCTGATGCGCACCTCGGTCACCTTCATCCCCTACCTCCGTTCATCGGACCACCTCGAGCCGCGCCGCGGAGCGCGACAGAAGACTCCCCAGGTGGACGAACCACCCTTGGGGAAGCCCTTCGGCCGCCCGACGCGCCGATGACCCACTCTCGAAAACCGCGAAGCTCGCCGAACCGGAGCCCGACAAAGAGGCGTGCAACGGCCTGAATGACCGCAGTGTCCGCAACCCCTCTCCGACCTCCGGCCACGAGCCGATCACGACTTCTTCGAGCTCGTTGGTCATCGCCCGCCACTCCGGATGCCCCCGCAGGCCAGCCGCAGGGGCGACGAGATTACCTTCTGGCCGGTTCGAGGTCAACCGTGGGTTCCATTTGGCGAAGACCTCCGCCGTGGAAATCTCCAGGGGCGGCGCGGCAACCACTACCGGCAGCGGCGGCAGATCCTCGAGCTCGACGAGTTCGTCGCCGCGGCCGGTCCCCAGCACCCTGCCGCCGTGCAGGAAGAAGGGCACGTCGCTGCCGATTTCGGTGGCGAGGCGGTGGAGGGTCTGTCCGTCGAAACCACACTCCCACAGCCGATCGAGGACGACCAGTGCGGCGGCGGCGTCCGCCGAGCCCCCTCCGAGACCGCTGCCGACGGGGATGCGCTTGTCGAGGCGCAGCAGGGCGCTGCGTCCGCCCCCAACCTCGCGGGCTACCGCACGGGCGGCACGGACCACCAGATTCGTATTCCCCTCCACCGGCACCGCCTGATGGGGGTCCACCTCGAGCGAAATCTCGCCGGAGTCGTCCTCGAAGGCGGTCAACCGGTCGCGAAGATCAATGCTCTGGTACAGGGTGACCAGCTCGTGATAGCCGTCGTCGCGGCGTCCCTTGATCTCGAGATGGAGGTTGATCTTCGCCGGCGGGGCGACGCTGAGGCCTCCAGCCATCAGCGGGCGACGCAGGCGGGAAAGTCCGGGAGGGCGGGGAGGGAGACCTCCTCCGGCCACTCGATCCGCGACAGCTCGAGCTCCGCCCACCGGCCCCGGCCGGCCTTGACGCGGATCCGTCCCGGAACCGGTCCTTTGTGCTCTTCGAGGGTGATCCGCCAGCGCCCGCGGAGAGGCCGGACCTCCACCACGCGCCACGGATCCGCCGCCACGCACACCGCCACGCCCCAACCGTCGCCGTGGACCTCGAACTCGCCGGCCCCCGTCACCACCACTCGGTCCCCGGAAGCCGCCGGCAAGCGGCCCGCGAGCAGGCGCGCCGCCTGGGTCATGGGAAAAGCGTCGATCCCGACAACCTCCCGCAGATCCTGCACCGGGCGCCGGCACCCGACCTCCATGTCGTACAGCAGCGTGTCGTCCGAGTCGTTCCACGCGGTCATCGACACCGCCGATCCGAAAGGCTCGGAAATCGTCCACCGTCCCGATGCGCCGTCGGTGATCACGGCCAGGCGCAAGCTTCCCGACCTGGGCATCCTCACCCTGTACAACGCCGCCAGCTCCCCGGGCAACGGCTCGTCGAACGCCGCCCTGGCCTCCGCCATTCGAATCGGATCGACGGACACCCGGGGAGAGGTCGCACACCCCGACGCGGCCATCGCAACCGCCACCGCGGCCATCGTCGCCGCCCGGCGCAGAACCGGGTCAGTCGACGGCCTCATCACGCAGCTCGTCGAGCAGCGAGCGGACGTGGTCCGGGTCCTCGCAGCCGAGGTCCAGGCCCAATCGGAGATAGCGGATGCCCTCTTCCACCTGGCCCCTGACCACGAGCACCTCGCCGAGGTGGGCAAGGAGGGTGCCGTCGCCGTCGTTGATCTCGATGGCCCGCCGGAGCCAGTACTCCGCCTCTTCCATCGCCCCGAGGCGGTAGTGGACCCACCCCAGGGAATCCAGGTACGCGGCGTTCTCAGGATCGAGGGACACGGCGAGGTTGATGAGCTCCAGCGCCTCGTCGAGCCGAACACCCCGGTCTGCCCAGAGGTATCCGAGGTAGTTGGCCGCATTGGCGTCGGTGGGATCGCCTTCGATGAGCTCGAGGAACGCCGCCTCGGCCTCGTCGAAGCGATTCAGGCGTTCCAGCGACGCCGCCTGGACGAAGAGGATCTCGCGATCGTCCGGGAATCTCTCGCGCGCCGTCTCGGCCTCGCGCTGGGCGTCCGACCACCGGTCGGTGGCCTGAAGGACCTGCAGACCGGCAAGGACGGCCTCGGGTTCGTCACTGTCGAGCAGCGGCCGAAGGCGCGACCAGGCGCGCGGATCGGACGAACGGATTCGGAACTCGGCCTCGATCGCCTCGGCCGCCAGCCGCGCGTCCGGAGCGAGGTGCGGCTGCAGCCGGATCAGTGCGCTGATGCCGTCGGTCCAGTTCTCCTCGCGGCGATAGGTCTCTCCCAGGAGACGGACGTAATCTTCACCGGCCTCGGAGGGATCCGCCACCCTCGCCAGCCACTCCCGGGCCACCAACGGATTGTCGGCCACGAGCTCGATGCGGGACCCGCTCACCGCGCAGCGGGTCGCCATTGCCGACCCTGCATCGTCCGCCACCAGCTCCCAGGCGCGATCGAGCCAGCGCCGCGCCTGGTCGAGATCGCCCATCCGGGCCAGCGACCAGGCAAGGGAAAGCTTGAGCTCAACGTCGTCCGGGTTCTTCTTGGCCAACCGGCGGAACTCGGCGGACGCCTCGGAGAACTGCCCCGCCGCCGACAGCAGATGGGCCTTGAGGGTGCGAGCGCGCTCGGAATCCGGCACCTTCCGCAACACGCTGTCGACGAGGTCCAGGGCCTCGGAGGGCCGGCCGGCATCCCAGTAGAGGTACGCGGCCCGTAAACGTTGGTCGAGCTCGTCGTCGCCGAGGGTTGCGGCCAGGACGTCCGCGGCTTCGCCGGGACGGTCGAGCTCGATCAGGAGCTCCACCGCCTGGTCCCGGCAGCTCGACATCGTGAGCGGGCTCGCCGCACATTGAGCAAAGGCCTCGGCCGCCTCTTCGCGCCGGTGGAGCTGGAGCAACAGGCTCGCGTGATAGGAGATCAGCTGGGGCGAACCGGGGCGGCTTTGCCGGAGCTCGGCAATCACGACCTCCGCTTCGTCGACCCGACCCAAACGGTGGAGCAACTGGCCGAGGGCCAGGGAAAGACTCGGATCGTCGTCGCGCTCTTCCCGAACCTCTGTCAGGGCCGCCAGGGCCTGGTCCATACGATCCGGTTCCTGCATCGAGTACTGCGCCAGAGCGAGGGCGTACACCCGGCGTCCGTGCCAATCGAGGTCTTCCACACCGTCGAGAACGGCCACGGCCCGTTCCGCCATCCCCACCCGAAAGAGGAGATTCGCAAGACCGACCCGCACCTCGACCACCGAACCGTCTTCGCGAAGCGCCCGATCGTACGCCGCAAGCGCCTCGCGGTACCGATCCTGGCTCTCCAGCAAGCGCGCCTCGAGAAACGCGGTCAATCCGGCCGGCACTTCGTTGTCCGAAACCGCCTGCGGTGGTTCTTCAGCGATAGCCGGCACTGCGGCAACCACGAGGATCACCACCGCCAGGGTCAGTTTGGTCGTCGTTCGAATGGTCATTCAGGTCCCGTTCTCCTACTTCAAAGGTCAACAGATTTTCGCCCCCTTTCTTCCCCGGGGGCCGACAGGAAGTGTACCTGGAACGAGCGATCGAACCCATGGTCGTACCTCCTCCCCCGATCCCGCTCGGCCCCGCGGATCGGAGATTGAGTGCTACACTGCCCCGCCATGAGTGACGATACCGCCACCGACCAACTCTTTTCCGACCTCACTTTTAACGACGTCGACCTTCCGGACGAGCTTCGCTCCGCGGTCGCCGATCTCGGCTTCGAGCGGCTGACCCGGGTCCAGGCCGAGGTGCTGCCGCTCTCCCTCGAGGGCCGCGACATCGTCGCCCAGGCCCAAACCGGCTCGGGAAAGACCGCTGCGTATCTGCTGACGGTCTTTTCCCGAATGATGCGGCAGGAACGACGGTCCGCCATCGAAAACCCGCGTGCGCTGATCATCGCACCCACCCGGGAGCTCGCGGTCCAGATCGCCTCCGACGCAGAAAAGCTCGCCAGCCACACCGACTTCTCGATCCACGTCGTCTTCGGCGGCATCGACTACAAGAAGCAACGGCTGCGTTTCGCATCGGGGGTCGACCTCCTCATCGGCACTCCCGGACGGCTCATCGACTACCATCGCCAGGGCGCCTACTCACTGCGCGATACCGAGATGGTTGTCGTCGATGAGTGCGACCGGCTCTTCGACATGGGGTTCGCCGAGGACCTGCGCTGGCTGCTCCACCGCCTGCCCTACACCGACAAGCGCCAATCGCTGATGTTCACCGCCACGCTGTCGCGCCGGGTCATGCGCCTCGGCTGGCGCGAGATGACCGATCCGGCGGAAATCGTCATCAACCGCGAGCAGCTGACCCCGGACACCGTCCACCAGGAGCTCTACCACGTGGCCTCCCACGAGAAGCTCTCTCTGCTGCTCGGACTGCTCGAGCGGGAGGGCGGCGAACGGATCATGATCTTCCTCAACACCAAGCACGCCTCACGGCGCTTGGTGGAGGACCTCCGCCGCCACGGCTATGTCGCCCGCGCTCTCACCGGCGACGTCATGCAGACCAAGAGACTGAGGGTCCTCGACGATTTCAGAGACGGCCGGCTGCCCATCCTCGTGGCCACCGACGTGGCGAGCCGCGGGCTGCACATCGAAGGCGTCACCCACGTCATCAACTTCGACCTGCCCCAGGACGCCGAGGACTACGTCCACCGCATCGGCCGCACGGCGCGCGTCGGCGCCGAGGGCAAGGCATTGACCCTGGCCTGCGACGACTACGTCTACTCTCTGGACGCGGTCCACGCATACGTCGGCTACGAGATCCCGGTGGTCTTCGCGCCCGAGGAGCTCTTCGCGGAGGTCATCCCCTTCAAGCACACTCCGAGGAAGCCCCGGCCCCAGGGCCGCCGGTCCGGCGGCCGTCGGCACGACAGCCGCCCCCAGGCGAGACCGAAGGAACCGGCGGCGAAGGGAGCCGACGGCGACCAGCCGAAGAAGAAACGGCGCCGGCGGCGGCGGAAGAAAAACCCCGCCGGCGACGGCGGCGGCAGCAGCGGCGGCAATCAGGGACAGAGCCGGTAACGCAACGACAGCAATCGGCGGAAGCGGCATTGCGCACCACGTCGAGTGTGTGCTCTTACTCGCGTTCGGACCGCGCCCGCTGCAGGTTCGCTCGCGCCGCGGCGAGGCTGCGCCGCAGTTGAGAAAAAGGAATTCGCCCAAGCGGGCTGCCCTGGCGCCAGAGCCTCCAACCCTCTTCGTCGAGGGCTGCCAGCTCGGCGAGATCCGGCCGGTAGCGGTGGCCGGCCGGTGCGAGCTCCGGGTGGAGGTCCGCGGGCGCTTTGAGCGTCCAGGGACAGACCTCGTTGCAGCGGTCGCAGCCGGCCACCATATTCTCCATGAGTGGGGCGAGATCAGCCGCGATCTCACCCCGGTGCTCCACCGTGAGGTAGCCGATACAGCGGCGGGCGTCCAGCACCCGGGGCTCGATCAGCGCTGCCGTCGGACAGGCGTCGAGACAGGCAGTGCACGTCCCGCAGTGGTCGCCGACCGGAGCGTCGGGCTCGAGCTCGATATCGGTAATGAGGGCACCCAGAAAGAGCTCGGAGCCGAATCGCCGATTGATCAACATCGTGCTCTTTCCGATCCAACCGAGGCCGGCGCGGGCGGCCCACTCACGCTCGAGCAACGGCGCCGTATCCACCACCGCCCGCCAGGCGCAGCCCGGGCGCCGTTCCTCCAACCCGCGACCGAGGCGGACGAGGCGTTTTTTGATCAGGCGGTGATAGTCGCGGCCCCAGGCGTAGCGCGAGATCCACAGCCGCCGATCGGGCGGGTGGGAGGCCGAGACCGGCAGCGAGCTGCGATAGCTCATGGCGACCATCACGAGGGAGCGGCAGCCGGCGAGGAGGTGCTCCGGATGCGACCGTTGTGCGGCGGTCTGTGCCATGTAGTCCATTCCGCCGTGCCGACCCTCGGCGACCCAATCGTCGAGATGTCTTCCGGATGTCGCAGGACCGGCGGCTGCCACGCCCACCAGATCGAAACCCTCGGCGAGGGCCCGGTTCTTCAGCTCGCGGGCAGGGTTCACGGGTGGGACAGGCCGACTCCGGATCCGTCGTCGACCCGGGGGACGTAGGGATCGAAGCCCCCCTCCTCGGTCTCGCCGTCGGACCACTCGGGGAGGATCGGACCCTCTACGGATGGATCGCACCACCGCAGGTCGCGGGGACTGCCCGGCAGCTGATAGGTCGCAACCACTTCCCGTTTGGAGACGCGAACGATGGCGACCATGCCGCCGGCCATGGCCGCGGCGACGTGCTCGCCGTCCGGTGAGAGCGCGATCCGCACCGGCACCGCCGACAGGGGAACTCCGTACTCCTTGTCGAGGCTGATGCCCTTCTTGCCGCTCTTGAACCTGGCGAGGTCCAAGAGCCCGGTGCCGTTGTCCAACTCCAGTGCAGTGACCAGGATGCTGCCTCCGCGAGCGAAGACGACGTCCACCGGCCGGCCCGGGGTCCGCCGCACGGCGGAGGGATTGAGGGTTGCCGGCTGGACCAGGTGGACCGCGCCGGCCTGATGGTCGGCGAACGCCAGCAGACCGAGGCCGGCGGAGAACGCCATGTGGCGGATGTCGCCACCCAGGGGCCGCCGGAAGACGGTTTGGCCGGTGAAGAGGTTGACCGTCGTCAGGAAAATGCCCGACGAGCCGTCGGGAAGGCGTTCGAGGACCACCATGGCGGCATCTTCGGGAGCGACGATGACCTGCCACGGATTCTCGATGGCCGCCGGGATCTTCTTCATCACCGCGCGTTCCGGGTAGCTCACGACGAGGACTTGGCCGGCGATGGCCATGTACCGGTCCTGACGGAGGCCGAAGTGGGGCATGGTGAGTCCCTCGAGCTTCTCGACCACGCGTTGGCTGCGGAGGTTGATCACCGACGTACTGCCGCTGATCACGTCCGGAGCGAAGACAATGCCCCCCGGGGCGGGAAAGAGCCAACCCACGGGGCCCGATTCCAGAGCGACGCTGCGGCCGGAGGAGGCGTCCATGAGGACGACGTTGGCGCCCACCGTCGCGGCGAGAACGCCGAAGGGATCCTTGCTCTTTGCGGTGCACGGGAGGACCAGCGAGCCCGCGATGACCACGGCGAGAATGTGTCGGGTCTTCATCGCCAATAACTTTATCTCATCATCCCGAGTCTGTTGCCGAACGACGACGATCTCGGCGTTTCAATCTCTCGAGGGCGCGGTGTGGTGCGCCGTGCCCTCGAGGCCCCCTGAGGTGGCCCGAACAAAAAACCCGCGCCAGGCGCGGGTTGAATTGACGTGGAGTCGGGGCCGGCTACTTCTTCTGTGGCAGCGGCCTCATCAGCATCGTCAGATCGCGTCCTTCGAGACGATCGGGCATCCTCTCCAGCTTGGCCACGTCCTGAAGCTCCTCGGCGACCCGCCGCAGCAGCTCGAATCCGTTCTCAGGACGGCGCATCTCGCGCATGCGGAACATGATGGTCACCTTGACGTGCTTGCCCTGCTCGAGGAATTTCCGGGCCCGCCTGGTCTTGGTGTCGAAATCATGGATGTTGATGTTGGGTCTGTATTTGACCTCTTTGATTTCGACCTGGTGCTGCTGTTTCTTGGCCTCACGAGCCTTCTTTTCCTGCTCGAAGCGGAAGCGGCCGTAGTCCATGATTTTGCAGACGATGGGACGGGAGTTGGCGGCGACCTCGACCAGATCGAGGCCTTCATCACGCGCCATTTGAAGGGCCTCGTCGACGGGAACAACACCGACCTGCTCACCATCAGCGCCGATGAGGCGGACCGGCGAAAGCCGGATTCGTTCGTTGATGCGCACCTGGGGTGCTTCAGGATCTTCTCGAAACGCGAACTTGCGGATGATTTCCTCCTTTGTATCAGGTTGTCGTCACGGAGGGCCGACCCTCGGCCCCACCGAATCTGCAGTATAGCAAACGACCGCTCGCCACAACAAAAAACGCCGGGGCGGCGGTCCGCCCCGGCGAAGCTGTTCAGTCGGTTCTCACGGAGAGGCCACCATCTCCGTCCACATGGTGCAGTCACCGGTCTCGAAGCCGTCGGTGAAAACCATCGGCAACGCGCCGCAGGGCATGGCGCCCTCGATAACGACGTCGTCAATGTTCCAGCCGCAGTAGTTCCAGCTCCCGTCGGTGGAGCCGTAGGTCCACTGGACCTGCACCTGGTTGTGGCCCACCGCCGCCGACAGGTCGACGATCTTCTCGGACCATGAGCTTTCGTCGATGGTGTCGCCGCCGTTCTCCCACACCGTGCTCCAAGTGGCTCCACCGTCGATGGAGAGCCGGATCCGGGCGTTGTCGTAGGTGTCGCGCTCGACCCCGAGCCAACGCTGGTACCTCAGCTGTGCCGAGGTGGCCATGGAGAGGTCGATCACCGGCGTGGTGAGCGTGAGCTCGTTCTCCAGGAGGTCCTCGGGGATGTCTCCGTACAGGTTGACCCCGTAGACGTTTGGGCCGGTGGCGCCGGAGGTCGGGTCGGGCTCGCCGTAGCTGTCCTGCCCCTGACCCGTCGGCTGGCCGAAGCCCCAACCGTCGGCCGGCGGCTCGTTGCCGTTGTCGATGGCCCAGCCCGGATCGCTGTCGAAGGTCTCGGAGAAGAAGATCCCCCAACCGGCGGTCTCCACCACATAATAACCGCCACCGTTGTTGTCCACGCTGACGTTGCCGTGGACATCGGTGCTGCGGATCTCGTAGAAGATCTCCGTGCACGGCGAAACGCCGTCAATGGTGACCGAGTGGTCCATCGCCAGACCGTCATCGCTGACGATGTTCATCGGTGGCGTTCCGAAACCCCAGGCCACCACCGTCGTACCGGGCTCGTTGGTGGTGAAGCTGAAGGTCACCGAGGCCTCGGTGGCCACGGCCTGCACGTCGGCGATGGCCGGGCCCGCGCAGTCGAGGGCGGCGGTGTCGGTCTTGACAGCCGGCCCGGCGCCCGTGTCGGCGTCGTTATAGGTCACCGTGAGGGTGTCGCCGTGCGCCACCACGAGGTCGGTTCCCAGCAGGGCGCCGCCCTGGAACTGGACCACCCCGACGGTGCCGAGATCAGCGACCTGGACCGGAATCGAGCCGCCCGACGGGGCCGCCGACAGGGTCACGTTGAACGGTGGGTCGCTGTCGAGGTCATCATCGAAGACGTTGACGACCACTGGCGAGTCACAGCGGTAGATGTCCTTGTCGAGCACCACGACACCGTCCGATCCGGCCGCCACCAGGGTGGTGACATCCGTCGGCAGGTGGTTGTGGGCAGTGACCCGGACGAGCAGATCCGAACCCGGCGCCGGCGTCTCGATGGGGAAGGCCGCGGCGCCCGCGTCGTTGGTCAGCCCGGCGCCGAGCAGCGCGCCGTCCTGGCTGACCGCCACCATGGCCAGAGGCACAGATCCGGCGGTGTCGCTCACGGTCACCGAGAAGGTGTCGGCCACCGGGGGCACCACCGGGGGCGCTCCGACGTTCATCGCCATGGGTGCGCGGGTGAACGGGTCGAGGGAGGGATCACCGTTCAGGTTGTACATGGGCCAGTAGTAGGCTTCGTTGCTGGAGTTGCTGACGGTGACCTCGGAGAGGCCGGCGTAGCAGGCGGCGATGTTGGAGTAGAGACGGTCCCAGTCGCCGCCGATACCGGCGATGTCGGCATCGAAAAGGGCGTCGAAGAAGCCCTTTTCGAGCCAGTCGTCGCCGTCCCAGTAGGTGGAGTTGGAGCCGCCCCAGTAGGCCACGAAACCCTTGTCCGCCTGGGTGACCACCACCTCGCCGAAGACATCGGAGGTGGTCGCCCACTGATTCGACAGGCAACAGTGGCCGTGGCCGATCGGGTATTGGTCGGCATTGCCGAGGCTGGCCACGTCGCCGCTGAGGAACGACGGATCGCCGGCCATGCCGCTCTGGCTGCAGTGGGCCGAGTAGACAGCCCACGCACGACCGGAGTTGAGGGCGTCGATGAGGTCCTGAGTGTTCGGAGGATGGGGCGTGCCCGGCTGCGGGGTGGCGCCGGAGTCGCCATACCAGATTTCGGTCTCGGCACTGTTCGGCGCCGGGTCCATGAGCTGCTCGGTGACCTCCTCGTGGGTGGTGACGCGACCGTAGTAGTCGTCGCCGGCGAGAAAGAGCGCCCGGTTGAGCCACGCCGCGGTGGCGGCGGTGGGCTGCTGATAGTGCAGGATCTTGTCGCGCATGTTGGCGAGCTCGGTGGAGTCGTCGATGGGCCAACGGGCGATGAACATGTCCGGGTAGAGGTCGCCGTCCATCTGAACGTAGGGCAGGTCGGTCCCGCCGGTCCCGCCGCCGGATGGGGTGTAGGTGGCGAGCAACGACGGCGAGTCGCCGATCATCAGGATGTACACCGGCGGGTTCTGTCCGCCGTAGAGTCCCTGGATATAGGCCTTGATCTGCGTGGTCGAGGTGCCGGTCACATCGGTGGTCACCACGTTCATGTTGTAGCCGGTGCTCGTCTTCCACGCCACGAAGGGTGCGAGGTCGGCGACGAACTGCGGCGGGGTGATGATCAGGAACTCCACCGGCGCATCGTCCGGATAGCTCCACCCACCGGCCTCCGTCATGTTGAGATTGACGGACACGTTGCCGAGCCACGCGTCGAAGTGGCGGCTCGACAGGCGCTGCTTGATCGCCGCGGTCTTGGCGTCGTCGCCGCCGTCGATGGCAATGGTCACCCGGAGTCGGGTGGCGATCTCCACCGTGCCGGCATCGACGTCGTAGGTCGCCGGCGTTGCGGTGAGCATCATCATGTTGTGGTCGCGAATGCCGTACGGGCCCTCGAGCCCGCCGGCCGTCCGTCCGACCACTCCCTCGTAGGCCTCCATCTTCTGCGAGAACCGCCAGTCCCGCGCCTCGGGGCAGTCGCACTTGGGCATCGGCAGCTGCACCGGGTAGATCAGGCCTGGGAGGCTTTCAGCCGCCAGGTCCACGGTGGCGCGGTCGAGCACCGCGGTCGTCACCGTCGCTGTGGCGCCGTGGGGAATTTCGACGAAACGGCGGAAGGCGGGCAGCTCGGGCTCGCCGACGGCGCCGATTCGGCCCATGCCGGGCACCATCAGGCGGGCGAAGTCGCCCTGGGCGGTGGTGATGTGCTCCACGGCGACACCCGGAACGACAAGGTCGAACTCGACGAGCTCGGCGCCGCTCCGGGAGGCCTCCATCCGAACCTCGGAAAAGGGCTCTTCATCGGTCAAAGCGATCCATCGATCCTCCGCAGCAAACGCCACGGTGGAGATCGCCATCAACGTGATTACCAACAGTGCTCGTATTCTCATTCAAACCCCTCCACAGGCCCGGTCGACGGGCCGGCGATCGGAACATCATGACAGCACCGCCATCGATGTCAATTCCCGGCAATTGATTGAGATATAATCTCATTAAAGGACCCGACCCCACCACGGTGATGTGATCTACATCACATTCGATTCCTCAGCGCGACCGCCCCAGCGCCTCGGGCGGGGCGTGCCGGGCACGGAGTTGTGCTCTCCCTGGGCCTCCCGGTTCGAAGCGCGGTCCGCACAACTCCGCTGCCGGGCAACCCTCGGGGAGCGCTCCCAGGGTACGTCGCTGAAGCATGCAGGCAGGCCGCCGCTCGCCCGAGCAGGCCGGTCCCTCGACCGTCGATTCAGCGCGACCGCGCACATTCGCCTCGGGCGGGGCGTGCCGGGCACGGAGTTGTGCTCTCCACGGGCCTCCCGGTTCGAAGCGCGGTCCGCACAACTCCGCTGC
>JAZBOQ010000071.1:0-4122 GCA_036351195.1 Thermoanaerobaculales bacterium | reverse complement strand
GGACAAAGGCAGCCATGTGATCGCCGCCCTTGACCTTGTCATGGATCTGCCGCCCCCAGTCATTCTTGAGGAGTTGTGGATTGGACTCGGCGATCATGGGCGCGAGCCCCAGGTTCTCGGCATGATCGGCCACGACAAGAAAGTCGAGCGGTCGAATCAGCTGGGCATACTCGCCCACCGACGCGCGCACCTTTTCGCCGCGCGCAAAGCGGAAGGCCTCGTCCGGCCCGAGCGTGTTGCCGATCATGCCCGCATCGGTGGAATAGGAGGTGTGCAGGTGCGTGTCGCCCCAGAACACCCGGTTGGGATAGGACTGATCGAGATAGGGCGAGTAATGCTTCTGCCCGATCACCACGTCGTCCTCATCGATGGCAACGTCGCCGGTATAGGTTTGCGCCATGGCCAAGCTGGTCCAGAGGATCGCGACAAGCGCCGCGCAGAGGGGTCGTCGTGATTTCTTCATGGTCGTGATCTCCTCTTCGAAAGGCGGCCTCAGTTTCCGGGAAGTACGAGCTGCCGTCGCGGCATCTGGCTCTCATCGTGTTGGTTGCGCGCAATAGACTTCATGGCGTATACCAGATGGGTGAGGTGTAGGCCCTTTCTTGCGTCTCCATCGGGCTTTCCGCGGGTACCTCCGCGCCCATGCGGAAGGCGTCGTAGGCGGTCCAGCGAGGGGTCGGGATCTCGATCACGCGCGCGTAGTAGAAGGCTGGCTGCGCGGGGTCGAAGTCGGGGTCGGTCCAAACCGTACCCATCTCGCCTTGCCCAATCGTGTTTGTCCAGGTTGCGCGCTCGACGTCCACAGTGGATCCGATGGGCGGCAGCTTGCCGTCCGAGTCGGGCTCGCGATCGCCAGCCCAGACGACGTCGTATACCTGCTCGTGCGTCTCGCCCTCGGCATCCATCCATCCTTTGACGATCTGGATACGGTCGAGATTGCCCCCAATCGGATCTTTCAGCGCATAGACCATGAAGGTTGGCGCCGCCGCTCCCTCAGGAGCATCAGACAGATTGCCGCCCATTGGCGTCCCCTTGGCATAGCCGGCCGATGCGGGCATCCGGGATGTCAGGTCCTCCATGCTGTAATCCCAGCCCCCGAAGAACCGGACACTGACGCGGGAGCCGGTCGTGGCGTAGACCTCCTTGCGCTCCATGGCGTCAAAGATCGCCTCGCGCGTGTTCTCGGCGGCCCAGACCGCGGCGAGCCCGGAGGCGACCATCTCCCATCCCAGGAGTTTCTGGTCGCCGAACTCTGCAACGGCGTGAGTGGGGCGCTGGGGGTTGGGTTCGGCGCCGGAGTGCTTGCCGAAGAAGTTATCCTCCTGAGCGGTCGCGAGCGAGG
Source organism: Thermoanaerobaculales bacterium (assembly GCA_036351195.1). GTDB lineage: Bacteria > Acidobacteriota > Thermoanaerobaculia > Thermoanaerobaculales > Sulfomarinibacteraceae > JAHECW01. The sequence goes on along the minus strand of JAZBOQ010000071.1, from coordinate 2,780 downwards.
TGTGGCTGTCCGTCGAGCCGACCATGCCGAACTTGTAGGGGTTGGTGCCCAGCCGCGCCTCGAGCTTCAGCCCGGTCTTCAGCGCCTCGCGGGCATACTCGTATTGCAGCATGTAGTCTTCCTTGAGCTCGGAGCCGTTCAGATTGGCCAGATCCCAGGTTTCGTAGTCCGCGAATTCGTCGTTCGGGCTGAGGAAGGGATGCGCTTCGCCATCGCCCTTCATCTGCGTGGCTTCGTACATCGGTTCCCAGCGGGCGCGCGCCTCGACATATTCGGCATCCAGTTGGGCGCCGTTGTACTGCGCGGTCTCTGGAAACATGATGCCGTTGGAGAGGTTGCCATTGTGGGCAATCGCCAGAACGTCGCCGCGCGTCACCTTCTCGTAGTTCGCCATCCAGTCCCATAGATCGCGCGGATTGGTCGATCCGGCCGTGCCCTCAGTGGTGAACGGGTCCAACATGCCCGCTTTGTCACCCCCATCGCGGTAGATGACCACGCGGTGCATGTTCGCGCCCTGGATGAGCGAGGTCCACTCGTAGCCGATGAAGCTCGTGAAGAGCCCCGGTTCGTAGGCTTCTTCGGCCGCTTCGATCTGGCGCTGCCACACCGAGCGGAAGGACTTGGACCCGGCCTCGATCGCGAGTGCCGGCGAGATCGCCTCGCCCCGTGCATAGGCGTCAATCAGTTCCAGCGCAGCGGCCACGCCCTCGTCGCCGCCATTGGCGACCATCGTCGCGATCCGATTGCCTTCCGGATCCGTCATGATGGACGGATCCTGCGCGAAAATCAGATCAAACAGCCCCATGTTGTCGGAATGGTCCGCCACAACCAGAAAGTCGAGCGGACGTGACAGGCGCGCCATGAAGCCGGTCGAGGCCTGGACCTCTTCGCCCTTGGCAAACCGATAGGCCTCGCGGGCATCCAGGCGCGTGCCGAAGGCGCCCGCGTCGAAGGAGGTGGAGGTGTGCAGATGGGTGTCGCCCCAGAGCGGCCGGTCCGGGATGCCCCGCTGGGCATACGGAGAGTAGGACTTGCCGGGAAAGGTCTTGGTGAGGCTGGATCCCTCGGGGGCCGGTTCCTGTGCCAGCGCAGCGGCGCTACAAAGACAGAGTGCTGTAGTCAATGAAAGAGCTGATCTCCTCATGGTTGTTTCATTCCTTTCGTCGCTTCACTGGCTGTTTCTTTTCCTTCACCTGCGCCCTGGTCCCTTGCTGGGCCTGGTCGTCCGGCTACTCGGCTTCCAGATTCTTGAAATGGAGCCGTTTCAGGGTGCCTTCGAACTTGAACGGGGCCCGGTCGAAGTAGGCGTTCGCGACCGGCGACAGCGTGTCCATGCCGACATCGAAGGTCTCGGATGCCGTGAAGAACAAGGGGATGGTGCGCTGGACCGTCCCCGTGGCCGCCTCTTCGCCGTTGATCCAGAACTTCACCTCGGCAGGCGCGGCCCGTTGCATCGGGGTTCTCATCTCGTAGGCGATGGTCACGTCGCCGGCCGGCAAAGCGCCGACCTTGATCGTGTCGCGCTTGAGCAGCAGGGCGCTGTACTCGTAGTACAGCTCTCCATCCACGGCGTAGAGACTCACTCCACCGGCATAGCCGCCCATGGCGAAGACCACTCCGTTGACGTTCTCCGGCACCTCGGCCTCGATCTCGACTCGAAGGTTGCCATTGCGCACGTTCGGCGCCTCGCTCTCGGGGATTCGGGTCATCCCTTCAAACAACGTCCACTCCGTATTGGTCGTGCGCTTGGCTTCATGCGGGTTGAGCCCGACGTACATGGCACCACCGATGGGCAGTACCTTGTTTTCGGCAGCCTCCTGCATGAAAAGCTCCTTGAGTTCTTCCAGCTTCTCGGGATATTCGGCTGCGAGGTCGTTCATCAGCGAGAAATCATCGCGGGTGTCGAACAACTGCCACTCATCCTGCATGGGGTCCCAGTTGGCAAGATCCGGTACCGCGGCCACCCACGGTGTCCGGGGTCCAAACGTGCTGGCCATCCAGCCTTCGTGGTAGATGCCGCGGCTGCCCATGATGTCGAAGTACTGGGTGTGCTTCTGCTCCAGAGCGTCGGCCGAGTCGAAGGTGTAGGCGAAGCTCACCCCGTCGATGGGGTCCTGCACGTGGCCGTCCACGACCTTGGGCGGCTCGATGCTCAGGATGTCGTAGATGGTGGGGACCACATCGTTGACGTGGGTGAACTGCGGCCGGGGCGTGGCATCGGGCTCGATGCGTTTCGGCCACGAGATGACCATGGGTGTCCGCGTGCCGCCCCAATCGGCGGCAATCAGCTTCGTGTAGCGGAACGGGCTGTCGCCGGCCCAAGCCCAGGCCGCTCGATACATGTTGTCCATCTTGGGGCCGCCGATCTCTTCGAGCCCGCCCAGCTGCTCGGCGATGGCGATGTGCTCGGCCACCGTGGAGGGGATGCCGTTCTGGGAGTTCAATTCGGCAACGCTTCCTTCCAATCCCTCGGCCGACGCGCCGTTGTCCGAAAGAATGTAGATCACCATGGTGTTATCGCGGATGCCGCGGGCCTCGAGCTCATCGATCAGCTTGCCGACCTGGACATCGGTATGCTCAAAGAAGCCGGCGTAGACTTCCATCAGCCTGGCCTGGAAGGCCTTTTCGTCGTCGGGGATATCTTCCCAGGCCGGCATACCTTCCGGTCGAGGCGCCAGCTCAGTGTCCTCGGGGATCCAGCCCATTGCCTTCTGGCGTTCGAATGTACGCTGCTGGACCGCATCCCAACCGTCGTCGAACTGGCCCTTGTATTTATCCGC
>JAZBOQ010000070.1:0-59988 GCA_036351195.1 Thermoanaerobaculales bacterium | reverse complement strand
CCGTCAGCCGTCAGCCGTCAGCCGTCAGCCGTCAGCCGTCAGCCGTCAGCCGTCAGCCGTCAGCAAATGGATCGTCCCATCGTCGCATTCTGTCAAGGGCTTGAACCCCTGTGATGGAGCTGAAAGTTGACCGGTCAGCCTCTTGCAATATTCGGCGAATCGTCCGAGTGATGGCCTTACCGGGACGAGATCACGCCGGCGCCCTCGCCGGCGATCTGCCTTTGATCTTCGTCCTCTCCTGGAATACCGTATTTTTGCAAGAGGCTGAGCTGATAGCTGAGAGCTGTCCGCTGCGCGCTGAAAGCTGTCCGCTGACCGCTGATGGCTCGAATCAGCGTTCCGGCGGCGTCACGCGCTTTCCGCCGTCGGTGTGCTCCTTGACGAGATAGAGCGGCCGCTGGACGGCCTCCTCGAAGAGCCGCGCGATGTACTCGCCCAGGGCGCCGATGGCCAGCAGCTGGACACCGCCGAGGAAGAAGATCGCCGAGACAAGTCCCGCCGACCCGAAGCCCACAACGCCGGCGAGCGAGAGGACCAGCCGGAGAATCGGATAGCCCACCGAAAAGAGGCAGACGATCAGCCCCAGCCAGGTCGCCGCCCGCAGGGGTACGAAGCTGAACGAGGTAAAACCGCTTATGGCCAGCTTGAGCATGGTCTTGAGCGGGTACTTGGTCTCGCCGCGGGTCCGGGCATGGCGGTGAAAGCGCACCGGCGCCTGGGGAAAACCGATCCAGCTCACCATGCCGCGGACGAAACGGTTGTGCTCGGGCATGGCCCGGAAGGCGGCCAGCGCCTTGGGGCCCATGAGGCGGAAGTCGCCGGTGTCCAGGGGGATTTCGATGTGGGCGAGGGCCTTCAAGGTGCGGTAGAAAGCCGCCGAGGTGGCCCTCTTGAAAACGGTCTCGCCGTCCCGTTGCTCTCGCTGACCGTAGACGACCTGGTAGCCCTCGCGCCACTTCTCGATCATCTCCGGGATCACTTCTGGGGGATCCTGGAGATCGGCGTCGATGATCGCCACCGCGTCTCCCCGAGCTGCGTCCACCCCGGCTGTGACCGCCGCCTGATGGCCGAAGTTCCGCGAGAAGCTCAGGCCCCGAACCCGCTCGTCACGGGCAGCGAGCTGGGAGATCAACTGCCATGTCGCGTCGCTGGACCCGTCGTCGATCCAGATCATCTCGAAGCTGACGGCGGCCGGCTCCAGCGCAGCGACCAAGCGATCGTGCATGGCCTGCACATTCTCCTCTTCATTCATCGCGGGAATCACCACGCTGAGCACGGGACTGTCCGTCATCGGGCCTCCTCCGGCCGGTTCAATCTACCTCGGTTCGCCCGAGCGAACAAACCGCCGAGAGCTCTCGTTCATCGGTCGCCGGCGAACCGCACCACTTCACCACCGTCGACGGTAAAGACCACCTCTCCCGCCCGGCGGACGGCCTCGAGCCCGTCGAACTGAAACTCTCGCCGCTCCAGTGCCCCGATGACCACCAGGTCGACGCCGGCTTCCTCCACCGCCCGCCGCACCACCTCGGGATCGGAGCTTCGGTAGATGTCGTCGATCAGGTTTTTCCGATAGGTGGTCTCCTGACTCACCCCGTGCCCCCGCCACACGAGCTCGTGGTTGGCCCAGCCCAGCAGCGACGGCACCCCTGACGCCGACGAAATCCGGGCGAATTCGGTGTAGGCGCCGCCAACCGCTTCGGCGATGGTCGTATCGGAAGGCTGCGTCCGCAGGTAGCGCACGATGGCTCGGTCGCCTTCTTCCATCCAGGCGAGCCCGTCGAGACCCTTGGCCCTGTCAGTCGTTGGCTGCAGCGCGAGACCGAGAAAATGGGGCAGCCCGAGCACTCCCAGCGCCGCCGCCATCACCCACCTGGAACGCCGTCGCTTCAGCCCCACGACGATCAGGCCGGGCAGGGCGACGGCGAGGAACGGCCACGCCTGGACATAGCACTTGAAAATCGTGTTCATGCGGTGCAGCTTGGCGCCGTAGGAATCAACGACGTACACCATCTCGGGAACCGCTAGGAGGAAGACTCCGAGAGCGGCCAGGGCCACTGATGGCCGAGTCTCCTCTCTCGGACCGGTCAATCCGGCGAGCATCAGCACCAGTAGCAGCACGCCCAGGACCACCAGGCTCGGCCTGCCGCTCATCGCTGCCGCCGCGAGCCCCGCCGCGCACACTGCGGCAGCCGAGGCGCGAGCCCGGTAGCCCCCGCCGAGCAGTCGGACCAGGAGCGCCCAACCAGCCGCGGTGGCGGGCACCAGCAAGAGTCCTCCCCACAGAAGAAGGTCGTGGACCTCCGTCCACGCTTCCACCGCCTTGATCCCCTGGAAGGGAGGGTGGAAGCCGATGTGGAACGGGAAGCACGCGACCCATCCGCCCACCGCGACCACCGCCAGCGACACCCACCGCGGCCACCCCTCCCGGCCTGGCCAGTGCCAACGGCCGTCGCCACAGAGCATCATCAGCCCCGCCGCCACCAGGGTCGGCGGCATCGCCCAGGGATTCGCGGCCCAGGTCACGCCCACCAGCACCGTGACACCCCCCACCGTGGTCGTTTTCGGCCCGTCGCGGCCGACCTGCCACGCCACGAGCACCGCCGCCAGGGCGAGGGGCATGGAGAGCAGGTGCGGGTGGAGATCCCCGAGCCACAACGTAAAGAGGGGCCACTCGGTGATGGTGTCCGGCACCTGCCGCGACGAGTGCCAGTAATCGAGGCCGAGGAGAGGGACTCCCGCCGCCAGCTGCCGGAGGCCGTCGGCCGTGCCGGCAAAGAGGCCAGCCGCCACCGCGATCCAACCCCCGATGGGGCCTGCTCCGGCGCGCCGTCCCAGCGCCCAGAGCACGCAGCCGGTCACTCCCCCGAGAGCCGCAACCACCAGGTTGTACGCCAGGTCCAACGGAATCTTGCTGATGAACAGGGGCACGATCCACACCACCGCCCCCCAGTAGTAGTACGGCAGCGTCTCCCCGGCCAGCCACATGTCCGGCGGTGGGAAGCCCTCGGCCCGCAACAGCGACGCGAAGATCCCCAGGTCCATGAGCTTTTCCTGGTTGAGGATCTCCGGCCGCACCAGCCGGATCCAGACCGCCACCGCGGCGCAGCCCAGAAAAACCGCTTCCGCCAAACCCGTTGACCGCCAATCCGGCGGATTCCGCCACAGCTCCAGCGCACCCCAGAGCGAGACCGCCGCGAGCACGACGACGCCGGCCCACTGCCAGGCCGAGATGCCTCCGACGCCGGCCCACCAGGCGGGGTAGGCCACCATGACGAGCCCCAGCGTCCGACCCACGGCCCACCCGTCGGCATCGTCGAAGCCGAAGACCCGGACCGCCAGCGCCCGGCCGCCGAGCGCCGGCAGCGTCAGCAGGATGTAGAGCAGCAGCACGCTCATGGTTGTCTGCATTCTACTTCGTCTCCGCGAACGGCTCGATGACTGCCTCGGCGAGCTCCCTACCCAGGCGCACGAAGGTCTCGATCCCGGCTCGGTCGATGTTCTCCTCGTGGACCCCCGCGGTGACCACTGTCACCGTCCCCGTTTTGCGGCAGACCGCCTCCGCCACCGCCCGTGCGATGGGCTCCTCCTTGTGCTGCGGCACCGTGAGCAGCGAGAGGGTCGGCGATGACCGTCCCGGCGCCGGCAGCGCCAGCACCACGCAGCCCACGTGGGGGCGGTCGCCCCCGCTCACCACGACCACCGTGTCCGAACCCACCACGGACATATCAGCGGTCAACGTTCTGCCGCTGGCCACGTCCTTGACGACGACCGTGTGATTCAACCCGTCCGTTTTCATACCACCATCTTCACCCAGTCGGCGCCTTCAGGGAAGGCCACGGCATCGAATCACATCGAGGTGATTCGGCTTCGAGGTCCGCGTCGTGCAGTACCATCGGACCATGCAGGTTCACCGCTCCACCACCATTCCGGTCGAAGTCGGGGGTGTCGTCATCGGTGGCGGCGCTCCGGTGGTGGTGCAGTCCATGACCGACACCGACACCGCCAATGCGGCCGCCACGGCGGACCAGTGCCGCGCGCTGGCCGACGCCGGTGCTGAGCTGGTGCGGATCACGGTCAACAGCGCCGACGCGGCCCGCGCGGTGCCCGAGATCCGGCGGCGCCTCTCAGACAGCGGTCCTCCCCTACCCTTGATCGGCGACTTTCACTTCAATGGACACGTCCTTCTCGCCGAGCACCCGGAATGCGCCGAGGCTCTCGACAAGTACCGGATCAACCCGGGAAACGTTGGCGAGGGACGCCGTCGCGACCCCAACCTCGCCGCCATCTGCGCCATCGCGCGGGATCGCGGCAAGGCCATCCGCGTCGGGGGCAACACCGGGTCGCTGGACCGCCGAAGACTGACCGAGGCGATGGCCGCCAACGCCGCGACGGCGAAGCCCTTACCGTCGTCCGAGGTCCTCGGCCAGCTGGCGGTCGACTCGGTTCTCGTCTCGGTGGAGGCCGCGGTGAACGAGGATCTGCCACGCGAGCGGATCATCGTCTCGTGCAAGACTTCTTCACCCACGGAGCTCGTCTCCATCTCCAGGCGGCTGGCCGCCTCGACCCGGCAGCCCCTCCACCTGGGCTTGACCGAGGCGGGAATGGGGACACGCGGCCTCGTCCGCTCCGCCGCGGTCATGGGCATCCTCCTCGCCGACGGCATCGGCGACACGATCAGAGTCTCGGTGACCCCCCGTCCGGGCGGCGATCGAACCGAAGAGGTCACCGCCGCCAGGGAGCTGCTGCAATCCCTCGGCCTTCGCGCCTTCTCCCCCACCATCACCGCCTGTCCGGGCTGCGGCCGGACCGGGGGCGACCTCCACCGCCGTCTCGCCGACCTGGTGGAACGGCGGATTGAACGGCGGGTGCCCGAGTGGAAGGCGGCGCACCCCGGCGCCGAGGAGCTCACCGTCGCCGTCATGGGCTGTGTGGTCAACGGGCCCGGCGAGAGCCGCAACGCCGATATCGGCATCAGCCTACCCGGACCCGGCGAAGCGCCGCGCTGCCCGGTCTACGTCGAGGCCGAGCAGGTGACCACCCTCTCCGGCGACGCTGAGGAGTTGGCCGAGAGGTTCATCGGCCTCGTCGACGACTACGTCGCGAAGAGGTGGGGTTGAGGGGTCCTGGGTTCGTGCACGATGATGCGTGATGAGTGACGAGTTGCATCGCTGGGCCAACGCCCGCCATGCGATGGATCTGTCGACTGTCAACTTCGGTCACGACCCCAGAAAATTCACACCGTGTCGTGGCCCGACACCGACTCCACCTGCCATCGACCGCGGCACCGGCCGAGCACCACGACCCCCGCGTCGGCAATCCGGAAGCTCAACCGGTCCGGGTCGCCGGTCAGCAGCACACTGGCGAAGCGGGAGAGGAAGGGCAGGTGCCCCACCAGCATCAGCGAACGCTCCTCTGCCTCCACCTCCACTGCCATGCTCGACGGATCGTCGAGAGCCTGCAAACCCGGCACCTTCCGCATCCGGTTCGCGGCCACGCCAAGCCTGTGGCCGATGACCTTCGCGGTCTGGCCCGCCCTCAACTTCCCGGAGTGCCGGATCTCCTCGACCTCGTAGCCGCAGCGGACGAGCCGCTCGGCTGCCTCTTCAGCATGCCGGCGCCCGATGACAGTGAGCGGCCGATCGGCGTTGTCCATGGTGCTGGTGGCCTCGCCGTGCCGGACGAGGATCACCTTGACCCCCCCATTGCCCATTGTTTCTCCAATCACGACCACACCAGAACGAGATCGCGGACCTCGATGTCGCGCTGTACCGGACGAACGTTGATCGAGTCGATCTGCTCGGCCTTCCTCTCCGAGGCCTCGGCCACCGCATCGACCTCGTCCTGCAGATCCTCGGCGAGCTGCTCCAGATCCTCTTCCAGGCGCGCGATCTCGTTCAGCGACTCGGTGACCGAGCCCTCCGCGGTCTGCCGCATGCGGCGTTTCCCGGCGGCGGTCCGAATCTTGGATGCCGCCTTTCGTGACGCCGACCGGGCGCTCCTCGAGCCCAGAAGCACCGAGAACAGCCCCTCCACCAGGCCGAGCTTTTCCTCCGCCCTGCGCGACGAGAGCGTCGTGCGATCCCGTTCGAGCTCGTCCCGCTCACGACCCAATCGCTTGCGAACCGTGTTCATCCGTTTCTCGAACCTGCTGCGGATGCGCTCCTGGCTCGCATCGTCGCTCCGGTCGGCAACCTGGTAGCAGCGCTCGAGGAAGGCGTCGCGGGATTCTTCCGGCGCCGCCACCAAATCAAGTTCGGCGTTCGCCACCACGTCGACCCCCCGGCGGGCCCGCCACCGGATGAAGTCCTTCTCCGCCCGCTTGAGCTCACCGCCCAGGCGAGCGGGCGCCGCCGCGGGAAAGCGCATCGCCTCGGACGGCTCGGTCGCCAGGCTCGGCTCAGCCTCGACAGGTTCGGCGTTGTCCCAATCCAGCTCGCCGGAACCGGCCACCGGCACCCGCCACAGCTCCTCCAGCTCGCGGTGGAGATCCAGACCCTTGCGAGTAACCAACAGCCGGCTGCGGATCATCATCGACGGTTCCGCGAGACCGCTCACGGTGGGATCGAAACGTACCGTGCAGGGTTCATCGAGGACCGGTGGGGTCGAACGATCCCCGGTGGCCGCCGAATGGCCACGGGAAACCACTTCCTCGGTGGATGCCGCTCTCGGCTCCACCAGCCCGGGCATCTCGGCGAGGGTTACCGGGCCGCGGAGGTAGCTCATGGCCCAGCGAGACGAGAAAAGTCGCACCCGCGGCTTGGAGCGGACGTCGTCCACCAGGAACTCCCGCTTGCCGAGCGCCGCCACGGCATCGCCGGCGTCGCGTCCGTCCGGCAGGATGTCGAGACCCAACCCCTCCAGTGCACGCTCTCGGTCGCGGTCGGTGATGAGGCGTCCCACCAGCTTGACGCCGGCATTGCCCAGCGCCTTGTAGTCGAGATCCACCGGATTCTGGGTTGCCAGCCAGGCGCCCACCCCGAAGGCCCGGCCCTGCTTGAAGAGGGTCAAGAGAGGGCCCTTGGTGGGCGGATTCGCCGGGTGCGGCGGCAGGATGCCGAAGACCTCGTCCATGTAGAGCAACGCCCGGATCCCCGACGACGCCGGCTGCCGGCGCATCCAGGCCACGATCTCGGAGACCAGCAGCGAGATGACGAAGAGGCGTTGGGTTTCGTCCAGATGCGCCACCGAGATGATGCTGCCGCGGGGGTTCTCACGGCTGCCGAGGAGCGACTCCATGGTCAGGGGGACTCCCGTCGTCCACGAGCGGAAGGCCGGGCTCGCCAGAAGCGTATTGAGCGCCATCACCAGCTTCATCCGTTCATCGCGCGGGTAGAAAACGTCCAGCGGCAGCGCGCCGAGGACCTCCATCGGCGGGTCCGCGAGGCTGGCCAGCAGACGCCCGAAATCCAGAGTTTCACCCCGCCGCCAGTGCTCGAGAATCACCGAGGCGGTCAGCACGTGGTCGCGGTCGGCCAGAGGATCGCCGCCCCGTCCGACCAGCGACAGGATCGCTCCGGCGACGCCGTTGACTCGATCGGTGGCGAGATCCGGGTCGAGGTCCACCTCCCACCCGTCCGGTGCGCTCAGCGTGGGTAGGATGTCCACCGGCGCCAGTGACGCGACGCCCGGGGTCAGCAGCTGCCAGTCAATGCCGTCGCGAACCGCCCGCATCTCCGACGGCCCGAGCCCGGAGCGCTGGAGCCCGGTGCGCCACATCTCGGCCTGCTCGCGAGCCGCCTCGGCGGGATCGCCGTCGCCCAGCGTGTCGGCGGGGAGCCACGGTCTGAAGCTTTCGGCGTCGAGCTCGGGAAAGTTGAGCAGCAGGTTGAGCATGTCGCCCTTGAGATCCACCACCAGCAGGGGAATCCGACGCCGCGCCAACTCCTCCAGGGCGACGATGCCGAGGCCGGTCTTCCCCGAGCCGGTCATTCCCAGACACACGGCGTGGGTCGTCAGGTGGTCCATGTCCAGAGCCAGGTCGCCTTCGCCGCCGAGCTGTCTTCCGAGAACGAGATTCCGGTCGCCCATGGACCCGCCTTTCCGCCGCATCGGTCGAGTGCTGGGAAGTATAGAACGGTCCCGCGATGGTTTCGACTCGCTCGCCGACCGAACCTGCTATATTTTGGTCATCGTTTTTCGAGCTGCGATTCGAAACGACGGAACAAAGGGAGCACGCAATGGGTCTGTTCGATCTGTTCGGCAAGAGTTTCGAAGAGAAGGTGAACGAAGCCCTCACCGAGATGAAGGCCATGAATCTCGGCGTCCGCAATCTCGACGTCGAGGTCCGGGACAAGACCGTTACTCTCACCGGGGAAGCGCCCAGCCGCGAGGTCGCAACCATGGCCATGCAGAAGCTCGACGAGATGGTCGAGCCGGACAACATCGTCAACGCCATCAAGGTGGACAAGCCGACACCGCCCCCCGAGCCCGAGCCCAAGGCGAAACCAGAGTCCGTCGACGACCTCCCCACCGAGCGATACCACGTGGTGGCCTCCGGGGACACCCTCGGCCACATTGCCCAGAAGTACTACGGTAAAGCCAGCGAGTACATGAAGATCTTCGAGGCCAACCGGGACATCCTGGACGATCCGAACCTCATCAAGGTCGGTCAGAAGCTCAAGATTCCAGAGTAGGCTCGGCCGGCAACGCGCAAACCTCGCCCGTCGACCCTGGCGGAACAGCGATCCTGCAGCCCTCCAGCGCCGTTCCGGCGGACAGGAAACGGCCGTTGTCGACCGCTGCATCCAGCGCCTCCACGATGGACTCGCGCAATCCGGGCGGATGCCACACCACGACGCTGCCGCCCCCTCCCGCGCCGCACGCTTTGGCCGCCATGGCCCCCTGCTCGCAGGCGGTCCTGACGAGGTCGTCGAGCTCCGGGGTGCTGACCTCCGGGGCAAGGCGCCGCCGGGCCTTCCACTCGCGGCGGATCGCCTCCCCCACCCCCGCTTCGTCGCCGGCCAGGAGAGCAACTCGGCACCCCACGGCCGCCTCGGCGATCGCGGCGAAGGCTTTACAGGTGGGTCGGTCGCCGTCGAGACGCCTTCGGACAACGCGCCAGTTCACCATTCCGGACTGGTGCCGATTGCCGGAGAAGTAGACAAAGGCGCGGTCCCGCACCCACTCCGGGGCCACGTCGAGGCTCTCGATCCGATTGCCCCCGGGTTCCGAGTGGACTGCGACCAGGCCGCCGCGCACCGCTGACCAGTGGTCCTGCTCACCCGTCGCGGTCTGCAGCAGGCGAGCTTCCAGATCGCGGATCAGGGCGACCAGACCAGCCTCGGTGCGCGGCCGCCCCAGGAGCTCTGCCAGCCCCCGAGCCAGGGCGATCCCGTAGGCCGACGAGCCTCCGACACCCGACCGGAGCGGCGCCTGGGAGATCACGGTCACTCGAGCGCGGCCCTCCGGAGCCAGCGCGAAGGCAACCGCAGCGGTCAACGATTCCTCGACGTCCTCGGGTCGCAGCTGCGTCATCCCGCACTGGCGGTCGCGGTGGGTGACGATGCCCTCCTCGCCACCGAGATCGACGACCAGCTCCACCTCCACCGGAATCGCCATGCTGACGGTCACCGAGCCCGGATGGAGAATCCCGATGGGCCAGATATCCAGGGTGCCCCCCGCGAGGTCGGCGCGGCAGGGCGCCATGACCCGCACCTTCTCCGACGCGGCGGTCAACAGCGCGCTCCCGCCGGTGCCTCGCCGCCGTCGAGAAGCTCCAGAACCGACAACGCATGAACCAGGAATCGCTCCAACTGACCTTCCTCCAGCGGTTTCACCGGCGGTGACGAAATGGCGAGCGGGTTGATCCACCTGCCGTTGAGCTTCACCCGGTAGTCCAGGTGGGGTCCCGTGGACAGGCCGGTGGATCCCACGTAACCGACGACCTGGCCCTGGCTCACCCGCGCCCCCCGCCGGATGCCGTTGCCGAACCTGCTGAGGTGGAGATAGTTGGTTTCGTAGCCGTTGGGATGCCGCAGTCGGACCATGTTGCCGGCGCCCCCGTTTCGCCCGGCCAGGGTCACCGTGCCGTCGGCCGTCGCGTGCACCGGCGTACCCGTGGGCGCTCCGTAGTCCACCCCGTAGTGCGGCATGCGCCGCTTCAGCACCGGGTGGTACCGGTTCATGCTGAAGCGCGAGGTGACCCTGCTGAACTTGAGGGGTGAGCGCAGGAACATCTTGCGCAGCGGCGATCCGTCGAGGTCGTAGTACCCCAGGCGGCGGTCGTTGTCGGGGAAGATCACGGCGTTCATCACAATGCCGCGATTGACGAACCGGGCGGCGAAGATGGTGCCGTAGCGGTAGAACTCACCCCCGATGCGCTGCTCGTCCACAATCACCACGAAGCGGTCACCCTGTCGGAGATCGCGCAGGAAGTCCACGTCCCAGCGAAAGATCTCGGCGAGACCGACCGCCAGAGCGGGACGGCCACCGGCGGCCTCCACGGCGCCGAAGAGAGAGGACGTCACCTCCCCCTCGAGCCGGACGACCTCGCTCACGACCTCACGCTCGATCCGGTTGCAGCCGATCCCGTCCGCACGCTGGTTGAAGATCAGCTCGGAGCGCATGTCCAGGCTGACGCGCAGCTCTTCCAACGTTCCGTTCGGACGGCGGGTTCCCTCGAATACCGTCCCGGGACGCAGCCGCTTCGGATCGATCTCGCCCGAGAGGGCGTCTCTCCACGCCACCCACTCCCCGCCGGCCAACCGACGGCTGACAGTCTCCAACGTGTCACCCGACGCGACCTCGGTGCGCACCGGAGGGTGGAACTCGCTCAACGTGAGCACCTCGACCCGGGGCGCGACCACCGCGCTTTCGTCCGACGATCCGACGCAACCGAGGCCGGCCACCGTCAACAGGCCGACGGTGGCCGCCGCTGCCCGGCGCCTCCACCATCCGGTGGCGAGCGCCATCACCGCCCCGGCCACCCGCGCAGCGCCTCCGCCGAAGCCTCCATGCGGCCGATGACCTCACCATCGGCATCGACGATGACCAACCCGGGAATCATAATGACACGGTGGTACTTGAGCACGCGGCCGTAGCGGTCGTGCAGCCACCTCACCGAGATCTCCGAAAGCCCGGCTCGCGCCTCATCGGCCGTCTCCTGGACCGACACCAGGACGAGCTCGAGTCCTCGCGCCTCGGCGAGTCCTTTCATCGCATCGAGCTCCTTCACGACGTCGGTCGCTCCAGGCGCCCATGAGGCCCAACAGATCACCGCAGCAGGGGCGTTCTCCTCGAGCCACGGCACCCAGGCCACGGAGATTCCTCCCTCATCGACCACCACCACATCGGCGGCCCTCGCCGGAAGAACCACGGCCGTGGCGACGGCCAGCATCGTCAGCGCGAGAACGGGTCGGATCGTCGTTCGGTCCACGCGGAGAGTATACCGGCGCCAGCTGGAACTGCACCGTCCGCGGTGACACTCGGTTTGCCGGAGTGCGGCATTCGGAGTACACTTCGCCGGGAAGGAGCTATGACGGACGATAATACGACTCCCGCCAAAGACTTCGACACCGACGTCGCGATCATCGGTTCCGGCTTCGGAGGATCCGTTGCCGCGCTGCGGCTCAGCGAGAAGGGCCACCGGGTCACGGTTCTCGAGAAGGGCCGGCGATGGCGGCCCGAAGATCTCCCGACGAGCAACTGGAATCTCTCCAAGGCGTTCTGGATGCCCTGGATCGGGTGCCGCGGCATCTTCGGCCTTCACCTGCTACGGGAATCCCTCATCCTGCACGGCGTCGGCGTCGGCGGCGGCAGCCTGCTCTACGCCAATACGCTCTTCGAACCCCCCGAAACGGTGTGGGACGACCCCCAGTGGCGCGAAGTCGAGGAGTGGCGACAGGTGATGCCGACCCACTTCGCCACCGCCCGCCGGATGCTCGGGGCCGCCGAGAATCCCAAGTTCGGGGAGGCCGACCACGCCCTCAAGCGGGCTGCCGAGCGACGCGGCCTCGGCCACACCTTCACTCCCACCGACGTTTCCATCCACTTCGGGCAGCCCGACGTCACCGTCCCCGACCCCTACTTCGGCGGCGAGGGTCCCGACCGCACCGGATGCAATTTCTGCGGCAACTGCATGGTGGGCTGCCGCAACGGCGCCAAAAACACGCTCGACAAGAACTACCTCTATTTGGCCGAGAAACGCGGCGCTCGAATCGTTCCCGACACCCACGTTCGGATCATCGAACCACGTACCGGCGGCGGCTACCGCCTGCTCTGGAAGAACCTCGGCAACGGACGCAAGGGCGCGACCACCGCCCGCAGGGTGATCGTCTCTGCCGGCGTTCTGGGCACCGCCAAGCTCCTCATGGCGTGCCGCGAAGCGGCTTCGCTGCCCCATCTCTCGGATCAGCTCGGCAATGTCGTCCGCACCAACTCAGAAGCGCTCCTGGGGATCACCTCGCGCAGCCGTGACGACCTCTGGAAAGGCGTCGCCATCGCCGCCAAGGCCGAGGTGGACGACGTTACCCACCTGGAAATCGTCCGCTTCGGAAAGGGCTCCGACGTCATGCTGCTGCTCGGCACCATGCTCGCCGACGGTGGACCCGGCGCCCCGCGGCCGCTGCGCTGGCTCGGCAACGTCCTGCGCCACCCCATCGACTTCCTGCGCGTCACCAAGCCGTGGGGCAAGGCCGAGCACTCGGTGGTCCTGATGGCCATGCAGACCGCGGACAACCACACCCGGCTGGTCCGCGAACGCCAGTGGCTGTGGCCGTTCACCCGCGCCCTGACCTCGAAACCCAGCCCCGACCAACCCGGCATCCCCTCGTACATCCCCATCGCAAACGAGGTCGCTCGCGAGCTCGGCGAGGAGCTCGACGCGATCCCGCAGAACAGCGTCAACGAGGTCTTCCTCGACACCGGTTCCACCGCCCACATCCTCGGCGGCTGCGCCATCGGTGAAGGCCCCGACACCGGCGTCATCGGCCACGACGGGCAGGTCTTCGGGCACGACGGCCTCTACGTCATGGACGGCTCGGTCATCGGCGCCAACCTCGGCGTCAATCCGTCGCTGACCATCACCGCCCTGGCCGAACACCTGTGCACGAGATTTCCCTCGGCGTGAGTCTCGTCGGAAGGCCGCCCTTCCGATCTTCATACTCCGATCAGCAAACCCGCGGTATGATCCGGGAATGCGACGAGGTCGATTGAGCTGATGCACGTCTCAACCATCGAGATATCCGTGGTCGTCCCGGTCTTCAACGAGGTGGACAACATCGGTCCCCTGGTGGAGCGGGTCCGCTCCACCATGAAGGAGCTCGGCCGGCCTTGGCAGCTGGTGCTCGTCGACGACGGTTCCACCGATGGATCATCTGAGGAGATGGACGCCGCCGCCGCCTCCGACCCCCACGTGACCGTCCTGCACTTCGTCGAAAACTGTGGCCAGTCCGCGGCCCTGAGCGCGGGCTTCGCAGCCACCGACTCGGAGCTCGTGGCGCTTCTCGACGCCGACCTGCAAACCTTCCCCGAGGACCTACCGGGCCTGGTGGAGATCCTCGAGCGCGAGGGCATCGATGCCGTCGTCGGCGTCCGCGCCGAGCGCCGCGACACCCTGTGGAAGAGGTTCTCGTCCATCGTCGCCAACGGCGTCCGCAATTGGCTGACCCGCGAGGATATTCAGGACACCGGCTGCCCGATCAAGATCTTCCGCGGCGAGGCCATCCGTCGGATCGAGCCCTTCGACGGGATGCACCGCTTCCTGCCCACCCTGCTCAAGATGCGCGGCTGTAGCGTGCTCCAGGTGCCGGTCCGCCACACCCGAAGAGCCGCTGGCGTCAGCAAGTACGGGACCCTCGACCGGGCCTGGCGAGGGCTGAGAGACGCGCTCGGCGTGCGCTGGATGCAGGACCGCGCGGTGCGTTGGAGAATCAAATGAACGAGACGATCCCGACCCTCTTCCTGGTCATCGGTTTCACCGGCCAGGCGCTCTTTTCCACGCGCTTCATCATCCAGTGGCTGGTGTCGGAGAAGAAGGGCGAGTCGGTCATCCCCATGGCCTTCTGGTACTTCTCCGT
Source organism: Thermoanaerobaculales bacterium (assembly GCA_036351195.1). Taxonomy (GTDB): domain Bacteria; phylum Acidobacteriota; class Thermoanaerobaculia; order Thermoanaerobaculales; family Sulfomarinibacteraceae; genus JAHECW01. The sequence goes on along the minus strand of JAZBOQ010000070.1, from coordinate 45,973 downwards.
GGCCGGGGGAATGACCCTCCTCACCTACGCGATTCTGCGCCAGGACCCGGTCTTCATCCTCGGCCAGGCCGGCGGGCTCGTGGTTTACACCCGCAACCTGATGCTGATCCGCAACAAGAAGCTTGCTGCGGCCCGAGAGATCGCCGAGTGACGAGAGCCCGGAGCCTCGAACCCATCACCTGGTGGTGGATGATGCTGCCCATGGTGGCGTCGGCGTGGGTGCGTGACCTGTGGGCGCCGGACGAGCCTCGCTACGCCCAGGTGGCCCGGGAGATCTTCTCCGGCGGCGACGCTCTCGTCATGCACCTGTGCGGCGAGCTCTACCCCGACAAGCCCCCGCTGCTGTTCTGGCTTTCCGGTCTTTTCGGCTGGCTCAGCGGTTGGTCCGAGTTCTGGATGCGGGCGCCGAACCTCATCGCCACCTTGCTCACCGCCTGGCTCATCGCCCGCCTCGCCCGCCGCTGGTGGGGCGACGTCGAGGCCTCGTGGTCCGCGGCCGTCTACCTGACCTTCGCCATGGTGGTGGAGATCGGCGGCCGCCTGCAGATCGACCCCCTGCTCAACCTCTTCTGCGTCTTCGCCCTGGTCGCCTTCACGAACCCCGCCGGCGACGCCCGGAGTCGTTCCCGCTGGATCCTCCTCGGCGGCCTCGCCATGGGCATCGGCGCCCTCGCCAAGGGACCCCTGGTCCACGTCAACGTGCTCTTGGTCCTGCTGGCCTGGCGGCTGGCAGGTCTCCGCGCCGAGGGTGCCAGGGTCCGGGCGTGGGTGTGGCCGACGGCCCTCCTGCTTTCCGTGGCGCCGGTTCTGACCTGGGCCGTGGCCGCGAGCCTCGCCGACCACCGCCTCTTCGAAGCTCTGTTCTTCGATCAGCACGTTGGGCGGGTCACCAAGGCCGACCGACACCCGGGCCCCTGGTGGAAGCACGCGGCCCACCTTGTACCGCTGATGCTGCCCTGGACCGTCGTCACGCTCGCCGCCCTGGGCACGGCGTGGCGCGAGCTCCGCCGGCGAGGGGAAGAAGCGGCCGACCGTGATCTCGTCCGGGCCGGTCTGTGGTTTGCGGTGCTCTTCATCTTCTTCTCCGCGATTCCTCCCAAACGAACGCTCTACCTCCTTCCCGCCTACCCCGCGTTGGCGCTGGTCACCGCGCGATTCATGGCGGTTCGCGCCCGCGCCGGCGGCCTCCCCCGCTGGGTGGGCTGGACCACCTGTCTCCTCCTCGCCGCTCTCGGCGCCCTGCTGTGCGCCGTTGGCGTCCTTCGCCCCGGCGAGCTCCCCGGGCTGGTATGGCGCAGCGGGCTTTTGGGAGCGACCCTCATCGCCGGTTCCCTGTTGGCCCTCCGATTTTTCCGGAGGAACAACCACAACTCCTGGGCGCGCTCCGTCACCGTGAGCTGGGTGGTCCTGACGACGCTGCTGGCGGTGCTCGTCTTCGCTGTGGTCAATCCCATGAAATCGGGCAGGTATCTGGCAGCGGAGATTGCTGGCCTCGAGCAACGGCCGCAGCAGATCCCCTGCCTGGGCGTCCGACCGCGAATGGGCGTCAGACCCGAGGCCTACCGGTTCTACGGCGGCCTCCCGACGGTGGCGGTGGATGAGCTCGCACCCCACCGCGAACGTGACGGCGCCGATTTCATCGCCATGGTGCTCCGCCGTCAATGGGACGAGATGCCGGAAGACGAGCGATCGACGATGCGGGTGCTCATCAACCGCCGGGTCGGCAGCAAGGACATCCTCGTCCTCGGCTCGGCGTTTCCGACTCCCGAAACGAGGTAGCCGAAACGGTTCAGTGCGGTCTCTCCGGGGAGCTTCGGTGGTCTTCCCTGAGCCCCGTGTTTCAACCGCGTGCTCTCTTCGGTCTTCACGCTTCGCGGTAGAGCTTTTCGATGGTCTCCGAGTAGCGTTCCTCGACGATCGCCCGGCGAACCTTGAGGGTCGGCGTGAGCTCGCCCGCCTCCATGGTGAGTTCGCCGGGCAGCAGGGCGAAGCGCTGAATGCGCTCGTACTGGGCGAGGTCTTCAGACTGGGCGGCGATGCGTTCGCTGAAGAGCGCCCGGACCTCCGGGTGATCGACAAGCTCCTCGCGGTTCCCGGTCTCGAGCCCGCGCTCATCGGCCCAGCGCTCCAGAGCCTCGAAGTTCGGCACCACCAGGGCGACGATGTACTTTCGTCGATCGCCGATGGTCACCACCTGGTCGATGAAACCGTCCCGTCCCACTGCCGACTCGATCTGCTGCGGTGCGATGTTCTTGCCGCCGGCGGTGATGATCAGGTCCTTGATGCGGCCGGTGATGGAGAGAAAGCCGTCGTCGTCGAAGCGGCCCTGATCCCCGGTGTGGAACCAGCCGTCGGTGAGGGCCTCGGCCGTCTCCTCGGGCCGGTTGAGGTAGCCCACCATGACGTTGGCGCCGCGGACCACGATCTCGTCGTCGGCGCCGATGCGCACCTCGCACTCGGGAACCGGCCGGCCCACCGAGCCGAAGCGGTAGGCCGCCGGCGTGTTGCAGGTGATCATGGGTGAGGTCTCGGTGAGCCCGTAGCCCTCGCAGACCAGTAACCCCACCGCGTGGAAGAACTCGCCGATCTCCTTGCCCAGAGGCGCTCCGCCGGCGGAGAAGAACTTCTTGTCACCCCCCACGACATCGCGAATCTTCGACAGCACGAGCCGGTCGGCTAAGGCATGCTGCAACCCCAGCACCGGACCGAGCGGACGCCCGTTCTGCTGCCGTTCCGCGGCCCGGTACCCCACCCCCAGGCTCCAGTTGAACAGGGCGCGGCGCACTGCCGGCGCCTGGGCTGCGCGGTCCACCACGGCCTCGTGGATCTTCTCGTACAGCCGCGGCACGCTGACCATGACCGTTGGTTTGACCTGCGCCAGTGCCCCGATGACGTCGCGCGGGTTCTCCAGGTAGTAGTTGCACGCTCCCGACGCCAGCAGGTGCGCCGTCCACGACCGCTCGTAGACGTGCGCCAGTGGCAGAAAGCACAGGGACCGGTCGCCCGGACCGACGTCGAAGTGAGCCTCCACCGAACGGCTCTGGTGGGCGAAGTTGGCGTGGGTCAGCATGACGCCTTTGGGCAGACCCGTGGTGCCCGAGGTGTAAATGATCGTTGCGATTCCACCGGCGTCGACCGCCGCCGCCCTCCGGTCGAGCTCGTCCGCCGCCGCGCTTCCGGGTCCGGGGTCTCCCATGTCGCGAATCGACGGTGCGCCGTTCCCGAGCCGGTCGAAGGTGACCACCCGGAGAGCGCGATCTCCCGCCGCTTCGTCGAGGATGCGCCGCTCGGCCTGCCCCGCGGCAAAGGCGGCCGTCGCCTCGGCGTCGGAGAGGATGTGCGCCGCCTGGGCGGCGGTGGAGGTGGCGAAGATCGGCACCGAGACCGCCCCGATCGCCGCCACCGCCATGTCGGCGATGGTCCACTCCGGGCGGTTGGGTGAGAAAATCGCCACCCGGTCGCGGGCCTGCACCCCCATTTCGATCAGAGACCGCGCCACGCCGTCGATGAGCGCGCCCATCTCACCGTACGAGATGGTGGTCCATTCGTCGCCGTCGAATCCGCCCAGGGCGGGCAGCTCGGTGAAGCGTTCGCAGCTTCGGCGGATCACGTGCGCCAGGTGTTCACAAGCCAACGGTACCCTCCTTCGTCCGTTGAGCGAGCCTAGCACTGTTCGGGCTTGGGACCCTGTGGTCGTGAGGTCTCACTGCTAGAATCCCTCCATGCCGAGCGAATCCGTGGAAGGCACCGTCACCCGAGTTCTCTTCGCCAACGACGAGAGCGGCTGGTGCGTCCTCCGCCTCCACAACGACGACCGAGGCGGCTTCGCGGCCACCGGCCCGCTGCTCGGCCTGCGCGAGGGCGACGAGGTCCGGCTGACCGGCCGTTGGGTCCGGCACCCCAAGTTCGGCGAGCAGATGGAGGCGTCGGCCTACGTCCAGGTGACACCCTCCACCATCGAGGGTATCCGCCGCTTTCTCGGCAGCGGCCGTATCAAGGGCATCGGCCCCGCCATGGCGGGCCGGATCGTCGACGAGTTCGGCCTCGAGACCCTCGAGGTGATCGACAACGAGCCCTCCCGCCTGCTCGAAATCCACGGCATCGGCCCGGCCACGCTGACCAAGGTGGAGGCCTCCTGGGGCAAGCACCGGGGTATTCAACAGATCATGGTCTTTCTCACCGGCCACGGCGTACCTCCCGGCGTCGCCGTCAAGGCCTACGGCAAGTACGGCTCGGCGGCGGTGGACGTGGTCCGGGAGAATCCCTACCGGCTGGCGGAAGAGGTCTTCGGTGTCGGATTCCGGACCGCCGACCGGGTCGCCCGCGGAATCGGCATCGCCGCCGATGCCCCGCAACGCCTGCAGGCAGGTTTGCTGTTCACTCTCAGCGAGGCGTCGGTCGCGGGACACGTTTTTCTTCCCCGCGGCCGCCTCATCGAGGAGACGGCCGCCCTTCTCGAGGTTGAGCCCGGGCTTCTCGAACAACCGCTGACCGCCGTCGAGCTCCGCACGGCAGTGGTGGTGGTGGCCCGGCCCGGTGAGGATCCCGCAATCTTCGTCCCCCGCCTCGAGGCGGCGGAGTCCTCGGTGGCGGCGCACGTTCTCGAACGCCTGCGAGACCGCGACCGGCCCGCCATCGACCTCGAAAAGGCCCTCGGCTGGTACCAGGAACGCGCGGGTATCACGCTGGGCGACCGGCAGCGTGAAGCGGTGGCCACCGCCCTCTCCCGTCGGCTGGTGGTGGTCACCGGCGGCCCCGGCACCGGTAAGACCACCCTGGTGCGCGGTCTCACCGAGATCCTCGGCGCCCGGGAGCTCGACGTGCTCCTGGCCGCACCCACCGGGCGAGCGGCCAAGAGGTTGGCCCAGGCGACGGGGCGCGAGGCTTGCACCATCCACCGGCTGCTCGAGTACAACCCCCGCGACAACGCCTTCGCGCGATGCCGCGAGCGTCCCCTCGAGGCCGACATGGTGGTCATCGACGAAGTCTCCATGCTCGACGTCCAGCTCGCCGCCCACCTTCTGGAGGCGGTTCCGCCACACTGCCGGCTGGTCCTGGTGGGCGACGCCGACCAGCTGCCGTCGGTGGGACCGGGCAACGTGCTCGGCGACCTCATCGCCTCCGGCGCCGTGCCGTTCGTCCGCCTCGACCTCATCTTCCGTCAAGCCGAAGCCAGCCGCATCGTGGTCAACGCTCACCGCATCAACGCCGGCACGATGCCCGAGAGCAACTCCGGCAACCCGGACTCGGATTTTTTCTTCGTCGCTCGCGACGATCCGGAAGAGGCCGCCGACCTCGCCATCGACCTGGCGGCACGCCGGATTCCCCAGCGCTACCGCCTGGATCCCGTGGAGGATGTTCAGGTGCTCAGCCCCATGCACCGGGGCGAGCTCGGCGTGCAGCGTCTCAATGAGCGGCTTCAGATCGAGCTGACGCCCCCGGGTCCGGAGATCAGCTTCGGCCGCAAGAATTTCCGCATCGGCGACAAAGTGATGCAGGTGCGCAACAACTACGATCTCGAAATCTTCAACGGCGACATCGGCCGCATCGAGCACTTCGACGACGACGCCGACGAAGTCCTCATCCGCTTCGACGGGCGGCTCGTACCCATTCCCCGCGACGAGCTCGACGACATCGTCCCCGCCTTCGCCTGCACCATCCACAAGTCGCAGGGCAGCGAGTACCCGGCAGTGGTGGTGGTCCTGCACCACCAGCACCACGTCATGCTGCAGCGCAACCTGCTCTACACCGCCGTGACCCGCGGCCGAAAGCTGGTGGTGGTGGTGGGCAGCCGCCGCGCTCTCGGCCGCGCCGTCTCCAACGCCACCCAGCGCCGACGCTTCACCCTGCTGGCACAGCGTCTGGACCAGGCTCGAACGATCTCCGCGACCGGACTGTAAGGCATTTTCGACCATGGTAGCGTGGGACGTACACGACGAAGGGTCACCGCCATGAGCTTCGATGTCGACAGCGTCCCGTTTCCCTGGATCCGACGCGAGCTCGGGTTCGAGCGGGAGCTCGCTCGCGGCAATCGAGGCGCCGCAGTGGAGTGCGTGCAGGAGTGGCTGACGTTGAACGGCGTCGCCGTGGTCGTGGACGGCCGCTTCGGCCCGGCCACCGAGTACGCGGTGCGGCGGTTCCAGGGGCGGCGCGACCTGGAGCCCACCGGCGTCGTGGATGAAGCCAGCTTCGCCGAGCTCACCGCACCCCTCCGACTCGCACTCGAGCCTCCCGCACGTCGCGCATCGTCGATCGAGGCCGCCGTGGTCGACGCCGCCCGCCGACACCTCCGGCAGCGTCCCCGCGAGGTCGGCGGCGCCAACCGTGGCCCCTGGGTACGGACGTACATGGAGGGCAACGACGGTCCGGGCTTCCTGTGGTGCGCAGGCTTCGCGGCATTGCTCGTTCGCCAGGCCGCATTTCACTGCGGGCTTCCCGATCCCCTGCGGCCCACATTTTCGTGCGACGTCCTCGCCCGTGACGCCCAGAACGAGGGCCGTTTCGTGCCCGGAGACGAAACCGAGCTCGACACGCTTCCCCGGGGCTCCCTCTTCGTCCAACGCCGCTCACCCGGCGACTGGAACCACACCGGAGTCGTCATCGCCGCGATGGGCGAGGTCATGGAGACCATCGAAGGCAACACCAACGAGGGCGGCGACCGCGAGGGTTTCGAGGTCTGCCGGCGGATCCGAAGCCTCGAGAACAAGGACTTCGTGACGCTTCAGCCGCTTCGCGCCTGAAGCTCAGTTATGAGTTATGAGTTTTGAGTTATGAGTTCCATCGCAAGGGCTTGGACCTGATCGCGAGTCGCGCCAGCTGAAGTCCTCGCCCGGTTTCCGACCTCCGTGAGCGATGCCGAAAACCGACTGGTGTGTATCACTCGTATCTGCACCGCGGAACACAAACCAAACCCAATCCCGTACGGTCACAGATGCAATGCGATGGAACTCAAAACTCATAGACGCTAGTCGACCTCGACCGGCCGCCCCGTGGCCTTCCAGCTCAGCAGCCCTCCCTTGAGGTTGACGACGTCCTCGAAGCCGAGGCCGATGAGCCAGTGCATGGCGCGGGTGGACCGCCGGCCGGAACGGCAGATCAGCATGAGGTGCCGGTCGCGCGGCAGCTGCTCGGCATCCTCGATGATGTGGCGCAGCGGCAGGAGCTCGGCGCCGGCAAGGTGGCCGCGGGCGTACTCTCCCTCCTCGCGCACATCGACCAGCAGCCCATCCTTGCGGTGAACCCTGAGCGCATCTTCGAACTCCGGCACCGTGAGCTGCCGTTCCGGGTAGTGGAATCGTTTGGGAAAGGACGGCAGCCGGATGTCGTAGGGGTGCTTCTCCAGCGGTTGGCACTCGGCGAAGACCCGGTGCTCGCACTCGTAGATGCACACCGCCGGGTCGATGCGGTTTTCGAAGAGCCACTCCACAGCGTCCTCCTGGACGAGGATGTTGTCCTCGCCGAGGAGCTCCTCGAAGCCCGAGGCCCGCATGATCCGCCGCACCTCAGGCCGCACCTGGACCAGGAAGACGTCGCCTCCCCCGTCCCGGTAGAGCCGGACGATGCCCTCGAGAACATCGATCCCCGACAGATCGCACTGGTGGACACCGTGCATGCGCAGCAACAGGTGATCCTGCCCCGGATTGCGTTCGAAGTTGGCGAGGAGCTCGTCCTCGACGTGGCTGGCCGCGCCGAAGAAGACCGCGCCGCGGATGTTGATCACCCCGAGCTGCGGGCAGCACGGGGCGTCGGCGCGCTCGACGAAGTGCCGGAAGGTGGGATCCGGCACAACGGTGTGGACCGTGGGCAGGCTCGACTTGTAAATGTAGATGGCCAGGGACAGGATAACGCCGGCGAGGACCGCGAACTCCAGTGGGAAAACAAGGGTCGCAGCGAAGGTCGACACCATGATGCCCGTCTCGCTGCGCGAGGTCCGGATCACCCGCCGAACGCCCTTCCAGTCCACCATGCGGTAGGCGATGACCATGATCATTCCGGCGAGGGCCGTCTTCGGAAGATACGCGGCCGCGGGCCCGAACGCCAGCACCCCCACGAGGACGAAGACACCGCAGAAAACGCCGGAGAGCTGGGTCCGCGCCCCGGACTGGTAGTTGATGGCCGACCGGGTGAAGGAGCCCGAGCAGGCGTAGCCCGAGAAGAGCCCGGTGGCCACGTTGGCCATCCCCTGCCCCACCAGCTCCTGGTTGATGTCCAATCGCTCGCCGCTCTGACGCGAGATCTCGCGGGCGATGGAGACCGCCTCCACCAGGCCCATGGCGGCCACTGCCAGCGATCCCGTGATCAGGGCGCCGACGAGATCGTGCTCCCACATCCAGCCGATGGAGAACGAGGTCATCCGGGGCATCTCGCGGGCGATCTCCCCCACCACCGCCACACCCAGTCGGTCGGCGCCGGCAATCGCCACCACGAGGCCGGCGCCCGTCAGGGCCATCAGCGCCGCCGGCAGCCGCGGGGCGGCGCGGGCGATGGCCGCCATGGCCACCAGGGTTCCCAGGCCGAGCAGGAGGCTCGGCAGGTGGCTCTCGTTCAATCGGGAAAAAACCCCTCCCAACGAGACCCACAAGTGCGGACTGCGCGGGACGTCGAGGTGCAGCAGATTCTTCAGCTGCCCGGCGGCGATGAGAACCCCAGCCCCGGCGGTGAAGCCCAGCAACACCGCCCGCGACGCGAAGTTGATGAGCACCCCGAGGCCGAGGAATCCGAAGACGATACAGAAGACGCCGACGATCACCGCCATCAGCGACGCCGCCATGAGGTACTCGGCCGAGCCGATCACCGCCAGGGGAGAGAGAATCGACAGCACCAGGATCGATATGGCGTTGGTCGGGCCCGTGTTGAGAAAACGCGACGAGCCCCATAGTGAACCGATGATCGCCGCCACCGCCGCCGCGTAGAGCCCGTAGGACGGCGGCAGGCCGGCGATGGAGGCGTAGGCGATGGACTGGGGGATCGCGACGACGGCGACGGTCAGACCGGCGAGCAGGTCCGGCCGCAGCCGCACCGTCTTGTACGAGCGCAGGATCTCCACCGGTCGAACCAGCGCCTCGGCGTACCAGCGTTCGACAATATCAGCGGTGCGCATCATCGCTTAGGAGAATACCCGAGACCTGAACCGATCAGGATTCGAATGACGATCCCCCGCGTCCGTGCCCGCGTCCGCGGGCATCGAATTCGATCGCATCGGGATCGTGATCGGGAACGGGATCGGGATCGATGGGGCGACTGGAGAACCTCGGGGCGAAGGGACAACCGGCAGTGATGCCCGTCGCTCCACAGCGGCCTCGGTTGCGGGCAGGGACGCCCTCACCACGATGACGCGGGTTGGATTCGTTGTGTTGCGCGCGTCCTCGCGCGCAGATCGCGATCAGGAATCGCAGCGCTACCCGGTGGCCAGTCTGCTGATCCGCCGCTTCGCCGTGGGCGAGTCGAGCATCTCGAGCGCGCGTTCCAGGTCCCTACCGGCGAGATCTCCACGGCGAGCCAGGGCCGACAGGCACCAGCGGCGGTCCATGGGGCGATCGAGGGCCTCGACGAGGTCGAGGGCCGACGCAGGATCGTCGGGGACGTCCGCCTCGAGCAGGGCCACCAAACCGCGCCGCCGCGCCCACGGCTCCGGCAGCCTGTCGAGCTCCCGTTCCAACGCGGAGATCGGCGCCCCCGCCAGCTCCGGAATCCGGTCCCGCAGCTGCCGCAACCGGCGAATGGCGCTGCCTTCCACGGACCTCTCGTCCGGTCTCGCCGGACCGAGGTCGACCACCACCGTCTGCGGCAGTCCCATGGACATCGACGCCGCGGGATCCTCACGCAGCGCCAACGAGTCCCAAATCGACGGCTCCGGATCAACCGCCAGCTCTGCCGCCCGTTCTGGTATCGGCGGCGGCGCCTCCGGGGTCGCCGTCGGCTCGGGCCTCGGTTCCGGGCGGGGTTCGGGCCTCGGCCTCGGTTCCTGCGCCTGCCGCTGTTCTTGTCGCTGTTCCTGTCGCTGCCCCTGCAGCTGTCCCAGTTCCTGCCGCCGCTGCTGCCCCTGTCCTCTCGCCGGCTCCTGTCCCGACACCGGAGGCCGCGGGGGCATTGCTCTCCGATGAACCACCGGAGTGACGGCAGGCCCGGCAGCGACATCGTCGTCGTCGAGTTCGAGAGCCCCGTCGTAGGCCGCCGACGCCTCGTCCGGGGTGAGCGCCTCGCCGTCGCCTCCTTCCGGCCGGGAAACGCTGTCGGCCACGAGGTCGATACCGCGAATCAGCAGTTCGTCGCGGCGGTCGGGATCGCGCAGATCCTCGACAACCCGCCGCACCGAGGTCTCCGGATCCGACCGCAGCTTGCCGAGCGCCTCGAGAACGGCGGCCGGCGCGAAAACTCCCCGGTCCTTACCGGCCAGCCCTTCGATGAGATCTTCCGCCCCGTCGAAGCCCACCTCCCGGGCCAGTTGCCGGCGCTCGGTTGAGCTGAGGTCTCTGACGGTTCGCCAGGCACGAGCGAGGACCTTGGCCCGCGCCACCGACGACGGGGCCCGCTGCAGCTCGAAGAGCAGCGCGCCGAGATCCTCGTTCATGATCCGCTACTCCCCGAAGACCTTCCCGGGCGTCGGATTCTCGTCTTCCTCATCCTTGGACAGACCCTTGGCCACCGCCGACGGCAGGCTCGAGATGTCCCTGAGGAGCTTGTCCATGTCGACGCCCGAGAGCTGCTTCATGATCGGGCCGAGCTGGGTGATCACCTGGGTCACGTCGTCGGTGAGGCGGGCCGCTCCGGTGCCGTCGCCGGGGTTGCCGCCATTGGAGATGATGGTCGTCTCGCCGGCGCGCGACAGGGGCTCGGAGACCGCCGCGGCGATCTCCGGCAGCACCTTGAGAGCCTCGATGGAGAGACCGGCCTCGTTGTAGAGCTTGAGCGCTTCGGCGAGCTTGCGCCGGGCCTCGGCTTCGGCCTCACCCCTGGCCTGAATGGCCTCGGCCTCGGCGAGGCCGATCTGGCGGCGCTGCACCGATTCCGCCCGGGCCTTGGCCTCACCTTCGGCCTGCAGCGCCTTCGCCGCCTCTTCGCGACGGAGGCGCTCGGCGGCCGCTTCTTTCTCAACGGTGTACTTCTTGGCGTCGGCCAACCGCTCGGCCTCGTACTTCTTGGCGTCTGCCTTCTCCCGAATCGAGGCGTTGAGCTCGAGCTTCTGGCGCTCGACCTCCTGGTCGGCGATCTTGATGTCCTGGATCTTGAGCTCCATTTCGCCCGCCTTCACGGCCTGGGCGTCGGCGACATCGACCTCTTTCTTGATCGATGCCTTCTTGAGACTCAGGGCCTTGTCGGCCTCGGCGATCTCGGTGTCCACGCCGATCCGCTTCTGCTCCTTCTGCTGCCGCGCCTGCTCCTCCTCGATCGCGGCATCGCGGTCGGCGCCGGCGGTGGCGATTCTGGCGTTCTTGAGCGCTTCCTGGATCTTCGGCTGACCGAGGGCGTTGAGGTAACCTTCATCGTCCTGAATCGCCTGAAAGACAAAGGAGCGGAACTCGAAGCCCATCCCCTCGAGATCGATGTGGGCTTCTTCCCTGACCTTGTCCTGGAAGAGCTTCTGCTCTCGATAGAGCTCCTCGACGGTGAGTGTTCCGACGATTCCGCGGAGGTGACCCGCCACCGTCTCCTTGATGGTCGCCTGGACATCGTCCACCGGCATGCCGAGGAAGCCCTCCGCCGCGCTGCGGATGTGCTCGATGTCGCCTTGGACCTTGACCTGGGCAACCGCCTTCACGTTGATGGGAATGCCCTGGATGGTGTACACGTGGGGAAGGTCGATCTCCAGGGTCATCATGCGCAGGGAAAGCACCTCGTACTGCTCCCACGCCGGCCACACGAAGGTGCCGCCGCCGCGGATGATGCGGAAGCCCTCCACCTCCCCTTTTTCGCTGCGGACCTTCTTGCCGAGCAGCTTCCGGCGGCCAAAGACGATGAGCGCCTCGTCGGGCCCCGCCTTCTTGTAGCGAACGCGGATCACCAGGTAGGCCAGGAAGAGAACGGCGGGGATGATGATGAGGGCCAGCATCAGGATGGTCGAAGTCACGGGGCCACCTCCAAGAAAAAGAATGACATATTAGTCATTAAATTTATAAAAAGAGGTACGAAAATCAATGCCTCGAGTTTCACCGATTGGCCGTCATCATATCGAGTTTTCCGCACAAAATGAAAACCGGGCGGCGATTTCCCTCGCCGCCCCGAAACAGGACCCGCTTCCTGCCGTTTTTTTCTCGTCAGAAGTTGACCGTCACGCTCCCGATCAACATAAAGGTAGTGCCGGCGTCGGAGACGTCCATCCACGCCCCCTCGAGACGAAGCCCCGTCTTCTTGAAGAAGAAGTCCACTCCCAGTCCGTAGGCGATGCCGATGCCGTCGTCCTTCAACTTGTCGACTTCGTCGTCGTCTCGGTAGGTGACATCGGTGTTCCAGGCTGCCGCACCCAGTTTGACGAAGCCCGATGCGCGTTTGCCCATCGAGACGATCCCCAGCACCGAGAGATCCAACGCATCGATGGCCACCTCCGTCTTGAGGTCATTCCGGTTGGCGTCGGTCTCCCACTGCTTGATCCTGCCGAGATCCTGATAACCGAGCTCGAACCCCAGATTCGTGAACAGCCGATACCCGCCGAAAGCCCTGAAACCGAAGCTGTCGGACTCGAACCGTAGATCCGGGGCGTCGGGAGCGAAGTCCTCCAGGCTGTATGACGGGAAACCGAGTCCGAGGCCGACATAAAACCCCCGCTCATCGGCCGCCGCCGGAACCGCCATCCCCACCACGCACACAACGATCGCGATACGAAACAAGCCCTTCATCTCACTCTCCCCCTCTCGAGATTCTCGTGTCATCGCCTCTATTTTTACGCTGACACTCCCCGCGACGTGTGAAACCATGTCAAACCACGTCGAGAATTGAAAAACCAGGCGTCAGCCTCCATCGCTGCCAACCGCGACCCCCGTCACTGCGCAACGGAGGCGGCCGTCATGAGCTTCGAAGGGAATCGCCACGAGGCTTCGGCCGACCTCGTTCACGATCACCTCAACCGAAGCCAGCATATCCGAACGACGGACCTCGTCGCCCACCAGAAGGTGGCGAACGAGCACCATCGCATCTTCGTGGGCGAGGGTGCCCCCGTGAATCGGTTCGCGCGGCACCTCGGTACGAGCCTCGGTGGTATCAGAAAGCGCCCTCGCCAACCGGGTGACGTCGCCGAGTGGGAGATCGAACGCCGGCACGAAGAAAAGCCGCCGGCCCTCCCACCCTGGGGTTTCCCTCCCGTCCGACCGGAAACGCTTCTCGACCCGGACATCGACCTCGAGCCTCCACGCCGGCCGCCAGGTGTCCGCGCGCCGTCCCGGCGCCGGCATCAGCGCCGAGCCCTCCACCGTCTGCAGACCGTCCTCGTCGAGCACCGCGGCGGCGCCGCAGTGGCTGCAGAAGAAGATGGTATCGAAGCCTTCGCCGCTCATCGCCGAGCCGCACGATGGACAGTCCAGGTTCACCAGCTTCAGCAGGTTCATTGGAACCTCGCCGTGAGCTGCTTGACGGCGGTCTCCAGATCCCCCGACTCCTTGCCCGTCTCCAGACCGGTCCCCTCCTCGACGACACCGCCGTGCCGGAACTGGCGGTAACCCCAGTAGACCAGACCCGCCAGGACGAGCCCGACGATGGCGAGACCCTTGAGACCGTCGTCCGAGCGGAGAAAGACGTCGGCGTGCTGCAGGAAGGTGGTGCCGACGAACGAGGCTCCGGCGCAGGAGGCCACCAGACAGAACGCCCGCCAGAGGTGGTTCCCCGGCGCCTTGCCGTAGGCGAGGCTCCCGTCCTCGGCGTCCACCAAAACCTGGTAGGTCTGCCCGCGGAAGCCGTACCGGATGACCCACAAGGGGTAATAGACCAACGCCACCCGCCGGCGCAGCGACGACAGCCAGGAGAAGCTCACCCGATCCGGCCGGCCGCGGCTTCCCGCATCCCTCATCGCCTGCTGCCCGAGGAGCTCGCCGAGCTCCTCCAGCGACCGGCTGGGTCGGAAAACCATGCCTCGCGACCGCAGCAGTCCGTCGTCCAGCGGCAGGACCTCGTCGCCGGTGAGGTCCACCCGATGAACGCCGAACTCTGCCATGTCCGATGCCGGCATGGTGAGGTCGACCGTCTGCTCCACCGCGCTCTCGACCGGTGTCTCCACCGTCTCCCAGCGGTTGCCCCGCTTCCGCTTTCGAATCTTCATACCGAGAATCCAGCCTATGATGTCGAGCCGGGCCCGGACGAAGGGGAACCAGGCCAGAAAAGCCTCCTGGAGAGTCGCTTCCTTGCGGAGTCTCGGCTCCTTGGTAATACCCTTGGCGAACCACCCGCGGACGACTCGCTTGGCGGCGTCGCGGTCAAGCCGGTTGAGCACCATCACCCTGACGATGCCGCGTGTTCCCACCACCGCCTGCCCGGTTCCGCAGTACCGGCACGCCACGTTGGTCCGGCCTTCCATCACCTCTACCGAACCGCCGCAGGAGGCGCAGGTCAGCCCCTTGAGCACCTTGGGTTTCTCGGTCTTCTTCGTCGGTTTCTTCTGGCTCCGAGGCGGTTCGGACTTTGCAGGAGGAGGCGGCGGGGGAATGCTCGGCGAGCTCATCAGACCTTCCGGCTCGTCAACCAGGCGATCCCGAGGATCGGCGCCGCCGAGATGAGATAGACCACTGCCTTGAGTAGGACGTTGCTGATCAGCAAACCTTCGATACCGAAGACGATGAGGGCGAGCACCGCCACCATCACGTACGGCGCTTCCGCCTTAGCCGGGTAGTCGGCCGGAAAGACCTTGCCGGAGATCGCGTCCACCGCAGCGGTGTAGCGCCGCCCGGCGAAGGTGTACGGGGTGCGGAAGAGCGGCAGGTGATAGAGCACGGTTTTGCGGACCTCCACGCCGGACCCATACCGATTCTCCAACCAGCCCCGAGCGGTGTCGGCGGGCACCTCGGGATCCACCACCGGTGCACCGCCGGCCGGGTCGCCGCTCATCGGACGGGTCGCTCCGGCCGGCACCTCGATGCCCTGCATGCCCTGGAGCGCCGACGGCGCCGCCGGTTCGAGCACCACCCGCTCGGCTCCGTTCACCACGATGGTAAACGCCCAGAACGGAAAGTACTCCAGCTTCGGGTCTTCCAGCGAGGCCTTGGTGTCGAGGCCGGCCACCGTCGCGGTGCCGCCGAGGAAACGGCGGAGGTGGGACGGCACCTCGCGCGCGTCGATCGTCGGCAGCACGATTTCGTGGAAGAGCGTCGCCGATCCGTCGAGCACGAGCGCCGTCGAGCAGAATGGACACACCAGGAGGCGCTCGTCCGCCCGCGGCTCGATCGAAGCCCCGCACTGGGTGCAGGACACTGGCATTCAGAAACTCCCGGTTCGAAACTGGATGGTGACGCCGGCATCGCCGATGAAGATCTCATCCGTTGGTGACGGGCGAGAAGTGAAGAGTAGAGGGTGGAGACCTGGGGACATCATCTCGCACGCCTGACCCCTGACCCTCGAATCTCGACCCGGCGATGCCATCGAGACCCCGAGCACCGTTCGACAAACCATCGACCCCGAGATCTCCCCTATTCGCCCTGCTTGGTGCCGCAGTTCGGGCAGAACTTGGCCCCGTCCGGCACCGGTTGGCCGCAGTTGGAGCAACCCGCCACCGCCTGCTTCTTGCCGCAACCCGGGCAGAACTTCGCAGCCGGCGGAAGCTGGACTCCGCAGTCGGAGCAGAAGCCGCCGGCGGCAGCGGCTCCGGCAGCCGCACCGGTCGCAGCCGGCGCCGCGCCACCCTGCGCCTGAGCGCCCTGGCCGGCCTGTTGCATGCTCTGAGCGATCATGCCCGGCATCATCGCACCGAAGCCCGCCCCGAGGCCGAGGCCCATTCCGGCTCCCGCCGCGCTGCCGCCCTCCCCACCGCCGCCGCCCTGGGCCGCTTCCTCCACGGCCTGAGCAGCCTTGAACTGCATGTAGGTGTTCATGTCGCCGACCGCGCCCATGGCCGAACGCTCGTCCATCTTCTCCTGCACCTCGTCGGGTGGGGTGATGGAGTTGATGTAGAAATCGCTGAGATCGACGCCGTACTTAGCGAAGTCCTCGGCGAGACGCGCTTTGGCGGCGGTGCCGAGCTCGTCGTAGTACCTGGCCAGGTCGAAGATCGTGTCGAGCGTTTCACCGAGCAGGTCGTTCAGCCGCGAGACGATGACGTCGCGGTAGAAATCCTGCAGCCGGATGGTCTCGAAGAGACCCTGGGAGCCCACCACCGTGTTGACGAAGAGCTGACTGTCGGCAACGCGGTAGCCGTAGGTTCCGAACGCCCGCAGACGCACCATCCCGAGCTCGGAGTCCCGGAACACCACCGGTTCGCGGGTTCCCCACTTCTGGTCGATGAAGGTGCGCTTGTTGATGAAGACCACCGCGACCCGAAAGGGTGACTCGCCGCCGAAGGGCGCGCCGATGACCTTGCCGAGCAGTGGAATATTCTGGGTCGAGAGCGTGTGCCGGCCGGGGCCGAAGACATCGAGTGCCTTACCGTCGCGGTAGAGCACCGCTTCCTGGGTCTCGTGCACCACAAGCTGGGCGCCGAGCTTGATGGCCGCGCTGCCCTGGGGCGGAAAGCGGTAGACGATCTCCTCACCGGTGGGATCGTGGTGTTCGATGATCTCGAGCAGGGCCATCACTGGCCTCCCTTCTGAGTCACGTCTTCGAAGACGGTCGATCGTTCGTCGAACTGCCGATCCGCCGAGTGGACTGCGTCGAGCAACGTGCGCAGATCCGGCTCGGCCGCGGTGCCGGGCAGCATATCGATGCGGTCCGCCAGGCTCTCCACTGTGTGGATCAGGGCCAGGTCGAAGGCGTACAGCCGCTCGAGCTCGGCCTCGCGGATCTTCACCGGATCGAAGAATCCGCTGGCGCCGTAGTCGGCGTGCCGGATCCGGTTGGCGAAGCGGTCGAGGCCCTTGTCAATGCTCGACGCCAGGTCGAGATTCGCCAGATTCCCCGACCGGCTCCAGTCGCGGACCTTGCCTTGGAGACTGCCCCGGCCACGGTCGACCTGTGCGGCCAGCCAGTCCCGCTGCATCTTGTCCACGTCCCGCCGGATCTCGGCCTCGAGATAGCCGCGGAAACCCGGGATCTTCGCTCCAATCTCCTCGATGAAGTTGCGTCGTTCGCGCGCACTCTCCACACCGATTTCCATCTTTCCTCCTTGTTCCCTTCTGGAACGCCCCCTCACCTACCGTTCAATACGAAACACCCGGATGCGCGGTTTCAGTCGGCACGTCTGGCACACCAATTGCATTGTGGTGGGCATCATGTGGTCTATGGTCCTCAAACCCTGCTCGTCATGCTGCGAGGGAGTCCGGAAGACTTCGTGGACCGGCTGCATGCCCACCTTGCATCGGCAGAGTACCTGCCGCTCACCATTTTTTGCCCGCCAATATTAACCTACTATTGGCCTACCATCTACGGCATCCTCCGGAGTTCAGGGAATCCGGGGGGTGCTCCTCCGTCCCCTTCCCGGCCCGAAAATCGCGGTGTTTCAAGCACTCTCTCAGAGTTGAAGATTCGGCGCGGCCGTCGTCAGCGACCGACCACGCCGAATCGCGACGGGAGAACTATTGGCGGTTACCCGCGGCCCCGACCTTCCCTCGGATGAGCAGATTCACGGGCCCGCCAACTGCGCCGCAGGGCGCTGCTTCTCGCCAATTTCCACCGGAAGCTCCGCCATTTGACCACCCCCATGTGCCGGACGCGTTACACTGATCCCATGGCGAAACGGAAACCCACGAAACGCCCGTCCGGAAAAGGTAACACCTCCGGTCCCCTGAAGGGACAACGCGGATCGAATTACTCGGCCGGCGAGCTCTTCATGGCCGGGTGCGGCGCCCTCCTCCTCGTGCTCATGGTCGGGATCGTGATCACATCGATTCTCGGAGACTGAGCCGAGCTCGATCGAGCTGCCCGAGAGATGAAAGACAACGTTCCGTGGTCGGCGTCGCCCTCGGGACGTTGAGATTCTCAGCGACCGGATGACTCCGGTTCAACGGCCCAGCACTACCGCCGCACCATGATGAACAGCGCTGCGCCGCCCGCCCTACCGCTTTTTGCCGCTGGCGAAGCCGACGCCGGAGAACAGAGCCCTGCGATAGTCCTTGTTCATACGGGCGATGCCGGTGATGGAGATCTCCTTGGGACAGACCGCCTCGCAGGAGCGGAAGTTGGTGCACGCCCCGAAGTCTTCGGCCTCCATGGCCTCGACCATGCTCAGAGCCCGCCTGTCCCGCTCGGGTTGACCCTGGGGAAGAAGGCCGAGGTGTGCGATTTTGGCACCGACGAAGAGCATCGCCGCGCCGTTCGGGCACGACGCAACGCAGGCGCCGCAGCCGATACACTCGGCGTAGTCCATGGCGTTCTCGACGGTCTCGGTGGAAATCGGGACGGTATTCGCATCCTGGGCGCTGCCGGTGCGCACGGTAATGAAGCCACCGGCGCGCAGGATCCGGTCGAAGGCCGAGCGGTCCACCACCAGGTCCCGGATCACCGGGAAGGCTTTCGCCCGCCACGGCTCGATGGTGATCTCGTCACCGTCGGAAAAGTGCCGCATGTGAAGCTGGCAGATAGTGCTGCCCTTCTGGTGGCCGTGGGCGACGCCGTTGATGACGAAGCCGCAGGCGCCGCAGATGCCCTCGCGGCAGTCGTGCTCGAAGGCCACGGGCTCCTCGCCCCCGGCAATGAGCTGCTGATTGAGGACGTCGAGCATCTCGAGGAAAGACATGTGGTTGTTGACGTCATCGAGCTCGTAGGTCGCGAAACGGCCCTTGTCCTCGGCGTTCTTCTGCCGCCAAACGTGAAGCTTCAACTTCATTTGTAGCTCCTCTGGGTCAACTGAACCTCTTCGAACTCGAGCTGTTCCTGATGGGCGGTGGGCTCCTTCTCGGCTCCCTGGAACTCCCAGACCGTCACGTGCCTGAAGTTCTCGTCGTCGCGCAGCGCCTCGCCCTCCTCGGTCTGGTACTCCTCGCGGAAGTGGCCGCCGCAGGACTCGTTGCGCGCCAGCGCATCCCGGCACATGAGCTCCGCAAGCTCGAAGTGGTCGGCGACCCTGCCGGCCTTCTCCAGCTCCTGGTTGAGGTCGGTGTCCTCGCCCGGCACCCTGACGTCGTCCCAGAACTCACCGCGCAGGGTGCGGATCTTGTCGATGGTCTCAGTGAGCCCACCGGCGGTCCGTGACATGCCGCACTGATCGAGCATCAGCAGCCCGAGCTCGCGGTGGAAGCTGTCGACGGTCCGCGAGCCGTTGACCGCGAGCAAATCCGCGGTCCGCTGCTCCACGTCCGCCACCGTCTGGCGACAGGCGTCGCCGTTGAGCTCGACCTCGTCAAGGCTCGCCCCGGCCAGGTACTCGCCCAGGGTGTAGGGGATGACGAAGTAGCCGTCCGCGAGCCCCTGCATCAGCGCCGATGCGCCGAGGCGGTTGGCGCCGTGGTCGGAGAAGTTGGCCTCGCCGAGGACGAAGAGTCCGGGAATCGTGCTCATCAGGTAGTAGTCGACCCACAGACCGCCCATGGAGTAGTGCGGCGCGGGGTAGATGCGCATGGGAACCTTGTAGGGGTTCTCCCCGGTGATCATCTGGTACATGTCGAAGAGGTTGCCGTAGCGGGCGCGGATGACGTCCTCACCCAGGCGGCCGATGGCCTCGGCGAAGTCGAGGTAGACGCCGCGGTTGCCCGGTCCCACGCCCCGTCCCTCGTCGCAGACGTTCTTGGCGTTGCGCGAGGCAACGTCCCGCGGTACGAGGTTGCCGAAGGCGGGATAGATCCGCTCGAGGTAGTAGTCCCGTTCGGCCTCGGGTATGGAGTTGGGATCGCGTTCGTCGCCCGCCGCCTCCGGCACCCACACCCTGCCGTCGTTGCGGAGGGACTCGGACATGAGCGTGAGCTTGGACTGGTAGTCGCCGGATTGGGGAATGCACGTCGGGTGGATCTGGGTGTAGCACGGGTTGGCGAAACCGGCGCCGCGGCGGTGGGCCCGCCAGGCGGCGGTCACGTTGCAGCCCTTGGCGTTCGTCGAGAGAAAATAGACATTGGAGTAGCCGCCGGTGCACAGGAGCACGGCGTCCGCGACGTGGCACTCCACCACCCCGGTGACCATGTTGCGGGTCACGATGCCGCGGGCCTTACCGTCAACGACCACGAGATCGAGCATTTCGGTCCGCGGGTGGACCTCGACGGTCCCCGCCGCCACCTGGGCATTGAGCGACGAGTAGGCGCCGAGCAGGAGCTGCTGCCCGGTTTGGCCGCGGGCGTAGAAGGTGCGCGAGACCTGGGCGCCGCCAAAGGAGCGGTTCGCCAGGTATCCGCCGTACTCACGGGCGAAGGGGATGCCCTGGGCGACGCACTGGTCGATGATGTTGTTGGAGACCTCGGCGAGACGGTAGACGTTGGCCTCACGGGCCCGGTAGTCGCCGCCCTTGATGGTGTCGTAAAAGAGCCGGAACACCGAGTCGCCGTCGTTCTGGTAGTTCTTGGCGGCGTTGATGCCGCCCTGCGCGGCGATGGAGTGGGCGCGGCGGGCGCTGTCCTGGTAGCAGAAGGCCTTCACCCGGTAGCCGAGCTCGCCGAGGCTGGCCGCGGCGGCGCCGCCGGCGAGGCCGGTGCCGACCACGATCACGCTGCGCTTCCGCTTGTTCGCCGGGCTGACGAGCTTGAGGTGGTCCCTGAGACCCTGCCACTTGTCGGCGAGCGGACCGGACGGGATGCGTGCGTCGAGTTTCATGATCCTGCCTTTCTCACCGCACCACGCCGGCGAGCACCGCCAGCGGCATCGAGATGTTTCCGGCGCCGATCACCACGGCGAACGCCACCGCGATCCACCTGCGGACTCCGCCGAACCGCGGGTGATCCCAACCGAAGCTCTGGAAGAGGCTCCAGAGGCCGTGGTACAGGTGGATGGCCACCAGCAGGTTCGCCAGGATGTAAAACCCGGCCACCCACCAGACCTGGAACGACGACACCACATTGTGGTAAACGTCGCCGCGAATGAAGTCGTGGTGCACGTTGCCCACCGTGAAGTGCAGCAAGTGATACACGATGAACAGCGCGATGATCGGCCCACTCAGGATCATCGTTTTTGCCGCGTAATCCACCGCCGGCGGGTTGAAGACCTTGTACTTCACCGGCCGGCTTCGGCGGTTGCGCAGCCACAGCTGCACGGCGACGACGATGTGTACAGCGACGATGCTCAGCAACACCGCCCTGACCAGCCAGAGCAGCGGTCCGAGACTCTGGATCTTGTGGGCGTAGGCGTTGTAGATCTCCTCACCGAGGTAGAGCTGCAGGTTTCCGGCCAGGTGACCGACCACGAAACCGAAGAGCAGCAGGCCGGTCAAGGCCATGATGTACTTCTTGCCGAGCGTCGAATCGTACAGACCAGTGTTCAGCTTCATAGCCTGTGGTTACCCTCCCGTTCGGGATCGCACAACGTCGTGACCCGCATGGTACCAGCACCTATCGAGATCGGCTCCTGGTTGCTCGAAACCCGAACTCGACGCACCGAGGTCCTTCTCAACAGCCGAAGATCCCGTCGTCGGCAGTCGCCATGATGAGCAGCGGCGAAGACCAGCGCAACGGCACCCACGATACACAGCGGGCTCCGTCCGACTTGACAGGGCCGAATCGGTTTTTTAGACTGAGACTCGGTCATAATTTCAATTTGATTGCCGCGCGACGGCGCACCACCACTGCCGTTGCAACGCCGAAATTCACCTTGAACCGCCACAGAAAGGGGTTTCAATGTTCAAGATCGCGTTTGCCTGCCTGCTGCTGGCCCTCGCCGCTGCTCCAGCGCCCGCCGAGGCCTCTGTCGAGCCGCTCCAAGGGACGGCCGAATCCGATCAGGCCACCGACGGTGGCCCGGCGACATCATCCTCCGAAGGTCTGGATCCGGCATACGCCAGAAACCTCGACCGGACGAACTGGGATCTCGCCACCGCCCTGCAAGCGCTGGCCGGGAGGAGCCCGGTGGACATCGAGGTTCGGTGGGATGGCGTCGAAGAGCGTTACAGCGGCGTCTTCATGGATGTTTCGGGGACCATCCACACCCTGATCCAGGGCACGAGCGCCGAGTGGAACACTTTCTTCAACGACATGGGCGCGCTCGCCGGTCGGTTCCTCGACGTCGAGGTCGGCTACTTCGACGGCGTCAAACGGTACTCGGCGGTGTTCCTCGAGGACGGCGACGACTACTCGTTCGCGCTGAGAACCACCAACACCGAAGCGGGCTTCCAGGACTGGCTCGACCAGTATCTCCGGGAAGGCCGGAACATCATCGACTTCGAGTCCTACACCGAACCCGGTGGCGACGTCCGCTTCGCCGGAGTGTGGGTGGAGGATCCCAACCAACCGCGTACAGTGCTGTACTACCACCTCGAATCCGCCGATATCAGCGATCTCATCCGACCCCTGGCCGGACGGTTGATCGACTTCGAGAGGTACTGGAGCGACACCCACTCGGGCTACCGCTACGCGGTGATCGTCGCCATGTATCCCGACGGTGAGTGGGGGCACTACCGATGGATGACGAGCTCGGAGCTCGACGACTACGACAGTTCCATCGCCGACTCGAACACCCACATCATCGATCTCGAAACCTGGGAATCCTCGGGGACGCTCTACTACGGCGCCCTCTGGGGGGATGGCCCGAAGAGCCTGATCGAGGTGGCTCCGATCCCCTCCGATCCCGATCCGCAGCCGGTCCCCGTCGACCTGTCGAACCTGACTGCCGACTTCGAGTCGGCCGGCCAGGGCGTCATCGGTGTCTACGCCAAGAACTTTCGAACCGGGCAGTCCCTCGCCTACCGGCCGTCCGAGCCCTTCTACCTGGCGAGCTCGGCCAAGGTGGCGGTTCACATCAGATTTTGGCAGGACGTGGAGGCCGGCCGGTTCGGGCTGTTCGACGACCTCAACTACACCAACTGCGACGACTGCCGGGACAACTGGTACGTGGACGAGCGATCCTTCCCCGGTTTCGACAGCTCGGACTTCGGCAACGCCTTCGACCTCGAGCGCTTCGACCGGGCGATGATGCAGGTGAGCGACAACGGCGCCACCTCGGCGCTGGTGGATGACGAGGTCATCGGCGTTTCCGAATCCGCCACCGACCTCAACGAGTGGCTGTCCGGAGTCCCGGGCGTCGGCCGCGGCTGGTGGCCCGTCACCAGCATCCACGACGTCGACCGCACCATCATGTGGCAGGGCCAGGTGATCAACTTCCCGTCCGACACCTCGTTCTTCACCATCCCGGGATGGGCCTTCGAACCGCTGTGGCGCACCGGTTCCGATACCTGGGGAGACCTCTCGGACTACCTCGGCAACCCGCCCTCCCTGCCGCGGTACAACGCCACTGCCGGCCACGAGCGGTACTACGCCATGGGGCTCAACAGTTCCACCCCGAAGGCCTTCGTGCTGCTGCTCGAGAAGTTCTGGGAGGGAGCGTTCCTCAACCAGGCCAACACCCGGAACGCTCTCCAGGTGATGACCGAGTGGACGGCGCTGGACGACCTCCTGCCGAACCACGTGGACGTCTGGTCCAAGGGCGGCCTCAAGGGCGGGGCGAGCCGCCCGCTCAGCAACACCGGGATCATGGAGATCGGCCCCGACGCCGTCGGCGTGGTGGTCTTCACCAAGGACAACACGAGGACCGACAACACCGTCCTCACCTACATCTCCGATGTCGCGCTGGAGGTCTTCGACGCGCTGCACGCCGACCTGGAGCCCGACATGCCGAGCGGCTCCGTGAGCGCAACGATTGTCGAACCGACCCAGTCCTTCACCATGTCGACGGACATCAGAAACCGCGGCGGCGGGGACTGCGCCTCGTCCTTCGACGTGGCGTTCTACGCCTCCACCAATGACACCATCTCGTCCGCCGACCACCTCATCGGCACGGTCAGGATGAACCCGATCCCAGGCCACCAGGGCAGCTTCGCGACCTTCGACGGGTTCTTTCCCCCCTCCATCCCGCCGGGGACCTACTACGTGGGCGTCGTGACCGACACCATGACCGACGACTTTTCCGAGGGCGAGATCGGCGAGCAGGACGAAAACAACAACAGTGGAACGATCCCGGGCGTCCAGATCAACGTTCTGGACACCGTGATCTTCGCCGACGGCTTCGAATCGGGCTCGGTGGGCGCCTGGAACTGAGGGCGCAGGCGGGGGCCGACCGACGATGCCCGCGGGGCAGCCGCCCCGCGGGCCCTTCTTTCTCCCCGGCCGGCCATGTCGACCGCGCGAACGCGGGAGGCGGTGCCTTCCCGGGACGGAGAATTTACCGCCTCGTGACCCATCGCGTGCCGGTCTCCGCTATCATCCTTCGTCTGAGGAGGTTCCGCCTTGGATCGCATCGGAGTCGTCGGAACAAGCTACCGCACCGCACACGTGGACGAGCTGGCGGCCGCGTCCCTGCCCGCGGACTTCGAGCACTCGCAGCTGCGCGAGCTTGCTCATCTCGCCGGATTCTCCGAGCTCGTCTACCTCGGAACCTGCAACCGCGTCGAGTTCTACTTCCGCGGCGAAACCCGCATCCACACCAATCCCCTGCTCTTCCACCTCCGTCGCTCGTTGGCCGATCTCACCGACGGCACCACCCAGCTGCCGGAGAACGACCGCCTCTACGTTCACTTCGGCCGCACCGCGGTCCGCCACCTCTTCCGGGTGACCTCGGCGCTGGACTCGATGATGGTCGGCGAGGCCCAGATCGCCGGTCAGGCCAAGGAGGCCCACGAGCGCGCCCACAACATCGACCTTCTCGGAGGAATCCTCGATCAGACCTTCCACGAGGCCTTCCACCTGTCCAAACGTATCCGCACCGAGACCGAGCTCACCCGGCGGCCGGTGTCCCTCGTGACCCTGGTGGAGCGGCGGCTCCACGACCAGTTGGAGGCCACCGAATCGCCGGTCCTGATCCTCGGCGCCGGTGAGATGGGCGCCCAGGCTCTCCGACTGGTCCGCAACACCGACCCGGAACGACCGGTTCTCGTCGCCAACCGCACCAAGACCCGCGCCGACGCACTGGTCGCCGGCGACGACAACGCCGAAGCGGTCAACATCGGCGCCATCCTCCACGATCCGCCGCACGCCGGCCTGGTCCTGGCCGCAACCTCGTCCGACGAGGTCCTGGTCCACCGGCCCCTCATCGAAGCGATGCGCGCCCGCCTCACGGATGCGGAGCGCCTGCTGCTCATCGACCTGGCGATGCCGCCCAACATCGCCCCCGAGGCGCGGGCCCTGGTGGGTGTCGACCTGCACGGCATCGAAGAGATGCGCGAGGAGGCCGAGCACAACCGACAGCACCGTCTCGCCGAGATGAACCGGTGCGAGAAGCTGGTGGATCACCAGATCGAGACCCTGCGGCGCCGCCTGCTGGACCGCGCCCTTTCGCCGGTGGCGAAAGAGCTGAAGCAGAGCTTCCGCCAGGTCGCCGAGAGGGCTCTCAAGCACAGTCTCAGCAAAGACCTCTCCCACCTCAACGACGAGGACCGCGATGCCGTCGAGCGGATGACCGACGCCATGATCAAACGGCTCGTTCAGGTCCCCCTCAAGGGCCTCAAGGGCGCCGCGTGGCACCATTCCAGCGCCGTCATCGACGGCTTCATCGAGGGCATCGAGACCAACGGCAAGGGACGCCACGAATGAGTCCGCTCCGACTGGGAACCAGGGGCTCCGACCTCGCGCTCTGGCAGGCCCGCACGGTGGCCGGGCTGCTCGAGCAGCACCTCGGCCTCGAGGCTGAGATCGAGGTCATCAAGACCCGCGGCGACCGCATCCAGAACGTTGCCTTCGCCAAGATGGAGGGCAAGGGCTTCTTCACCAAGGAGCTCCAGGAGGCCCTCTTCGACCGCCGCATCGATCTGGTGGTCCACTCGCTGAAGGACCTCCCCACCGAGTCTCCCGAAGGTCTCGAGGTCATCGCGATTCCGGAACGCGCCAACCCCGCCGACCTCCTTCTCGCCCGCAAGCACTCCCTGGAGATCACCCCGGGCAACCCGATGGGCCTGGCCGACGGCGCGGTGCTCGGCACCTCGTCGCTGCGGCGGGCGGCCCAGGCGCTCGCCCTGCGCCCGGGCCTCCAGGTCAAGGCCCTGCGCGGCAACGTCCCCACCCGCATCCGCAAGCTGCGCGACGGCGAGTACGACGCCATCCTCCTCGCCGCCGCGGGCGTCGGCCGGCTCGAGATCGAGCTCGACGATCTCGACACTCTCGAGCTGCCGCCCGAGGTCATGCTCCCCGCTCCCGGCCAGGGCGCCCTGGCCATCGAGTGCCGGGCCGGGGACCCGCTCACCCGCCCCCTAGCAGCCCTCGACGATGGAGCCGTCGCCGCCGCCGTGGGCGCGGAGCGCAGTCTCCTCCATCTCCTCGGCGGCGGCTGCCACCTGCCCCTGGGCTGTCTGGCGACCGTCGTCGACGGCGAGACCCGGCTGCAGGCCGTGCTCGGCGACATCGACGACGAGGTGACCGCGGCGACCGTCGCACGGGTCGCAGCGGTGTCGCCGCGACCGGAGATCGCGACGAAAGCCTGCTTCGAGGCCCTCAAGACCGCCATGCCGCACGTCGTGAGCTCATGAACCGGCCGATTCTCGTGACCCGCGAACCCGCCGATTGCGCCGACCTCCAGACCATGGTCGACGCGGCCGGGCTCCACGTCGTCCCGTACCCGGTCTTCCGCCTCGTCGACGTGGACGACACCGCCGGCTGGGACGCCGTCACACGCGGCGGGAACCGGCCCGACTGGGTGCTGATGGCCTCCCCCCGCGCCCCCGAACGGTTGGTTCGGCGCTGCCGGGAGCGGAGCGTCGACGACCTGCTCGACCTGCCGGTGGCAGTGGTCGGCGAGGGCACCGCCGAAGCTTCGTCCGCCGCCGGACTGATCCCGGAGATCGTCGGACCAGGGACCGGCCTCGGCCTCGCGGCCGAGCTCACCGCGTCGTGGAGCGAGCCGACCACGGTGCTCTTCGCCTGTGGCCACCACCGCCGGTCGGAGCTTCCCGACGCCCTGGCTGCGGTAGGGCACCGCGTGCTTTCCGTTGTCCTCTACCGGATGCAGCCCGTACCGAAGGACGAGCTGCCCACCATCGCCGACACGCCGAGCGCCGTCGTCGTCACCTCGCCGCGTGCGACCCGCCTGTACCTCGACGGCGTCGGCGGCCGTCCCCTTCCCTGTCCACATTGGGCTCTCGGACCCACCACCCGCAATGCTGCGGCGGAGATGGGCATCGAGTGCCGCATCCCACCGGAAACCAATCTCAGATCCCTCGCGGAGGAGCTATGCCGGACTATTCCCTGATCACCAGACCCCGTCGTCTTCGCACCACCGCCGCCCTGCGCGACCTCGTCGCCGAGGCGCGGCTGGACGCCAAGATGCTCGTCCAGCCCCACTTCGTCGTTCCCGGGCAGGGCGTGTCGCACCCCATCGACGCCATGCCCGGCATCGACCACCAGTCGGTGGACCGCCTCGTCGAGACCGTCGCCGGCGATCTCGCCCTCGGCATCCGCGCCGTGCTCATCTTCGGCGTGCCCGACGAATCCGAAAAGACCGCCGACGGCGCTGCGGCCTCCGCCGACGGCAACGTCGTGGCCACCGCCGTGTCCGCCCTCAAGGATCGCTTCGGCGACGAGGTCACCGTGATGACCGACGTCTGCCTCTGCGCCTACACCGACCACGGCCACTGCGGGCTCATCAAGGACGGCAGGATCGACAACGACTCCAGCCTCCCCCACCTGGCCGCCATGGCGCTGTCCCACGCCCGGGCCGGCGCCGACGTGGTGGCGCCGTCGGATATGATGGACGGCCGCATCGCCGCTATCCGCGACGTCCTCGACGATGACGGTCTCGTCGAGACCGCCATCATGTCCTACTCGGTCAAGTACGCCTCGGCCTACTACGGGCCCTTCCGCGAGGCGGCGCACTCCGCGCCGTCCATGGGCGACCGGCGCTCGTACCAGATGGATGCCCGCAATCGGCGCGAGGCCCTGCTCGAGGCCCAGCTCGACGTCGAGGAGGGCGCCGACATGCTGATGGTCAAGCCGGCGCTGGCCTACCTCGACGTGGTCTCCGACCTCGCCGAGTCCTTCCCTCTGCCGCTGGCCGTCTACAACGTCTCCGGCGAGTACTCCATGGTCAAGGCGGCCGCCGAGCGCGGCTGGATCGACGAGCGCGCCATCGTCCTCGAGAACTGGCACGCCTTCCGCCGCGCCGGCGCCGACATCCTCATCACCTACCACGGGCGCCAGGCCCTGAAGGAGGGTTGGCTGTGAGCGCCGGACCCACCTCCCACGAGCTCTACGAGCGCGCCTGTCGGGTTCTTCCCGCCGGCGTCAACTCGCCGGTCCGCGCCTTCCGGTCGGTGGGCGGCGACCCACTCTTCTACGCCAGGGCCGAAGGGTGCTGCTTCACTGACGCTGACGGGCGGCGCTACACCGACTTCGTCAACTCCTGGGGGCCGCTGATCCTCGGCCACGCCCACCCGGCGGTGGTCGAGGCCGTCAAGAGCGCCGCCGGCGAGGGCATGTCCTACGGCGCCCCGTGCCGCGAAGAGGTCGAGCTCGCCGAGCTTGTCGTGGACACCGTGCCCTTCCTCGAGATGGTCCGCTTCGTCTCGTCGGGAACCGAGGCCGTGATGTCGGCGGTGCGGCTCGCCCGCGGCATCACCGGCCGCGACGCCATCGTCAAGTTCACCGGCTGCTATCACGGCCACGCCGACTACCTCCTGGTGGCCGCGGGCTCCGGCCTCGCCACCTTCGGCACACCGTCGTCGGCCGGGGTTCCTGCCTCGTCCGCTGGCCACACCCTCGTGCTGCCCCTGGACGACGAGGAGTCCTTCCGCTCCCTCATGGCCGAGCGCGGCGCCGAGATCGCCGCCGTCATCATCGAGGGCATCCCCGCCAACAACGGGCTGCTCCCACAGTCTCAATCATTCGTCGACACCCTGCGCGAAGAGTGCACCGCCCACGGCGCCATGCTCATCTTCGACGAGGTCATCACCGGCTTCCGGCTCGGCCCCGACGGCGCCGCCGGCCACTACGGCATCGAGCCCGACCTCGTGACCTACGGCAAGGTGATCGGCGGCGGCATGCCGGTGGGCGCTTACGGCGGCAAGCGTGAGCACATGCAGCAGCTCGCACCCCTGGGCCCCGTCTACCAGGCAGGCACGCTGTCCGGGAATCCGGTGGCCATGGCCGCCGGCGTCGCCACCCTGCACGAGCTCCTCGCCGACAACGGGGCCGCGTGGCGGACGCTGGACGCTCTCGGCGCCCGGCTCGAAACCGGCATCCAGACCGTCTTCGCTGCCCACGACCTGCCGTGGTCGGTTGTTCGCCGCGGCTCGATTCTGTGGTTGGCGCTTCAGGAGGGCCCGGCGCCGCTGTCGGCGGAGGCCATCGACGACGACGCGGCCGGGCGCTATGCCAAGCTGCACACCGCGCTGCTCGAGCGAGGGGTCTACCTGGCGCCATCCGCCTACGAGGTCGCCTTCGTCTCCACCGCCCAGGACGAGACGGTGATCGATGAGGCGATCGCGGCGTTTGACTCCGCTGTCGCGGAGATCAAACTCGAGTTATGAGTTATGAGTTATGAATTTCGGGCACAAGACTTCTTTGGTCCCGCAAGGACTCATCGCGATAGTTTCCTCAACGGCACCGACATTGCCGAGCTGGAACTCGGCACTTCAAACCTCCGTTCGCCATCCTGAAACCGATTCACTCACCGGCACAGGAGAACTGCGATGCAATTCATCATTCATAATTCAAAACTCATAATTGGGTTTCCCGTCGTCGACATGAAGGCGCTCACGCGATGAACCGCTTCTTAAGTGCCTGCGCGCGTTTGGAAGTCGACCGGCCGCCGGTGTGGATCATGCGCCAAGCGGGGCGGTACCTGCCTGAGTATCGGGAGATCCGGAAGAAGGCCGGGGACTTCCTGACCATGTGCCGGGATCCGGAGATCGCGTCGGAAGTCACCCTTCAGCCGATCCGGCGTTTCGGATTCGACGCCGCCATCGTCTTCTCGGACATTCTCACCCCCCTGGTGCCCGCCGGCATCGAACTCGCGTTCAGCCCGGCGCCGCACATCGCCAACCCGGTCCGCGAGCCCGAGGACCTCGAGCGGTTGATCTTTCCGTCGCCCTGGGAGGGCACCGAGTTCCTCTCCGAGACCCTGGAGCGGGTGCGCGACGGCCTCGGGCCCGAGACCGCGCTCATCGGGTTCTGCGGCGCTCCCTGGACCCTGGCGACCTACCTCGTTGAAGGGGCCACCTCCAAGTCCTTCACCCGCGCCAAGGCATTCGCTCACCACCACCCCGGCATCTTCGACTCCTTTCTCGACCGCGTCGCCGACGCCATGGCCGACTACCTCCGCACCCAGGTGGAGCATGGCGCCCAGGCGGTGCAGATCTTCGACTCGTGGATCGGCGCCCTCGGCGCCGACGACGCCCGCCGCTGGGCCCTGCGCCCGGCGCGCCGGCTCCTCGAGGCCATCGCCGATCTCGGCGTCCCCCGGATCTACTTCGCCAACGGGGGCTCGCACCTCCTGCACTTCATGCGCGACATGCCCTGCGAGGTCATCGGGCTCGACTGGCGCGCCGATCTCGCCATGGCGGCCCGGGCGCTGCCGAACCACGCCCTGCAGGGCAACCTGGATCCCGGCATTCTGATGGGCCCCGACGACGCCATCCGCCACCGCACCCTGGCCATGCTCGCCAAGGCCCCGCGCCGCGGCCACATCGCCAACCTCGGCCACGGCATCACGCCGGACGTGCCGGTCCGCGCCGTCGGCACCTTTGTCGAAACGATTCAGCGGTACCGCTATGAAGAATGATGAGTTATGGGTTATGAATTATGAGTTATGAGTTATGAATGACGGGCACGAGACTTCGATGGAATCGCAAGATCTACTCACGACAGAGCCAGCAACGACACCGATTGCACCGGTCTGAAATACGGCGCTGGGGCCCACCTACAAGGTACCCGGAAGCGATTCGCCTACCGGAGCGGGAGACCTGCGATGGAATTCATCATTCATAATTCATCATTCATAATTCGCCGAGCGCATGGGTTGCTGGTGTCCCGATGAGTGACTCCCTCGACCTCTCGGCCCTGAACCCCGACCTGTTGGCGCGCTACGACCGTCCCGGCCCGCGCTACACCTCCTATCCGACGGCGCCGCACTTCGACGGCGAGTTCGACGAACGCGCCTATCGCGGCCGGTTGGGCGACGCGGCACAGCGCCCCGACGACCCACTTTCGATGTACGTCCACCTACCCTTCTGCGAGCAGCGCTGCACGTTCTGCGGCTGCAACGTGGTGGTCTCGCCCCGGCGCGGCCCTGAAGAATCCTACCTGGACAACCTGGAGTGCGAGCTCGACCTGCTCGCCGAAGCGATCTCCCCGCGGCGAACGCTCAATCAGCTGCACTGGGGCGGCGGCACGCCGACCTACCTGTCGCCGGAGCAGTGCGAACGCCTCCACCAGGCGATCACCGACCGCTTTCCACTGGCGGAAGGCGCGGAGGTCGCCATCGAGGTGGATCCCTGCGTCACCACCCGAGAGCACCTCGAGACTCTCCGCAGCCTCGGCTTCAACCGGATCTCCATGGGTCTCCAGGACACCGACCCCGCCGTCCAGCGTGCGGTGCGGAGGATCCAGCCCCTCGAGCTCACCCGCGACCACGTCGAGGAGGCCCGCCGCCTCGGCTTCCGGTCGGTGAACATCGACCTCATCTACGGGCTGCCCCTGCAGACCGAGGAGAGCTTCCGCGCCTGCGTGCGAACCGTCATCGACGAGCTCGAGCCCGACCGGATGGCGTGCTTTTCCTACGCCCATGTGCCGTGGATCAAGCCCCACCAGCGGCAACTCGACGAGAGCGCGATGCCCAACGGTTGGGAGAAGTTCTCCCTCTTCACCACTGCGGCGGCGGAGCTCGTGGAATCCGGCTACGCGTTCGTCGGCTTCGACCACTTCGCCCGGCCCGGCGACGAGCTCGCCCTCGCCCTGGCCGAGGACCGCGTCCACCGCAACTTCATGGGCTACACCGTCATGCCCGCCGCCGACCAAGTCGGCGTCGGGATCACCGCCATTGGCGACATCGCAGGCGCCTACGCCGCCAACGCTCGCAAGCTGCCCGAGTACGAGCGGGCGATCTCCGACCGCCGCCTGGCCGTCGACCGGGGCCTCGTGCGCACCGCCGAGGACGAGCTTCGGCGCGGCGTCATCCACCGGCTGATCTGCACCCTCCGGCTCGACTTCGACTGGGTCCGAAGCCGCTTCGGCATCGAGCCGAGAGAGCACTTCGCCCACGCTCTTGCCGCGCTCGAGCCCATGGCCGAGGATGGCCTCATCGCCATCGCTGACGACCGCCTCGAGGTCACGCCCGCCGGCCGTTTCTTCCTGCGCAACCTCTGCATGCCCTTCGACGCCTACCTCGAGAAGCCCAGCGAAGACGGCCCAAAGTACTCGCGAACGGTGTAGGGACCTACGGCACCGTTCGGCTCCAGGCGTCGGTGTCGCCTGACTCGAAGCCGTCCACGAAGAGACTGCTCGAACAGTCGCCCACGTGTCTGAGCACTATATCGTCCAGCCCCACGCCTCCCGATTCGGATACTGAAGCATCGCAACCGAAGCGCCAACGGAACCGCACCAAATGGCCGACAAAGTCCTCCAGGTTGACGACGACCGGACCGTAGACTTCATCGCTCCAAGCGGCGCGGCCCGGTAGAGGGTTACCGTTGCCCGTCTCCAGAACACTGTTGTAGCCGTTGGCGATAAACCGGTCCGAATTGGCCAGAATCGAGTCACCATTGCCGTCCAGGACGTCATGCCAGCTCGCTCCATCGTCTGTCGTGTACTCCAGGACCAGACCGTCGCGGTCCGGTTCAGTGTCCATCGTCTGAAAGAACTCGAGAAACGAGAGGCCATCCATCGGAATCGAGAGCGGCTGGGTGAGAACAAGTAGTTGGTCTTTCACCACCTCTTCGGAAAACACCAAAGCACAAGAGGGCGGCGAGATGTACCAGAGAGTAGAGGGGAGGATCCAGGCATCGGTTCCCGAGTCGTTGGGACCTGGTTCGAGGACAAAGTCATCGATGGTCGTCAGCTCGTTCCGGTAGACCTCGACATCGTCACCGAGCGCGATACCGGAGATCTCCGGTTGCCAGTCGTTGACATTGCCGTTGAAGCACGGTCCGTCGCCTTCGCCCGAGTTGTCCTCGAGCTCCAGACGATAAAAATACTCAATCCCGAACTCGACATCGGTGTCGAGATAGCTGTCGCCGGAGAAACACCCCGCGATTCTGTTGTCCGGCCCCGGGGTGAAACCGGAAGTGGTTGATCGGTAGAGATTGTAGACAAGACCGGTGCCGCAGTAGAACGGACCTTCCGGCCAGGTCAGGAGGAGGCCGCAACCCTCATCCGAGTGGTTTGCGATCTCAATGGGCCCGTTGAGGCTCGGGGGGGCGTAGCATCTGATATGGACCGGACCGCCGACGTCGATCAGTTGACTGTCAACAGTGAGCACATCGTCGCCTCGTTGGGCGTCGCAGAATGCGAGTTCAATTGTGGTCTCGGTATCCCCGATGGTGATTTCGGCACCGGTGGAGCCATCATGGTCGAACTCATACCAGGCGGGGTCGGGATGACCTGGATAGGGACCGTACTTGTCGTAGGTCTCCATCACCATCAGCGGGTCGTCCGGGTGGGTCAGCAGCATGGTCAGGGTCGTACACCCCCCCGGATCCAGCCCCAAAATAGTGAAGTCGAAGAAGCCGAGAGGAAAGGCGTGGGGAAAAAGATGGTCGGGGTCCGGATCATCCACCGCCGCGACCCCGAAGAGGGTCAGCCCTTCCGGCACGGAGAGGGTCGCGTAGCCGTCACCGACAAACGTCGGCAGCGACGCCACCCGTGCCTCGAGGTAGTCGGGCACACCGTTGGCGTCACCGTCGTAACCCGGGTCATCTCCCGTCGGGCCCATCTCGACGGTGTCAATCACTCCATCGGTGTCCGATGAGCCGTCATCGGCGCCGAAGTATGCGGTGACGTGCCGGTCGGCGTCCATCGTCACGTCGACGGGGTTGGCGGATGACGACCAACCACCACCCCAGGCCAGAAACGTGAAGTCGGGCATCGTATCGGTGGCGACGAGAGAGACCTGCTGCGTTCCGGAGAACGGCTCCTTGCAGTCGCCCGGGCACGAGATTCCGGGGCCGGAGACCAATCCGAAACCGGGTGGTTGCACCGACACCCACAGCGTATTTGCCGGCCCCGAATCGGTGGTCGCGACGATGTTTCCCGCAGCGTCGTATTCGAAGGAGAGGCTGGAGCCGGCACCGTAATCGCTCGCGACCAACCTCCCCCGTGCGTCATAGGTGTGAGTGACGCTCTGGGCAACGAGAACACTGGGGATCACCAACGCAAGAGCGGTCAGCAACACCGTGAGGAATGTGGTTTCGGATGACGGCTCGGTTGTTCTCATGGCACGCTCCCTTTCGGACTTCGTGACGACTGATGATGCTGCCATTGGTCCTTGCCCTTCTTCGTCAAGGCTGCACATAGTCCGCGAGGACGTCCCAGAGTGCGGGCGTCAGGCCGTGGCTCTCGAGCAACGAACCCCTGTCCTCACCACCCTCGAGCTTGGCCGAGATCTTCAGATAGTCCGCGTACGACAGTCCGTAGCGGGCCAGGAGCTTGCGGACGCTCTTCTGGTGGTTGAGCTGTTCGTCGTCCTTGGTGTAGTACTCGGTGGTGTAGACCGTCAGGTAGTTCTCGGTGAACTCATCGACGCTGCCGTGCCGGATCTCGCCGGTGATGGGGTCGCGCCATGTAACCTGGACGTTCTCCCCGATCTGCCGGCCGATGATGACGCCACCCACGGCCGAGATCACAACTGCGCCGGTGATTGTGGTCGCACTCAGGGTGGTCACATCGGCGCCCAACGTCGTCAGCAGCCCTGAACTCGTGGGTGCGTTCAGAGCATTGGTGCTGCTCTGAGTGACCGTGACACCTCCCGACTGATAGCCCGTCCCCATCTGGTAGAGCTGGCTCGCCGACCACTCGGGTACCGTGCCTGCCGCGACTTCGCCGGTGAAATACACCGCGGCGTTCTCACCACCAGTCAGAGCCGCAGTCTCGAGACTCATGGCGGTGATGGAGGCACTGCATTCACTCAGGAGTGCGACTGCGGCCTCGATCTCGAACACCTCTGCCGCAATCAACAGATCCGACGCCGCCATCCCCAGTAGGACTTCCCAGGAGAGTCCGTTGGGATCGATCCGGCCCACCGGATCGCCGCCGACATAGGCGTAGAGGTTGGAGCCGGCAGCGATGCCGAGGGGGTCCTCGGTGAGGAAGCGCCGTATCGCAGGGTCGTAAAACCGCGCTTGCATGTGAACCAAGCCGTTCTCATCGGTGAGAACCCCGTGCAGCCCGACAAAACCGACCTCGTTGGCGAGGCTGCCCGTAGACGCGAGGACCCGCCCGTAGGAATCGTAGGCGTACTCCCCGATGGTCGCGCCTGAGACATCTGTCACCGCCGCAACGCTCCCGCGCGGGTCTCCGTGGAAGACCCGAATCTCTCCCCCGGCGCCGATGCTGTAGGTCAACGTCCCGGCGTGGATATTGTAGGAAAGCACTGCGCCGCCGCCGTCGAAAGTCGCCCAGATCTGACCGCCGTCCCTCAGATATCGAGTCTGCACTCCGTCGTGAATCTTGGCGATTCGATCACCACGAGCGTCGTAGGTGTAGGTGGTCGCGGTTGAGCCATCGTCCACCGAGATCAGCCTTCCAAGTGAGTCATAGCCATAGGTCGTCACCTCGGCGCCCGTGGTGGCGGTCAACAGGTTTCCGTCATCGCTGAAGGCGTACGCCGTCGCGGTGGTGTCGGTCTCGGTTGTGAGGATCCGATTCACCGGATCGAAGAAGGATGTCGCATTGACATCGTCGAGTGCCGCCGGCAGCCCCCCTACGACGGTCTCGGAGCTGACCTGGCTCCGGGCGTCATAGGAAAGGGAAGAGCTTCTCAGCACCGCGCCACCCTCCTGGTGGTGGGCGAGGGCATCGAGATACCCGCGCTCGTCATATCCGTAGGTGGTGTAGGTCCCGTTCAAATAGTCGACGCGACTCACCCGATCCAATGTGTCATAGGTGTAGCTGGTCAGGTTGCCGAGCCAATCGGTGATGGTTTCCAGACGGCCGAATCCGTCGTACGAGTACGTCACGACGTGGTTTCCCGGGTAGATCACCGTCGCCATTCGGCCTGCCGCCGTGTAGGTGAAGGCCACCGTGTTGCCCCAGACATCGGTCTTGGCGACGACCCTCCCGAGGACGTCGTAGTTCATTGACGTCGTTCCCTCGGGTCCGGTGACGGTCATCCGGCTCCCGGAAGCATCGAAGACGTATTCGTAGGCGATGGTCGACGGCCCCGGCAGCGTAACCTGAACGATCCGACCATCGGCGTCGTACTCGTACTCCATCTGATCGCCATCGCGGGTGGTCGTCGAGATCCGTCGCCCAAGTGGATTGTAAGTGTGCGTCGTCGCATGACCCTTGGGGTCCTCGACCCTGGTGAGGTGATCGAAACTGTCGTACGACAAAGCCCAAGTGCCGCCTCGCTCGTCACTGAAGCTGATCAGCCTTCCCAGGCGGTCGTACCCGAAGGTTGTCGGACTCCCGTCAGGCGCCATGACGCTCTGCATTCGCCCTGCGGTGTCGTAGTGGGTGGTAGTGGTGTTTCCCAGAGCATCGGTGACCGAAATCGGCCGCCCCGCCACGTCGCGAATGAACGACGTTGCGTAACCGAGCGGGTCTTCGGTCTCGGTGAGACGACCGACTGCGTCGTAGCGTTGGAGCCAGGTTCTGTCGAGATCATCGGTCAACGACGTCAATCTCCCTGCCGGGTCGTAGCCGTAGGTCGTCTCTGCCCCACTCGAGCTGATCGCCGTCGCCACCTGGTTGCGTCCGTCGTACGTATACCAGACGCTGACGCCATCGGCATCCGTCACCATCGCCAGATTGCTATCGAGGTCGTAGTCGTATGTCGTGACCCCACCAAGGGCGTTGGTGATCGTGCGTATCCGACCCAGGTCGTCATACTCGAAAACCGTTGTCGAACTCGTCGGTTCGAAGGTGGTGCTCGTCCGATTGCCGTTGGCGTCGTAGGTGTAGCTGGTCTGGTGTCCCAACGGCGAGACGACGGTCAGTAGGTTGCCGCCCGCGTCGTAGCTTCGCTCCCAGACCTCGAGGCCTCCGGGCCGGGTGATCCGGGTCACCCGGCCGGCATCATCGTGCTCGTAGCTCGTCACCTCACCGTAGGGATCCTCCTGGCTGATGAGCAAACCGTCCGGCGAGTAGCTGTAGATCCATGTGTCGTGCTGATAGTGGAGACCCGTCTTCATGATCTCGGTGACCTGTCCCCTGGCGTTGCGGGTGTAATCGACTTGAGATCCACCCGGATCGAGGCTTCGGGTCATATTCCCGTTGGCGTCGTACCAGAATCGATCGTTCTTCCCCATCGGATCGGTGACCTGGGTTGGGAGATCCGGGAAGCTGGCGTCTCCATACTCGATCTCGGTCACCTGCCCGAGCCGATCGGTGATCGATGACAGGCTGCCGTTTTCGTCGAATCCCAATTCGGCGCCGAGCCCCGCCTTGTCGGTGGCGTCGATGGGTTGTCCGGCGTCATCGTGGGCGAAGGTAGCCGCCAGGCCCTCCCCGTCGACGACTCGAACGAGATTGTGAGCGTTGTCGTAGAGATGGGTCACCGCGTTGCCGCTCGGCGGAGTGATCAGCACCGTCAGGCCTGACGCGCCTGAGGTGTAACCATAGGTCGTCGAGTGCCCCGCCGCATCCTGTTGCTCGACCACGCGATCGCTCGAGTCATAGGAGTTCGTCAGTGTTGTGATGCCTCGGCCGTCCACCTTGCTGGTCAATCGATGAACGCCGTCATAGGTGAAACCCCAGTTCGAGCCCCGAGGATCCGTGATCGTCACGAGATCACCATTGCCGTCGTAAGCGAACGAGACTGTAGTGCCGGTTGTGTAAGGGCTCGTGATCGCCGAGATTCGATCTCCGGTGTAGCTGAAGTCGATCTCCCGGCCGGCGGTGTCGGTGATTCGATCGAGATGGGTCGAATGTGTCAAGGTCAATGCGTTGCCGTTGAGATCCTTGATCGTCTCGAGCCGTCCGGATGCGTCGAACTCATAGCTGATGCCGGCGCCGAGATCGGCAACCCAACCATCGGGAACACGGTTCTCGAGTGACACGCTGGGATGGCAGTTCACCGCCTCGTAACTGCTCGTACCCCCGTCGAAGTGGAAAAATTCCTCGTGACCGTCGCCGAACTTGATCGTCACATCGTCGCCCGCGGCGGTCAGCACAACGTTGTACTTGTGCGTCCAACCGAATCCCAGGGGACCGTCGTAGTCCGCGTCGCGCGAGTTGTAGTGCACCCTGAACGCGAAACCGATACCGATCCCAGGAAACCCGAAAAGGTGCTTGGAATGAGTGAAGTTGCCGATGGCCGGGTTGACGGGATCGTCCACGTCGTTCGGCTGATCGCCGAGCAGCGAATCCTCGTCGATGGGATCAGGAGTGTCGGGAAAGAGATTGAAGTACGCGACTTCTTCCTCCAACGGGTCCAAGGTCAACGGCGCATGGGTCCCGTCGAAATAGCCTGCCTTGGACGCCGTCAGGTCATAGGTGTCGCCACCAGTGACTCGAAGGGTGTAAGCGCCGTCCGCGTCCGTCTTGGTTGAATGCGTATTGGACACCCCCTCCCCGAGAACCGTCGCCTGGGCAAGTCGATGGCCGTCGTTGGCATCCGAGACGGTCCCGGTGATCTTGGCGCAATCGGAGAGCACGTTGATGAGAATCGACGTCTCGTCCTCATCGAGAGGATCGCCGGCGGTGAGCGAGACCGTGTAGAACCCGCCCTCGTCATACGAGTGCCGGACCTCCTCGGCGTACCCGGACTCGCCATCACCGAAGTCCCATGAGAACCACAGGCCGCCGCAACTCTGGGATGCGTCAAACACCACCTCTTCATCGACGCACACTGTTTCGGTTTCGGCGACAGCCACCGCTTCGATGCCGCCGAACACCAGGATCGTGTACTCGGGCGACGGGTATGGCCCCTGATGGGATCCCCCGAGCGCCTCCGCGTACAACGTTGCCTCGCCGCAGCCCTCGGCCACCATCACCCAGGTGGGCGCGCCGTACCAGGCGCCGCTGAACTCGTGCCCCGACGACCACTGGCAGGAAAGCGTGTAGGGACCTCCGCAGGTGTCGGTGCACGGTAGAATGACGCCATTCCCGTCGACGCAGGACCCCGCGCAATACCCGCAGTGATCGTGCCAGCCGCGAATCAGACTGAGGCTCCCGCTCCCGCTGACCACCGGCCACGCGCCTTCGGAACCGCCACCGTTGGTGTGGGTCTGGACCAGAAAGGGCTCAAAGCGCTCAACGGTCGATGGGACCGAGAGCGAAATGCCCGGATCGTTGGCCGACACCACCGACGGACCGATCTGGGTCGCGAGAAGAACTCCTGCGATTAAGACGAGACAACTCGGTGACAGGGGACGATGCATGGGCCTCCTCCAACTCGATCTGTCGGCTCGGAAACACACTGGTTTCCGTTTGGGTTGTCACTCTGAACAGCAATTCCGATGCCACCTCCCAGGTCCCCGACCTGGCGCCTGATGAACCGGCAAGCCTCCGTATTTCCAGTAGTTGTCCCAACCGCCAAGCTCGAAGAACTCGTCCCGGCATGCACATTGGCGTACATTCGTGCACGCCTTTGTGCACCGGTACGGCGCCTCGTCGTTCCACCCTCCGATTCCACCCTTCCCACGGGCGAGACGGGCGGACAACTCTTCACTGGAACTCTCCGGACACATCGGCCTCTCACTGTTCGGGCCCACGAAGAACGCAGAAGGAGATACCGATGAAGTTCACAGCCCGTGCATTGCCCTTCCTTGCAGCCCTCGTCCTCGTCATCGCCGCAGCCCCGTCTGTCGAGGCGGTTCAGGATTCCGCCCTGTCTCTCGAAATCCTCATCAACGGACAACCCCTCAACGAGTTCGTGGCCCGCGACACCACCTACGTCGAGGCCGTCCGACACGCCGAGTATTCACTTCGCCTCGCCAATCGCACCGGCCGCCGTATGGCGGTTGCACTGTCCGTGGACGGGCTCAACACCATCGACGCCAGAAGCCGCAGCGCCGCCAAGGCCAGCAAGTGGGTCCTCGATCCGTGGGAGACCGTGACCATCGAGGGTTGGCAGATCGGTGCCGACAACGCCCGGAAGTTCTTCTTCACTTCTGAAGACAAGAGCTACGGCGCGTGGCTGGGTACGACCTCAAACCTCGGCGTCATCGAGGCCGTGGCTTACCGCGAGCGGGTGCCGGTCCCTCCCCGCCGGCATCCGATCGACCAGTGGCAGCGGGACGAGAACACCAGGATGCGCTCCGGAGAATCCGCCGCTCCCCAGGCCTCCGGTAAGGCCGCACCGGCGCCCACCGAGGAGCTCAGCGACGACATGGCGGCCACCGGTATCGGTCGCAAGGTCGACCACCGCGTCACCAGAGTCCGTCTGGACCTCGAGCCCAACCCCGCCGCTCGACTCAGGGTTCGCTACGAGTACCGGGAACAGCTGGTGCGTCTCGGCGTGCTGCCTTCACCGGACGAGGAGCGGGCACTCGCCCGGCGCGAGCGCGCGCGTGGATTCGACGACGTCGACTTCGCCCCCGATCCCTGGGGCGGCCGCTGACACCACGCCGATGAACCGCAGATCGCTCGGGTCGGCGCAGACGAGCCATCGCATCGTCGCAACCACGAAAGCTCGAAAACACGATGACTTCGTGGTTTCGACGCCGCTACGGCTTGACGAGCTCCCGCTTGACCAGCGAGGCGATCATCACTCGCTTGTCCAGGTCGGCCCCGGGGACCATGGCCATGATCTCACCCAACGTGTAGACGCCGTTGATCCTGGACAGCAGAAAGCCTTCCTGGGGCGTGCACTGAACCGTGGTGAGCTCCTCCGCGGGGATGGCGAGCTTGAGCACGACGCTGTTCTCGAGCTCGAGGTTTTCCACCGCACTGCGAATATTTCCCTCGAGACCGGTCGCCAGCTCGTTCACTTCTCGGTGATCGCCGTACTTCTCACGGATGTCGGCGAGCCTCTGGAAGGCGCCGCCGAGGTCTCCACCTTCGAGGATCAGTTCGGCCTCGTGGATCAACGTGCGCCACGCCCGCGACGAGAAACCCGGGATCTCGGATTCCCCTTCGTCTGGGGGACTCACCACGAAGAGCTGGTGGGACATCCCCTGAAAGACGAAATACATGACGTGAAACGGGGCGATACGGCAGTTCAGGGCGATCCGTTCGATGCTGTTCCGGCCGTCGATCTCGCGCAGGATTCCGAGCTCGGTCTGGCCGATCTGGCGAACGTCCACCGCCCGGATCAGCTTCGGCACCCACGAGACATCCTCGATCTTCTCCGAGCAGCGCTGCCACTCGTCCTGGCGCCGCACTCCCTCCAGGATGATCATGTCGACCGGCAGATTGAGAGGCTGGAACTTCTTGGCGGGAAGGATGTTGTCGAGAAAGCGAAAGTCGCCTTCATCCCAGGTGAAGAGATCGTAGATCGTCTCCTCGGTCTTGACCTGGAGAATGTGCATGAGGTCGTCCCGCGTCAGCCGGCCGATGATGACCAGGAGCTCGCCGAGCAGGGTGTTGTACTGCTCCTGCATGTCCAGCAGCTCCTGGAGCTCGTCGTCACCCACATGACCCCAGCCCACCAGGTAATAGCCGAGGAACTCGGTCGGGTTCTCCGACGAGGCCGCAACCACGAGACCGTCGCGAAAGTAGATCTTCTTGTTGTAGGGATCGCCCTCGATGGCCAGGGTGCCAGTCTTGCGGCTCTGCGAGACCCACTGCAGCAGGTCCGCAAACGGCATGGTCCGGAGATTCCCACTGATCGTCATATCACGCGGCCGTGCATACCTGCAACATACGCCGACATGAGCGTAATAGGTAAATCACTGATTTGCAACTACTTGCAGCAATCAAAGAAGCTTCGGCTCCGGTCCAAATTATAGCACGGGCCGGAGCGGTTCCCCGTTCCGGCCCGTGGTATTCAATCAGTGACGTTGCGGTTCTACGACGCCTTCGGGGTCTTGACCGTCTCCCTGAGATAGTTGTCGATGCCCTCGGACGCCTTCTTGCCGGCGCCCATGGCGAGGATCACCGTCGCCGCACCGGTGACGATGTCGCCGCCGGCGAAGACGCCCGGGATCGAGGTCATCTGGGTTTCGTCATCGACCACGATGTTGCCCCAGCGGTTGAGCTCGAGGCCTTCGGTGCTCTGGGTGACCACCGGGTTCGGACCCTGGCCGATGCCCATGATGACCGTGTCGAGCTCGATGTCGTACTGCTCGCCTTCGATGGGAACCGGGCGGCG
Organism: Thermoanaerobaculales bacterium; assembly: GCA_036351195.1. Taxonomy (GTDB): domain Bacteria; phylum Acidobacteriota; class Thermoanaerobaculia; order Thermoanaerobaculales; family Sulfomarinibacteraceae; genus JAHECW01. The sequence continues at coordinate 3,448 of JAZBOQ010000070.1, read as the reverse complement.
GCGGCCGGAATCGTCGGGCTCGCCGAGCTCCATCACCTGCACCCGGGCGCCGGTGACCACACCGTCGTCGTTGCCGTAGATCTCCACCGGGGAGGACAGCCACCGGAAGTCGATGAACTCCTCTTCGGCGTGCTCCAGCTCCTCGAGCCGGGCCGGGGACTCATCGCGGGTCCGGCGATACAGGCAGATGACGTTCTTGGCGCCGAGTCGCTTGGCGGTGCGCAGGCAGTCCATGGCCACGTTGCCCGGGCCGATGACGGCCACGTTGTCGCCGAGGCGAACCGGGGTGTCGTAATCGGGGAAGGCAAAGGCCTTCATGAGGTTGACGCGGGTCAGGAACTCGTTCGCCGACAGCACACCGATGTAGTTCTCACCGGGGATGCCCATGAAGTAGGGCAGGCCGGCGCCGGTGCCGAGGAAAACGGCGTCGAAGCCGTACTCGGTCATCAGCTCGCGCACATCAGCGGTCTTGCCGACGATGAAGTTGCTGCGCATCTCGACGCCGAGCTTCTCGAGATTGCCGATCTCGTCCTTGACGATGGCTTTCGGCAGCCGGAACTCCGGGATGCCGTAGACCAGCACACCGCCGGGCTTGTGCAGCGCTTCGAAAAGCGTGACCTGGTGGCCGCGCAGCGCCAGATCGGCGGCGCAGGCCAGGCCGGCCGGACCCGAACCGACGATGGCGACCTTGAAGCCGGTGGCCGGCGCCTGCTCGGGCATGGCGATCTCGCCCTTTGCGCGCTCCCAATCGGCGACGAAGCGCTCGAGCCGGCCGATGGCGACGGGATCGCCCTTCTTGCCGGTGACGCAGACCTTCTCGCATTGGTCTTCCTGCGGGCACACACGACCGCAGATGGCGGGCAGGGTATTGGCCTTTTTGATGATGGCCACGGCGCCCGCGAAATCCTCTTCCTGGATCTTGGCGACGAAACCGGGGATGTCGATGCCCACGGGGCAGCCCTCGACGCACTTCGGTTTCTTGCACTCGAGGCAGCGGTCGGCCTCGGTCATGGCGGTCTCGGCGTCAAAACCGAGGGCCACCTCGCTGAAGTTGCAGACGCGGTCTTCAGGAGTCTGAACCGGCATGTGCTGCCGGGGGATCTTCATGCGGTCTTTCTTCTCGAGCTTTTCGCGTGCCATCAACTCACCTCCGCCCCGGCCATGGCCTTGCAGGCGTGTTCCTTCTGATACTTCTCGGTGGCGATCTTCTCCTGCTCGAGGTAGATGCCCTGCCGCTTCATCATCAGATCCCAGTCAACGATGTGGGCGTCGAACTCGGGGCCGTCCACGCACACGAACTTGGCTTCGCCGCCCACCGCCACACGGCAGCCGCCGCACATGCCGGTGCCGTCGATCATGATGGTGTTGAGGGAGACCACCGTGGGAATCTCGTAGTCCTTGGTCATCAGGGACACGAACTTCATCATGATGGCCGGCCCGATGGCGATGACGAGATCGGGCTTGCCGTGCTCTTCGATGTAGTCCTTGAGCGCGTCGGTGACCACGCCCTTGCGGCCGAAGCTGCCGTCATCGGTGGTGTAGATCATCTCGTGCGACGCCTCGATCATTTCGGGGCGGAGGATGATCAGTTCCTCGTTGCGGCCGCCGAGGATGGAAACCACGTGATTGCCGGCTTTTTTAAGGGCGCGGGCGATGGGCAGCATGGGTGCGATGCCGGCGCCGCCGCCGATGCACACGCAGGTGCCGAAATTCTCGATGTGGGTCGCTTTGCCGAGGGGTCCGACTACCTGGATGTCGTCTCCGGCTTTCATGGTCCCCATCTCCAGGGTCGACTTGCCGACCTCCTGGACGACCAGGGTGATGGTCCCGGCCTCGGGATCGGTGTCCGCAATGGTCAGCGGAATCCGCTCCCCCTCTTCGTGCATGAGAACGATGACGAACTGTCCGGCCTGGTGCTTGCGCGCGATTTCAGGCGCGTCGACCACGTACCGTTTGAAGGCCGGTGCGATCTCTTCGATTGATATCAGCTTTGCCACGTCTTTCCCCCAGTAGGACGGCGATCGGAAAGACCGCCATGAGATCGCGGCATTCTATAACCGCAGCGCCTTCCGTTCAAGCTGTATTTTTCTAGCATGTGTCTCAAAATCAGATAATTACGTCGGCACCACCATTGGAAATGAATGATCATTCATGACCTTTTGGTTGATTTATGCTTTATTTATACCTATACTGAAAAAACGGACCCCGACGGAGGCAGGCATGACCACACCGGCAAACAACCCGCAGCTCCCAACCTCATCCGGCGCCGGAGCCGTCCGCGCGGCGCTGCCGGACGATGTGCGGCGGAACGTCAGCTGCGCATCGGACCTGTACCGTCGGCATGCCGACACGCTCCGCGAAGAACCCCTTGCCACCTCGGTGCCGGCCGTCGACCACGCCCTCGGCGGCGGTCTGTCCCGCGGCGTCATGGTGGAGCTGGTGGGACGCGGTTCCTGCGGCCGCCTCTCGACCCTGCTCGCCACCCTCCAGCAGATGACCAGCACCGGCGAGGCCGCAGCCCTCGTCGATCAGGGCTCGCAGCTCGACCCCCAGCTCGCCGCCGCCGCCGGCATCGACCTCGAGCGCCTGCTCTGGTTGCGGCCGCAACGGCTCGACGACTCGTTGGCTGCGGCCGAGATGCTCGTCGATACCGGCTTCGGCCTGGTCGTCCTCGATCTCGGTCTGCCGCCGGTCCTCGGCCGCCCTCCCCTCGCCGCGTGGATCCGCCTCGCCCGCTCGGCCGCCGAGCATCACGCCGTTGTCCTCGTCGGCTCGCCCTACCGCATAAGCGGCTGCGCCGCCGCCGCCGTCCTTTCCAGCGGTTGGGGCCGCGGCCGCTGGTCCGGCGACCTCGGCGGCCTCCGGCTGCTCGACGGCCTCACCGCAAAACTCTCACTCGACAAGAACGTCGCTTCTCGCGATCGTTCCAATCGTCGTTCCGCCGCTGCTTTCACGACGCCCGATGCGGCGTTTCGTTCGCCGCTCGCGATTCCGGCAACCAACTCCACAACAAGGAGAGAACATCATGTACAGAACTTCTGAGATCGCCCTCAAAGACCTTCCCGCCATCGCCGGTCAGGCTCTCGGTCTGCTCGCTTTAGGGTTCTGTTTCTTCGTGGTCGCCTTCTGTGTTTGAGGCGGTCGAATTTCACCACAGAGGCACAGATGCACAGAGACATCGCACACAGAGACATCGCAGGAGTGATTCAGCGCCAACCGGCCCCCTCCATTTTTTTAGCGAAAGATCGCGAAGGGAGCTGACAGAAGCCCTCGAACGGCAGGCTGAGAACCCGCCGACGGCAGCGGGTCGTGACCGTTGGATTCGCTCGTCAAGCGAATCGTACGGTCACCCGCTGGTGTCGGTGGGTCACAAGCCGCAAAGCGGTGCCAGTGAAGCCCGCCGCTACAAAAAACCGAGCGCCCTTGTAGCGGCAGGCATCCCTGCCTG
>JAZBOQ010000069.1:0-5608 GCA_036351195.1 Thermoanaerobaculales bacterium | reverse complement strand
CGCGGACCGTCGCCGTGTCCAGGCGCTCATCGAAGATCTCTGCGATCGCCTCTCACGGGAATGCGAGCTCGGATGCAGCACCACTGGGTTGTGACGTTGTGATCAGTGGCACCCAACGGACCGACGAGCCGGTCGTAATATGGATGTGGGCGGAGGGGGGCCCCTGCCGCTCTTCCCGGTAAAGGCAATGTGAATCATGGATGCACCTGGATGTGCATTCGTGCACGTGAGTGTGCGCCAATCGAAGGTTCGCGATCCTTCGTTGCATTCTAAGTCCTTGCAATATATCGAAATGCGACTTTCGCTGAAGATGGCATCTCGGTTGCAGTACGTTCAGGCAGCTATTGATCTGGGAGGACTGCATGAAGATCCGTTGCCTCGTATTCGGTCTTGTCTTGATTGCCATCTGCAGTATGGCCGCCGCCGAGGACCTCACCTGGGTGAATGCCGCCGATACCAACGAGTGGTACCGTTTCAGCAGGGTGCCGGACACCCAGGACCCATTCGTCTGGGTCAACAACTGGGGTCAGGTGCACTACCAGTACCCAGGCGACCCCGCACCGACGGGCATGAGGACCCCAGTCTGGGAGGACACCGCCAATATCAACATTGACGGGGCGGATCTGCGCAGTAGCAGTGCCGACGTGTCAGAGGTCGAAGTAGGTCTCGGTGGGGCCCTTCTTCTGAGAAACACCCTGCGATGTATCACGCTCAACACCGCCGGCCTGGTGACCATGGGTCGAGACGGGGAGGTTTTCCAGTGTGCCATCCAGGACAACGGCGGAACAGGGATTCTGCGATCGGTGAAGGGGGCGCACTTCACGGTTGCGGATCCACTGCTGAACGATGTGATCATCTCGGTCCCGGTTGAGATCCCCGACACCATGGCGCTGGGATTACTCGGCGACATCCAGCTCAACAACACCATCGACATCCTCGCGAATTCTGAGGCGTCCGTCCTTGTCATCGACGGCGATGTCTCCCTCTCGGGGAGCGGTTGGGTCGAGACCAACACCAGCACCGAAAACGAGATCTGCGCCCATTACAACAGCGGTCAGCGATTCACCAACCAGGTGACGATCCACGCCGCCGGTCGAATCGGTTGCAATGAGATCGCCATCACCAACGAAGCACTGATTGTCGCCGACCGGACAGGTATGCTCACGGTCGACCCCACAGGAGCGCCGAACGACGGCCTGAGTCAGTTCAGGAACACCGGTACGCTTCGGGCCACCGGTGGTGCGACCCTGAGGCTCGATCGGGGAGCCTTCGACAACACGGGCGGTGTGATCGAGGCCGAGGATGCCTCTGTTGTCGAACTCCATGACATCGCAACGGTCTCTGGCGGAACCCTGCAGACAGTGGGGACTGGCGAGATCCGACCCTCCGGCAACGGCAGTGTGATCCGTGATCTCACCCTAGGCGGCGGAGGCGCCATCGTGATTCCCGACGGCAGAAAACTGGAAGCCGAAGGCACAATCACCATCGACGGTCAAATGCGACTCGAGAGCACCGGGACGGAGGCGACGTTGATCGTCCGCTCTCCGGTCTCGCTTGTCGGGACCGGAGAGGTCGTCCTCTCCGATTCCACCAAGAACCGATTCAGCCATGACGGGATCGACGGTGGGTATCGGCTGACATCCGCGATTCCCATCCGCGGCGCCACGGGAGAGCCCCACGGCCTTGCCAATGGCATCGGGTTGACCAACCAGAGCACCATCACCGCCGACGGCACAGAGCTCTTTTTGATCAATCCGCACAATTCACCCATCGACGGCCAGGCCGGGGTCATCAATACCGGCACGCTGCGCGCGACCGGTGGCGCCACCCTGCGATTGGCGGGTGGAAGCTTCGACAACGCGGGCGGGATGATCGAAGCCCAGGATGCGAGCGTCGTTGAGCTCTTCGAATATGCTGATGTCACCGGTGGAACCCTCGAGACCGCCGGCTCGGGAGAGATCCGACCCTTGAGCGCCGGCAACGTCATCAGAGATCTCACCTTGGCCGGCGGAAGCGTTCTCGTCATCCCGGACGGGCAGAAACTCAGGGCGGACGGTACGATCACGGTCAACGGCGAGCTGCGGCTCGAGAGCACCGGGACAGAGGCGACGTTGATTGTCCGCTCTCCGGTCTCCCTGGTCGGGACCGGAGAGGTCGTCCTCTCCGACTTCACCGGGAACAGATTCAGCCATGACGGGGTCGACGGTGGCTACCGACTGACGTCCGCGATCCCTATCAGGGGCGCCACGGGAGAGCCCCATGGCCTTGCCAATGGAATTGCGCTGACCAACCAGAGCACCATCACCGCCGACGGTACGGAGTTCCTTTTGATCAATCCGCACGATTCACCCATCGACGGCCAGCCGGGCGTCATCAACACAGGAACTCTGCGCGCGGTGAGCGGTGCCACCATGCGGTTGCAGGGTGGGAGCTTCGACAACACCGGAGGGATTGTCGAAGCACAGGACCTGAGCACCATCGAACTCCACGATGGTATCTCGCTGACCGGAGGTGTGGTGCAATCGATCGCCGGTGGAGTCGTCCGTTCGACCACCGGCTTCAGTCCCCCATCGCTCAGCAATCTGACTGTCGAAGGTCGCCTCGAAGCGCTGGGCGGCACCGATCTGAGGCTTGGCGGCACCATCGTCAACAATGGAGTCATCGAGGTTGAAGATCACGTTCTTCCCTCCGGCGATCTGGTCTTCGGCGGCACGGGCGAGCTTCGCCTCGTGGATGGCGCCCAGATTCGCCCCGATGGAGACAGCGTTACCAACGGCGCAGACCACACCATCCGGGCCTCCGGCGCGGCCCAGAACCGCATCCACCACCCCCTCGATCACGACGGCGCGCTCGTGGTCGAGACCGGGGCGACGCTTCGGATCGATGAGGCGTGTGACGCCGGCGTGGGCTCCTCATCCCAGATTGACGGCACGTTTCTACCCGTAGGCGGGCTGGCCGTGTCCGGTGAGCTGAGCGGGGTTGGCTCCGTCAGCGGCACCGTTGACTTGATGGGTGCGGGGGTGCTGAGTCCGGGTTCGAGCGCCGGAACACTCACCATCTCGAACCTGAATATCGAAGACGGCGCCACATATCGGTGGCAGACCTCGGTCAACCGCGGTTCGGATCTCGTGGACGTCGCAGGGACTCTCGATATGACCACGGCCACGTTGACCGTGGACATCAGTCCAACGGCGGGAAACGCGCCCGGTCGGGTCGTGCTTTTCGCCTACGACTCGCTGGCGACGACTCCCGACATCTCACAGTTCGTCCTCACCGGCGGCTACGAGTTCACCGGAATCGACATCTCGGGGAATGAGCTGGCTCTCACCGGGGTCACCAATCCCAATCTGCTCTTTGCAGATGACCTCGAGACCGGTGACACCGACCGCTGGGATGTGGTTCAGGGATCTCTCTTGAAGTCGTTGTTCTTCGAACCTGCGACCGACGAGTTGAACGTGCAGATGTCGTTGCCTTCACGAGTTGTGGAATCCGTTGAAGAGACAACTCTGGCCGGTGGATACGACGTTCGAAACGAATCGGTCTTTCTTGTGGTAGCCGGCAGAGCCGGTGCACTGCGCGTCGGCGTGCGTTGCGCCGATGGATGGCGTTGGAGCGACTGGCAGGCACCGGTTGGATCCAAAGTCGAGCTGCACTGGCGGCCGGAGGGAATCTGGCTCTACGACGGTCGTGGCCTGGTCGGTAGCGCCGCGGGAACGGGCAATGATACGCAGCTGACCCGAGTTCAAGCCCTTTCGACCGGAAGGGTCAAGGTACGTCCGACAGCCGTTGCCGGGCGCTGAGTCTTGGGGCCGCGATGAACCATCTGTTCCCGGATTGCGATGGGAGGGGTGCGCAGGCACGCGACATTGTTCGCGGCGAACAATGCCGAAGCGAGGCAGATTGAATTGGTGTCCGGTGGTGGAGCGGCGATCTTGTTGTGTTCTATAACAAGCTATTATTCAACAGTTACTGACCACCGAATCGTGTCGCCGGTCTCGAAGCCGTCGGCGAAAATCGACTGGTCGCCAGTTCCTCCGAAGATCGTCACGTTGTCGATGAGTCGGGTTCCGGCGCCACTGGGACCGGACCCCATCGCCCAGATCCGGATCTTGGTGGAGGAGAAGGTGGCGCCCGTGTCCACCCATGGCGTCTCGATCGTGCCCAGGTTGTCCTGCGTGAAGGCGAACTTCATGACGCCGTTCGAGTAGGTATAGGTCACAGTGCCGATGTTGTCTTCACCCTGTCGATCCAAGGTCTGAAGATAGTCGGGATCGCACGTGTCGACGCCGTCTCCCGTTCCCGAGGGATCGGTGGTCGACGGGGCGGATCCAATGTTGATCGCGTAGTAGTCTTGGAGGCCGTACTGGAACCGCATCAATCCGCTGAAGTCCGGCGCTTCCACGACCTCGACGAGGAAATCGAAGTTCTGTGAGCTGCCGGTGGTCCTCCGCGCCTGAAACGAGATCACGAAGCTGGCGCCGTAGGAATCCCTGGTTTCGATATAGTCGTAGGCCTGACTGAAGGCCAACTCCTCGTTGACGATCGAGACGTCGGGACCCAGAGGATTGATGCCGGTGTTGGTGCCCACAATCCAGTTTCCCAATCCCCCGCTGAAGTCGTCCACAGACCCCGAAGTCCCGGGTGCCGGCGCGTCGATCCTGACATTGTCGATGAGTCGGGTCCCGTCGCCGCTGGGACCCGACCCCATCGCCCAGATCCGGATCTTGGTGGAGGAGAAGGTGGCGCCCGTGCTCACCCATGGCGTCTCGATCGTGCCCAGGTTGTCCTGTGTGAAGGCGAACTTCATGGCGCCGTTCGAGTAGGTGTAGGTCACAGTGCCGATGTTGTCTTCACCCTGTCGATCCAGGGTCTGCCGATAGTCGGGGTCGCACGTGTCGACGCCGTCTCCCGTTCCCGAGGGATCGGTGGTCGACGGAGCGGATCCGATGTTGATGACGTAGTAGTCTTCGATGCCGTACCGGAACCGCATCAAGCCGCTGAAGTCCGGTGCCTCCACGACCTCGACGAGGAAATCGAAGTTCTGTGAGCTGCCGACGGTGCGTCTGACCTGGAACGAGATCTCGAAGTCGTCACCGTAGGAGCTGTTGGTCTCGATGTAGTCGTGCCCCTGACTGAAGGCCACTTCCTCGTTGACGACCGAGATGTCCGGACCCCCTGGGTTGATGCCGGTGTTCGTGCCCGTGGTCCAGTTGACCAGACCTCCACTGAAATCATCTGTCAACACGGTCTCCCCGAACACCGTGGCCCCAGAGAAGACGACGACGAGACCCACTACGACACAGAGCAGCCTGGTGGCTTTGTGCATGCGACCCCCCTCTCTAAGAGCTGGCGATCTCTCCAGTCAACCGTTCACTCTGGCGAGAACGCCTCGACTATACCCTAATCTGAGCGATTCTTGTCGGCGCGGGCCGTCGAAGGAGTTATTGGAGGAGTGGCGGAGCAAAACCGGGTAGAAGGCAGCGAGAATTGGTGACTTGGTGCCAATGATCACAACCTCACAACTTTGGTTGGGTGGGCTGGGGTGATCGTAGGATCTGACTGTCCCGTCCGCGCCGGAGGGCAAGCTCATGGCGCGGTCACCCAGAAT
>JAZBOQ010000068.1:0-40437 GCA_036351195.1 Thermoanaerobaculales bacterium | reverse complement strand
CGCCGCTGCCGAGGTGGCGAGCACCGGTGAGGCCGAGCGCACGAGCTGCAGCAGCATGGTGTCGCCCTTGACGTGGCGGGCCCAGAAGGTCCCGGCGTCCATCCTGCCTCGGCCCCGCAGCGTGGACTGCTGGCTGCCGGCTCCGTCGGAGACGATCAGCTCGTCGCCCGGTTGGAGCTGCATCTCGGCGAAGTGGACCGCGATGTAGGTCGCATCCGGATGCCGGATCTCGAAGAGGAGTCCGCCGTCGATGGGCGTGGCCTTCGCTTCGTCCGGCCGTCTCGAGTCGATGGTCAACGGCAGCTTGTCGCCGACCTGCAGCGGAGCCTCGGCCGAAGCGAGGCCCGTCAGTCCGAGCGCCGCGACGACGGTCGCCAATACGATTGCCTTGCGCATATTCTCTTCCCCCCCAGTGCGAACACGTCTGCCCAACCACTGAGCGACCACCGACCGGTCCGTGACTGTGCGCGATGGGCAGATTATTGAGTCGCTCACACGATCTGAGATTGACTATAGGCCAGGCAGGCTGATTTCACAATCGTCGTCGAAATTGAGAATCTTGTTCAATCTCAGTCACCTTCTCATGAACGGGCGCCGGCAGATGAATGACTCGGTCCTGTAACGGTGCCATAACGGTGCCACGTTCACATTTCCACAAGTGCGTGAGCGCGATTGGCGCGTGCGGGGATGCGCCGGACCCCGTCTCGCGCCATGTGAAGCAGCAATCAAATCAACAAATGTGAACGTGGCGCCTCTCATTCATGTGAAGCAGCAATCAAATCAACAAATGTGAACGTGGCGCCTCTCATTCATGTGAAGCAGCAATCAAATCAACAAATGTGAGCGTGGCGCCTCTCATTCGGTGTTGGTGCTACCCACGTCACCATTCTGGCAGCGATGGACGGTTGTCGGTGATGAGTCTTGTCTCGCGAGTCTGTTCGGATTGAAGCCAACATCTGCCTGGGAGATCACCGATGCCTGGCCGAGCTGTGTAGGCGGATGCGGCTACCTCATGGAATCGTCCTGTGATGATCCAGGTGATTGTTGGGAGAAGTCGGTAGGAGATGTTGACAAGGTAAAAGTAAGACGTTATCTTACATACAATGAAAACGACGGTTTCATCCAAGGGTCAGATCGTGCTGCCGGCGGAGCTACGGCGGGAGGATGACGTCCGGCCGGGCGATCAATTCGAGGTCGAGCGGATCGAGGACGGCGTGTTTGTGCTTCGCCGGGTGACGGCGCGGCCCAACCGGGGCCTTGTCGACCTTCTCAGGTCGTGCCCGGTGTCCGATTGGATCGTGCCATTGGACCGGCGGACCACGACTGACGACATCCCGATGGCCGATCTCGGATGAAGTTCCTCGTCGATGCCAACGTGCTGTCGGAAGCGACCCGCCCCGAGCCGAATCCCTCAGTGCTCTCGTGGTTGGAGAAGAACGAGCCCGAACTGGCGATTGACGCAATCGTGTTTTCAGAGCTCGCGGTGGGCGTGGAATCGCCGCCCGAGGGCCGAAAGAGAAAGCGGCTCGAGGCATGGTTCGAGGGGTTTCAGGAAACAATCGAGTGCCTGCCGTGGGATTCAGCCACTGGACGGGAGTGGGCGCGGCTCGTCGCGGAACTGCGTCGTCGCGGGCGGAAGATGCCGCTTTTCGACAGCATGATCGCGGCCACCGCTCGGGTCCACGACCTGACGATCGTCACCCGCAATGGGCGTGATTTCGAATCGGCCGGGGTCGAAGTGTTCAATCCGTTTTCGAGCTGGGGAGGTCCAAACGCGGTTCACGAGCCAGGAGAAACGTACGGTTCGTGAGGCGGTGCACGAAGCGGGCGAGGACTCCAGGAGCTTCGGCGGGATCGAGGGTGTCGATCTCGTCCCGCCATCTTTCGCCTTGTCGCGACCGTGCCAGGTTTGTACATTTACACATTCGGCACCTTTGCTCTTGTCACCCTGAGCGGAGCGACCTCTGAGATCGCGGAGCCGAAGGGTCCCTCGCGGGTGCGAAGGTCGCTCCATCTCCCATCGACACGGTTGGAGACGGAGGGGCTGGCGTACCCGCGGGGGATTCTTCGACTCCCTCGCGGACTCGGTCGCTCAGAATGACAGGGACTGGATCGGTGCCACGTCCACACTTCGATTGGTGCCTACCGGTGGGGAGCGCCTGGGTCCGGATCGTGCCAACCTTCGGGCGACTGGCGGAATCTCATCGGTGTGCAGTCAAGGGGGTTCTCGATGGCCGTTGTCGCATGGTGCGCCCGCGGGGGTGGAAGTGTGTTCGGTGCCCTGCTGCTTGCAGCGTTGGTCGTATTCGGGTGCGCGCCGGCGCCGTCGGATCCTCATGGCGAGGGTGCTTCGTCGGGGGTGGTGTCGGGTGAGCCGGAGATCGAGCGGTTGATCCCGGAACTGATGACGCGGGCCCGGGTTCCGGGGCTCCAGATCGCGCTGATCCGCGACGGCCGTATCGTGCTCGAGCGGGGCTTCGGGACGACCGGCGGCCCCGACGGCGCGGCCGTGGACACCGACACGGTGTTCGAAGCGGCCTCGTTGACAAAGCCTCTCTTTGCCTACGTGGTCATGACGCTCGTTGATGAAGGGGTGGTGGATCTCGGGTCAATGAGCGAGGCGGCGCTGGCGGACGAGCGGGCCGCGTTCGAAGCGCGTTGGGTGCAATGGAACACGATCAGAACCGTGTTGGCGGTGCTGACATCGGTGTTGCTGATCACTCTTGCCGCGAGGGCTGGGGGGTTGGCGTAGCCCAGCCTGTCACCGCTCAACCCACACCGACTCCGTAGGTATCGAGGAGTGCGGCTGTTTGTGCGACCAGTCCGGGACCGAGGGAAGAACACGCGCGAGAGCACCGGTCAGCCAACCCCTGGATTGACGGGATCTACCTGACCCTCGAGCAGAGCTGTATGTCGACCCGCATCGTTCAAGGCGCGCTGTTCGCCTTTGAGTCTGTTGGGTGACCACTCTCAGCCTTGCTTTCAAGCGCGGGAGAGGTTCCTCCCTTGCGGTGGACCGAGCAGTAGGATTTTTCGGCGATCGGTGGCACACTTTCACCAGCGGAACAGTTCATCCAACCCGGAATCGGCGGAGGCTCGAAGATGGAGTCGAACGCGCTCGACGTCGTGGCGATGGTTCATCTCGTGGTCCTTTCAATGTGGGGTGGAGTGGTGGCGACGGAAGCGGTTGTCGAGCTGCTGCCGTTTCGGCGTCGCGGGCTGCACGCCGCGGCGATCCGATTCCACTTCTGGATCGACCTCCTGGTCGAGCTTCCGATGGTGCTCGCGGTGGTCGGCACAGGCGTCGCGTTGGCACTTCTGATTCCGACGCTGACGTCGTTGCACGTGGTCAAGATCGTTCTCGGGGGAGCGGCCGTGCTGGTGAATCTCTTCTGCATCGCCGTCGTCATCAGGCGCGGGCGCGGGCTCGGACGAGACGTCGGCGACGCACTGCTCTGGCGCGACTCCCGCACCGTGTTGGCGTGCTTTGCCATCGGGCTGCTGTGCGCCGCCGGGGCCGCTGTTCTGGGTTTCCGCTTCGCCGTCGATCGGTTGGGCTAGCCCGAAGATTCATGAGCTATCTACTGCGGCCGACGATGCATCGGCGCCTCGTCGGCCTCGTGACGAAACCTCATGAATACTTCGGGATAGGTGGTTCTATCAACGCGGGCGCCCTACCACCAATCGGTGGTGCCGGACTCGAAGCCGTCCCGGAAAATCGGCGCCTGAACCTCGTGTTGAAGATCGGCGAAGCTTGTTCCGACTCCCATGTAGATGGTAAAGCTGACGCTCCCGGAGAACGACCCGAGATCCCAGTTCCAGCCGGCGACCTGGTTGCCTTCATCGTTGTTGGCAAGATCCGGGAGATTGCTTCCGGTCAGCATGTAGCCGCGGAGGGGTTCCGTTCCATAGGAGCCGCTGTAGTGGTGGCCGTAGTAGTGGACCGGAATCGCGCTGCAGCCGGCGCCGCAGTTTGTGGCGACGCTCCACCAAAGATTCGGTGTGTTCGCCGTGTCATAGACGTGAAACAGCCCCTGAGTGACGGTACTGCGGTTGGTCCAGTCGTCATTTGAAATCCGCGGATCCCCGTACAGGTACAACTTGGCACCGGATAGAGATCCTGTGACCGCGGTGATGACGTAATCGCTGCGCACTCCCTTGAAGCCATCGCCCTCCATGTGGATGGTCAGATCGATGGTGAAAGAGGGCGTGGTGGCGTGATCGCCCAAGACGACGTGCGCCGTCTGCACCGGATCGGCGCCGCTGACCACCCAGTCCTGGACCTCGACCAAGCCCGTGAAACCGTTCGGGAGGGTGGTCGTGTTGTACTCCCAGATCTGGGAACCGTCCCAGAATGCGAGCTTGAGGTGGTAGAGATTGTTGATCCAGTTCGACGTACCGTGCAGATACCTGATCTGATCGTACGGATACTCGTAATCGTTGACCTCGATGCTGATCTTGTCGTTCTCGAAGTAGTGCAGCGCCCGCGACGCCGATGTGGTGCTTGCCGTGCCCGCGGCCACGACCACCAGAAGGACGATCCACAGTTTCCTCATCTCCCACCTCCAGTAGCACCGCAGCGCAAATCTCGTCGGCGTGATTTGCTTCGCTGGGTTTTCACAAGTCGTGCTCGACAAATATACCGCACGCTCCAACCAGGTATGGAGAGCTGCGAAAAATCGGGAGACAGCTAACGACGGTGAGACCCGGGTGGGTCACCTCCCGGATCTCACCGACTGACGCGCTAGCGTTTTCACGATCGCGGGGAGCGGCGAGTCGACAATATTCCGATGGTGAAGCTGGCACCCATCAGTGGCTAACCGATCAGTCGGAGGCGAACTCCGGATCGATGAGGAGATAGTCGGCGAGGTGCTTCAGCTTCTCGGCCCGTGCCTTGTCTGCGTATCCCGGCGACTTGGCCGACGCGGCGGGCATCCCGATGGCGAACTTCTCGGTCCTGTACTTGAGCTTGGGGTCCGCCTCGAGCACCGCGTCGGGATCGATGAGATATTCCACCAGCTCCGCGGCGGTCCAGTACCGCTCGAGACGCAACAGCGCCGGACCGGAACGTTGCCCCTGGCGTTCGTCGCCATGACAGCTGCCGCACTTCAGGTCGTTGTAGGCCCGCCAGCCAGCCGTCTGGGCTTCGTCGAGACCGGAGGGAGGAACCGGTTGGCTACCGCCACAGCCGGACCCGGCGAGCAGCAGAAGAACGGAAGCCAAGCCGAAGAGCACAAATCGAAAAGACATTCATCCCATCCCTTGGGCCGCGACCGGGTCACCGTCGCGCAACGAGCCGACAACCCGATCATACCTATTCGCGATCTCACGTGAAAGACAGGCGCCATCAACTAAAGCGGTGCCGGAACGGCGCCACGGTCGCGACGGCAGCCAGCATGGTCGAACGGTGGCGCGCGAGGTTGGTGCAGAGCACTCCGGATTTGAGAATATATCTCGAAAAAACAAGGTTGCAGGTGACGACAGCCGAATCACAGGTCGAACCGGGATCTTTGATATGTCCACGGATCGAGCACCACGCTCGACTGTCTGGTGGGAGGCGCGCATGATCGGCGAGACGCTCGCGAACTACAGGATTCTCGAAAAGCTCGGCGAGGGCGGAATGGGCGAGGTCTGGCGGGCCGAGGACACCTCCCTCGGCCGGGAGGTGGCGATCAAGGTCCTTCCCGAAGCCTTCACCGCCGATGCCGAACGGCTGGCGAGGTTCGAACGCGAAGCGAGGGTGCTGGCCACCTTCAACCACGCCCGAATCGCCGGTATCTACGGTCTCGAGGATGTCGACGGCCGCAAGCTCCTGGTCATGCAGATGGCTGAAGGCGAGACCCTGGCCCAGCGCATCGACCGCGGCCCCATCGCCACCCAAGAAGCGCTCAAGATCGCCCTGCAGATCGCGGACGGTCTCGAGGCGGCGCACGACAAGGGCATCATCCACCGGGATCTCAAACCAGCCAACATCACCCTCGACTCGAAGGGCGAGGTGACGATCCTCGATTTCGGGCTCGCCAAGGCGCTCGAGGACTCCGATGCCGCGGGCGGCTCGAACCCGGGGCTCTCCCTTTCCCCAACGCTCACCGCGGGGATGACTACCGCCGGAGTTCTTCTCGGCACCGCCGCCTATATGAGCCCGGAGCAGGCGAGGGGAGAGCCGGCCGACCGCCGGGCCGATGTCTGGGCCTTTGGCGTGGTGCTCATGGAGATGCTCACCGGCAGCCGGGTGTATGCGGGGAAGACACTGTCGGACACGCTGGCCGGGGTGTTGGCCCGCGAGCCCGAGTGGGATGAGCTCCCCGCCGACACGCCGCGACCCGTCCGCGCTCTGCTCGAGCGCTGTCTCGAAAAGGATGCGACCCAACGGCTCCAGGCCATCGGTGAAGCGCGGATCGCCATGGAGCGCTTTCTGGCCGATCCGACGGCGGACGAGCCCGCTGTCGCTCCAGTCGATGTCCCTCCATCGAGCGCCAAACGCGTTGTCCCTTGGACGGTGGCGGCCGTGATGGCACTCGCCCTCGCAGCGGCGGTCTTCTGGCCCCGGGCCACCGCCGAGAACTCCACCATGCGGCTCGAGGTCAAGATCTCGGAGGATCCTCTCTTTGTCGATCTCGGGGCCTCGGTCGAGATCTCGCCCGACGGACGCAAGATCGTCTACGCAACCGATGGCGATGACGGCCGGACGCTCTCCGTCCGGTCCCTCGACCAGCTCGAAGGAACTCCCCTCGTCACCGGCAGCTCGCAGAACCAGCCGTACCACCCGTTCTTCTCTCCCGATGGCCAGTGGGTCGGATTCGTGACCCCGGCTGAGTTGAAGAAGGTTCCGGTCACCGGCGGAACCCCCATCGCGTTGTGCAAGGTCAACCGCTCCCGCGGCGCGAGCTGGGGACCTGACAACACCATCGTCTTCGCACCGAACCGGACCAGCGGTCTGTTCACGGTCGCCGCCGCCGGCGGCGAACCGGTGCCGTTGACGACCCTCGACAACGAGAATGGTGAAGCCGCCCACATGTGGCCGCAGGTGGTTCCCGGGGGCAGGGTGATCTTCTCGGTGCTCCGCCAGGGATCCGGCGTTGCCGACGACGGCACCATCGAGTCGGTTGACCTCGCCACCGGTGAACGCAAGGTCCTCCACCGTGGCGGCGCCTATGGCCGTTGGGTGCCATCGGGTCACCTGGTCTACGTTCGTGAGAACACGCTCTTCGCCATGGCATTCGACATCGATCGCATGGAGGCCACGGGCTCGGCGTCGCCCGTGGTCCAGGGCGTGACCGCCAACAGCGGCAACGGGGGCTCGCAGGTCAGCTTCTCCAAGAATGGAACCCTGGCCTACGTCAGCGGCGTCATCGGTGTGCCCGAGTACCCGGTGATGCAGATGAACCGGCAGGGCGTCACTTCGCCGCTGTGGGAGGCTCCGGGGACCTACGCCAACCCCAAGCTCTCTCCGGACGGGCGCCGCCTTTCGCTCACGGTTCTTCGCGACGGGAACTGGGACGTCTGGGTCTACGACCTCGAGCGCGAGGTCGCGACCCGGTTGACCTTCAACGAGGGCTATGACGGCGACCAGGTCTGGTCACCGGACGGGCATTACCTTTCCTACTCGTCGGATCGGCAGGGAACCGAGAATCCATACCGCAAACGGGCCGACGGTTCAGGAGAGCCCGAGAAGCTGGCCGACATCCCGCACGCATTCTGGGCCACATCCTGGTCCCCGGACGGTAAGTGGGTCCTCGGCGAGGTTCAGGCCGACACCTTTGACATCTGGGCGGTTCCGGCTGATGGCGAAGGTGAACCGGTGGAGTTCCTCGCGACGCAGTTCTTCGACCGATTTCCCTCCATCTCACCTGATGGCAGATGGGTCGCCTACATGTCCGACGAGTCCGGTCGACCCGAGGTCTACGTCCGACCGTTTCCTGCGGCGAGCGGCAAGTGGCAGGTCTCCGACGGCGGCGGCAGCTGGCCTGCCTGGTCCCGCGACGGATCAGAGATCGTTTTTCGAAGCGGTGACGGTCTGATGGCGGCGCCGGTTTCGACCGGCGACGGGACCTTCCGCGCCGGCCGCCCGGAACGGCTGGCCCAGGGCGGATTCTCCGGCGACCAGGTCGGGATCGCGGTGAGCGGCTCCATTTTCTCCGACTTCGACCCCATGCCGGACGGCGAAAACTTCGTGGTCCTCCTCGGGGGCGACACCGGGGGGGTCCAGAGCCACGTCACCCTGGTCACTGATTGGTTCGATGTCCTCCGGGAAAACCTCCCCGGGAACTGAGAGGGATGGGTATCGGGCAGATTCCGGCGGGCCACCACCTGGGTCTTCACGCCTGCCAACTCAGCCTCGTGCAAAATTTGGCGAATCGTCCGAGTGTTGGCCTTACCGGGACGAGATCACGCCGGCGGGGGTGCCGGCACTACAAGGGAGCTCAGTACTTTTTAGAGCCGGCGCCCCCGCCGGCGATCTTCCTCTGATCTTCGTCCTCTCCTGGAACCCGGTATTTCTGCAAGAGGCTCAACTGGCAACCGTCAAGAGCGATACCCTGAGAGATCGGATGTGGATGTTGAGTGTGGCATCGTGCTCGTGGTTGATCCGCGCAGTTTTTGACCGGCTCGGCAGGCGAAACATCCATCGATGTTTTACAAGAGTTGACGGGAGCACACTTCTTGGTGACCAACCAGTGGTTGGTTCGTGAGAAGATCGCTTCATGAGACGAGCTCTCGATATTGGCATCGGTGGATGTATTGCCGTGGTCGTTCTGATGGCCGGCGCTGTCTCTTGGGCCTTGGAGCTCGAGCCGCCGAGCGAAGACGGTCGTTGGATCAAGGTGGAGACCGCCAACTTCACGGTTTTCAGCAACGCCGACCCAAAGATCGCGAACCGCAACGCAGTGACTCTTGAGCAGTTGCGGGCAGTGTTGGCGCGACACTTCGACGAGGTGACGTCCACTTCGCCGGTGCCGAGCTTGGTCTGGGTCTTCGACTTCTTCACCGACGCCTACCCTCCATTCGGCCCCTTCGCCAACGGCAAGCCAAGGAAATCGGGCGGCTACCTGATCAGCCGGCAGTGGGCGAACTACGTTGCCATCGTCGAACGAGATCACCGCTACCCGAATCGGATGGAGATCTACAACGACTATGTTCACGCGGTCCTGGAGGCTGAGCTGCCGGCGCTCCCGTTGTGGCTGAGGGAAGGGTTCGCGGAGTACTACTCGATATTTCACATCGAGGACGGCGAGGCGCGCGTGGGCTACCGTATCAACCGGCACATCGCGCGGATTCGAAACCAGCGGTTGATTCCTCTCGTCGAGCTGTTCGCCATCGACGAGAGCTCGCCGGAGTACGACGAGCAGGACCGGCACGGCGTTTTTTTCGCCGAGTCCTGGCTGCTGACCCACATGCTGGTGACCGAACGCCCGGGCGGGCGCGCCCAGGCGTTGCGCTACGCCGAGCTGCTGCGGGAGGGGGTCGACCGCGACACGGCGTTCACTGAAGCCTTCGAAACCACGGTTGCGGAGGTCGAAGCGGAGTTCAGGAAGTACGTGCGGGCCCGCTCGTATCACTACAAGGTCTTTCCGGTGAGCCGGGAAATCATCGCGACCACCAAGGTGACGACAATGAGCCGCGCCGAAGTGCTGTTCCGCTTGGGTGATTTGCTGTGTCGCGGACGGGCGGAACGCCTCGACTTCGCGGCCGAGCTCTACGAAGCGGCGGTCGAGCTTGACGACGGCTACGATTCGGCGCTCGCGCAACAGTGTGTCGAGCGATCACACTCGGCGGTGATTTCTGCCGGTGCTGACGGAGCGGTGAGATAGGTGCCAGGACCAACGTTCTAACGTTCTCGGGGACGGGTGCAAGCGGGAATGCCAATTTCCGAGGCAAGATCTTGAAATCGTTGGGCCTGGACACCGTTACCGATGACGAGAGGACAGTCGATGGAGACCATTCGAGAGGAACTGCTCGAGCTCTGGTTCGGAGTCGAGCACGACGACGCGGAGGCGGGGAAACGACAGGCCGATCTGTGGTGGGGCCAGAGCGCGGCCACGGATGAGATGCTGACGGCGAGGTTCGGCCAGGAGGCCGCGTCGGCCGCGGGCGGCGTTTTCGACCACTGGTCGGGCTCGCCGCGTGGTCGATTGGCGTTGATCCTGCTGCTCGATCAACTGCCGCGTGTGATCCACCGCGGCTCGCCGGCGGCGTTTGCCCAGGACGGCCGGGCTCGCCAGGTCGCCGTCAAGGGGCTCGCCTCGGGCGCCGACCGATTGCTGCGGCCAATCGAGAGGGTGTTCTTCTATCTACCCTTCGAGCACTCCGAGGACCGGGACGATCAGCGCCGCAGCGTCGAGCTCTTCTCGGCATTGGCGGACGAGGTCCCGGAGGGGTGGCGTACAACCTTCGAAGGATATCTCGATTACGCCGTCCGGCACCGGGTGATCATCGACAGATTCAGCCGTTTTCCGCACCGCAACGCGATTCTCGGCCGCGAGTCCACCGCCGAGGAGATCGAGTTCTTGAAGGATCCCGGATCGGGGTTTTAAGCCTGCACATGATAGGTGCCAGGACCAACGTTCTAACCTTCTCGGGGACGGGTGCAAGCGGAAATGCCAATCTCCGACGCAAGATCGTTAAATCGTTGGGCCTGGTACCGTTATCCGTCACGGCAAGTAGTTTTGATGACATCCGTTGCCATCACCGCAGCCGACGATGTTGGCGCCGTTGTCGCTTCCGGTGCAGTTGATGACGTTGTTGTTGCTGCCGGAGAGAAGGTAGATCCCCACCCCGTCGTTGTCGATAGCGATGCATGAAGACAGCACGGTTCCCCCGATGACGCCGAAGCCGTTTTCCCCGTTGCCGATCGCCGCGCAACCGGACATCGTCATTGACTCCGCGGTGATCCCCGTGCCGTCGTTGTTTTCGGCCAGACAGTTTTCGGCTGTACCACGCACGAGGTTCATCCCCCTCGAACTCGATCGAACCGTCACATTCGAAAGGGAACTGTTATCGGCCTCGAACGCGTAGAACGACGGATTCGTGATGCCGGCATTGAAGACGACGATGTCTCTCGCCGTACCCCCCCGAATTTGGACGGCGGAACCGGAACAGTCGCTGACCGTCAGATTCGAAAGCCGGTTTCCACCGATGAAACCCGCGGCGGCGGAGGATCCGATGTAAATCCCGCGATAAATCTCCGTGATCGATCCGTTGCGTATCGAGCAACCGCTTCTGCTGGGCGCCCAAATCCCAAACGCCTGGTCCGGCGACCCAGGACCCGGCCCGCGAATCACGTGGCCGCCGAGATCGAGATCGACGTCGTTCACCGCGATCTCGATGGCGTTGGTGGCAACCGTGGTCACGTGCAGATCCGCCGTCAGCACATAGCTTCCCGGTTCGTCGATGACGATCGGAAACGTATCGGCGGGGCCGATCTCGACACGACCCTGATCAGCACTCGCCGAGACGCAGATCGCGACGAATAGGGCAACGATGGTTGAAACTCTCATGGCTCGGTCCTTTTCAAGGATTTGTTGACGACCACATGGTGGTGTCGCCGGTTTTAAAGTTGTTGGAGAAGAACGCGATATCGAGGGTGACCGCGTTGAGATTTAGGCTCCCCATCTTGGTCGGCGCATCCACCGAATGACAGACATTGAGGGGAGCCAGTGACTCTACCTGAACGGCGTCGATGTCGGCCGACTCGGGGATTCCGTAGAAGCTGCCGTCAAAAACCAGGCTCAGGGCACCTCCGTCCAGAAGCACAAGATCCTCGTCGTCAGCGGCCACACCCGCGGCCTCGAAGGAAACCGACGTCGAGAACACGAGCCCACCGCCGTCGACAAGCGAAAGGGCATCCACATCGACCCTCGCAGGAAGAATGCCGTCGAGCTGCGACCCCACCACCAGGTTGCTCCCGTGCCGTCGAAAGGAGACGATGCCGCGATCGGTGGTCGGATAGGCCTTGACTGTCGTTGCTGCGTCCACCGAGGAGACGACCCGCACCAGCTCCACCGATCGAGCTGTTGACGACGCCGAAATTATCACGTTACAGCCAAAGACCGCGATGGTGAACAGGTGACGCCATCCGACATCCCGCATGCCTATAACCTCCCGATGGGCCGTCGGCGCCGCCGATCGCGGCAACCGACACGCTCAATATCGATCCCGTTCGCGCCCTAGGGAATGGACAAAGACGACAATGAGATGGACAGATGCGACATCGCAAAAGAAGAAAGCGAAAAAAAGCGAAAAGCGTGCAAAAGCGTGCCAGGTTTAAAAAGCGTGCCAGGTTTATACATTTATACATTCTCGATCAGCCGCTTGTTTCCTCTGGAGGAGGGGAGGAGGCGATGTTTGCGTCGACATCGTCAAGCTTCTTGGCAAACGCGAAAATGGTGCCAGACATGGCTCTACGGTATTGCTGGCGACGCGCCCGTTCAAGACGGAGTGTATGGAGTTAAACCGTAAAAACGTGCCTGGCACTTTTTCTGGCACTTTTTCTGGCACTTTTTCCAACCGGTGATCCCGTCAAGACGGGCCACGGCGAGGACGTACTTTAGTGTTACGGCACGGTCCTCGACCAGGCCGTGGTGTCGCCGGACTCGAAGCCATCGCTGAAGTTCCACGGGGGAATCACCACCAGACTTCTCGATCGGTTCTCGTCAGCGCTGATATCACTGCAGATGAACGAGCCTGTGCCATCGTTCAGACATGCACGATTCGGACTTTCAACTTTGCTTAAGAGAGCATCGACGTCCCCGTCGCCGTCGATATCGGCCAGCTCGACGTCAGTCGATTGGTTCGTGTCCTGGCTGATATCGGTGCAGTCGAAAGATGCCGCGCCGTTGTTGAGACAGACTCTGCTCCGCATGTCTTCACCACAGGCGAAAACAATATCGAGCCCATCGATTCCGTCAAGATCCGCCAGGGCCACGCCGAACGACACACCACCGGGGCTGATGGCGCCGCACGCGAACGATCCCGAGCCATCATTGAGACAAGAGAAAGCCCCGTCGTAACTTTCAGCGATTACGAGGTCAGGGCCGTTGATGCCGTCCAGATCACCAATCGCGACACGTTCACCTCTGTAGGCGTCCGTGCTGACGTCGCCGCAGCTGAACGATCCGGTTCCGTCGTTAAGGCAGATGCGGTTACGCCCAGCGTGATTGACGAATACGAGATCGGGCCCGTTCGTACCGTCGAGATCGGCCGCCGCCATCCCATAGGTGGGGTTTGTGTCGGTATTGACGTCGCTGCAGCTGAACGATCCGACTCCGTCATTCAGACACATTCGGTTTTCGGTGTTGACGTTCGCAAAGACGATGTCGAGGTGATCATCACCATCTATATCCGCCAGTGCGACACCAGAGGTGAAGGCAAGGTCTGAATCGGCAGCGCCGCAAACAAAGGACCAGTTTCCGTCGTTCAAGCACACCAGATTCGGGGAACTCTGGTTGAATCTTGTGAAGACCAGATCAGGGCTGCCGTCACTGTCAAGATCTCCCACTGCCGCGTGCCAGGAGTAGCCGAAGTCAGGGTTTTCAGCGCAGGTAAATGAGCCCCCACCATCGTTCGTGCAGTAACTGCTCTCACCCCATGCGGAGCCCCCACTGTTGACCATGATGATATCGGGCAGCTGAGCTACGGCCAAAACTGGCCAACCGATGAAAAAGAAGGCTAAAGTACACCGCATTATACGTTTCATGCTCTGCTCCTTTGTACGCCACAGGTGGCATCTTCACAATGGGTCACGGGAGCGGGATTGTCCTGAGGAGAAGCTGAGCAAACGCTGAGGATCGATGACGAAAGCGTGCCAGGTTTACACATTTATACATTCTCGATCAGCCGCTTGTTTCCTCTGGAGGAGGGGAGGAGGCGATAGTTGCGTCGACATCGTCCAGTTCCCTTTTCGGAGGCCTTCCGAGAGGCCACCATGGCCCCTGTCCGGGCAGCCGATCAAGCCACGGCCGATCAGAACCGGCCCGGATGAAGGCGAGGTAGTTCTTCCGCGCGCTCTTTCGTGATAGGTGCCAGGACCAACGTTCTGACGTTCTCGGGGACGGGTGCAAGCGGAAATGCCAATCTCTGACGCAAGATCGTTAAATCGCTGGACCTGGCACCGTTACCGCCTTCGACAAATACCCGTGGTGGTCTCTGTATTCGCCACCCCCAGGGCGGATTCTAGCTAGAATGTATAAATGTGTAAACCTGGCACTCTTTCCGACACTCTTTCGGCACCCGCCGCAGTCATGACCCACTCTTGATATAGAGAGTCGTGGTGCCGTCGACCAACCGCCATTTGTCGGTCGGCCCATATTCGGAGAGTTTTGGAGCAATCAGCAGATCGTATTCGACCATTTCGTTCATGACTGGTTGCGTCTTGATGAACTCGTATCTTCGATCTTCATCACGAAAATCAACATTTGATATTCCATCGCCGAACGTAAATCTCTCAGGATATCCTACATCAGCCCGACTGCGAAACGCTCCATACTCGAATAGGTACCTGATGCTTGCCGACTCCCACCAATCTACGTAGATCCGATCATAGTCGTCAAAATCGACTGTAAGAAGGTCAGAATACGTGTTGATCTGGTAGCGCGAAAGATTCGTATGATTGAACCCAATTCCCAGTGCGATGATGGGTAACGACGTCAACAGGAGGTAGTTGATTGTCTTGGGTTGTCGAATCGCTCGTAACAGGAGTTCGGCCAACAGTACAGCCAGACAGAGAAGCGTGATCGAGACAAATGAGTTGTTCCGTCGAAAAAAGGGAGACCAAGGATACACACCAAGAACCGAAAGACCCATAAAAAGAAGGTTGGTTAAGACGACGATATGCAGAAGTT
This sequence comes from Thermoanaerobaculales bacterium, assembly GCA_036351195.1. Classification (GTDB taxonomy): domain Bacteria; phylum Acidobacteriota; class Thermoanaerobaculia; order Thermoanaerobaculales; family Sulfomarinibacteraceae; genus JAHECW01. The sequence continues at coordinate 25,600 of JAZBOQ010000068.1, read as the reverse complement.
TCTGGTGTTTCATGACAAATTTTATGCGGTCCTTGTAGAAGCACAATAGTAGAAGAAGTAACAGAAAAAGTAGGTACAGAAAACTGGTAAAAGGTGAAAAAATTTTCGTCAAATCAGTGCCTATATAGGGAAGATAACCAAAAGACCTGAGACCCCTATTTTGGAAATTAAAAGAATAGAAGTAGATATAGACTAATGTTGAAAAAAGTGGGGTTGAATAGGTAAGGATCGCGATCACCCTACGTTTTGTGCTGAAGTCAGAAATGAAGATGAGGTGGAAGACATAAAGCGAAATGACAAAGGCAACTACGATGACAGAGTAACGTGAAGTGATGAAGCCCGAAAGAACAACGCTCCAAAGAAACAGATGTTTGATGGAAATGTTGTTCTTGAGTTGTACAAAAGCGATGATGCAGATGAGCGATCCGAGCGTCTCCATGCTGTAGGCTCGGATTTCGATGGCCGTGCGGAGCGCAGGCATCACAATCGGAATGAAGCCGATGAGCAATGCCAACCTCAGGTCTTCTAACCCAAGGTAAGCCAGGTAGATGAAGGCGAGGACCGTTCCGATGAAGAAGGAAAACGGTAGCAATCGAAGCCAGATGTGGGAGTTCGATAGTTTGGACCAGAAATGCAACAACAGGCTGAATCCGCCTGGATCCAAGTTATAAAGTGCATTGTTCTTGACGACATCACTCAGACCGTTTTCCTGGACGAGTGGATCGGAATAGTGGTTGAGCCCATGAGAGATGAAGAACTGGCCGGCTTCGTCAAACCAAAGATATGGATCTGCGAGGTGGATCGATACCGTCAACAGCGCAAGGACAAGGGATGCTGTGATGATAACGATCGTTACGCGGTTGGAAAGCGAAAGCGTGCCAGGTTTATACATTTATACATTCTCGATCAGCCGCTTGTTTCCTCTGGAGGAGGGGAGGAGGCGAGGTTGCGTCGACATCGTCAAGCTTCTTGGCAAACGCGTGGTCGTCCTTTCGTCTCGCTGCTCCTCGCCTACTCCAAAGGCAGGCGCTGTGGTAACGAACGGCCAACACCGTGGCCATCTCGGTGACCCGCAGGCCATACCTCTCGACACCGAGGGTCATCAAAATCTCGCGAGTTCGCACAATCTCCCGAAGCTTGCTTCGTCCTGACACCTGCTCCGCACTGTGTCCGAGCACATCCAGAGAGCGTTTGACAAATGTCTCGGCGTCGAGGATCGGACGCTCACGAGCGTTACTTCTTCCCGATTCGTCGAGGTGAGGTATGGATGGGTCCAACCGGAGTTCATCGTCCAGTTCCCTTTTCGGAGGCCTTCCGAGAGGCCACCATGGGAGCTGTCCGGGCAACCTATCAAGCCACGGCCGATCAGAACCGGCCCGGATGGAGGCGAGGTAGTTCTTCCGTGCGCTCTTTCGTGTCTCGTCGAACGCCAGAAGGAGTTGATCGAGATCGATGAATGGTCTTCGGACCTTTCGGACCAGTTCTCGATGTCCGCCCCAAACGAAATCCACGGGCCGCTCGACAATCCCGGCAGTTACCGGATTGAGGTGAATATAGAGAATCAGGAGGCGCAGGTACTCTGGCGTCTCCACCAACTTGGCCCGGTACCTTCCCTGCCAGAACGGGCCATAGAACCGATATCGAGCGTTGTAGCTCTTGCTGACCCGGGTGTGGATGCTCGCCATGGATCGCCATAAAGGGACTGCGCCGCACCGCACCGCCATGTGGTAGTGGTTTCCCATGATGCACCAGGCGAGAACCGTGAATCCGTCGCGATCTCGAGCATCGCGCATTGCGTCGAGGAGGAGTGCCGCCTCCTGGTCGTCTGCGAACACCATTTCGCCGCGCGTAACCCGGTTGTAAACGTGATAGATCCCGCCTTCGACAAATACCCGTGGTGGTCTCGGCATTCGCCACCCCCAGGGCGGATTCTAGCTAGAGTGTATAAATGTGTAAACCTGGCACCCTTTTTGGCACCCTTTTTAATGTGTAAACCTGGCACCCATTTTGGCACCCTTTTGAAGTCCAGGTAATCCCGGCGAGCCTCTCTACAGCGGGCTGACCGCGAGGGCGTGATGATCGCAATAACGACGTCCAGACCGATGGTGTAGCATGGCTGCACGTGTTCGAAAACAGAGAGGAAGTTGAGATGGCGCCTCAATACCCGCGTGTATTCGGCATTATTGCAGCGGCGATCTGTCTGGTTGTTCTCACCGTGCCGGCCATGGCTGTCGAGCCCGGCCCCCAGGGGGTCTCGCCCGGCGCGCCGGATCGGTTTGCCCGGGTGGGCGGGGCCTGTCCCACCTTCAGCTGGGAGGCGACTGTTGGTGCCGCACACTACGACCTGGTGGTCCACCGGTACGACGAGGCGGCACGGGCCTCTTCGGACAGCGAGCTCTCGGAGGAGACCGAGGTCCTCTTCGCCTCCGTCTCCGGCCGAGCCACGAGCTGGACCCCCGAGACGTCGGACTGCTTCGCCCCGGGCGGCGCCTACGTCTGGTTCGTTCGGGCGGTGACGGACGGCGAATCCGGTGATGGCAGCGAGTGGTCCGATGGCCGGTTCTTCGAGGTCGAGGAGGCGCCCACCGCCGATGAGCTGGAGCGGGCCATCGAGGTCATGCAGAGGTGGGAGGCGGCCACCGGCCGCGGATCGCAGACGCGGTCCACCGCCCCTGCCCCTGATTCTGTCGCTGTCGCTGACTCGGGAACGAAATCGAGTCACCCCAAGTCGGTCGCCACCGGAATCGCAGCCATCCGCGGCGAGCAGCCGGACTCCTCGGGCGAGACTTACGGCGTCGTCGGGGTCAGTGCCTCGCCCGACGGGGCCGGTCTCGGCGCTGCCAACACGGCTGGCGGTCCTGATCTCGTGCTCGACGGCACCGAGGATGGCGAGACGAATCTCTCGATGTCGCAGTCGGGGATCGAACGTAACTCGACCCAAATCGAGTGGTTCAACTTCAGCAATCCAGGAACCGGTGAGATTGATGTTTACGTTGAGGGTTGGACGAATTCACATGAGTTCGTGGGTGGCGGCTCGCACCTGACCGGCGTCGACGCCGACACGTTGGACGGCACGGACGGCGCCGCGTTCGCCACCGACGTCGAAGCCGCCGGGCTCGTGGCGGCGCACGCGGCCTCCGCCGACCACGACGGGCGCTACTACACCCAGACCGAGCTCAACTCCTCCGGAACAACGAACGCCGTCCACTGGAACAACCTGGGAGGAGTTCCGCCGGGCTTTGCCGACGGTATCGACAACGACACCGCATACACAATGGGGCCTGGGTTGATCATTGACGGCGGTGAGATCCAGATCGACCCGGCGGCCTTCTCGGTCCGGATCACAAGGGTGAACAGCCCCGCCGATATGGGCCTTCACACTTCAGTGGCCATAGGCGTCGACGGTCTCGGCTTCATCAGCTGCTACAACGCCAGTGGCAGCAAACAGCTCCTCGTGCGGCACTGCGCCGACGTCCTGTGCACCAGCACCAACTCGTCGGTGGTGGAGTCAGGCGGCGTCGGCATGTATTCCTCGGTGGCCATCGGCACCGACGGCTACCCCCTCATCAGCTACAAAGACGGCACCAACAGCGATCTCAAAGTGGCGCACTGCGAGAACGTCGGATGCTCTAGCGCCTCGACATATACTTTGGACTCCACCGGATTTACCGGTGAAAACACCTCGGTGGCTATCGGCACCGACGGCCTCGGGCTCATCAGCTACACAGATTTTTCTAGCGGGACCCTCAACGTCGCTCACTGCGCAAACGTCGAATGCTCTAGCGCAACGATCTCCATTTTAGATTCCGGTGTGATCGCTCAGTACGATAGCACCTCGGTGGCTATCGGCGCTGACGGCCTCGGGCTCATCAGCTACAACGTAGACGATGAGCTCACGGTGGCGCACTGCAACAACACCGACTGCTCCAGCGCCTCGGTCTACACATTGGATCCTGACTTCACCGGTTGGGACACCTCGTTGGCCATCGGCGCCGATGGTTACGGCCTCATCAGCTACTACAACTGGAGCGGCGAAAACCTCAAGGTCGCACACTGCAGCAACACCGACTGTTCCAACGCCACGATCTCCACCCTGGACAGCACCGGCGATGTCGGTAGGGCCAACTCGTTGGCCATCGGCGCCGACGGCCTTGGCATCATCAGCTACTACGATGCCACCAACGGTGACCTCAAGGTGGCACACTGTCTCGACAAGAGATGTACGAGCGCCATCGTCCGCACCGTGGACAGTGCCGGCGACGTCGGGCAGTACACGTCGTTGGCCATCGGCGCCGACGGCCTGCCCCTCATCAGTTATTACGACGTTGATGATGGTGACCTTGCGGTCGCCCACCTGCCCTTCTGGTACTGAGGGCGTGGAGCCGAGATAGGTACCAAGACCAACGTTCTAACGTTCTTGGGGACGGGTGCAAGCGGAAATGCCAATCTCCGACGCAAGATCGTTAAATCGTTGGGCCCGACACCAGTATCAACTCAACCGAATTTTCCGAGCACACCGAGAATGATCGGGATGAGGCCGAGAGCGTTGAATGCCAGGTGCATCACGATCCCAGGAGTAGTGTTGCGCGAGCGGATGACATAGAGGGACAACCCGAGGGTCATCGGCAGCAGACCGATGATGTGCCACCACTTGAAAGCATGGAAGAGCGCCCACATTGTCCCGTGAATCACCCAGGTTCCCTTGCCGAATGCGAGCTCCTGACGGGGCAGGATGTAACCGCGCCACCAGAATTCCTCGCCAATGATGTTGAGGGCGAGCAGAATCAAGTAGGAGATCACCGCTACCCAGTTGCCTGTGAGACCGCCGAAAGCCTGGTCCATCGCCGAGATGTCGAGCATGCCGGATACCGGGTCGAGCCAAGCTGGAAGGCTTTTGGGCACCGGCATCACGCCAGCCGCTATCAACCGTTGACAGATGCCGAGTGCGATTCCGGTGAAGAGAAACAGCAGTATGAACACACCGATCGTGGATAACCAGGTCTTGCCTGACATCGGGTGGAGACGGAAACGGTGTCTCAGATCCGGCCAAGTCATTGCGTTGCCCTCGAGCCTGTAGGCAACAAGCGAGGCTGCCAACATCAGAGCCAACGGCGTACCAGTGGCAAGGAGAAACGCGTAGAAAGGTCTGTTGCCCGCCGCAATCAGTGCCGGCATCACCACATGAAACCCGACAAAGAAGACAGCGGTGGGAATGCCGAAATACACCAACGACAAGCCGAAAGGCATGGGCCGAATGGTGTTGGTCGGCTGACTTCCAGACGGGATCGAAGAGGTCACGGCGCGGTCCTCCTTTTTGGACTGGTCCGGGGATGCATCGTGAAAAAACCGCAATTTCTGGTCCTGATAACGCAGGTTTTGCCCAATGGTTTCGAGATTTCCTGATGAAGGTGTCACCAGTGGTGCCAGTTTTCGTACCGCGGGGAAATAAAAGAAGGAAGGGTGCCACGTTCACATTGTCAAATATCGAAGCGTGCCGGATTTACACATTCAACGGGCAGGGCGACCGAAAATGTATGAATGAGTAAACCCGGCACCATTACGGCACCATTAGAGCTCACGGGCCGGGAGGGGTGGTACGTTCGAAGGTGAGTTACTTCCAATTCGCTTTCAGGGGGATTCAATGAGAGCGTCCGCAATCGTGACGGTCCTCGTGTTTGGTCTCTTTGCGTTGCCGCTGGCGGCGCAGGAAGAGTTGTTCTTCAACGGCTTCGAACCGGGAAACTACCCGTGGTACAGCTGCTCCGGCTGTCCCTCACCCGGCGGCTGCTTCGAAATCGACCGGGACGATCCATGGGCAGGTGCGATCGATCCGGACTTTGTGACGTTGAACCGTTACGCCAACGATTCCTCGCTCGGCGCTGTCGAGGCCGCTGCCGCCACGCTTCCATCAGGCAGCTCCCAGTCAGTCTATTTCTGGGTCGAACAGGTCACTGTCGCCACCGTCGGACACACCGCGAACCCCGGGAGCTTCCACGACTTTTGGGTTGCCGACGCCACCGCCGCGATGAGAGTCTACCTCTCGAGTGGGCTTGCGGTTCACCCAGGTGACTGAATTTCCTTTGCGGCGACTGAGGTCAGCAACGTTGGCGGGGAACTGGAGATTACTGCGCTATTGGACCTTTCCATCGATTCCGTTGACAATCCTGTCTTCGTACCCGAGTCGAACGCCGTACCATTCTCCTATTCTTCTGAAGGGCGCGAAGTCCACAGGGTTTACGGTCAGGTGACAGCAATCCTTGGGGCTTGTGGCAGCTCGTTCACATGCTTGGAACTGACCCATGAACGACCGCTCTCCAGCTTCACCTCGGTCGTTCGGACCATCCAACAACTCGAGATCGGTGACTGCGTGGAGATCGTCGGTCCAGTGAATACGGTGGTGGGGCAAACGATGTTCAGCATCTCCAACACGATGTGGCTGAGGGTCTACGGATCGATCCCCTGAAAGTTGCCAAATGGGTGTCGCGTAGGCCCGGACGGGAAACCGCCCGGGCCTACCCGACATTGTTACCAGCGCTTCTCAAACCAGACCTCCGACGCCGGTCTGATCGGTGACGATTTGCCCATCGAAGAGGTTGACGGTTCGTCGTCCGAAGGCGGCGAAAGCTGGAGAGTGGGTCACCATGACGATGGTGGTACCGCTGTCGTTGAGCTCGACCAGGGAGTCCATGACCTCCTGTCCGTGAACCGAATCGAGGTTGCCGGTTGGCTCATCGGCCAGGATCAGCTGTGGGCCGCTGACCATTGCCCTCGCCACTGCGACTCGCTGCTGTTGGCCGCCGGAGAGCTGCTGTGGGTAGTGGTTGCGCCGTGGACCGAGCCCGAGCTGCTCGAGCAGCTCCTCGACCTGTTTCCGGCGCTGGTTCGCCGCTACCCGCTGGTAGACAAGCGGCAGCTCGACGTTGTCGAACACGGTCAGCTCATCGATGAGGTTGAAGCTCTGGAAGACGAAGCCGATGTTGCGCTTGCGCAGTGCACTCCGCTGCCGCTCCGAGCAATCCGAGACCTCCTCGCCGAGCAGCTGGTACTCGCCGACAGTCGGGCTGTCGAGCAGGCCCAGCAGGTGCAGCAAGGTCGATTTGCCACAACCTGACGGCCCCATCACTGACACGAAGTCTCCCTTTTCGATTTCGAGATCGATCTCGCGCAGGGGTGTTGTCTCTACATCTTCGGTGCGAAAAACCTTGGTCAGACCTCTGGTCTTGATCATGACTGTCCTCCTTACTCGTGGCGAATGGCATCGATCGGATTGACAAGAGCGGCCCGCCGCGCCTGATGGAGCACGGTCAGCAGGGCCAATACCAGAACCGTCATCACGGCGGTAGCGAGCACTTGCAGGCTGACCGTGGTACGAAAGGCAAAGGTCTCGAGCCAGCGGTTCATGACCAGGTAGGCAATGGGACAGGCGATGGCGCCGGCGATCGCAACCAGGATCACCACCTCCCGCATGAGCAACTGGAGGATGTCCCGCACCTCAGCGCCGAGCACCTTGCGGATACCGATCTCTTTGGTCCGCTGCTCGGCGGTAAATGCGGTCAGACCGAGCAGACCCAGGCACGAGATGAAGACCGCCAGGGAGGCGATGAGAGCGATCACCAGACCGGTGAGCCGTTCGATCGTGTACAGGTGTTCAAGATCATCGTTGAGCAGCCGGCATCGGACAGGGCTGTCCGGAGCCAAGCTCTTGACGGTGGTACGGATAACGCTCAGGGTATGGCTGAGATCGTGCTCGGACACTCGCAGCCACAGGTAGCTGCCGGTCGTGGTCAGCCCCATCATGAACGGCCTGACCTGACTGTGCGCTGACTCGGTGCTGAAGTCCTGAATGACGCCGATGATGGTCGCTTTGGCTTCGAACGAGCTGTCAGGTGCGATCGTGATCTCCATTCCGACCGGATCAGTGACCCCCATGGATCGAACCAACGCCTGGTTGACCACACAGGCATCACGCCGGTCGGTGGAAAACTCGCGCGAGAAGAACCGTCCCGCCGTCATCTCGAGCCCAAAGGCCTCGAGGAAATCGTAGTCGACGTTGTTGTACCCCACGTCAAAGACCTGTTTGGTCAGCTTGCCCGGCCAATCGATGCCAAAGGAGCTGCTCCATCCAACGACGGTTCCGCTGGATACCGAGGCCGCCGTGATGCTCGAGTGGTTCAGTAGTTCAGTCTTGACGATCGGTGTTTTTGGAACCAGCGTTTGCGGCAGATTGACGACGACCACGTGATCGCGGTCATACCCGAGATCCATGGTGCGCAGATAGCCGAGCTGCCGGATGATCACCACGATCGCGACCAGGAAGATGATGGAAACCGAGAACTGGCCGACGACCAGCACCTTTCTGATCATGGCAGTGCGAAAGTGGGTGGCGACGGTCCGCCCTGGCCGGCGTGCGCCGAGCACGGCGAGGGGTCGGAGTGAGGAGAGGTAGAAGGCCGGGTAGCTGCCGGCGATGACACCCGTGGCCAGGGCGATGGCCAGCAGGCCGGGCAGGTTGCTCCATACCATGGTCAGCTGCAACGGCATCCTGACCAGATCGGCGAGCAACGGTAGCGTCCACTCCACCAACACCACAGCAAGGAAGAATGCCACCACCGAGAGCAGCAGCGACTCTCCCAGAAACTGCAGCATCAGCTCACCTCGGGTGGCGCCGATGGTCTTCTTGACTCCGATCTCCTTGAACCGCATCTCAGCCCGAGCGGTCGCCAGGTTCATGAAGTTGATACAGGCGATGAGGAGCACTGCAACTGCGAGTGCCGAAAAGACCAGAATATAGACGATACGACCGCCACCGCCGAGGGCGTACAGATGCTGGTCCTCGAGCGGTGTCAGGTAGTAGTCGTTGGCATAGGCGCCTGGATTGTGGTCGTTGTAGACATCGCGAATCTTGGCACTGACCTGCTGCGGATCGGCACCGGCTGCGAGCCTGACATAGGTCTGCAGACATTTGATGTCCCACTGGTTGAAGATTTCACCAGCGGTCTCGGCCGGCCGCAGAAACTCGAAGGTCAGCTGGGTGTTGAGCGGAGGATCGGCCATGACCCCGGTGACCGTATAGGCCGAGCCATCCTCCTCGCGCACGGTTTCGCCCACCACGTCGGTCTTCCCGAACAGCTTGTCGGCGAGGCTCTCGGTGATGACGATCGACGAGGGGTCAATCAGAGCCGTTGTCGGGTTGCCGGCAACAAAGGGGAAGGTGAAGATCTCGAAGAAATCCGGATCGGCGTACCTGCCGGAGCAGCTGAACGGAGCATCATCCGGGTTCAGCAGTCGCTGCCGGATGGGGTTCAACGACCACCTGGTGGCGTGGGAAATCTCCGGGTAGGTCTGCCGCAGATACCCGGCCGTGGCACCGACTGTGACGTCACCAAAGTACCGGTCACCTTCGCAGGAGAATGCCACAAGATAGAGTCGGTCGAGATGCTCATGAAAACGATCGACGCTAAACTCGAGTCGCACCCACAGGAATATCAGCAGGGCAAAGGCCAGGCCGATGGAGAGACCGGCAATGTTGATGACGGCATACCCCGGATGCTTCTTGGTGTGCTGCCAGACGACCTTGATCCAGTTGTGAAACATCTTCTACTCCTCTCACTCCACGATCCTACGATGAGGGATTCTCTGTTGGGTGAGGCTTCCCTCGCAGCACCAGGCGTTCGGTATCAGCAAACGGCTCGTATCCCGAGGTGATGACCCGCTCTCCCGGCCTGAGCCCGGTCAAGACCTCAAAGCAGTCGCTGTTCCGGCGCCCAACGGTGACCTGACGCCGGCGCGCCTCTTTGCCGTCGGAATCGAGGACATAGACCCAGCGCCCACCGGTCGACTGGAAGAAATCACCGACGGGTAGCAGCAGCGCCTGCGCAGGATCGCTGAGCATGAGCCGCAGGTGAAAGGTCTGGCCCCGCCGCAGGTCCTCTGGCGGCGTGCCGTCGAAAACAAAGTCGACCTCGAAACGCCCCTCGATGACCTGCGGGTAGACCTTGTCGACCCGCAAGAGATAGGTGTTACCGGTGTAGCTGAAGGTGCCGGTCAGACCGGAGCTGACCCGGCTGATGTAATGCTCGTCGATGGTGGCTCGAAGCTTGAAACCGCTCAGAACATCGACCTGACCGAGGCGCTGGCCGCGGTTCTTGGCCTGTCCCACCTCGGCGTTCAATGCCGTCAGCCGTCCGGCAATCGGCGCCCGGATGACCAGACTGTCCAGATGCCGCTTGACCACCTGCAGGTTCTCCTGCATGCGCTGCAAGGACTCCTCGAGCTGTTTAATCTGCTCTTCCCGGAGGCGCTGCTCCTGATTCTGGGTTGCCAACAGCAGCTCACGCTGTTCGACCAGGTAGCCCAGCTCCTCGAGCGCCTGCTCGTGCTCCTGGCGCGAGACCAGACCCTTCTCGAGCAGGTGTGTGGCATTGCTGCTGAGCCGATTCTGGCGGGCGATCTCCCGCCGGATCTCGAGCACCTGGCGCTGCATCTGGAGCCGGTGCTGCTCCATTGCCAGCTTGGTGCTGCGTAGGTTGTTGCTCTGTTGGAACAGCTCGGCCTCGCGATACATGACGTCGAGCAGCAGGGTGGTGTTGGCGAGCGTCAGAATCCTGTCGCCCTGTTCGACGAGACTCCCGGCCTCGCGGTATATCTCCTCGACCCGACCGCCCTCACTGGCGTCGAGGTAGTGGGTGACCAGTGGTGCGGTGCTGCCGACCACCGGAACATACTCGTGGAACAGGCCCTGGGTCACGGTCGAGATCCTGAGCCGGGCGCGATCGACCCCCAGGGTGCTGGTTCGCGCCAGCACGACGCCCCGAATTCCGGCGGCCACGACCACGAAGGCGGCGACAACCAGCAGCAATCTGGGCACTGTCCATTTCCGCCTTGCGATCCGTCGATCCATGTCTTCCAGCATGTGGTCCTTCCTTTGCACGCAAGACCTACCGCAAGAGGTGTGCCATGATTCCAGGTCTCTACTTTTCAGTGTCTTACGGAAGCAGACAGCAGCCCTGCTGTCAGTCATCGTTACACCAACTGTCCGCTGGCGGACATATGCTATGGTGGGCTATTGGTAGTGGCGGATGGAGAGGGTGATGCAGCAAACAGGGCGTGTGCTAATCGTTGACGACGACGAGGATGTCCTGTTTGCGGCTGAGATGCTGCTCGCCGATCACGTCAGCCACGTCCAAACCGAGACCAGGCCGCAGCGGCTTCCGGAGCTGCTGGCGAGGGAGCGATTCGACCTCGTCCTGCTCGACATGAACTTCACCGAGGACGTCACCAGCGGCCAGGAGGGCCTGCTCTGGCTCGATCGTGTGCTCGACCTCGATGCGACCATCAGTGTCGTGATGATCACCGCCTTTGCCGACATTGAGCTGGCAGTGCAAGTCATCAAGCGAGGGGCCTGTGACTTTATCGTCAAGCCCTGGCAGAACGAGAAACTGCTGGCCACAGCATTCGCCGCACTGTCCCTGTGCCGCTCGCGCCGCGAGGCCCAGACGCTGCGTTCACGCCAGCAGCAGCTCAGTGCCGACCTTGATCAGCCGTACCAAGACTTTGTCGGCGATGCGCCGCTGATCCGGCAGGTCCAGGAGATCATTGACAAGGTTGCCACCACTGAGGCCAATGTGCTGATCACCGGCGAGCATGGTACCGGCAAGGAGCTGGTGGCGCGGGCGGTCCACCGGCGCTCGCACCGCGCCGGCGAGGTCTTCGTCAGCGTCGACGTGGCAGCGCTCAGCGACACTCTGTTCGAGAGCGAGCTGTTCGGCCATGTCAAGGGCGCCTTTACCGATGCCCGGGAGAGTCGACCTGGTCGTTTCGAGCTTGCCTCGGGCGGAACCCTGATGCTGGACGAGATCGGCAACCTTTCGCCGGCCTTGCAGGCCAAGCTGCTGACCGTCCTGCAGAGCCGTAAGGTCACGCGGCTCGGTTCTTCCAACGCACACGAGGTCGACATCAGACTGATCTGTGCCACCAACGTCTGCCTCCCGGACAAGGTGGCTCAAGGTGAGTTCCGCGAGGATCTTCTGTACCGCATCAACACCATCGAGATCCCGCTGCCGCCGCTGCGCCGGCGCCGCGAGGATATCCCGGCCCTGGCGCATCACTTTCTGAACCGATACTCCCGTAAATATCAGCGGCAGGTCACCGGCATCGGTTCGGCGACCCTCAACAAGCTGCGTGCCTACCACTGGCCCGGCAACGTCCGCGAGCTGCAGCACGCGATCGAGCGGGCAGTGATCATGAGTAGCTCGACCTCACTGCAACCCGGTGACTTTTCGTTCGCTGACAGCGGCGACGGAGGCCCGAGCCTGCCGCTCGACACCTTCAACATGGAGGAGATCGAGACGGTGGTCATTCGCAACGCGCTGGCCCACTTCGGCGGCAACATCAGCAGAGTCGCCCGTGAACTCGGGATCAGCCGCCCGGCCCTCTATCGCAAGCTCGATCGCTATGGGCTCTGACCTTCTCCGCAGCTTCCGCTTCGTAGTGACGGCACGGATCACACTGATTGTTGTCACAGCTTTGCTCCTTGCCGCTTTGCTGAGCGGACCCCGCCATGCCACCAGCCTTCTGTGCGGTCTGCTGCTCGCCGGCCAGGCATGGTCACTGGTCCGCTACGTGGAAACCAGCACCCGTCAGGTCGATCAGTTGCTCAGCTGTATCGAAAGTGACGATCTGTCGCTCCGTCCGACCGGGCTGCCTGGCGGTCCGGCCTTTGTCCGGCTGCAATCCCGGTTCGATCAGGTTCTGAGCAGCTTTCGTGAGCTCCGACTGAGCCGGGAGGAGCACTCGCACTCCCTGCTTGCCGTCGTTCGGCACATCGGTATTGGGGTCATCTCGTTTCACGAGGATGGTGCAGTCGAGCTGATCAACCCGGCAGCCAACACACTGCTCGGCATCCCCATGCTGCGCAATATTGACGATCTGGCTGGGGCCCATCAGGAACTGCACAGCAGGCTTAGGGGATTGAGCCCGGGGCAGCGGGACTTGGTGATTGCCACCGTCGACGGGGAGCAGCGGCAGCTGGCACTGTTTGCCTCCGAGTTGCGCCAACACCGCAAGCACCTGAACCTCGTCACCATCCAAAACATCGGTCCGGAACTCAACGAGAGAGAGATCGAGGCTTGGCAGGACCTGATCCGGGTCCTGACCCACGAGATCAGAAACTCCCTGACACCGATTTCGTCTCTCGCCGCCAGTATCGAGCAGCATTTCACCGCGGGTACTGATGATGATCCGACAGCGCTGACTCCTCAGAAGCGGAAGAAGATCCGGGAAGCGCTCAGAGTCATCCAGCGGCGCAGCCAGGGGTTGCTGCAGTTCGTCGACACCTACCGCGATCTTGCCCACCTGCCCCGCCCGGAGCTCCAGCTGTGCCGAGTGCAGGAGCAGTTCGACGAGCTGGAGCGGCTGGTCACTCCACAGATTGCTGATCACGTGGTGACGCTCAGAACATCGGTGATTCCCGAGAGCCTGCACCTCACCGCCGATCCCAGGTTGCTCGGTCAGGTATTACTCAATCTCACCCTCAACGCCATCGATGCCACTGCCGAGCGCAATGATGCCGAGGTGCTGCTGGCCGCTGAGATCGATCAGCAGGGGCGACGTCTCATCCGGATCAGCGACAACGGCCACGGCATAGCCGCTGAGTCGCTGGAGAAGGTGTTTATCCCGTTCTACAGCACCAAGAAGACTGGTACCGGTATCGGTCTCAGCCTGTCACGCCAGATCATGCGCCGGCATGGAGGCGACATCACCCTGGTCTCGGAGCCGGGCGAAGGCGCGACCTTCACTCTTCGCTTCACTCAGTAAACGGGTACCAGGTCAGACGATTGGGACGATCTTTGTTAGATAATCGTCTGAATCGTCTGACCTGGCGCGGATTCCGACGACTCAGTCAGCTGGCGGTGGATCGGGATCGGATCGGTACCACGTATCACATTGTGATGTTTTGCCGGCGAGTAGTATGTGCGGGTCCCGTCCGCGCGCATGGAGGGAGCTACCATGCCGCGCAAACCCCGCCTGTTCATCCCATACGCGACCTATCACGTCTATTGCCGAGTGGCTCGAGGTGAGTTCGTCTTCGCCAATCGAGAAGACTCTGAATTGTTTCTCAACACGCTCTGCGAGGTGAGGGATCGAGATCGCTTCTCGATTTTCGCTTGGTGTTTGATGACAAACCACTACCACCTGGTGCTCGAGACGGGTTCAGTACCGCTTTGGCGAACGATGGCCCGGCTACAGCGGACAGTGGGAAGAGAACACAACCGAAGAAAAAGGTACCTCGGGCGCCTTTGGCAGAGCAGGTACCGGGCGAGGCTCATCGATTCTAACGACTACTTCGGGCAAGTGGTGGCCTATGTCCATTTGAACCCTGTCGCCGCTGGGTTGGTTACCGACCCAGCCGACTATGCGCTTAGTGGACACCGGGAAGCGATCGGCCAAATGCCCCCTCGGATTTTGGACTCGGGGGCGTTTCTCGAGTTGTTCGGGGAGGGAGACCCGTCCCTGATGCGAAAGGCGTACCTTAGATGGGTGCGCTACGTTGCGGAGGCGAAGTGGCTGGAAATGGGCCTTCGCGAGCTTCCGTGGTGGACGGACGCAGGGCCCGATCCACGTCGCCCTGTCGAGACGTATGACCAACGGAAACTGGTGGTACCTATCCGGTACCTATCCAAGAGTTCAAGAGTGGGGCGCCGTAACCTGACAAATACGCAAAGCGGTGCCTGGCACCATTACCACAAGAGTTGCCAACTCAGACATTTTGCCTTAGTTTCTTCATAGACCCGGTGATTGAACCTGCGAGGGAGGCATCGATGTCCATCCTTGAGTGGGGAGCGGGACTTCGATTCGGTCGGTTGCTCGTTTTGGCTGCGACCGTCGTGCTCGCTGGAGGCGGTTGGCGATGTGCGGGTGGTTTTTCAGACAGACCGTTCACTACTGGGGATCACTGCTCCGCCCTGTCAATCCTCGCCGAAGGCTATCCGGTGTTCGGCGCCAACATGGACTATGCCTACGTTGAAAACGGTCTGGTTTTCATCATCCCGAGAGGGTTGACGAGAACCGGCCTCTGGCCGGGCGTCACCGGAGAGAACCTGACGTGGAACTCTCGCTTCGCCAGCCTCACCTTCAGCCTGGTGGGCTACCCCCACGCCTGGGCGGGAATCAACGAGAAGGGGCTGACCTTCAGCACGATGAACCTGGGGTACGCGACCACGTACCCGCCGCCCGACGAACGGCCGGCCCTCGACTCAGGGTTGTGGATCCAATACATGCTGGACACCTGCGAGACCGTGGAGGACGTCATTGCCGCGGAATCGCGCGTTCGCATCATTACAGCCGATCACTACCTGGTGGCCGATCGGCATGGCCGGCGCGCGGTCCTCGAGTTCCTTGATGGTCAAATGGTCGTTCACGACGACCAGACGAAGGATCTCTGGGTCGTGACGAACACGACGTACCATTGGTTGCTGCAGGTCTGGGAGCGGTTCCTGCAACAGGGATACTACGACTCGAATGACTCCTCGATCCGGCGCTTCTTGATCGGCGCAAAGAGGGTTTCTGAGCTCGGGATCGTCAACAACGCCGAAGCCGTCCAGTTTGTCTTCGACACTTTGTGGGCGATGCGTGGGGAGCAGTTCTCAGAGCACATCTCGCAATGGAGCATCGTCTTCGATATCAGGAGACGCAAAGCGTACTTCCGCACCGCCTCCAATCCCGAGGTGCGGGAGGTGAAACTGTTCGACTTCAGTCTGCATTGCACCTACGGTGTGCGGATGCTGCAGATCCAGGCCGACCTCTCTGGAGATGTATCGGGCCATTTCCGTGATTTTTCATTGGAGGAATCGGTCGACCAGATGGAGGAGTTCCTTACGGCCTGGGGCTACCCAAACCCCAGAAGCACCTACGTAGCGTTCACTCGGCACTTCGTCGAGGTCCCCTGCAGCGAGAGTTGGCGCGGCCCGGCAGGACGCAGGGTGACTCCATGACTCGATCGGAAGCGTGCCACGTACCGCATTGTTGCATTACGGACTCCGTGTACGAGCACGCGCACAATGCAACAATGCGGAACGTGGCACCCATCGCACCCATCCATCATCCACCCATCCATCATGAACAGGTGAACAGGTGCCAGGTCAGACGATTCCGACGATCTTGGATGGAGAATCGTCTGAATCGTCTGACCTGGCACCGGTAATGCAGGGCAGTGGCACGGGGATTTCGGGCCCGGTACCGGGCCGCGCAGGCGGGTGCCACGGCGATGCTTCAGGTCTGCCGCAGCGTGGACGGTTACTGCTAGCGCGACGTTGCCTCGAGCTGGAGCCAAGGAAAAGCGTGGTTGACGGTTACATGCGCTCGGCGTCCGTTTCCGCAGCCCTGGCAGCGTGTCGAGACAACTATTTCATCCAGTCAACGGACGCCAGTCCGGGGACATCGACAAAGTGCCGGTCAGCGGTGACAACGGTGAGCCCGTGGGCCATGGCGACGGCGGCGATGGCGAGGTCGAAGTCCGGTGTCGGACGGCCGGCGGAGAGCATCTGCGCCTTGATCCCGCCGAACCGGGCGGCGCAGTCGTCGTCGAAGGGGTAGGAGGCGAGTTCGTCGGCGAATGCTTCGACCCGCTCGAGATTTGCCTCGGCCCTGGCGGATCGGGCGGCGCCGAAGTGGAGCTCCGCAAGGGTGATCGAGCTGGTGGCGATCTTCCCGGGTCCCGCGTCGAGGATCCGTTGCACGAGGCGATCACTGGTGCCGTTGAGAAAGTGAATGCACGCGTTGGTGTCGAGAAGGAACTTCACGTCATTTCCGGCCGTTCAGCGTCGATCCTGTTTTCCTCGATATCCCGAATGATGTCTTGTGCTGAACGGTTGTCGTTCCAGCTTCCTGCGAGTGCTGCGAATCGGTTGGAAAACTCTGCCGGACTGGCGTCTATGTCCTGGCGGAGCAATTGCTGCAGGTAGCGGGCGGGCGAGAGCTCCGCGGCCCGGGCCCGTTGGCGAAGCTTGTCCTGCAGGGAACGGGGGATGTAGACAGTGAGGTTCATCGTGGATCTCCTATACAATATACTATCATATAATATTTGGAAGGGGAGGAAAGATGCGGCGGGTGCAGAAGGGGAGCGGGACTGCGATGGTCCTCTTCCTCTCCTTTGCAGCGGCTTCGACGTCGTCGGCGTTTCCATCGCAAGGGAGAAGGTGAGGGAGAGGGAGTGGGAGAGGATTTCAACACCAATCATGACTCTCAACCCGCCCCACATCCCCCTCCACCCCCTCAAACCTCCTTGCCTTCACCGACAACGTCCCATCACTCTTCTGCAACGGCCCCTCCACCAGAATCACCGGCGTTGACACCAGAAACGCCCGGTGCTCCCGGAACAGATCCGGGCGGATGATCGCCTGGACCATCCCGGTCTCGTCCTCCATCGTCAGGAACGTGAACCCCTTCGCCGTTCCCGGCCGCTGCCTCACGATGACCGCACCGGCGACGCGGACGATGTCGTCGTCCTTCATGCCCTCCAGCGCCGACACCGGGACGGCGCCGCGCCGCTCGAGCTCCGGTCTCAGATAGGCCATGAGATGCGGGCCGGTGGTGAGGTGGAGGCCGGAGTAGTCGGCGACGGTGGACTCGAGCTTGGTCATCTCGGGGAGGGGAGACTTCTTTTCTGGGGGGAGCTTGGCGAAGAGTGAGCCGTCGCGGCCGACCACTTCGGAGACCTGCCAGAGGGCCTCGCGGCGGGAGAGGCCGAGGGAGCCGAGGGCGCCGACGTGGGCGAGGCGTTCGAGCTGGTCGGAGGAGAGACCGCAGCGGCCGGTGAGATCGGCGGTGTCGGCGAAGGGGCGGATGGCCTGCTCGCGCTCGATGGTCTCGCCCATGGCCTTTTTGATGCCGTGGACAAAGCGCAGGCCGACGCGGACGCCGCCTGATTCCCACCGGCAGCGCCAGCCGGAGCGGTTGACATCGACGGAGTGGAAGGCGACGCCGTGGCGTTGGCCGTCCTTGACCAGGGTGGCGGGGTGATAGAAGCCCATGGGCCAGGCGTTGAGCAGGCTGGCGTAGAAGGCGGTGGGGTGGTGGCACTTGAGATAGGCCGAGGCGTAAACGATGAGGGCGAAGGAGGCCGAGTGCGACTCGGGGAAGCCGTAGAGGGCGAAGGAGGTGATGGCCTTGACGATCTCTTCCTGGGCCTTGGGCGAGATGCCCTTGAGGGCCATGCCGCGCCGGAGCTTGGCCTCGATGGACACCATCCGCTCGCGCGAGCGTTTGAAGCCCATGGCGCGGCGCAGCTCTTCGGCCTCGCCGCCGGAAAAGCCCGCCGCCACCATGGCGATGCGCAGCAGCTGCTCCTGGAAGAGGGGGACGCCGAGGGTGCGCTCGAGCACGGGCTCGAGGCTCGGGTGGGGGTAGGTGACGGCCTCGCGGCCCTGGCGGCGCTCGAGATAGGGGTTGGTCATGTTGCCGGCGATGGGGCCGGGGCGGATGATGGCGACCTGGACGACGAGGTCGTAGAAGTTTCTCGGCTTGTTGCGCGGCAGCGAGGCCATCTGCGCCCGGCTCTCGATCTGGAAGACCCCGGCGGTGTCGGCGGCGCGGATCATCTCGTAGGTCTTGGGGTCGTCGGGCGGCAGGTGGGCGAGATCGATCTCGGTGCCTTCGTTGGTGCGGATCATGGGGATGGCCTGCTCGAGGGCGTCGAGCATCCCGAGACCGAGGAGGTCGACCTTGACGATCCCGAGATCGGCGCAGTCGTCCTTGTCCCACTGGATGACGGTGCGGTTGGCCATGGCGGCGGGCTCGAGCGGCACCACCTCGTCGAGCCGGCCCTGGGCGACCACCATCCCGCCCGAGTGCTGACCGAGGTGGCGGGGGAGGTTCTGGATCTCCCACCACAGCCGTTTGAAATGCTCGACGCGGGTCGAGGCGGGGTCGAGGCCGACGGCGGCGAGCTCGGTGTCGAAGGAGCGGGCGCCGTCCTGAAACTCCGATGCGGCGTGGTAGCCGAGCCGCTTGGAGAGCCGGCCGACCTGGTCGAGATCGAAGCCGAGCGCCTTGCCGACCTCGCGCGCCGATGACTTGGCGCGGTAGGTCGAGACCACCGCGGTCATGGCGGCGCCGTGCGGGCCGTAGCGCTGGTAGACGTACTGGATGACCTTCTCGCGCTGGTCGCCCGAAGGCAGATCGAGATCGATGTCGGGCCACTCGCCGCGCTCCTCGGAGAGGAAGCGCTCGAAGAGGAGCTCCATCTTCACCGGGTCGACGGCGGTGATGGACAGGGCGTAGCAGACCGCGGAGTTGGCGGCCGAGCCGCGGCCCTGGGCCATGATTCCCTCGCGCTGGCAGAACCGGACGATGTCCCAGACGATGAGGAAGTAGCCCGCGAGATCGAGCTTTTCGATGAGGTCGAGCTCTTTCTCGATCTGGGCCTGGGCGCGGGCGGTGAGCGGCCGGTAGCGGGCGCGGGCGCCGTTCCAGGTGATCTGGCGGAGGTGGGAGATGGGGGTCTCGGTGACGGGCAGCGGGTAGTCGGGGAAGCGGTAGCCGAGATCGGAGAGGGTGAACTCGAGCTGGTCGGCGAGCTCGGCCGCGGCGCGGACCGCCCGCGGGTGGTCGGCGAAGAGCGCCGCCACCTCGTCGGGTGAGCGGAGGTGGCGCTCGCGCTGGGCCTCGACGATGGCGCCGGCGGTGTCGAGGGTGACGCCTTCGCGGATGCAGGCGAGGACATCGGCGAGCTCTTTGGTTTCGCGGCGGGCGTAGCGGATCCCGCCGGTGGCGATGACGGGCAGCCGGAGCTTGCGGGCGAGATCGAGCATGGCGGTGTTGCGGTGCTCTTCGTCGCGGAGGTGGTGGCGCTGGATCTCGATGTGGAGCCGGTCGGGGAAGAGGGCGGCGAGGCGCTCGAGCTCGCGGCGGCCGGCGTCGAGCCCGCGGTGGAGGAGGCGCTGGGCGACGAGGCCCTCGGCGCCGCCGGTGAGGCAGTGGAGGCCTTCGGCGTAGACCGCGATCTGCGGTTTGGTGGCGCGGGCCTGGCCCTTGGGGCGGCCGCGGGCGGCCTCGGTGAGGAGGCGGCAGAGGTTCTTGTAGCCGCGGCGGTCCGCCGCCAGTAATGTCAAGCGGGGAAGAGGCGTGCCTTGGGGCTTGGGTGGCGGTACTAACCCGAGAGGGCCCGGCCGCGGCGAATTATGAGTTATGAATGATGAATGATGAATTCCATCGCATTGGGTTCCGGGGCGCGCCTGCGGCGGCAATTCATAATTCATAATTCCTAATTCATAATTTTGGTTGTCGTCAAGGACGACTTCGGCGCCGACGAGGGGTTTGATCCCCGCCTCACGCGCCGCTTTCCAGAAGCGCGGGGCGCCCGAGAGGGTATTGCGGTCGACGAGGGCGACGGCGGGGAGGTTGAGCTCGACGGCGCGGTCGACAAGGTCTTCGGGTTGCGAGGCGCCTTCGAGGAAGGAGAAGGCTGAGGCGCAGTGGAGTTCGGCGTACTTCATGGGTCAGTAGTTCGTCGCAACGTTGCAGTTGAACCACAGAGGCACAGAGGAGCACAGAGGGGCACAGAGACATCGCATTTCTGAGTCATCGCAGGCGTCGCAACCACGAAGGCACGAAGGCGCGAAGTCATCGCATTCATCGCATTTTTTGGACGCGGATGAACGCGGATTCTGGTGGATTGCGCGGATCCATCGCATTGTTGAGTTATCGCATTCATCGCGGGCGTCGCGGCCATCGCAGGCGTCGCGAGCGCGAAGGCGCGAAGACGCGAAGGCGTCGCACACGAAGACATCGCATTCATCGCAGGAGGGGAGGACGGCGGAGTCGGCGACGGTCTTCGACCGCCGCCACCGTGGGATCGTCCGGCCGTTCCGAACGCAAGCGTTCGTCTCGTCCGTCCGCTCCCACGGCCGCTGTGCTCGGAGCACAGCGGCTCCGCCTGCGTTGTACCGGGCCTGTCTCTCTCTTTTTTTGGGGGGGGAAGTGGGGTGTCGTGGTGTGGTGGGCACAGCAGCTTCGCCTGCGTTGTACCGGGCCTGCCACTCTCTCTTTTTTGAAAAGAGGTACCAGACGGCAGGCAAGGATGCCTGCCGCTACAAGGGCGTGCGGCGTCTTCGTGCCTTCGTGCTGTTGTGGTTGCGACGATGTGATGGTGCGATGCGCGATGGGATCTACGTTCATCTGCGTGATCTGCGGTTGCTCCGTGCGATGGCTCTGTGTCTCTGTGCCTCTGTGGTGAGGTGACGGACGTGGCGGGATCGGGATCGATTCGGAGACGGAGGTGGAGCCGGGAGGTCACATGTCGAATATAGGTGTAACTAGAGTGTAAATCAAGTCAGGGAGCGATGCCGCGGGCGAGCCCGGGCGTCCGCCGGCCGCCGGGGCGCCGTGGCGCGATCTGGCAGCGGTCGGGGATGCCGTCGCCGTTGCAGTCGAGCTCGGCGCCGGCGGCGATCTCACAGGCGTCGGGAATGCCGTCGCGGTCGCAGTCGGGCTCGCCGGCGGCGATGTCGTCGACGTCGGGGACGTGGTTGCGGTTGCAGTCGCGCGGCCCGATACGCACCGAGTAGATGTCCTGCTCGTGGTTGTAGGTCGCTGCGAAGACCAGCGTCGCGCCGAGGGTGTCGGAGCGCAGGTGAATGTAGTCGCCGAGCCGGTCGCGTTCGGCCGGCCAGCCGGTGTGGCTGTCGAACTCGGGCGCGACGACGACGGGCTCGGACCAGCTGTCGCCCTGGTCGGCAGAGGCGGCGTAGAGCACGCGGGTCCGGCCGGGATCGCTCTCGTCGGGCGAGTCGTACCAGACGGCGTCGAGGCGGCCGTCCGGCGCGACATCCAGGGCGCCGAACCACTGCCAGCCGACGGTCGACCCGGCGTTGACGAGGATCGGCTCGGTCCAGGTGGCGCCGCCGTCGACGGAGCGGGCGAGGTGGACGTCGAGGGGGTCGGCGCCCGGCGGGTCGACGGAGGCGAGCAGATAGACCGGGGCGGGTCTGACGCCGCCGGACGGGCTGACCGCGACCCACGGCATGCCGCTGAGGCCTCCCGGGTTCGGGTCGTCAATGAAGCCGAAGGAACCGCCGAGGTCGATCGCGGCGACGGTGAAGGTGGGCTCGGCGGCGGGGTCGCGGGCGTCGGTGGAGCGGGCCACCGCGAAGGTGTCGATGCCGATAATGCCGGCGACGAAGACGGCGCCGTCGGGGCCGACGGTCATCGTGCCGAGGGAGATCGGCGAGTCGATGGTCACGGCATTCTCGAATGTCGCGCCGCCGTCGATGGAACGGGCGAAGTTGGCCTCGCCGCAGCACGAGAACGAGGCGTCCCAGACGACGTAGACGTGCTCCCGCGCGGGGTCGGCGGCGAGCCAGGGCTTGTCGCCGCCGCGGGCCGGGACGCCCGGGCTCCAGCTCGCGCCGGCGTCGTCGGAGACGTGCAGGGTGCACGAGGTGTAGCCCTCATCCAGGACAAGGTGGTAGAGGCGGCCGTCACCGTCGGCGGCGAGCACCGGGTCCGATGCCCACACACCGGGCTCGACATCGCCGTGAAAGGCCCAGGTGCGGCCACCATCAATGCTCGTTGCCCAACCGGCGGTTCTCAGATCGATGTCCGGATCGTCGAACTGCCGCCAGGCCGCGACCATCCGGTTCGGTGCGGTCGGGTCGACGGCGAGGGTGGGCTCGTTGGCGGCGTCGCCGACGATGTTGCCGTCGTCCGCGGCGACGTTGACCTGGACGGGGGGCCCGATGGTCGACTGGGCCGCGGCGGGTGCGGTGGCGAGCAGAGCGAGTGTGGCCGCGATCGCGACGAGCCGGGTTGTCCGCTTTACGGTTTCAGAATACGCCCATTCTCGGGTGTGGTTTCGTGTCGTGACGACTCGGGATGCGGGAGTGGCCGGGAGCACGAGAGTGTCCACGTCGATCCCGATCCCGATCCCGATCCCGAAATCAGCGCTACGGTTTCTTGGGACGAGGGTCGGCCGAAGGTGCGGACGGCTCGATGCGGTTGGTGTGAACCTTGATGCCCTTGGATCCTTCGTTGGTCCCCCATGTCTTGATGGCAGTGCGGCTGCGCCGACGTTGTGCCGCTTCCGTGAACGGTCCCCTCGGGAACGGGATCGGGATCGGGATCGAGTTGGGGCCGGGGTCACGGCGCGACCCTGCCGGAGGGGCGTCTCGGTGCGATGGCGGGCGCGAGACAGTTCCGGCAGACGAGGGCGAAGTCCTGGTCGGTGAGGTCGCCGTTGTAAGGGATGCCGTCGCCGGGGAGGTTGGCGGCGGCCACCGTGACGACGACGGTGCCGCCAGGTGCGGCGAGGTGAACGGCCTCGAGATTGTTGAGCCGGTCCGGGTCACCTTCCGGCACCGACCAGCCGTCCTCGAAGTGATTGCCGAGGTAGCTGGCGCCGCCGGTCGAGACGGTGAGGTCGAGATCGTTGACCAGGGCCGGGTCGGCGCCCGCGGCTGCGGCGGCGTCCGTCCAGGCGAGGGTGATCTGCAGCGGCCGCGAGGGATCGGCGATCTCGACCTCGTGAGTCCAGACGGCGCCGGTGTCACTGAGAATCTCGGTCTGATCGACGATCCACACGGGATCGTCGGGCGCGATCATCCGTACGAGATTGGCGAGGCCCCAGCCGGAGTCGAAGTTGGGAGCCGGCGGGCCTTCGGCGAGCGGCAGTGCGGCGTTGACGACCATGGCGCGGGCGGCTGCCGGGCTCGGCGCCGGCGAGTAACGTGTCGCGCGCCACCACTGGGTGGTGACGGCGAGCATGCCGGAGACGTGCGGCACGGCGGCGCTGGTGCCCCCGAAGGCGGCATAGTAGCCGTCGGTGCCGTCGATCTCGTAGAGGCCGGCGAACAATCCCTTGAGCCGGTGAAGCGCGCCGCCGACATCTTCGCCCGGTGCGACGACGTTGGGGAAGAGCCGGCCGTCGACGGTCGGACCCCGGCTCGAGTACGAGATCACGGTGTGGAGGTTGCCGTCGGTGCGCCAGTTCTCGATGGCGCCGACGGTGATCAGGTTCTTGGCCTCCTTGGGAGCCGGGATGGTCGTGGGGTCGGGGCCCTTGTTGCCGGCGTTGAAGACCAGGATGTAGGGTTCGGCGATGTCCGGGGTGTCGAAGTTGCCGTCGCGCACCATCAGGTCGTGGATGCGCTCGCTGGCCTGGTAGCCGTGGGCCTCGCCCTCCTGGCTGTTCCAGCTGTTGTTGGAGCCGACCGAGCCGGCGAGGAGCCCGTCGCGGCTGAGGACCTGCCAGCCGCCCGCCGGAGGCCACGGAGCCTGGCTGTCGCAGATGGCATTCTGACTCAGCAGGTGCACGCCGGGAGCGACGCCGAGGCCCCACAGGAAGCCGTCATCGTCGGTGTAGCCGGCCGCGCCGGTTCCGGCGAGGATGCCCGCCACCGGGGTGCCGTGGCCGGCGAAGCCGGGATCGTCGCCGGGGAGCTCGGTCTCGCATTCGGGGTAGGAGATGCCGTCGAGCCCGACGAGGTCGGGGTGGAGGGGATCGACGCCGGAGTCGACGACGGCCCAGGTGACGCCGGCGCCGTCGTATCCGAGGTCGTCGAGCCATGTGCGGTAGCCGGGTGCCGGTGCGGCGGTGTCGAAGCTGCCGGAGACGATGAGGCTCGACATCTCGCCGCTGAGCTCGGGTGCGCCCGGGGCGGGCTCGACCCAGACGACGCCGTCGGCGGCGAGGAGGTCGGGAATCCGGTCGGCGGCGAGGCGGACGACGGCGAGGTGGAGCCGGCCGTCGGGTTGGGCGGTGTGGCTGCGCTCGAGCTCGCCGCCGAGAGAGGCGATGGTGGCCGGCAGATCGTTGCCCGGGACATGCAGCACCATGAGCCCGGCAGCGCCGCTCTTCAGCCGTTCGATGTTCCGGCGCTTGGCCTCAGCAGGGACCGCGCCGTGCCAGCGGACGAAGGGCGTCTCGTCGAGCCGGAGGGCGGTTTTGGTCGCCGGACTGTCGGCCCAGACGAGGTAGGCGTTGTGCGGCACGTAGGCGAGAACCTGCAGGCTCCGGGCTTCGAGGCGCTCGCGCCAGTCGGCGCGGACCGGTCCCGTCAGCTGGACGAGCCGCAGCCGGGAGGTGTCGGCGGCGTGGTGCTCGAGCAGCGGATCGGCGGCCGGATCGCCGTGGTAGCCGCCGAGGTGAATCAAGGCCGGCGGGACGGGGGGATGGGGTGGGAGGGTGTGTCCCGCCGACCACGTGACGATGGGAGCAAGCAAAGCGAGGGCGATCGCAGGAGCGATGATGCGGGTTGGTGGGTTCATAATGGAATTGTACTGCTGTTCTCGTTTGGAGTTCAGTGTTGCGACAGTAGCCGGCCGGCGGGGGGTGACCCGGGTCACGCGGGGCGAGGCGCGGGCGCAGTCGTGAACCGCCACGGCGCCGAGGTAGGGGTGCGAAGGCGTCGTATTCATCGCATTTTTTGGACACGGATGAACGCGGATTTGAACGGATTTCACGGATCCATCGCATTTGATTTGATTCATCGCAGGCAGGGATGCCTGCCGCTACAAGGGCGCTCGGTTTTTTGTAGCGGCGGGCTTCACTGGCACCGCTTTGCGGCTTGTGACCCACCGACACCAGCGGGTGACCGTACGATTCGCT
>JAZBOQ010000067.1:0-4074 GCA_036351195.1 Thermoanaerobaculales bacterium | reverse complement strand
TCGCCCCACTCCGCTCCCACCCGCGCTATCGACGACACCTCCAGCTCATGGGGATTCCGGAGGGGATCAGAGCCGGGAACCAGGACTGATCCCAGCGGTCCTTTCAACAAGAGTCAAGGTCATACGCTCACCCCGACGTGTGGTTGGACTCATCTCGCTTGGGCCTGGCCGGCTCCAGTACAGCGCCGTCCCTCGTCAATCACGGCGCTCGATTTCGTCAGCGATGTGGGACACGGGAAACGGATCAACGTGGGCAGGGTAGACGGTTTGGGCCCCATGCTCGATGAGGACTCCCCAGCTCCTCACCATTTCGTCCTTGTCCATGGCGAAGAACGGGGCGCCCCGCCATTCGAGCGGGGCGCCCGTTTCAGTCATCACCTCTTCGGGTACACCGTGGTCGCGTCGTTGGACTGGCTGTCGATCACCGAACCAGAAACCATCACACCGCTGCCGGAGAGGACGTCGACGGTGACGAACCCCCAGCCGAGGTCCGGTCGGCCGCCGCGGTTTGCAAACGGCTCGAGCTCCTGGATCGAGGCGCCAGGTTCGAGATCAAGCTGGTACTCATCGAGCGGCTCGCCGTCGTTCGCCAACAGGCTGACCTGGATCGATGCAGGAAAGATCCCCGTATTGGCGAAGGTCAGATTGGTGCGGAAGAGTGCTCCCTCCTGTCGCAACCCGACGACATAGGCGGTGTCGCCCTCGCGAAGGCCTCCATCTGCCGTTCGAAGATCACACAGCTGACCGAAGGTCACGCCGCCGTCGTCGTTGAAGGTCCGACCGGTGACGCGAAGCGGCTGGTCCGAGCTCAGCTCGAGCAGACCTTTCCCGGTAACGCCCATCTGTCCGACCACATCCGCCAGCGCGAGCTGTGAGCCCTCGGGGATGGAGGCCGTCATCGTCCCGGGTGTCTCCGCCGAGTGGAGCACCAGGTCGACATCGGCGCTCTCCTCTCCAAGATTCGCCGCGGCAACGTCCGTGCGCCACAGGCTGCCGTGGGCCCCGCCCAGGTGGGCGGCGACCTCCGCCCAGTAGGTGAATCGGGTCGGATCGTAGACCAGCAGCGTGTCGCCGATGTTGCCGATCCCCACCCATCCACCTGGGAGGTACATCTTGGAGCCCATGGTCGCCGGTCTGCAGGCCGCCAGGAAGGTCGGCACGGCCCCGGCCGCTACCCAGCCCTCGTCGTCGATGTAGCGCTCGGTGTTAACGCCCCTCAGCATCGAATCGAAACCGCCGATTACATAGAGCGTGTCGTCGAGGACGACCATCGCCTGGTCGCGCCGGGCCTGGTTGAGGTAGGGCGCCGGAGACCACGTCCCAGTGACCGGATCGAACCGCTCGACCTGCGCGGTCACCGCCCACGGCGGTTCGACAAACGGTTCGAAACCTCCGCCCGAAACCCAGATCTCGTCGTTGTAGACCGCGATTCCCGCAGCGACACGAGGCATCGACATATCGGCGACCGTGCTCCAGCTGTCCGAGGACGGGTCGTAGACCTCGACCGATTGCAGCACCGCACCGTTTTCGTCGCTGCCACCGACGACGTAGATCAAACCATAGTGGGCGACTCCGACCGCCCCGTCGCCGCGTGGGGTCGGCATGTCGGCGCCGGTCGACCAGGCACTCGTCGCCGGGTCGTAGATGAGGACCGACCCGTGGATCGTGCCGGTCTCGTCGAATCCACCGATAACGTAAATCAGGCCGTCGACCGACGCCACCACCGGACCGGCCCGCACCACCGGCATGGTCGAGACGGTCTCCCACGTGTCGGTCGCCGGATCGTACCTGTGAACATCGGCGATCACACCCCCGAAGTTAAACCCGCCGAGGACATAAAGCTGCCCGTCGACCACCGCCGTACCATGACCGAGACTCGCCGACGGCATCGTTTCTGCGAGCGACCAGCTTCCCGGATGATCCACCGCCCATCCCGTCGCCGCCAGCGTGCCAGAGAGCACCACTACCATCGTGACCACAAAGCCGAATCTCAACGTCGCCATTTCTCCTCCTTCTCGTTGTTCGAACTTCTGCTCTGCACCACAAGATGGACCAGGAACGGAGGTGTTTCCCAAAGGAAATCCAAAAGTCGGTTCACGAGCAGTGACCTCAGAGTCGGTTCGTCCCGATTACGGCGACCCGGCGTCACGACCTGTTTTTTGGCGAAGTTTTGGGTTTTTATTGGGTCACCGCCCCACCTGCAGCCCACCTTGAGAATGTCCTCGGCAGAACAAGCCAGGCGCGAACAACAACGCGGGAGTGTGAAATGCGGGATCACACGTCGTTCAGTGCATGTCGTCATCTCGATCGCCGTCCATTCGGGCATGAGCGATCGGTCGGTTGTTTCAATAAATTTGCACAAAATCAAGTGCGCTCTCATAATGGCACCCAACAATCAGAGGTGTCACGAGGGCGATTTCATCCGCGCGGCTGCGGCGCGGGTGGTGAAGGGGGAGCGTCGTGAGGGGACTTGGTGTTCTCGTCGTCGGTTGTCTGATCTTCCTCTATTCGATACCGGCGATCGCCCAGGACACGACCGGGCGAATGATGGTGCGGACCAGCGATGCCGATGCCGCTCCCTTGCCCGGAGTCACCGTCACCATCGCCTCGCCGTCGCTCATCGGCGGCGCCCGGACCGGGGTCACCGACGAGCGGGGGGAGGCACTGTTCCTGACTCTCGGACCCGGGTCTTACGAGGTCAGCGCCGCGCTGCGCGGCTTCGCCACTCAGGAAAGAACCGAGGTCCGGGTGCGACTCGGCTCGCTCACCGCGCTCAACCTGGCCATGCCCGAAGCGACCTTCGCCGGCGAGATCGAGGTCTTTGCCGAAACTCCGGTCATCGATCCCCAGCAGATCGGCATCGAGCAGGTCTTTGACGCCGACTACATCGAGAAGACCGCCATCGGGACGTGGCAGCGATTTGCGACCAGCCCTGGGGAGCAAAGTCCCGGCGCCGTTGACCAGCAGTTCTTCGGTTCGATTGATTCGGAGAACGCCTGGTTCCTCGACGGCATCGAGGTCACCCAACCATCGTGGGGGGGCCTGACCAACGGCGCCGCCAACTTCGGGATCGACGCGTATGACGAGATCGAGGTCAAGACCGGCGGCTACGAGGCCGAGTACGGCCGCGCCCTCGGCGGCGTTACGAGCATCGTCATGAAGTCGGGGGGGAACGAGTTCTCGGGCAGCCTCGATGTCCGCTACCAACCGGACGCGTTCCAGGAGAGCGGCGTCCACTTCGACCCCGACCTGCAGGAGAGCATGAACCTGGCCATCGAGGCGACATTGGGCGGGCCCATCATCCGCGATCGTCTGTGGTTCTTCCTCTCGTACTACTACGGCGAGTCGGAGAGCACACCCGAGGGCGCGCCGACGACCAGACGAGGAAAGGTGAAGGCACCCAAGGCGAAGCTCACCTGGCAGATTTCGGAGGCGTGGCGGGGCGTGGCCACTTACTTCGGGAGCGAGTTCAGCTACGAGAACTTCCTCTCCTCGCGGAGCATCATGCCCGAGGCGACACCCTATATGCGGAGAGAGCCCGACCATCTGGCGCTGGAAACCACCGGTATGCTGAGCGACAAAGCGATGTGGACGATCCGGGGCGGCCTCGACCGCCAGCCCTTTGACACCGGTCCGATGCGCGGCGAGCTCGAGCCGATCGCCCACCTCAACTTCGCAACGGGTGTTCTGTCCAATAACTTCTTCTACCAGGGCTGGAACGACATCGACCGGGTGCAGGCTGCGACCGATCTGACGTGGTTTCTCTCTGGCGAGCGGACGACCCACGAGCTCAAGGCCGGTCTCGCGGTGACGGACACGGGTGCCACGATGGCCACCTGCTCCACCGGAACCCCGGGGGGCGTCCGCTGCAGCGCCGATGTCGGCGGTCTCGTCTTCTATGACTTCCAGATCGCCGAAAACGACATTCCGTACCAGATGATCGAGGAGTTCACCGCAGGGCCGGTCGATCTGAGCAGCACCCTGTGGTCGGGCTTCGTCCAGGATGCCTGGCGGCCGACGGCCGACCTCACCGTCAAGGCGGGGCTGCGCTACGACACCGTCCGCTACGACATC
>JAZBOQ010000066.1:0-3684 GCA_036351195.1 Thermoanaerobaculales bacterium | reverse complement strand
GCGCGACACCGAGCTCGACCGTGATGTAGCGGTCAAGATCTTGCCCGAGTCCTTTGTCTCGGATGCCAATCGACTCGAGCGCTTTCAGCGTGAGGCGAAGGCGCTGGCGGCGCTGTCGCATCCCAATCTCCTGGACATCTACGACGTTGGTACCACGGATGGGCTGCACTACGCCGTGACCGAGCTGCTCGAAGGCGACACCCTGCGCGAGCGGATCACGCCATCGGGGCTGCCGTGGAAGAAGGTCACCAGCATCGGGGCCGCGGTCGCGGACGGGCTGGCGGCGGCGCATGGCCGCGGGATCATTCACCGCGACATCAAGCCCGAGAATCTATTTCTGACGGCAGACGGCAGGGTCAAGATCCTCGATTTCGGGCTCGCCAGCGTCCACGAGGAGGCCGACGCCGACGCCGAGACCGCCACCATCACCGAGGCCGGAACGGTCATGGGCACCCCCGGCTACATGGCGCCCGAGCAGGTCAAAGGGAAACAGGCCGACGCGCGATCGGACATCTTCTCCCTCGGCTGCGTGATCTACGAGATGGCCTCGGGCCACCGCGCCTTCCGCGGCGAGACCGGGGTCGAGGTCATTGCCAACATCCTCAAGGAGGAGCCACCCCAGCTCTCGTCATCCGGCGCCTCGGTGCCGGTGGATCTCGAACGCGCGGTCCACCGCTGTCTCGAGAAACGCCCCGAGGCGCGCTTTCAATCAGCGGCCGATCTCGCCTACAGCCTCAAGAGCGTCGGATTGAGCGGCACCTCGCCGGTTATGGCGACCCCGGGATCCGGACTCGAGGCCACCACAGAGAAGAAGTTTTCGCTGCCGCGGATCGGGGCGATCGCAGCCCTCCTGATCCTCGCTGTTGTCACCTCGTGGTGGGCGCTCACCCAGCGAGGCGGCGAACAAGCTCCGATCGAGGCAGCATCAACCCTCGACCCCAATCGCATCGCGGTGGTGCCCTTCACCAACCGCACCGGTGACCCGACGCTCGACGCCCTCGGTCACCGGACCGCCGATCGAATCGCTCAGCAGTTGACCGAGATGGAGGAACTCGAGGTGGTCCCACCGAGCTCGGTCGCTGCGGCCCTGGCTACCGAGGGCTCGACGCCTTCCGATACTCGGAGCCTGGTCGGCGAGGTCACCACCGCCACTTCAGCCGGATTGGTCCTCAGCGGTGTCATCGATGCATCGGGAGACCGGATTGAAATGCAGGCAACGCTCGAGGACGCAGTCGAGGGTCGGGTCGTTCGGGCCTTTAAGCCCGTCATCTCGGATCGCACCGATCCATCGACCGCCATCACAACCTTCGCTGAACGCAGTTTCATGGCCACGAGCGATCATCTCCACCCATCGTTGACCTTTGGCGCCGGAGACGACCTTCCGAACCTCGAAACCTATCTGGACTTTCGACGGCAACTCCGAGTGGCCGACCGGGACAATTTTCGACCATTCATGGGCCTGATCCATGCCTATCCCGACTTCACCCGGCTGCGACTGATGCTCACCGCTTCTTTTCTCAACGGCAAGCGGTTTCAGATGGCCAAGGAGTTCCTCGAGGCCGGCATGACCGACGAAGCTGACCTCAACCAGCATCAGGAAACCACCGTCCTCGCCCTGAGGAACTGGATTAGCGGCAGCTATGACCAGGCATACCGGCTCTTTCGAGATGAACTCGAGCGCTCGCCACGCAACCTCGTTCTCATGCACGTCACGATCCGCTGCGCCCTCTATGCCAACCGGCCGGCAGCGGCGGTGGCGATCTATCGCGGACTTGTTTTAGATGACGCCGTCCCACCGAGCATCTATATCTTCATGGCCACCGACACGGCTGCCGCTCACCACTTGCTGGGTCAGAACGACGAGGCCATTCGACTTCTGAGGCAGATCCTCGATGACAATCCATCCTCTGGACTCACCGATTGGAGTCGGACGCAGTACATCAACATCCTCGGAGCGACGGGCGATATCGAAGAAATGGAGCGGCTTCTTGAGGAAGGCGCGGGTCACGAGTTCCTTCCCATCGAATCCGTCTATTCTCGGCTCTCCGCCGCCCACGAACTTAGAGCACACGGCTACCATGAAGCATCCAGAACGATGGCAGAGAGAGCCCTTTCAGGTTTTCTCACCGAGTGGCTCGATCCTTCGAACTCCGCCTATGTGCAGGTAATGAAATGGAGGCTCGAAGCGCTCCTCATCGCCGGCCACGATCGTGAAGCTGCCGAACTCGCGTCCGGGCTCGATTTCGAAACCGCCGGTTGGCGGGCCGCCTTGCTCTATGCAGGCGTTGCGTCGGCGCGGGTCGGTGACGCCACCACGGCCCGCCAGAAATCCGACCGAATCGACCAACTCACCGACGACGATCTCGCAGGCGTCGGCCTGGCGCCCGGCGATCTGGTTGTCGCGAGAGCAATGATCGCCGCCCAGATGGGCGAGGTGGACGAGAGCCTCGAGCTGCTCCGAAGTGCTTTCGCTTTTGGGGCAAAGCAGGTCGACGAAGACAATCCCCTTCCCGAGTTGCGCCACAACATCTTCTTCGAGCCCCTCTGGGACCATCCGGAGTTCCAGGAGATCCTGCGGCCGAAGGGCTGACGATGATTCGTCGGACGAATCGTGGTGGCGCGCGCGGCGCACGCCAATCTGAAGCCTGCAGACCGGATGTGTCCGAGCTGTGATTCGTCGCGTCCGGAAAAACTGGAGCGATAGTGGCATTCAGGCCGACTCTTGCCGAAGTTTTGGATTTCCTTTGGGACCGATGCACCCTGCCGCGCCACATTGAGAATGTCCTCGGCAGAACAAGCCAGGCGCGAACCAAGGGGCCTGAATCTCTCGTCGGGTTTCGTCGCGAGGCCTGCGAGGGGTGATGCTCAGGCGGGATCTCGAACCGAGGAGCGCGGAGGCGTACCCGGAGGTACGTTGAGCACTCCGAGGTGAGAAAGCACGGCTGAGCGCAGCCCTCGCAGGCCGCAGTAGGAACTCGGCGAGATGTGCAGGCCCGAAGGGAGTGTGAAATGCGGGATCACACGTCGTTCGGTGCATGCTGCCATTCCGATCGCCGCTCGACCGTGCGTGAGCGATTGATCATCTATTTCAACAACATTGCTTTAATCACGTCGTGCTCTCATAATGACTCTCAACAATCAGAGGTGTCACGAGGGCCGGTCAATCCGCGCAGCTGCGGCGCGGGTGCTGAAGGGGGAGCGTCATGAGGGGGCTCGGTGTTCTCGTTGCCGGTTGTGTGATCGTCTGTTGTGCGGTACCGGCTTTCGCCCAGGACACGACGGGGCGAATGATGGTACGGACCAGCGATGCCGAAGGGTCACCGTTGCCCGGAGTGACAGTCACCATCGCCTCGCCGTCGCTCATCGGCGGCGCCCGGACCGAGGTCACCGATGAGCGGGGGGAAGCGCTGTTCCTCACCCTTGGACCCGGGACGTATGAGGCCAAAGCAGCCATGCACGGATTCGCCACCCAGGAGCGGACCGAGGTCTGGGTCCGGCTCGGATCGCTGACGGCGCTCAACGTGACCATGCCCGAGGCGACCTTCGAGGGCGAGATCGAGGTCGTAGCGGACACTCCGGTCATCGATCCCCAGCAGATCGGCACCGAGCAGGTCTTCGACGCCGAGTACATCGAGAAGACGGCCGTCGGGACGTGGGATCGGTTCGGCTTCAGCCCCGGGGCGC
>JAZBOQ010000065.1:0-2174 GCA_036351195.1 Thermoanaerobaculales bacterium | reverse complement strand
GGCGGGTACGATCAGCGGGTCCCGCTCCACGCGTCGTTGGCGCTCGAGGAGAGCCGCTTCGAGATCTGGAACCTGGGAACCACCCGGCGACTCCGGCTGGGGGACGACTATCTTCTGGCCACCGCCGGCTCCGAGACCCTGATCCCGCGCCGCGCCCCGATGGTCTTCGTCGGATATGGGATCGTCGCCCCCGAGTTCGACTACAACGACTATCTCGGGATCGATGTCCGCGGCAAGGTGGTCGTCTTCCTCGCGGGCGAACCGCCGTCGGACGACCCCGAGTACTTCCAGGGGTCGGCGCCGACGATCTACTCGGCGCCGGCGACCAAAGCGAAGATCGCGCTGACCCGTGGCGCGGCGGGGTCGTTGATGATTCCCGAGCCGCGAACGGGGCTCGAGCGGGCGTGGGAAGCCGCCCGGCGGGACTACGCCATCGAGTCGCTCAGCCTGGCCTACTCGCTCCCCGAGCACCTGACGGGGATCCTCCACCCGCGGGTCGGGCGGTGGCTTCTCGCGGACGTTCTCTATGATCTCGACGCGATTCTCGAGATGGCGGAGAGAGGGACCCTTCGGAGCTTCCACCTGCCGACCGAGATGAGCTTCGTCGGGAGATTCCGTCAGCGCGACGTGGTCGCGTCGAATCTGGTCGCCGTCATCGACGGGGCCGATCCCGAGCTGCGCTCGAGCTTTGTCGTCGTCCTGGCCCACTATGACCACCTCGGGATCGGACCGGCCGAGGACGGCGACGGCATCTACAACGGGGTCGTCGACAACGCCCTCGGGGTCTCGTGTCTGCTCGAGATCGCCGGCGCACTCTCGACCACTCGCCGAACCCGCCGGTCGGTCATCGTGCTCTTCACCACGGCGGAGGAGGCCGGTCTGCTCGGGGCGAGGTCCTTTCTCGCCGACCCCCCCGTGCCCGCGGCGCGAATGGCCGCCGCTGTGAACATCGACGGTCTCGCCTTTCTCGACGACTTCGAGGATCTGGTCGCCATCGGCGGCGAGCTCTCCGATCTCGGACGGCGTTTGGAGTGGGCCGCTCGACGGGTCGGTCTTGAGGTGTCTCGGCCGCCCGACGCGGTCTGGGACCACGCGGCGTACGTGCGCGGGGACCAGCTCGCCTTCGCCGAGGCGGGGGTCCCGTCGGTGCTGGTCAACGAAGGCTTCCGGTGGCCCGGAAAGACCCGCGACGAAGCCCTTGCCACCGCGCTGAACTGGATGGCCGAGACCTACCACTCGCCCCGGGACGACCTCGACCAACCCCTGAACTATGACGCCGCGGCGCGCCACTGCGGCGCGATCTTCGAGCTCATCGTCGAGCTCGCCGACGATCCCGAGGCGCCCAGGTGGAATCCGCGCTCGCCCTACGCCTACGAGAGGGCTCTGTCCATTGCACTGGACCGCTAGATTCGCTGTTGCCCTGGCGGTGGCGGCAGGTGGACTGGCCGCCGGCTGTCAGTCGTCCCCCACGGGCTCGGATGATGTTTGGATCGCCGGCTCGGACACCATGCTGCCGCTCACGATGCGTTTGGCCGAGGCCTACATGTCTCTGCACCCCGGGGTCGCGGTGCGGGTGGAGGGGGGCGGCACGGGCGCGGGCGTTGAAGCACTGTTGTCGGGCTCTGTCGATCTCTGTGCCGCTTCCCGGCCCTTCCGGCCGCAGGAGATCCAGGCCCTCTACGAACGATTCGGGACCATGGGAATCCGATATCTTGTCGCTCGGGACGCCCTGGTGGTGCTGGTCCACCCGGACAACCCGGTTCGCGGGCTGACGCCGGAGCAGCTCGGCGCGGTTTTTAGCGGCGGAATCGAAGACTGGTCCGAGCTCGGCGCCCCACCTGGTCGGATCGAGGTCATCATCCGGCCGCCGAGCTCGGGGACCCACCACTTCTTCCGCGATCATGTCCTGCTCAACGCCGACTATGCGCCGGGCTCGGTGATCGGCATCCGGTCACGCGATGTCGAGGATCGCATCCGCAGTCGACCGCTCGCCATCGGGTTCGGCGGCATGGTGCAGGGCGAAGGACTCGTCCGGCTCGAGATCGACGGTGTCCCGGCGACCGCCGAGACGGTGCGGGACGGATCGTACTCCCTCGCGCGGTATCTCTACTTCTACGCCACCGAGCCGCCGAGCGGGGATCCGGCTCACTTCGTCGAGTGGTGCGCCGGCCCGG
>JAZBOQ010000064.1:0-26068 GCA_036351195.1 Thermoanaerobaculales bacterium | reverse complement strand
CCTGGCGTGCGCCGAGCAAAGCTCGGGGAAGGGGGAAGAGATGACATGAGATGAGTCGTCGTTTCGGAAACCTTCCGAACAGATCCTGCGGGTCGAGTCCCGTCCGGGTAAGGCCGGCCACCGCCCGGAAGCGAGTCTTGCGTGGCGCTCGGGTAACCGCCGCTGCGAAGCGTAGACAGCGAAGATGCAGGCCGTGTGATTGAGCCCCGAAATCGACTATTCGTGGGAGCCGACGCCGTGTCAGGAGCGGAAGGCAACATCGCGAGCGCCGAACGGCCTGGTGCTCCGGTCCCGCCGGGGTCTGATGGGAGCAGGGCATGCATCGAGAGGATCTGACGGGAACTCGGGAGATCCTGTTTTCTCCGTTCTGAAGAAGCCGGTAGGGGAGCCGGGAGACCAAAACCCAGGTCCGTCGAAGGTAGTGCTGGCCGACGGCGGGAGCGAAGCAAGCAGTGCGAGGGCGGTACCGGCGGGCGAGTCAACGAGCCCCCCGGGATGGATGGCAGGAAGTCGGAGCGTCTCATAGTACCGACGAGTCCGGGGAACCAGACCCTGAGGGACCCGGAGGAGGGAAGGGGGCGCCAGGGCATGGAACCGGTGGAGGGAAAGATGGCGAGGACATCGGACCTCGGAAGCGTCTCAACGAGACTGCATCGGATAGCTGAGCTGGCGAGGAAAGCACCGGATATGGTGATCGTGACCCTTGCCCACCACATCGACCTGGCGTGGATGTACGAAGCGTGCCGACAGACGCGGAAGGACGGGGCGGCAGGAATAGACGAGGTGACGGCGGCTGAGTACGCCGAAGACCTCGACTCAAACCTGCGGTCCCTCCTCGAGCGCTTCAAGTCGGGGACGTACTTTGCGCCACCGGTGCGTCGAGTGCGGATTCCGAAGGGAGACGGGAAGAAGACCCGTCCGATCGGGATACCGACCTTTGAGGACAAGGTCCTACAGAGGGCGGTGCTGATGGTGCTGGAAGCAGTGTATGAGCAGGACTTTTGTGACTTCTCATACGGCTTCAGGCCGAATCGGTCTGCACACAAAGCACTGGACAGCCTGTGGAACGGGCTGATGGAGGTGCATGGGGGCTGGGTGCTGGAGGCTGACATCTCGAGCTTCTTCGACGTCCTGGATCACAAGATCCTGCGGAGCTTTCTGGACCAGCGGGTGCGCGACGGTGTGATTCGAAAGATGATCGACAAGTGGCTGAAAGCGGGGGTGCTCGAAGACGGGCAGCTTCGACGAACCTCAGACGGCACTCCGCAGGGAGGAGTGATTTCGCCCTTGCTGGCGAACATCTACCTGCATGAGGTGCTTGACCGGTGGTTTGTCGAGCAGGTCCTGCCGCGGATGCGGGGACCGGCTCACCTCATCCGGTATGCGGACGACTTCGTCATCGTATTCGCTGACGAATCTGATGCCCGCCGGGTGATGAAGGTGCTGTCGAAGCGATTCGGCAAGTACGGGCTCGCTTTGCACCCGGAGAAGACACGACTGATCGACTACCGGCGGCCTCCTGGGTCGGGGAAGGGCGGGGGAGGCGGTAAGCCGCCGACCTTCGACTTCCTCGGATTCACCCACTACTGGGGTCGCTCACGGAAAGGCAACCCGGTCGTCAAGCGCAAGACAGCGCCGGGTCGGTTTGCCCGGTCGCTCAAGCGGGTCGCTCTCTGGTGCAAGCGGAACCGGCACAAGCCGATCGCGGACCAGCAACGGTACCTCTCCGCGGTGCTGCTGGGGCATTTCTCGTACTACGGCATTACCGGAAACGGAAAGGCCATCAACGTGTATCGAGAAGCGGTCAGGAGGGTCTGGCATTACTGGCTGCGACGACGGTCGCAGCGGCGAGGCCTGGCCTGGGCTCGCTTTGCCCGCCTTCACAAGCGCTTTCCGCTCCCACCACCGAAGGTCGTCCACTCGATCTACCGTTACGCAGCGAACCCATGCGCCTGAGGAGCCGGATGCGGGAATTCTGCAAGTCCGGATCTGTGGGGGGCCCGGGCGGGTAACTGCCCGGGTCTACCCGACACCCGTACTTCGGGCTAAGCAGGTTGCCGGGTCAACGCCGGTTCAACCGGGGGCTTGAGAATCGCATCGAGCCGCTCACGAAAGGCCGGTTCATCGAGAGCTTCCAGCGTTTGGTCGTAGCCCAGACGCACAGCACGGTCCATCGCCTTCCAGTCGAGGAAGCGCACTCCATTTGTCCTCGCCTCGAAAAAGAGGTCGGCATCCGCCGCCGCAGAGCGCGCTTGCACGAGACCCGAGAGAAACGTCGCCTGCATCATCGTGGTCATCATCCCGGGCACCCGGTGGCGCTTGCGTCGCAGCAGCCAATCGAGCAAGACGCGGCCCGCGGACGGCACCGCGTCGATCCCGACCGAGGGGTGGACCGGCCGTACGATGTCGCAGCCGATCACGTGGCCGACATCGAGCCGGCGGGCGGTGTCGATGGGCATGTTGTCGAACGAACCGCCATCGATGTGAAACTGGCCGTCGATCACGACCGGGGGAAACACGCCGGCGATCGACGCACTGGCCCGCACGGCTTTCCACAGCGGCCCCCGCGTGTGGACGGCCTTGTTGCTCGCCGTCAGATTCGAGCTGATGCAGAAGAACGGCAGCCACAGATCCTCGATCCGCGAGTCGCCGAGGTTTTTCCGCAGCAGTCGCTCCATTTTTCGGCCCTTGATGAGTGAGACGAACGGCAGCACCTGGAAGTCGTTTGCCGGGTTGGTTGCGACGAACGAGTCGTGAAGGGCTGACGTGAGCCGGTCGTCATCCCAATCGCTGGCCACCGCCCCGGCGAGAATCGCACCGATGCTAGTCCCGCCGACCATGTCGACCGTGACCCCTTGTTCCTTGAGCGCGCGCAGGACCCCGAGGTGGGCGAAGCCCTTCGCCCCGCCACCCGCGAAGACCAGACCCACGGCGCGTCCGGCCAGGAATCTCCCCAGCCGCCCATAGTCACCTTCGCGGTCCTCTCTCAGGTGGTGGACCCGGGTGAAGTCACCCGCCTCCAGCCATCTCTCGGTCCCTCTCGGAGGACGAGATCCGTCCGGGTGCAGGAGCACCAGGTCTCGTCTGACGCGCACCTGCCGGTCCCTTGCTGCCTGCGACCAGCGCGCAATCTCGCTGCGGCCCGGGTCGTCATCGGCCGGGCAGACCACGAGGATGCGGTCGGCCTGCCGGAAGAGGAGCCGCCGCCAGTCCGAATCGCCGGGATCGGTCACCGCGATGAGGAACCGGTGGCGCGTCTCGTGCCCGCCGAGCCACGCCGCCAGGCGACCGGGGTTGGCGCTGCGCGACACATCGGGCGGCAGATCGCTCGCGCGGAGGACGGTCGAGGTGCCGTAGGGCTCGAGGGAGGCTGACAGCCTGGCGACGAATCGATCCCGCATCTCGCTCCCGCCGGAGCAGGCGACGGCAATCGTCCGGACGACCGGATGCCTGTGCGTCGACCTGTGAGACGGTCTCGTACGGCTGACGATCAGGCGCGAGAGGTTCCAGAGAAACCCTGGATGGCGGGAAACCACGCCGTGGAACGCCTCGGTGTCCAGCCGCAGCAGGCGGCTGTCGCGAACGGCGTCGACATGCGCGGTGCGAATACCCGCTCCGAGGAGGGCCATCTCGCCGACCGCCTCGCCGGGGACGACCTCGCCGAAAACCTCCTCCGAGCCGTCTCCGGCGGTGACCGAAGTGCGCAACCGGCCGTGAATCAGCAGATACAGCGCATCGGCGGCGTCGCCCTTCGAATAGAGCCGGAGACCGCCCTCGAGGTCGACCCACTCACCCGACGCCTCGATCTCGCGAACCTCGTCGTCGGTGACCTTTCCGATCAACGGCGTCAGCGCCTCGCGGAGGCCGTCGAAGTCGGTGGCGTGGTCGGGACAGGTCGACATGTGGGCAACGTTTGTCGGCAGCTCTCTCGCGGGTGGCAATCGGATGGCGTCCATCAGCTCGGCTTCCTTTCGCGTCGGGGTCGTGTTCATCGGCGGAATCGGAATTGCTGTTTCTAATTCAGATCGCGCCGTTGGGAGCCGAGACCGGACATCGGGTTGGTGTCACGTCGCCAGAGTGCCTCACACCGCGCTGGTGCATCGCGGAGGAGACAACCGGATCAGGGCGGTTCGCGGCGCCCATGAGCGGCCGTTCCTGAAGGCGAGGATGGCGGCAGGTGATCGCCATGTCCGGTTTTCAGGCGGGCCGGCGCGATCAGTCGTAGAAACAGCTCATTTCCGCACGATGAAACCTTTGAGGGTTGGCGAGTACGGAGCGACCGGACATCCGATGCAAATCGGAGGCGCCAATCGGACCGATTTCGCAGGTT
Organism: Thermoanaerobaculales bacterium; assembly: GCA_036351195.1. Taxonomy (GTDB): domain Bacteria; phylum Acidobacteriota; class Thermoanaerobaculia; order Thermoanaerobaculales; family Sulfomarinibacteraceae; genus JAHECW01. Next base: position 21,738 of record JAZBOQ010000064.1, on the reverse strand, counting down.
TCATGACCGCGTCATCAACGGAACTCGATTCCACGACATGAGGAGGAAGCATGAACACGACTTCGACATCTGATTTTCTGGTCCAAACCATTTCCCGATTGATCCACGGTGTGCTCGGAATCAGCTACCAACTGAAGGGCCTTGCCATGGACGACGCCGATCTCGCTTTCGATCTCGGCTATGGCCGGGATGAGTAGGCTGCACCCATCAGTCTTCCGGCCGGTCCTCGCCGAGCGCTTCGGAAACGACCTGATCCCAGTTCTGCACCAGCTCGAGGGAGGTCACGACACCGGACTCGGGCACCGCTTCCAGCAGGTAGAAACGCTCCTCGGCGTCGACGTTGAACACGACGTCTCGCCGGCTGGTCGGGTCGCAGTGTTCGAACAGCAGCCGAGGGGCGCCGAGCTCAACAAACGGTGCCACCCTTCAAACGGTGCCACCCTTACAAACGGTGCCACCCTTAGCATTCATGGCTTTGTTGGATCGCCGCGGGCGGATCGTGAGATTCCAAACGGTGCCACCCTTAGCATTCATGGCTTGAAACGGTGCCACCCTTCAAACGGTGCCACCCTTAGCATTCATGAAACGGTGCCACCCTTAGGAAACGGTGCCACCCTTGGAAACGGTGCCACCCTTGAAACGGTGCCACCCTTAGCATTCATGGCTTTGTTGAAACGGTGCCACCCTTAGCATTCATGGCTTTGTTGGATCGCCGCGGGCGGATCGTGAGATTCGACGATCGAGGTCATCGATGCGGCCGCGGAAGGAACTGTCGTCGAGTTGCTTGCGGAGCCCACGCCCGATCAGTCGCGCGATTGTGGTCGGGTGTTTCTGAATGGACTGGGCGATTTCCGTGGAACGAATTCCGTATCGCGAGGCTGCCAGCGTCGCGAATTCGATTCGTGCTTGAACCTGCTTCTTCCGATGAAGGGTGGATCGAAGATCCTCGCGTGAGTACTCCGAGTTGAGCTCGAACAGATGGATGAGCGCGTCGACATCGAGGCCAACCTGGTCGTCTTCCAGTTGGGAGTCGTCGAAGGTCCGTGACTCCGGGTGGCGCTGAGGTGATGCGATCTCATCCAGGTTCTCAGCGTCTTTCCACCAGGGAAGCTCCCGAATTCCTCGATCGATCCACCGAAGCTCGGCAACCTGCCTGATCCACCACAGGTATCGGTCTCGGGCATTGCCCGGGAGACCGTCGTGGAATCCCCTCAGAACGCCGGGGAGATCGATGAGCCGGGGTTCCTCGAGACCGAGAATCTCGGAATGCCCACAGTGTTCGTAGTCAGCGGGGTCAGTGACGATCTTGGCCTCGACAGGATTGAGGTGAACATATGAGACGGCTTGCCGGAAGTAATCCTGCGAGTCGATCAATCGAGCGCGATAGCGGCTTTGCCACAGTCTGCCGAGATATCGGTGTCGCTTGTTGAACTCACGAGCCACCTCCGACTGAAGACGAAGCATCGAGCGCCAGAGGGGGATCGCACCTGTCTTGACGACCAGATGGTAATGGTTGCCCATCAGGGCCCAGGCGAAAACTCGCCATCCGTGGAGATCGCGTACGTTTCTGACGGTGGCAACAAACGCCTCCGCCTCGAGCGGTTCGTCGAAGACGAACTCGCCCCGTGCGACACGACAATAGACGTGATACGTGCCTCCGGGGATGAACAGTCGGGGATGTCTTGGCATGAGAGTCCTCTCCCATGCGTGGACGAGACAATCCGATTCTACACGCCACCGCCAACCGCGCAACTATGCTAAGTACGCTAAGGGTGGCACCCATCAAGGGTGGCACCCATCAAGTAAAGGGTGGCACCCATCAGGGTGGCACCCATCAAGGGTGGCACCCATCAATTGCGGTGGCGCGGCGGCCGCGCCAGTTTCATCGCAGAGATTCGCTTCGCGAATCGGCCTGGCTCGCTGCGCTTGCCGGGTTCGTTGTGGTGACTCGCTTCGCTTGTCACCTCATCGCATGGTCATTCTCCGTGGAAGATTTGGTGGATCTTCTGGGCTGCTGAGGGGCCGATTCCGTTGACGGTCTGGAGGGCTTCTTTCGTCGCCGTCGCGACTCCGAAGGGGGAACCGAAGGTGTCGAGGAGTTTCTGGGCTCGTGTGGGACCTATTTCGGGGATGGTCTGGAGGAGGTAGTTCTGCTGGCGTTTGAGACCTTTGGGTTGGTAGCCGCGCCGCTTTGGCGGCCAGGTGTTTCGGCGGTGGAGTTGGTCGGCGGCGTAGAGGATCAGGTTGGCGGTTTCTTCTGGGGAAGATGATCTGAGCACTGGGAGGCCGAAGACCAGGGTGACGGTGATCAGGGCTCCCTGGAGGGCGGTTCTCGGAAGGGCGGCGCTCCAGTGGTTGATTCGGGTTCCCTCGAGGATGAGGCAGGGTCTGGCGCGCTTGAGTCTGGTGAGTCTTGATGCTTGGGCGAAGAGCCTGCCGTCGCGGACGGACTTGGCGAAGTCTGTGAGGGTTTTTCGCTCGACGATGAGGGTGTCGTTGACGCGGTAGTCTCCGAGGGAGAGTTGGTGGAAGGTGATGCGGACGTCGGGGTGGGTGGCTAGGGCGGAGGGGACTCCTGAGGGGCGTTCGCGGTGGTCACAAACAATCTGTCGGACGGCAATTCGTCGGACGAATTGTGGTGGCGCGTCGGACGCGCCAGTTTTCATCGCATCGGTTTGCTCGGATTTCATTGAGGCGCTCCTTTGCTGGAGCGTGGATGGGATATGGGGAGATTATCACGTGAGGTCGGCGGAGGGAAGCAGGGTCGGACTGGAAGGAGTCACCAGCTTTCAGGCTTTGTAAATGTCCCGTTCTTGTCCTTCAGCTGAATGCTGAACTGGCACTTGCTGGGTGCGGTGTGCCTCATCACGGTGTAGAAGCTCGATGCGGCTTTCAATCCGCCTGCCGGCTGCTTGCACGGATTGAGGACACCGACGGGAAGCCCGACCTCGTCCGTAACGAGCTTGATCGGTTCTATAAGGTCCGAGTCATTTGTTACGACGATTGCAGCTTCAAACACGCCGTTGTGCGCGTCGTTGACGAGATTGGCTGCGAGACTGACATCGGAGCCCTTTTCTTCGGTCTTGACGACCTTGGCATATTTCGGTTTCTTGGACCCAATTGTCGAGGCCAAGGGAAGCCTGACGGTGTGGCAGGTGAACTGCCCAAAGTGCAATCTGATCTCGGGCAGCGTCCGAAGAGCTCGAAGATAGGTTTGTTGGCGGTTGGGTTGATCGAGATCGTGGGGTAGCGGTTGGACAGGTGCCGTGAAGTATCGAATGACAATGAAGTCGTTCTTTGGATAGATCAGCCTCAGAAGCGCCCGAATGTCGAGCCATCGGTTCGGTGTGCCTTTTAGGGCCCCTGTAGTACAGCTTGAAACCGTCGATGTAGGCATACGTCTTCTTCAGTCGAGCCTCCAAAAATGCAGAAACCGCCTTTCGGCGGTTTCGCGCCCTACAGCGAAGCCGCAGGGGTGGTATATGCAAATCATAGTGCCGGCTCTTTTCGAAGTCAAGATGCCTCAACCTGGATTACGAATTGCATTCACATCGACCGCCGATACTGCCCGCCGACTTCGTAGAGGGCGTTGGAGATTTGGCCGAGGGAGCAGGTTCGGACGGTTTTCAGGAGCTCTTCGAAGATGTTTCCGCCTTCGCGCGCTTCGCGCTGAAGGCTTGTTATGGCGGCACTTGCCTTCGGCTCGTGCCTGGTGTGGAAGTCGGCGAGGTGGCTGAGGCGCGCGTTCTTCTCGTCGGGGGTGGCTCGGGTGAGCTCGGGCTCGGGGGCCTCTTCGCCGCCGTTTTCGGCGAGGAAGGTGTTGACGCCGACCAGGGGGTAGTCGCCGTTGTGTTTGAGGCGTTCGTAGTGGAGGGACTCCTCCTGGATCTTGGAGCGCTGGTACATGGACTCCATGGCGCCGAGGACGTCGCCGCGTTCTGAGAGGCGCTCGAACTCCTGCAGGACGGCCTCTTCGACTGTGTCGGTGAGCCAGCCGACGATGTTGGAGCCCTGGAAGGGGTTCTCGTTCTTGAGCAGGCCGAACTCCATGGCGTTGATGAGCTGGATGGCGACGGCGCGGCGGACGGACTCTTCGGTGGGGGTGGTGATGGCCTCGTCGTAGGCGTTGGTGTGGAGGGAGTTGCAGTTGTCGGCCATGGCGAGGAGGCCTTGGAGGGTGGTGCGGATGTCGTTGAAGTCGATCTCCTGGGCGTGGAGGGAGCGGCCGGAGGTCTGGATGTGGTATTTGAGCTTCTGGGAGCGGGCGTTGCCGCCGTAGCGGTTGCGGATGGCGACGGACCAGATCCGGCGGGCGACCCGGCCGATGACGGTGTACTCGGGGTCCATGCCGTTTGAAAAGAAGAAGCTCAGGTTGTGGGCGAAGTCGTCAATGTGCATGCCGCGGGCGAGGTAGGTCTCGACGTAGGTGAAGCCGTTGGCCAGGGTGAAGGCGAGCTGGGTGATGGGATTGGCGCCGGCCTCGGCGATGTGGTAGCCGGAGATGGAGACCGAGTAGAAGTTGTTGACCTTCCAGTCGCAGAAGAGCTGCTGGATGTCGCCCATCATTCTGAGCGCGAACTCGGTGGAGAAGATGCAGGTGTTCTGGGCCTGGTCCTCTTTCAGGATGTCGGCTTGGACGGTGCCGCGGACCACCTGCATGGTCGATGTGAGGATTTCGTCCCACTCGCCGTCGTCGAGGAGGGGCTCGAGGGCTTCCCAGTCCTTGCCGTCGACGAGGGGTTGGAGGGCGGCTTCGGCCGGGGCGTCGAGGCGGCCTGACTCGATGAGCCGCTTGCGCGCCTGTTGGCGGGCGGCGGCATTGAAGAACATGGCCAGGATCATGGGCGCCGGGCCGTTGATGGTCATGGAGACCGAGGTCGTCGGGGCGCAGAGGTCGAATCCGGCGTAGAGCCGCTCCATGTCCTCGACGGTGCAGATCGAGACGCCGGACTCGCCGACCTTGCCCCAGACGTCGGGGCGCTCGCCGGGGTCCTCGCCGTAGAGGGTGACCGAGTCGAAGGCGGTGGACAGGCGGGTGGCGGGCTGGCCCTCGGCGAGCAGATGGAAACGCCGGTTGGTGCGCTCCGGGCCGCCCTCGCCGGCGAACATCCGGGTGGGCAGCTCGGCGGTGCGTTTCAGCGGGAAGACGCCGGCGGTGTAGGGGAAGGCGCCGGGGACGTTCTCCAAGAAGAGGTAGCGGAGGATCCCGGGCCAGGTCTGGCGGCGGGGGAGCTGGACCTTGGGGATGTGGGTGCCGGCCAGGGACTCGCTGGTCAACGGGACGTGGATCTTCTTGCCGCGGACGGTGTAGGTGAACTCGTCGCGGTCGTAGTCGCGGCGGATCTTGGGCCAGGCGGCGATGAGCTGGCGCGAGTCGTCGTCGAGGGAGTGGGCGAGCCGGCGGATCTCGGCGTCCAGGTCGGCGAGCTGGGGCTCTGATGTGGCGCCGGAGGCGGTGATTTCTTCAAAGAGCGGCCACAGCTCCTCGGGCGTGCCCTCGCCCTCGCGGGCGCAGAGGATGGCGCGGGCGCCGACCAGCTGATAGAGCTTGTCGGCGATCTTGACCTGCTCCTCGGCCCAGCCGCGGTAGTCGCGGGCGGCGCGGGCGATGTCGCGCAGGTAGCCGGCGCGCTCGCCGGGGATCACCGGGTGGCGCTGGGGAGCGCCGACGGGCTCGGCCTTGGTGCCCTCGAGGGTCCAGGGGTGGCCGAAACGCTCGGCGAGGGCGGCAACGAGACCCTGGTAGAGACCGTTGACGCCGTAGTCGTGGAACTGGCTGGCCACGGTGGCGTAGACCGGCAACTCGTCGTCGGCGGGGCCCTCGAAGAGCTCGTGGCAGCGACGGTACTGCTTGCGGACGTCGCGCAGCGCATCCAGCGCTTTCGGGCGGTCGAACTTGTTGATGGCGACGAAGTCGGCGTAGTCGAGCATGTCGATCTTTTCGAGCTGCATGGCCGCGCCGTACTCGGGGGTCATGACATACAGGGACAGGTCGGAAATATCGACGATCTCGCTGTCGGCCTGGCCGATGCCCGAGCTCTCGACGATGATCAGGTCGAAGCCCGCGGCCTGGCAGATGCCGATGGACTGGACGATGTGCTGCGACAGCGCGCGGTGGGCCTGACGGGTGGCCAGCGAGCGCATGAAGACGCGCTCGGAACCGAGGGCGTTGAGGCGGATGCGGTCGCCGAGGAGGGCGCCGCCGGTGCGCCGCTTGGTGGGGTCGACGGAGAGCAGGGCGATGGTCGTGTCGGGGTTGTCGTTGAGGAAGCGGATGACGAGCTCGTCGGTGAGCGAGGACTTGCCGGCGCCGCCGGTGCCGGTGGTGCCGAGGACCGGGGCTTTTTTATCGCGCAGGACGGTGTCGACGGGCAGGCCCTCTTCGGCGCGGGTGATGGCGCGGGCGACGGCGAGCCAGCGGTCGGCGGCGGTGCCCAGGGGGCCGGTGGAGTCGATCGTGGCGGGGTTGAAGTCGGCGAGCTCGATCATCGAGTTGATCATGCCGTCGAGGCCGAGCTCGCGGCCGTCCTCGGGGGAGAAGATCTTGGTCACGCCGTAGGCTTCCAGCTCGTCGATCTCACGCGGCACGATGACCCCGCCGCCGCCGCCGAAGACCTTGATGTGATCCGCGCCGCGCTCTCTCAGCAGGTCGATCATGTACGTGAAGAACTCGATGTGGCCGCCCTGGTACGACGAAACGCCGATGCCCTGGGCGTCCTCCTGGATGGCGGCGTCGACGATCTCCTTGACCGAGCGGTTGTGGCCGAGGTGGATGACCTCCGCCCCCTGCGCCTGGAGGATCCGGCGCATGATGTTGATCGCCGCGTCGTGGCCGTCGAAGAGCGAGGCGGCGGTGACGAAGCGGACTTTGTTTTCCGGAACATAGCGGGCGGAGGTTGTCATAGAGCCCTCCCTGGGGGGATCGCGACGATTTTAGCAGGGCGATCTCTTCGTTCCCGATCCCGATCCCGATCCCGATCCCGAAATGTCCGGGCCCGAGCCCGCGTCGGACCGATCACGGGTGCTCAGCCGAGGGCGGACGCGGGTACGCTCCGGGTCCGTAGCGCAAATTGTGGCGCAGGCTTCCAGCCTGCGTGGATGGCGAGGGGGTCTGGATCGCGATCCTGCGGGCGGGGCGCCCGCACCCACGATCATCGCAGCATCGCAGCCATCGCATCGGGATCGGGATCGGGATCGGGAACGAGGACAGACGGTTGCGATAAACTCGAAGAACAGCAATGGACGAAGGCGTTTCAGCATCCACGGTGCACCCGGACAAGATTTCTCGTTTCGAGATCCTCGAGTTTCTGGGAGAGGGCGCGATGGGCGTGGTCTACCGGGCCCGCGACCCGGTGCTCGATCGTGTGGTCGCCCTCAAGCTCATTCGACCCGAGCTGGCCCGTGAAACGAGAAACCGGGAGCGCTTCCTGCGCGAGTGCCGGGCGGCGGCGACCATCAACCACCCCGGGGTGGCCACCATCTACGAGGCGGGTGAGACCGACGACGGGCTGCTCTTCCTGGCGTCGGAGCTGGTCGACGGCGAGACGCTGAAGGAGATCGTCGATCGCGGGGCCCTGCCGTCTGACGAGGTCATCAGCCTCGGGATCCAGTTGGCAGACGCCCTGGAGGCCGCCCACGGCAACGGCGCCGTGCACCGCGACATCAAACCGTCGAATCTGATGCTCGGCGCTGACGGCCGGCTCAAGGTGCTGGATTTCGGTCTGGCGCGCCTGTTGATCGGTGACGACGAGGGCTCGAGCGACGCAACCTCGGCTCCGGACGAGGGCGGGCCGGTGGACATGACCCAAGACGGCGCGGTGGTGGGAACCCCCGCCTACATGTCTCCCGAGCAGGCGTCGGGGATGAAGGTCGATGCCCGCACCGACATCTTCTCGGCGGCGTCCGTACTCTTCGAGATGCTGACGGGCAGGTCGCCCTTCCACTCCGGCTCGGTGCCGGAGACCCTGCGCCGGGTGCTCTGCGAGGAGCCGCCGTCCCTGGAGAGTTCGGCCGACGCCATTCCGGCGGGGCTCGAGGAGGTTCTGCGGCAAGCCCTCGCCAAAGCGCGAGACAGCCGGACCTCCACCGCCGGGGAGTTGGGAACGGCGTTGCGCGGGCTTCGCGACGGGTCGTCGAGTTTCTCGTCGGCCGTGGGGGCGCCGGCGGTCAGCCGGCGGCGTTCGAGGTTGGCGATCGGCGGGCTGGCGGGGCTCGTGGTCGTCGTGGTGGCGGCGGTGATCGTCTGGCAGTGGAGCCGCCCCACCCTGGCGTTCGTGAGCCAGGACCGTTTGCTCGTGGCGGATGTGGAGAACCTCACCGGCGACGAGGCGTTCGACCTCGCGCTGCACACCGCTCTGGTGAAGGATCTCAAGCAGTCGACCTACGCCACTGTTTTCGGGCCCCAGCAGGTGCAACGAACCCTCCGCCTGATGCGCAAGCCGGCGGACAGCGTGGTCGACGAAGGGCTCGGCCGGGATGTCTGCCGTTTCGCGGCGATTCGGGCCATGATCGTGCCCCGTATCGAGCGGTCGGACGACACGTACAACCTCGAGGCGGCCATCGTCGATCCCCAGACCGGCCGCCACATCGATCGGATCCGAGTTCCGGCGGCGAGCCGCGAAGATGTGCTGCTCGACGCGATCGACGACCTCACCCGCAAGGTCCGCACCCGCCTGGGAGAGACCATCGAGTCCATCGACGACGCCGACTTTCCGATCTCGGAGGTGACGACCTCGTCGTGGGAGGCGTTGCACCACTTCGCTCTGGCCCAGCAGGAGTGGGCCAGAGGGAACTTCGTCGAGGCAGAGCGTTTGCTGCAGCTGGCCCTGGACATCGACCCCGAGTTCGCCACCTGCCGCGGCACGCTGGGACTGCTGCTCATTCAAATGCTGAACCAGCCCGAGCGGGGCAAGGTGGAGCTGGCGCGGGCGCTGGCGGATGGTGAGACGCTGCCCCGGGACGAGTACCTGATGCTCCGGGCGGTCAACCGGCAGTTCGTGGACGAGGACCTCGAGGGCGCCCTCGATGAGTACCAGCTCGTTTCCGACATCTACCCGAACCTCTCGGTCCCCTACAACAATCAGGGGCGAATCCTGACCGCCCTCGGTCGCTACGACGAGGCCATCGAAAAGTACGAAAAAGCCTGGAGGGTGGACAACAAGGGGGCCATGCCCCTGATCAACCTGGCGTTTCTCTACATCACAGTGGCGCCGGACGCGGCGGCCGCCGAGGATGCCTGCCGGCGGCTGCTGGAGATCGACCCCGAGGTCGCCAACTACCACAGCCTGCTCGGTTGGACGGTGGCGGTACAGGGTCGGTACGCCGAGGCGCGGGAGATCCTCGAGCGGGCGGTGGAGCTCGATCCCGAACACGCCTACGCGGTCCCCAACCTCGGCCTGATCCTGCTGGCCGAAGGCAACCCTGAATCGGCAATCGTCTACTTCCGGCGCCATCTGGCGAATGTTCGCGGGGCGGGCAGCAGCTCTGCAGTCCGGAGCGCGACGATCGACCTGGTGGTCACCCTGTCGGCGGCCGGCGAGGACGAGCAGGTCGGCGGGCTGGTGGATGAGGCCGAGGCCGCCCTGCTCGAGGAGACGGGCCGGGACGCCTGGGATTTCTGGGATCACGCCTACATGGTGCAGCTCTACGCCGCGTCAGAACGATTCGACCGGGCGGAGGAGAGCTTCGCCTCGGCGCTGGAGATGGCCGTCGACGACAGCTATCACAACCACGAGGTCGCGCGGTGCTGCGCCATGCTCGGCCGTCGTCAATGCGTGATCGAGAGAACGGCGCGAGCGCTGGAGATGGGCTACCCGGACCCCTTCCAGCCGATGTTGAGCACCTCGATGCACGGCATCCTCGGCGATCCCGAGTTCATGGCGCTCTTCCCCGTTGAAAGGCGGGAGCGCCGATGACTTCCGGCAGGCAGGGATGCCTGCCGCTACAAGGGTGCCTGGGATCCGATGCGATGTTGTAGCGGCAGCCATCCTTGGCTGCCGATTGTGGCCTTGAGGAGATGAGGCCGCACAACGTACGATCACGATTTCGGTTTGTACGTCTGCTACGATCCGGTGCATGTCGAGACCGAAGCGCATCATCGTCGGACTCAGCGGCGCCAGCGGCGTCATTCACGGAATTCGCCTCCTCGAGGTGCTGCAGCCGGTGGTGGGGGTCGAGACCCACCTCATCCTGTCGACGGCCGCGAAGCGGACCATCGAGTTGGAGACCGACCGGCCGGTGGGGGAGGTGGAGGCTCTGGCCGACGCCTGCTATCGAAACGGCGACATCGCTGCTGCGGTGGCGTCGGGATCCTTCCGCACCGAGGCGATGGTGGTCGTCCCCTGCTCGATGAAGACCCTGTCGGGGATCGCCAACTCGTACGCCGACAGCCTGCTCGTCCGCGCGGCCGACGTGGCTTTGAAGGACCAGCGGCGCCTGGTGCTGGTGCCGCGCGAGACCCCGATGCACCTGGGCCACTTGCGCCTGCTCGTCAAGGTGGCCGAGATGGGGGCGGTGGTGATGCCGCCCGTGCCGGCCTTCTACCACCAGCCGGTCACCGTCGAGGACATCGTGGACCAGACCGTCAACCGCATCGTCGACCTGCTCGCCATCGAGCTCGACGAGGATCTCGTGCGCCGCTGGAGCGGCCCTCCGGTCTGACGACCCCGGGACCGCCGAGCTCCAGCTCGGCAGCGATGCGGTGATCGAGGCGATCGTGCCAAGCTGGAGCTTGGCGGTCCTTGGGCGCTCGCGATCCGGTGCGAGCTCCGCTCGACCGCTACGCGTCTTTCTATTCCTGTCATTTTGAGCGAGTGAGTCGGCGAACGAGTCGAGGATCCTCCCCGGGAACGGAGCGCGTCTCGTGGTCGTGAGGGTTCCACCGTACCCTTCGGGGATCCTTCGGCTGCGCGGCCGCGGCGGCCGCTTCGCTCAGGATGACAGGAGGCTTGGGATCTTTCGGTTGCGCGGCTTCGGAGGCTGCTTCGGTTGGGGTGACAGGTCTTCCGGTCATCGGACGCGGACGCGGACGCGGTTATCGGGATCGGGATCGGTAAGAATGTATACATGTAAACATACATGTGTTACGCTGTAACCAATGGCGAAAGCGAGCGCGTGATGGGGGAAGCGAGGAGCTCCGGCTCGGAGTCGGGCCTGAACGGCAGCCGCCGGCTCAGGCCCGACCATTTTTCCACCTATGTTCCGCGGGGCGTGGTGCGGCGGCTCAAGGTCGTGGCCACGATTCGAGACATGCCCCTCTGGGCGGTGGTCACGTCGGCTCTCGAGGACTACCTGGACGAGTTTCAGGCGCAGCACGGCCGGCTCCCGGCGATGGATGACCGGTCCCGGCCGAAGGAGGAGTAGTGATGGAGGCGAGGCCGTTGCGGCACGTGTTGGTCATGGATTGGACGGCTGTCGAGAACACCCCGCCGGCGGCGAGGCGGCCGTTGGAGATGCAGCGCTGGCACTTTCGGGTGGAGCGTCTCGCGGCCATGGTCGATCGGCCGTGCCAGGAGCTCGCTGCAGAGCTCAAGGAAGAGGCCAAGCTGGTGGCCAAGCGCCAGCGGCGGGAGATCGTCGCCGCCCTTGCGGAGGACCTGGCGGTGAGCCGGGCTCAGGGCCGTCGGGTTCAGCCGCCCTGGCGTCGCAAGCTCCAGGATCTCGCGGCGGTGAGCGGTCAGTCCTTCGACGATCTCCACCACCGGATCGTTGCTGCTGCGGAGTCCATTCAGGTCGTCGAGGCTCGCTAGCCGGAGATGTTGTGGCGCGGGCGTCTCGCCCGCGTTGAGCCGAGGCTCAGCGTCTCGACGACGGCGGCGCGGGGGGCGCGTGGAAGCGCCGTTCCCAACGGTCGACGAACTGCTGCCAGGTCATGCTCGAGGACGTGTTCCACACCTGACGGAAGAACGGACCCGCCAGTGCAGCGGTCCGCAGCTCGCTCGAGGTGTCCGACGCCGGCCTCGCCCGGCGTGTGCGTGTGATTTTCGGTTCCCGGCGGTGGTTTCTGCGGCTCATACCAACTCCAAGTGTCCCCCGCAGCGTTTCACCACTTGGGTTACGGTCGGCGCCGGATGATCGTCCAGCTGAAATGGTACGATCATCGCGGGTTCAACCGGCCCGGCGCCGGGGGAGATGGGCTTCGAGGTCGTCTTGCAGCAAATGAAGATCGAAATTTTCGGTGAAGAGTCGGACGAAAGCGGTCCGCGCATTTACGCCATCGGCGGCGGCAAGGGCGGTGTGGGCAAGTCGGTGCTCGCCGCGAATCTCGGCGTGGTCCTGGCCAAGCGCCGGGAGAAGGTGGTCGTGGTCGATGCCGATCTCGGCGGGGCCAACCTCCACACCATTTTCGGCATGGCCGATCCCGAGCTCAGCCTGACCGACTACATCGACGGCAAGGTCGCGAACCTGGCCGACATCGTGCTGGAGACCTCCGTGCCGGGGCTGCATCTGGTCAGCGGCGCCCACGCTCTGCTCGAGATGGCCAACCCCAAGCACGGCCAGAAGCACAAGATCCTCCGCCACATGCGCAAGCTGGTGGCTGACTACGTAATCCTCGACCTCGGGGCCGGAACCGGCATCAACGTGCTCGATTTCTTTCTCGCCTCCCACCGCGGCATCCTGATCGTGGTGCCGGAGCCCACGTCGGTGGAGAATGCCTACCACTTCATCAACGCCGCCTTCGCCCGCAAGCTCAAGCAGACCGAACCGCGCAAGAAGATCGCGGCGGCGTTGGAGAAAGTGGCCGCGTCGAGGGTCGGCAATGCCCCGACATCGGCCCGCGACCTGGTTGCCGAGGTCATGGTCATCGATCCCGAGGCGGGCTCCGCGGTGCTGGCCGCCGCAGCCACCTTTGCCGCCTCCATCGTCGTCAACCGCTCGGTGAGCGCGAGCAACGACCGGCTGGCCGCGGAGATGAGCATGGCGTGCCGCGACTACTACGGCATCGGCGTCGATGCCCTGGGCACCCTGCCGACAGACCCGATGGTGGCACGGTCGGTGATCGACCGCGAGCCGGTGGCGGCGGTCCACCCGGACAGCCCCTTCGCCGGAGCCGTGCGGCGGATCGCCGCCGCCCTCACATCGGAGGAATCGTGACAGAGGAGATCCGGCGCGAGGACTGGGAGGTGCTGGGGGTCGAGCCCGGGGCCGATCTCGAAAGGGTCCACCGCGCCTATCACACACGGCGCAGCCTTTTCTCCGAGGGCTCCCTGGCGACCTACTCCATGCTGGGCACCAGCGAGCGCAAGAAGCTCCTGGAGAGAATCGACGAAGCATTCATGCGCATTTCCAACGCGGTGGCCGACATGCCGGTCCAGAGCGAGTCCGATTTCGACGAGGGCTCGGCGGATTTTGCCGACCTGGCGGGGATGCGCACCCCCACCGATCTCATCGCGGACCCGGGAGGGTTCCTCAGGTACCACCGGCTCATCGCCGGCCTCACCTTGGAGCAGGTCTCGGTGGAGACCAAGGTGCGCCCCAACCTCCTCGAGGCTGTCGAGCAGGAAGACTGGGACCGGCTTCCGGCGCCGGTCTTCGTGCGGGGCTTCGTGGTCCAAGTGGCGCGGCTGCTGCACATGGACGATCCCGAGGCGCTGGCGAGCTCCTTCATCGACAAGATGAAGGCCGAGCGCGGCGAGGACTGAGGTCGCTTCGGAGCCGGCAGGCGATCTGGTGGGCCGAGGCCCACCCTACGGCGCTGCAGTCGTCGTCGCGCTGAGCTCCCCCATCGGGTGGCGACACCGTCGTGTTTCGCACTCCGGGCTGTCAGGTAGGGTGGGCCTTGGCCCACCGCGGGTGCGGTTTAACCCGCCGGGAACGGGGTTGGCACGACCTTTGCTGTACATTTGGTGGTGGAGGAACCATGAAGCTTCAAACCCGCCTCTTTCTGGGTACGGCCGTGCTCGTCCTGACGCTGGTGGCGGTCCAGTGGTGGCTGCACCTGCGACAGCTGCGAATCGTGGAGGGACAGCTCGGCGAGGTGGCTGCCTCGGTGGGCAAGGACATTCTCCAGGCGGGGCCGAGGATCAGGGTCTTCCGACCCGACGACCACGAGGGGGAGGTCTACTGGTTCGAGAACGACGGTGCGACGGGCGATGAGCTGGGCGTCCAGGTCCACGAAGACGTCATGGTCACGTTGGTTCCCGACGGCGAGGACGGCGACGCCGCGCGGCGGGTGACCCGCCGGACGGTCCGCCTCACTCCCGAGGATGGTGTGGAGTCGAACATCGAGGTGCGCGCCGAGGTGATCAAGATGGACGTGGACGGCGACCTCGACGTGATTTCCGACGTGCTCGAAGGCGAGGCCGGACACCGCTATGTCCTGCAGGTCGCCGTCGACGAGGAAGCCAACGACCGCGTGCTCCTCATCCACGGCGACGCCGGCCAGCTCGAACGCATCCCGATTCCCGTGGAGCCGGCGCTGGAGTCTTTCGAGACCTCCATGCGTCGGGGTGCTGCGGTGGGAGGATTGCTGCTGCTTGTGGGTTTGGTGGGGGCCGGCGTCCTGGCCAATCGGGTGACCCGGCCCCTGCGCGGCCTCGCAGACGGGGCCGAAGCGGTGGGTCGAGGCGAGCTCGGAATCCAGGTTCCGGAGACCGCTGCCGGGGAGGTCGGCGAGCTCCAACGCTCGTTCAACGCCATGTCCTCGCGGCTGGCCGAGCTCGAGGCCGAACGCGACCGCTGGCGCGAACGTGAGCACCTGGCCCAGCTCGGCGACGTCTCGCGCGGTCTCGCACACACCCTGCGTAACCCGCTGAACACGCTCGGTTTGGCGGTGGAGGAGCTGGCCTCCGACGGACGCGGCCGCGGCGACCTGGTGGTGACGGCGCGATCGCAGATCCGCCGGATCGACCGGTGGCTCCGGTCGTTTTTGGCCCTCGGCGCGGAGGACGTTGCCGAGCCGGCCTTGGAGGACCTGGGGGACATGACGCGCGCGGTGGTCTTCGAGGCCGTTCAGCAGGGAGCCGCAGTGGAGCTCGACGACGGCGGCGAGCCGGCGCCGGTCACCGTGGTGGGCACAGCGGTGCGGGCCGCCCTGGAGAACCTCGTGGACAACGCGGTGGCGGTCTCACCCGCCGACGCGCCGGTGGAGGTGGCCGTGACCTGCAGCGGGAAGGTTGCGGCGGTGGCGGTCAGCGATCGCGGCCCCGGCCTGCCCGACGAGGTGCGCGCCCGGCTCTTCGAGCCCCACGTCACCACCAAGGTCGGAGGCTCCGGGATGGGGCTGTTTCTCGCTCGCCAGCTGGTGGTGGGGATGCACGGCGGCGTCCTCGAGGTGGAGGATCGCCCGGGTGGAGGTACCATCGCGGTCGTGAAGCTGCCCCTTTCCACATCCGAGGAGGCGCCGGGTGCCTGATCCCGCGGTGTCGATTCTCGTTGTCGAGGACGAAGAGGCGCAGCGGCGCCTGATCGTGGAGATCCTCGAGCGCGCCGGCTACGAGCTGCGGTCGGCGGCCGCCGTGGATCCCGCCCTCGAGGCCATCAGCGAGGCGCTGCCGGACCTGGTGATCTGCGATTGGCGGATGCCGGGAAGGGACGGCGGCGAGCTTCTGGCGGAGGTGCGGCAGCGGGGTCTCGGCTGCGGGTTTATTGTGATGACCGCCTACGGTTCCATCGCCCACGCGGTGGAGGCGGTGCGGCTCGGGGCCGACGACTACCTGGGCAAGCCCTTCGAGCGCGACGCACTGCTGCTGGCCGTGCAGCGGGTGCTCAAGACGAGGCGTCTCGAAAACGAAAACCGGCGGTTGCGCGAGGCGGCGGGGGAGGATGGCCGCTTCGGCCGTCTGATCGGCGGTACGCCGGTGATGCAGCGGCTCTTCCGGACCATCGAGAAGGTGGGCGGCACCGACGCCACGGTGCTGGTCGTGGGGGAGTCGGGCACTGGGAAGGAGCTGGTGGCGCGCTCCCTGCACCGCCGAAGCCGGCGCGCCGGCGGGCCCTTCGTGCCGGTGAACTGCGCGGCCATTCCTGAAAGCCTCATCGAGTCGGAGCTCTTCGGCCACGAGAAGGGCGCTTTCACCGGAGCTCACCGGCGGCGCGAGGGCAAGTTCGAGGAAGCCTCGGGCGGAACGCTCTTCCTGGACGAGATCGCTTCCATGCCGCTCGCCCTGCAGGCGACGATGCTGCGGGTGCTGCAGGAGCAGCGGATCACCCGGCTCGGCGGCAGTGGCGAGATCGAGGTCGACGTCCGCGTGGTGGCGGCCTCCAACCGCGACCTGCCGCAGCTGGTGCGCGACGGCGATTTCAGAGAGGACCTCTTCTACCGGTTGAACGTGGTGCCGGTGGAGCTTCCGCCGCTGCGCGAGCGGCGCGACGACGTCCCGCTGTTGGCGAAGGCCTTTCTGGAGCAGGCGGCGGCCCGGCACGGCCGCGACATCGGGTCTCTGCCGCCGGGTATCGTCCGAGCCCTCATGGATCACAGCTGGCCGGGGAATGTCCGTGAGCTCGCCAACGCTGTGGAGCGGCTGGTGCTCCTCGCCGAGGATGACGGCCTCCGGGTCGAAGATCTGCCGGCAGCGGTCCGCGGCGGCGAGGACGGTGAGGCCGCCCCGGTGAAGCTTCCCGCCGACGGCCTCCAGTGGGAGGTCATGGAGGAGAGCTTGCTGCGCCAGGCCCTGGACCGGACCTCGGGAAACCGGGCGGCCGCGGCGCGTCTCCTCGGCCTGAGCTACAAGGCCTTCCTCTACCGACTCGAGAAGTTCGGCCTCGACGGCGACGCCTGATTGTGGTGACGTACCCGGTTCTGTAGTGATTGAAACGCAGAGGCGCAGAGCCATCGCACATCGCATCCATCGCAATTGAACCACGGAGAACGCGGGGCACGCGGGGGATTCACAGAGTCATCGCGTTGATTCACCCATCGCGTTGAAAGATTCTTTGAGAAGGAATGCGATGGGCTCATCCATGAGAAGAATTCGTGTACTTCTGCGATGTTCTCAGGAATCCGCGAAATCCGCGAAATCCGCGTCGAAAAAATGCGATGTGCGATGGGTCAATCATTGCGATGTTGCGATGGATCCGTGTCATCCGGACAAATCCGTGTTCATCCGTGTCCACTGTGATGGCTCTGCGTCTTTGCGTCTCTTTGCCTCTGCGTTCAATCTTCGATGGGCCGCTGGCGCCGGTGGTGATGATCGGATGACCCCATTTGAGGAACGGGTCTCCCGAAATGAGGAGACGGTCGCGTCGCAGGGAGCGCGGGAAGCTGGCACGAGGGTTGCTGTACCTCAGGGCGAACGCGGGGCTAACCCGCAGCGCAAAAGAAAACGGAGGCAACGACATGGGCAAGACGACGTGGAAGCATCTGGTGGCGGCGGCAATCCTGGTTCTCATCGCGGGGGCGGTGCTGGTGTCGGCCGAAGAGAAGCGGATCGAGGTGAAGGTCGAAAAGGCCGGCGATCAGGAGATCATGGTCGACGTCGACGGCCGTGCCGAGGTGATCACCATCGACGACCTCGCCGAAGGCGAGAGCCGCACCTTCGGCGCCGGTGACCACGAGATCGTCGTCACGCGGGTGGGCGATGAGTTGACCCTCACCGCCGAGGGGCTCTCCATCTCCGACCTCGGCGGCGACAAGGATATAGAAGACATCATGGTCTGGGTCGGTGACGACGGTGAGAACGTCGAGATCCGCAAGGAGAAGGTCATCATCATCAAGAGCGACGGTGCGAGCTCCCAGCACGCCTACACCTACCACATCAAAGGCGACGAGATGCTCGCCGACGGCGACGTCACGGTCGACATCGAGGAGATCATCGCCGAGCACGGTGGCGAGGGCCACGCGGCGATTTTCATCGACAAGGACGGCGACGAGCACCACCCGACGATCATCAAGCGCTTCGCCGATCCGGGCATGGTGCACTATCGCTGCGAGGAGACCGGCTCGGTGCTCATGGTGAAGAAGGACGACGCCATCGAGGACGTGTATATCTGCCCGGCCACCGGATGCGTGATGGAGAAGGTCGACGAGCCGCAGGTCAAGGTGATGAAAGTCAGAGTCGAAACCGACGAGGACTAACCCCCTCCGGTCCTCGAAAGCTCACCTGGAGCCGCGCCGGCAACGGCGCGGCTCGCTTTTTTTGGTCCTGGAGATCTGAAGGCGATCTGGTGGGCCCAGGCTCAGCCTGCGGCGCTGCCTTCTTCGGCGCGCTCCGCCTCCTCATTCCGGGCTGTGAGGTAGGGTGGGCCTTGGCCCACCGAGGGTGCCTGGTCGCGTAGTCATGCTCCAATTCCTGAACTCAGCGCTGGCGTTCTCAACCACCTTTGTCCCGACGGCGGCGGAGACCTGCGTCAGCCGTGCTGCGATGAGGCGTCCGCTCTCCTCGGGCGGAATACAATACCCACCGAGAAGAGAGATGAGGAGGTGTAGTCATGGGGTTTGATCTGGCCAGTAAGTCAGTGTTCGTGACGGGGGCTTCGAGCGGAATCGGCGAGGCGTGCGCGGAGGCGTTCGCGGCCCAGGGATGCCGCATGCTGCTCGCGGCGCGACGGGTGGAACGACTGGATGCCGTCGCCGAAAGGCTGCGCACCGATCACGGTGTCGAGGTCCACGTGGGCGCCCTGGACGTGCGCGATCGGTGCGCCGTGAAC
Source organism: Thermoanaerobaculales bacterium (assembly GCA_036351195.1). GTDB lineage: Bacteria > Acidobacteriota > Thermoanaerobaculia > Thermoanaerobaculales > Sulfomarinibacteraceae > JAHECW01. The sequence continues at coordinate 3,153 of JAZBOQ010000064.1, read as the reverse complement.
GGCTGGGTGGAGGAGCTTCCGGCCGAGTGGGCCTCGATCGACGTTCTGGTCAACAACGCCGGCCTGGCCCGGGGCCTGGCGACGGTCTACGACGGCGATCCGCAGGACTGGGAGGAGATGATCGACACCAACGTCAAGGGTCTCCTCTGGGTCACCCGTGCGGTGCTGCGCGGAATGGTGGCGCGGGGCTCCGGCCACGTCATCAACATCGGGTCCATCGCCGGCCACGAGACCTACCCGGGCGGCAACGTGTACTGCGCCTCCAAGCACGCCGTCACCGCCATCGGCCGCTCGCTCAACATCGACGTGCTCGGCACCGGAGTGCGGGTGAGTTCGGTGGATCCCGGTCTGGTGGAGACCGAGTTCTCGGTGGTGCGGTTCCACGGTGACAAAAGGCGCGCCGACTCGGTGTATCAGGGCCTCGAGCCGCTCACCGGCGCCGACGTCGCCGACGCCGTGATCTTCTGCGCCACGCGACCGCCGCACGCCAACGTGCGCGAAATGATCCTGATGCCTTCGGCCCAGGCGGCCTCGGTCCACCTCCACCGCGAGGCTTGAGCGTGACCCGACGGGCGCTCTTCATGGCCACCGGCGCCAACCGGGGCGCCTGGTACGCGGGTTTCATGGCTCCGCTGGCCGAGGCGGGCATCGACTTCGAGTTGCTTGCCGGCGTCTCGGCGGGTGGCATCGCCTCGTCGTGGTTCGCCGCCGGTGACCCGGAGACCTACATCGATTCATGGCGGCAGGCCGATCCCTACCGGATCGCCATCCACCCGTGGCTGAGCCTCGGTCGCCACCGAACGGTCGACAAACTCATCGAGAGCATCACCTTGAAGACCATGGACCTCACTGCGGCCCGTACGTCTGCAGCGGAGGTGAGAATGACGGCGGCCCGAATCATCGCCCCGGGTTTCCCTCTACCTCGGTTCGAGATGACCGTCTTCTCCAATCGGCAAGCGAAGGGCGACGAGCAGTGGGGCCGAATGCTGCGCGCGACGGCCTTCGTGCCGTGGATCAACGGACTGCGAACGGCAATCGAGATCGATGGCGAGCGTTACATGGACGGAGGGCTCGTCAACCGGACACCCCTGGAGATCGTGCCCGAGGGCGTCTACGACGAGCTCTGGATCGCCGCCTGCTCACCGAGCGGATTCGACGAGCTGGTTCGGACGCTGCCCACACACCGCCGACGGGAGCGCCTGGTGGTGATCACCCCGGGCGAGGAGCTCCCCGCCGGCCGCTGGACCATGGACTGGGGAAGCCTCTCGCGGACCATCGAGCAGGGACGTCGCGACATGTCGGAGACTATTGAACGGGTTGCGGATTCTCAGAATTCGGTGGCAATTGGTCGGCGCGTAGGGAAGCTTGAACGGGCGATGGAGGCGCGATAAGCTCGTGGGGCAGATTCGACATCCGAGCGAGACAGGTGGAGGGCCCCCATGACCAGGACACCGACGGCCGTGCGCCGGAATCTTCCATGCTTCGTATTCCTCGCCGTACTCTGTGGGGTTGCGGCAGTGGCCCAGACCGCGGAAATCCGGGTTGCGACGGGCCCCTGGCCCGACTCGGTGCCCCCCGTTCAGGTGGATGCGTCGAGCTTTTCCCCTCCGTTCACCTTCATCCCCATCGATCTCACGTTGATCGAGGAGACGCTCACTGTCGAGTCGGGATTCCCGACCATCACCATCATCGGCGAAGCGAGGAACGACAGCGAAGAGCCCGCGTGGCTGATCCCGTTGACGGTGGCGGGGCTGGACGCCGACGGCGAGCTGGTGGACTCGGCAGAGATCTCGATGATGGGTGGCAGCAGCGTGACGCCCCGCGACTTCCCTCCCGAGTGGATCATCCCCGGGGGGACCGGTTGGTTCACGGCCACGCTGACCGATTCCGCTGATCGGCCGGTGGAGACGATTTTGATCCGGGCGCAGGGGATGATCCCGAACATGAAGTCCGGAACAGCCGCTCCGATCGAGATCGCCGCCGGGCTCGAGATGGCCGGTGATTGGCAGATCGAGCAGGACGGGTGGGCTGTGACTCTGAACGGGTTGGTGCGGAATACCGGTGCGGGCGACGTGGTGGGCCTGCGGGTGGCCACGGCGTTCCGGGACTCGGAGGGGGCGTTGGTCGAGCTTGGCGGCCGGGGTCAGCGCGCCGAGGTGATCGGCGGCTTTCTCGGCGGCGTGCCGGCGGGGGGAGAGGTCCCGGTCGACCTCTGGTTCTACATGGATCCCGAAGTTCTCGATACCGGCACCATCGATACCCGGTTGAGCGCGTTCCAGCTCGGTGACCCGGAGTACGTTTCCGCGATCGTCGGGATCGGCCACCTCCAGGGGCTGGGAGGTTCGACGTGGCGCTCGTCCATCGACCTGGTCAATCGTTCGGGGGCCGCGGCTCGGGTGTTCCTGATCTACCGCCACGACGGCGGCGAGACCGGGGCCATCCTCGATCTCGATGATGCCGAGGCGTTTCACAGCGAAGACGTGGCGGTCGAGCTGTTCGGGATTGACGATCCGTCTTCGGGCTATGTTCTGGTGCGTTCGCCCGTTCCGCTTCAGATCGGCGGCCGGACGAGCAACGAAACTGCGGTCGGCGGCTACGGCCAGGCTCTGCCGGTGGTCGCGCCGGAGATGACCTACGACTTCGGCTCGGGAGAGGGGCCGGCGGGCGTGCTCCCGAGTCTTCGTGGTGGGTCGAGCTTCCGAACCAACATCGGGCTCGTCAATTTCGGCGCCGAGGCGTGCTCCGCCCAGGTCGTCATCTTCGGTGATGACGGGCAGACGTTGTCGGACTGGGGTTGGGTCGAGCTGGAGCGCGCCGAGTGGCGCCAGGTGAACCGGGCGATCCCAACGGATGTCGAGCTGGCCTACGCCACCATCGAGCCGGAGCCGGGCTGCCCGATCTGGGCCTACGCCTCGGTCATCGAGGAGGGGACCGGCGATCCGGTGACGGTGGCCATGGAGCGTCTCGTCGAGATCGACCTTCGGCCATCTGAGGTGCACGGGATGGTCGGCGTGATTCCCTGGACGAATCACTGACGCCGTCGGCCGCGGCACAGCCTCCTGCAACAATACCGGGTTCCATGAGAGGACGACGATCAAAGGCAGATCGCCGGCGGGGGCGCCGGCGCTACAACGTACTGAGCTCCCTTGTAGT
>JAZBOQ010000063.1:0-7499 GCA_036351195.1 Thermoanaerobaculales bacterium | reverse complement strand
CTCAACCTCCGCCTCTACCGTGAGCTTGACGACTACCTCTATGATCTCGACACGACGGTGCTGGACAATGTCCACCAGGTCAGGATCGACGGGGGTTCAGACTTCACCGATGTGATCGTCAGGGCGTACGCGTGGTCGACGTCGTTCTCCCACGGTGGGGCGACCGAGAGCTTCGCCTTGGCCACCGAAGAAGGATTCTCCGAGGTCAGCCTCCCCGATCATGACGATTTCCACGGCTTTGTTTCCTGGTTTCCGACGGTGGAGCCCGGCGAGGTCTTCGACCTGGAGATCTGGATCCGAAACGACGGTGAGATCGCGAGCCACAACAACACCTTCGACCTCGACCTGCCGTCCGGATGGGTGATCGTCTCCGGGCCGGAGGTCCAGGATGTGGGCTCGGCCGCCGGCGGGGGAGGGGAGTCGGCCCACGCCGCGTGGACGATCGAGGCATCGCCGACGGCGCCCACCGGGCCATCCGGCGCCCTGATTCCGTTCACTCACGACAGCTACGGCATCGAATGGGGGACGACCAACTTTAATCCCAACATCTTCGTCCAGTGGGACACGACGCCGCCGACACCGGACCCGCTGCCTTTCTCGTCGCCGCCGACGGCCATCGACCAAGTCTCCCTGGACATGGAGGTGGCGGTGGCGTCGGATCAACACGAGCCCGTGGAGTACTACCTGGTCTTCGTGAGCTCTCCCACGGGCGGGTCGGGGGGCAGCAGCCGCTCGTGGCTGCAGGATCGGCACCACACCGATGACGGCCTTCAGGCCAACAACGAGTACTGCTACGCCCCCGTCGCTCGGGACAGTGCGGCGGCGCAGAACCAGACGTCGACGCCGCCGGCGAGCTGGGGCTGCATCTACACCCACATCGAGACGGCGTTCGCGCCCAGCCTTTCCCCCACGTCGACAACGGAGATGACAGTCGCACCCGTCGGACCGATCACGAATCTGGCCTCCGACTCCTCGGGTCTGCGGATTGAAAACCTGACCGACGGATCGAACTCGGGATGGCGGCAAAGCATGTCCGGGTGGGGCGACACCGGTCTTTCGGCGAACACCGAGTACACGTGGGCCATTCGGACGCGCAACGGCAACGGCATCGAGAGCCCGGTGGGCCCCGGCGCCTCGAAGTACACCTTGATCGAGGGACCGTCGGCCCCCATCGCGACGGTAGTTTCGACGACGGCCGTCGACACACAGTCCCAGGGCTCGTACTCGAATCTGGCCTCGGGCTCGTCGGGTCTGCGGGTGGAGAACCTCACGCAGGGGACGACTTCCGGGTGGGTGCAGGGCCAGGTGAGCTGGACGAGCACCGGCCTGACGCCCAACACCGAGTACGTCTTCGCGGGTTTCTCGCGCAACGGCGACGGGTTCGCGAATCCCCCCGGCCCGACCGTTTCGGTATGGTCCCATGCCGCCACCCCGGCCCCGGCGGCCGCGTGGCCCAGGACCCACGCGTCGATCAACGCGCGCTGGTCGGCCAATGGCAATCCCGCAGGGACCGAGTACTTCGTCGAGAACACGACAACCGGGGCGAGCTCGGGCTGGACAACCGCGCTGGAGTGGATCGATGCCTCCACAGGGCCGGGCGCGGTCTACTCCTACCAGGGTAGGGCCCGCAACGCGGATGGGTTGGAAACCGCAATCGTTTCTTTCGGTAATGTCGAGTCTCCGTTCTGGGGCGACGGCTTCGAGTCGGGGAATCCCTCCGCCTGGTCGTCGGTGACCCCGTAGGCAGCGAGCTCCGATCACCAACCAACGGGCGCCCTTCGGGGCGCCCGTTTTTCGTCGTTCGGCGAACCGTGTCCGAGGGGAGCGATGCGTTGGATCAGGCGATGGTTCGGGGCCCCCGCCTATCGTGCTACGCTGCGGTTGCAACCATGAAGGCGATTTCGACGAGCTCCGAGGTCTTGACCTTCTCCGACCTGGTGGACACCGATGCCGTCAGGGTCATGATGGAGGATTTCTACGCGGCGACCGGTTTCGTGGTGGGGATCGTCGACCGCGACGGGAAGATCGCCGTGCAGGTCGGCTACCGGGACATCTGCACCCGCTTCCACCGCGCCTGCGGCGAGACCGAAAGACGCTGCATCGCCAGCGATACCCACATCAACAACCGGCTGCAGCAGGGCGCCTTCGTCGACTACACCTGCGCCAACGGCCTGATCGACGCCGCCTCGCCGATCATCATCGACGGCGAGCACCTGGCGACCATCTACACCGGGCAGTTCTTCTTCGATCCGCCGGATCGAGCGTTCTTCGAGGAGCAGGCCCGCCGGTTCGATTTCGATCGCGACAGCTACATGGCCGCCCTCGACCAGGTTCCGGTGGTCAGCCGTGCCCAGTACGAGTCCGTGATGCGGTTTCTGACCAGGTTCGCGGAGCTGCTCGCCGAGCTCGGGCTGCAGGGAAAGCGACGGCGCCTCATCGAAGCCGCCATCCGGCAGGCGGACAAAATGGAGGCGGTGGGACGGCTGGCCGGAGGCGTCGCCCACGACCTCAACAACATGCTCCAGGTCATCTTGGGACACGGAGAGATCGCCCAGCTGCGCTCGGCCCGCGGTCTCGACACCAGCCGGCCGTTGGAGAAGGTCATGGAGGCTGCCAACCGCGCTCAGGGACTGGTGACCCAGCTCCTCGCCTTCGGACGGCGACCCGAGGCCACTCGGAAGCTCATCGACCTCGGGGAGACGGTGACCGAGCTCATGAGCCTCGTCAAGCGGCTCATCGGGAGCCACATCGAGATCGAACTGGACCTCGATCCCGACGCTCCACCCGTTCTCGCGGACCCGAGTCAGCTCGAACAGGTGGTCATGAACCTCTGCGTCAACGCCCGGGACGCAATGCCCGATGGCGGCAGGATCGTCGTCTCGGTGTGGCCGGCCGAGCTCGGGCATGATCAGCGGCATCAGCATCCTGAGGTCGAGGCCCCGGACGGCCTCGTGGTGCTCGAGGTTCGCGACACCGGTCGCGGCATCCCGGAGGAGCACCTGGAGCACATCTTCGAGCCCTTCTTCACCACCAAGGGTCCGGATCAGGGAACCGGCCTCGGCCTGGCCACGGTCTACGCCATCGTCGAGCAGCACGGCGGCTTCATCGATGTCGTCAACCGGAGGGAAGGAGGCGCCGCGTTCTCGGTTTCGCTTCCCGCTGCCGACGGCCGCATCGCCCCGTTCGAAGACCTCGAACCGACCAGCGGCGCGTGGGTGGGAGGGCACGAGGCGATCCTGGTCGCCGAGGACGAGCGGCTCGTCCGGGAGTTCAGCTGCCAGATCCTGGAGGCCGCCGGCTACCGGGTGCTGGCGGCTTGCGACGGCGCCGAGGCTGTCGAGCTCTTCACGTCGCACATCGACGAGATCGACATGCTGATTCTCGACGTCATCATGCCGGAGATGAACGGGCGCGAGGTCTACGAAGCGGTGCGCCGGCTGCGACCCGAGATTCCGGTCCTTTTCTGCAGCGCCTATTCACGAGATCTCCTGGCGAACGACTACACGCTCGAGCTCCCCGCCGGCCGCCTGCTGCAGAAGCCCTACACCCCCCGCGACCTGCTGCGGTACATTCGGGAGCTGCTCGCCACCCGCAACGGCGCCTCCGACATCGGCGAGTAGCCCGGACCATCGAGTCGTCCACAATGCTCGACTGTCATGGTGAGCCCCGGCGCACCCGTCGATCAGAGGCCACCCCGAGTCGCGTCCACGTGAAGCGCTGCGGCGCCGAGGACGGCGGCGTTTTTCAGCTTACTGGCGGTGATCTTCACCCGCTCGATGATGTGCGGGTATTTGAAGTCGGCGAGTCCTTCGCGCAGGGCGCCCTCGAAGAGGTCGAAAGCCGAGGCGATGGAGCCGCCGAAGACGAGGATCTCGGGGTCGTAGGCGTAGAGCGCGATCTTGACCCCCTCGGCGAGCTCTCGGCCGTAGTCGCGGAAGGCGTCGAGCGCCGCGGCGTCGCCCTCGCGAGCACGCTCGTGGAGCACCTCGCCGCTGATGCCGGCCTCACGGCGGAAGAACGGAGCGGCGCACCAGTCTTCGAGCCTGCCTCCCCGGTAGGCCATCACTCCGAGCTCGCCGGCGCCGCAGTTGGCGCCGTTGTACAGCCTGCCGTTGACGATCACCCCGGTGCCGAGGCCGGTGCCCAGGGTCAGACCGACCGCGTGGTCGCAGCCCCGGGCCGCGCCGAAGACGTGTTCGCCGACGACAAAGGCGTTGGCGTCGTTGTTGATCCACGCCGGAACGCCGAACCGCTTTTCGAGCGCCGTCCGGAGGTGGATTTCCTTCCACGACGGAATGTTGCTCGTCCGGCGAATGATGCCTTCGGCCACGTCGACCACGCTCGGCACACCGACGCCCATCCCGACCACCGTCTCGTCGACGACCTCGGCGATGGTGTCCGTGACACGGTCGAGGATGACCTCCGCCGATGCCTGCGCCGGGATTGGTCGAGTGACGATCCGGGCGACCTGGCTACCGCGCACCGCTCCCACCGAGACCTTGGTCCCGCCGAGATCGACCCCGATGATGGTGTCACGATCCACTTCGGACCTCCTGCACAAGGTCGGCGCGGCTGCGGAGCTCGCCGTGCAGCGCCTCCCTCACGGTAACGACTCCCGCACCGCCCGGATGACCCGATCGATGTCGTCGTCGGTGGTGAACGGACCGATGCCGGCCCGCAGCGTGCCGTCGGGGAAGGTGCCGAGGCGGCGGTGCGCCGCTGGGGCGCAGTGGAGCCCGGGCCGCAGCATGATGCCGTGCTCGCGGTCGAGGACGGCGGCGACGGTTCCGTTGTCGGAACCTGCGATGGTGAAGCTGACGACGCCGGTGTGAGGGGCGCCGTCGCACCACCCGTGCAGTCGTACGCCGCTGATTTCATCGAGCCCGTCGGCCAGTCGCCGGACCAGCCGCGCTTCGTGCGCCGCAATCGACTCGACGCCTTGTTCGGCCAGCCACCGGCAGGCGGCGCCGAAGCCGGCGATCCCGGGTCCGTTGGGAGTGCCCGCCTCGAGCCGGTCGGGCAGGTGCTCGGGCATCTCCTCGCTCTCCGAGCGCGAACCGGTGCCGCCGCGGATGACAGGCTCCACCTCGAAGCCGTCGGCGAGGAGCAGTACGCCGACGCCCTGGGGGCCGAGCAGGCCCTTGTGCCCCGAGCAGACGAAGGCCGCCGAATCGAGAGCGCCGAATTCCACCGGGATGCTGCCGGCGGTCTGGGCGCCGTCCACCACCACCGGCACCGGCGCCACTGCGGCGGCGATCTCCGCCACCGGTAACACCGCGCCGGTGACGTTGGAGGCATGGCTGACCGCGACCAATGCCGTCGGCGCGCCGCCGACCGCCGCGCGGACGTCCTCAGCGGTCGGCAGGCCACCGGGGTCGTTGCCGTTGACGACGGCCACCTCGACTCCGTGGGACGCGGCGAGTGCGCGAAGGGGCCGCATGACGGCGTTGTGCTCCAGGGCCGAGACCACCACCCGGTCGCCGGACCCGAGCCGGGCGGCGAGGACGGTGTTGAGCCAGAAGGTGGCGCCGGGCCCGAACAGGGTCCGCTCGGGATCGCCGCCGAGCAGCTCGGCGATGTCCTCGCGGGCGGCCTCGATGCACCTGGACGCCGCCACCGTCAGCCGGTGGCCGCCGCGGCCGGGGTTTCCCGCCTCGTGATCGAGAAAGTGCGACACCGCGTCGGAGACCCCCGGCGCCTTGGGAAACGAGGTGGCTCCGTGGTCGAGGTAGATCACGGCCGGACGACGCGTCCTGCAGCGGCGAGGCGGCCGGCGATCTCGAGCATGTCGGTGACCCGGCCCACCCGCAGCCGGTCGGCGATGCCGAAGAAGTTGAGGCAGGTGCCGCAGGCGATGATCTCGATTCCCGACGCTTCGAGTGCGCGCAGGTCATCGAGCAGCAGGGAGTCCTCACAGCACAGCCTGACGCCGCCGTTGTAGAAGATGATGGCGTCCGGCGCCGACTCGAGCTGGGCCTGGGTCTTGATGAACGAGCGCATGAGCAGCGAGCCGAGCTCGTCGTCGCCGACGCCCATGGTCTCGGCGACGACCTGGACCACTGTCGGCCCGGCTGTCGCCGGAAGGTCGCAGGCCAGCAGCTCCTGCTCGCCCGGCCGGGCGCCGGCGGCGTCGTCGCCGGCCGAGAAGGTCACGGCGAAGGACCCGTCGTCCATGGGCTCGACCTCGGTGGCGACGCCGCGCGAGGCGGCAAAGCGAGTGACGTTGGAGCGGCTGAGCTCGTCGGCCACCTGGAACCGGATCTCTTTTTCGCCGTCGTCGAGCAGATCCCGGAGCTTGAGCACCGGACCCGGGCAGGCGAGGTTGCGGACATCGAACTCTTTCATGATCCACCTCCGAAGGCCGAAGTGTACCGCGTCGGGAGTCGGGTACACTGGAAGGCAGACCAACACGCGCGCAACAAGGAGGTACACATGCTCGGACGGGGCGTCCTGAGTCGACTTCACACTCTGACGCAGCAGGAGACCTTCACCCTGACCCTGTATCTGGATATCGACCAGAGCAAGCAGGCCAACCGAAAGCGGGGCTTCGTCGTACAGGCCGAAGCGCTGCTCAAGGACCTCAAAGCGACCCATGGTCCCGACCGGCGGCTGGCCGAGGCCAACCGCCGGGCCTTGGCGTTGGTCAAGAAGCTCAGACCGAAGGGGAAGTCGGCCCTGGTCGTGATCAACACCTCGGTCAAACTGGCCGAGCTCTTTGAGCTCGGGCTGCCCTTCGCAGCGTCGGCTCATTGGCGGACGGGAGCCTTTCTTCGGCCGATTGTCGAGGCCATGGACGAGCACGAACGCTACGGCGTGGTGCTGACCAGCACGACCCGTGCGCGGCTCTTCATCGTGCATGTGGGCCAGATCAGCGAGCACGAGGATCTGATCTCGGACACCACCGCCCGATCCAAGGCTCTCGGCACCGACCAATGGCGGTCCCAGGGCCGACGCGAGATGCGCCACGACGAAGAGGTGGTGCTGCACACCAAGAAGGTCATCGATGCGCTGCGCGACCTCGCCCTGCGCCAGCCCTTCGACCGGCTCATCGTCGCCGGGACAAAAAAGGCGACCGCGCAGCTCGAGCGCCTGTTGCCGCGCCGCCTCCAGGGCAAGCTGGTCCGCACCCTCTCCATGCCGGTGACGGCGACCAAGAAGGAGGTCCTGGAAGGAGTTCTCAAGCTCCAGCAGCGGATCGAACGCGAGCAGGAGACCGCGCTCGTCGACGGGCTCGAGGCCGAGCTCCACGATCGCGGCAAGGCGGTGGCCGGCTTCGCCCCCGTGGTGGACGCCATCAACCAGGGCCGGGTGTGGAAGCTCTTCTACGCCAAAGGCCTCAAGGTCTCCGGCGCCCGGTGCACCGAGTGCTCATCCTATGTGCCCCAGGTCAAGGGCCCGTGCCCCTACTGCGGCGGCAAGGTCAAACGGGTCGCCCAGTGTCTCGACCGGCTCAGCCAGTCGGTCTTCGACATGGCCGGTCAGGTCGAGGTCGTCGACGG
>JAZBOQ010000062.1:0-3241 GCA_036351195.1 Thermoanaerobaculales bacterium | reverse complement strand
CAAGGGTACGGTCCAGCGCACGATCCCCTTGTTCTTCACCGCATCCGAGACCTTCGATGTGGGCATGGACACGCTGTCGCCGGTCGCGAACGCCTACTTCGACCAGGCCCCGTTCAAGTTCGAAGGCACCCTGAAACGGCTGCACTTCGCCAACCTGGAGCAGAAACCGCCGACGGCGGAGTAGCCGTGAGCACGGAGATCCGATCACGCCGGGTTGGAGCTACGCCGTGCGCCTCTACCAGCCCCGCGAAGAGATTCTCGACGGCAGTTGGGTGTTCCCATCCGTCGAACCCACGAACTGACACAGGAGACGACCATGAAAGTCCTCACCACTCTGGCGCTTTGCGCAGCTACGGCGACCTTGGCCCAAGCCGAGGACATCACGATCCAGAACCTCATGCGCGCGGAAAGCGACACGATGTTCCGGCTCACGATGCAGACCAACGGCACAGCTGTGGGCGAGATCGCCCATGAACGCCAGGTCGTCTCGGCGGACGCGCCGCAGCCGATCATCCGAGCCAATCAAGACACGATGTATTCCGCCGCGATCATCGACCTGTCAGAGCCAGTGACGGTTTCGCTGCCCGAGGGCGACGGACGGTTCCAATCCGTGCTGGTGATCAGCCAGGACCACTACAATTTCGCCTATGCCGCCCCCGGTTCCTATGAGCTGACCGAGGACGAGGTCGGCACCCGGTTTGCGATGCTGCTGTTCCGCACCTTCGTCGATGCCGGTGATCCAGACGATGTCGCACGCGCCCATGCCACGCAGGACGGTATCGTTATCGCGGGGGGCGGAAACGGTCCTTTCGAGGCGCCCGACTGGGATCTGGAAGCCCTTGCCGAAGCACGGCAGGCAGTCAACGACCTTGCCGCGGCTGTCGGCCTTGATGCAAGCAAAGCCTTTGGTCGCCAACGTGAAGTGGACCCGCTTGACCACCTGATCGGGATGGCGGGCTGGGCGGGGCAACCTGCAACGACGGCCGACGCCTTTGTCGATGCCGTAGATAGGAATGACGGCAAGACGCCCCACGCTGTCACGGTGCGCGACGTGCCCGTGGACGCCTTCTGGTCGATCACCGTCTACGACGCGGACGGCTACCTCGCGCCGAACGAATTGAACCGCAACAGCTACAACCAAACTTCAGCCACGCCGAACGATGACGGTTCCTTCACCATCCACTTTGGTGCCTGCGACGACGGGCGGATCAACTGCATTCCGATCACGCCAGACTGGAACTACACGGTCCGCCTCTACCAGCCGCGCGCAGAGATCCTCGACGGCAGCTGGAGCTTTCCTGCAATTGAACCCGTCAATTGAGTTTCGAGGAGCAAACCGCATGAAATATTTCGCCCTTTCCCTCGCGCTCGCCGCCTGCCTCGCGGCCCCCGGCGCTGTAAGCGCGCAATCCGTTGAGACGATAGAGCTTACGGACGCGCAGATGGAGGAGCTGGTCCGCCGCTCCTACCAATACGTCGCCATGTTCAACGTCAACAACAAGGTGGCGCTCGACCCCGACAACCCGATGACCTCCGGCGGTTACAACCGCGTCTTCGCCAGTACGGACCTGGCCGATCACACCCTGCAAGTCATCGCCCGTCCCAATAACGACACGCTCTATGTGGCCGCCATGATCGACGTGACGGAAGAGCCGATCGTGCTGGAGATGCCGGCCTTTGACTCCACCTATGTCTCGCTGATGGTCACCGGCTATGACCATTATGTGAACATCCCGATGTCGACCACCAAGGGCGATTTCGACGAACCGGCCAACATCCTGTTCTACAGCGAACGCACACCTGGCTACGAAGGCGAGCCGGTCGAGGGCGTCGACATGGTCATGGAGTTGACGGGTGACTTCGTCGGCGCCGTGTTCCGCGTCATGCCCCACGCCGCCGAGCCGGAGCGGCTCAAGCGCAACCTCGCCGCCATGCACGACTATGAAATCGTGATGACAGCCGAGGAGATGCCACCAGTTAACGCCTTTTGGTCGACGACGCTCTACGAGAACGAAACCGGGTTCTTCATCCCGAATGACCGGTTCAAGTACTCCGTCGGCGAGAACGCGGGGTACAAGCTCGATGGAGATGGCGGCATCCGCATCGTCATCGCCGCCGAGCAGCCCGAGGGCGTGCCGGATGAAAACTGGCTGCCCATCAACCGGGCCGACATGGACCTCGACATCATCATGCGCCTCTATGCGCCCGACCTCGAACGCTACAAGAGCTGGACCGCGCCGAAGGCGAAGAAGATCCAGTGACTGTCATCGAAAGGAGCATCAGCATGAAAACGAAAGCCGCCTCGATCTCGTTACTCCTCACCGGCCTCGTGGTGCTTGCGGCGCGACCCGCGCCGGCTCAGGAGGTGCTGCCGTTCCCCGACCCGCCGATGGGCGGCAAGGTCGGGCCGACCATGCAGGAATCCGTCCACACGTGGCGCGAGACTCCGAGCCACCTGCCCGAGGACGCGCCGAACATTCTGATCGTGATGCTCGATGACGGGGGCTTCGGGCAGCCGAGTGCCTTTGGCGGGGAGATCAATACGCCGACCCTTTCGCGCCTCGCGGAGGAGGGCATTGCCTACAACCGTTTCCACACCACCGCCATGTGCTCGCCCACCCGGGCGGCATTGCAGACCGGCCGCAACCACCATCGCGTGGGCGCCGGCCAGATCGCCGAGTTCGCCAACGACTGGGACGGGTACACGGGCGTGATCCCCAAATCCTCGGCGACCATCGCCGAGGTGCTTCGCTACTACGGCTACGCCACGGCCGCCTTCGGCAAGGACCACAATACGCCGGTGGATCAGCTGGCCAACGGTCCCTACGACCGCACCCCGACGGGCCGCGGCTACGACTATTTCTACGGATTTCTCGCGGGAGAGACGTCCCAGTGGGAGCCCGCCCTGTGGGAAAACACCAACCGCGTTTCCCCGCCCCACGTGGAGAACTACGAGGACTTCCACCTGACCGAGGGCATGGCCGACAAGGCGATCACCTGGATGCGCCGTCACCTCGCCGTGAATCCGGACAAGCCTTTCTTCATGTGGTGGACGCCGGGCGCCGTGCACGGTCCCCATCACGTCGCGAAGAAGTGGGCGGACAAGTACAAGGGTCAGTTCGACGACGGCTGGGATGCGTTCCAGCGGCGTGCCTACGAGCGTCAGAAGGCGATGGGCTGGATTCCCGCGGATACGGAACTTGCGCCCCGCCCGCAGGGCATTCCTGCCTGGGAAGACATT
>JAZBOQ010000061.1:0-5046 GCA_036351195.1 Thermoanaerobaculales bacterium | reverse complement strand
TCGGCCAGCAGCGCCGCAGTCGCCGCCGACCGCTTCGCGGCGCACGACGGGCACAGCTCCCTCGTCTTGCACGAGAAAGCGAGCAGATACTCCTCGGCGCAGTCCGCGCACCTGATCCGGGCGAAGCCGTTCTCGAACAGTCCACAGTCCAAGTACCGCAGCACCTGCTCGTCGACAAAGCCGCGCCAGAAGCCGTACCGACGCTCGAACCGCTCCTCCCACTCGCCCCTCACCTCGTCGAAGTGGGCCTCGAAGAGCCGGTAGAGGGGCGTTGCGCGGGGCTTCCGGGCCCGATAGCGGGTCGCGCAGGGCTGTGCCACGGCGGCGTTGAGGGTTTGCCGCAGCGTGGAAGGGTTCTCTCAGCGTGGCCCGAACGTGCGCGAGAGTCAAGAGGGAGACCGACAAATGGTACCCTTAGCGTATGGACCGCGATGAGGTCGTTCGCGTGCTGCGCGCCTTCGAGGATGTCGATCTGGAGTATGTGCTGATCGGCGCCGCTGCAATGGGAATTCACGGCGTGGTGCGGGCCACCGAAGACCTCGATATCTTCATTCGAGCCACCGCCGCCAACGTCGAGCGTCTCAAGAGCGCATTCCGACTGGTCTACGACAACGACCCCAACATCGACGAGATCTCGGCCGACGACCTGCTTGGAGACTACCCGGCAGTGCGCTACTACCCCCCCAGCGGCGACCTCTACTTCGACGTCATGACTCGCCTTGGCGAAGCGGCGTCATACGAGAGCGTGGATTCCATGGTCAAAGAGATCGACGGCATTGAGGTTTGTCTTGCCACGCCGGAGGCTCTGTATGAGCTCAAGCGAGGCACGGTGCGCCCGTTGGATCACCGCGATGCCGAGGCCTTGAGGCAGAAGTTCGGCATGGAGGACGACTGATGCCGGTGGAGAAGTTCCGCTCGATCGAAGAGATGAACGCCGCGCCCATCCGAAGTGGGGAGAGTGGTGGATTCGACCGTTTCATCAGACACTGCGCGAGATTCTGGAAGCTTGCCCCGCGGAGGTATCCCCGCGGGGTGGTGCGTTTCAAATCGTACGAGGATGCGCAGGCCACTCCGGCCAATGCCACAGAGGACTGAGCCAGGCGATGCGAAGAAACCGGCGGGAGCCGAAGCCCCCGCCGGTGAGTTTGTTCTGGTTGTCGACTGGCGCTACCGCACGTTGCCGACGTAGTTGGCGGTGAGCTGGCGCTCGCGGACCTGCTCTTCGGTGTAGTCGGGGATGATCGCCGGGGCAACGCGGCCATCGGCGACGCCGGCTTTCTCGACCTCGGCATTGTAAGCCTTGACGTGCTCGAGGGTGAGCGCTCCGTCCTTGACGCCGTCGGCAATGAACTGCGAGGCGCTGGTGCCGGCGATGCGGCCGTAGACGATGATGTCGAGCAGCGAGTTGCCCATGAGGCGGTTGGCCCCGTGGATGCCGCCACCCACCTCACCAGCGACGAAGAGACCGGGGACGCGGGTCTCGCCGGTGGGTTGGAACTCGAGGCCGCCGTTTTGATAGTGCAGCGTCGGGTAGATGAGCATGGGCTCTTTCGAGATGTCGATGTCGAAGCGCTTGTAGAGAATGTATTTGCCGGGAAACTCGCGCTTGACGGTGCCCTCACCGGCGAGGTCCTCGATCATGGGCGAGTCGAGCCAGATGCCGAGGCGACCGGTGGGTGTCGGGACACCGAGCCCGTCGTGGACGCACTCTTTAATGATCGACGCGGCCTCGACATCGCGCGGCTCGCGCTCGTTGACGAACTGGTTGCCCTCGACGTTGACCAGATTGGCGCCCGAGCCGCGGAACTTCTCGGTGATGAGGATGCCCTCGGCCTGCTCGGGGAAGACGATCCCCGTCGGGTGGTACTGGACGGTGTGGAGGAACGACACCGGCACCCCGGCGCGGTAGCCGAGGACGATGCCGTCGGCGGTGGCTCCGTAGTGGTTGGTGGTCATGAAGCCCTGGATGTGGAGCCGGCCGCAGCCGCCGGTGGCCATCACCACCGCCTTGGCCTTGACGACGAAGTACTCCTGGGTCTCCATGTTGTAGAGCACCGCACCGGCGCAGTGGCCGTGCTCGTTGAGGACGAGTTCGACGGCCGGCGAGAACTCCAGCACCTGGATCTTCTCGGCCATGTTGCGCGCCTCGTCGCGGATCGTGCGCATGATCTCGGCGCCGGTGATGTCGGCGGCGTAGTGCATCCGTTTGCGCGAGGTGCCGCCGCCGTGGATGGTCTCCAGGGTTCCGTCGGCCTTCTTGGTGAAGTTGACGCCCAGGTGCTCGAGCCAGCGGATGGCGTCGGGGGCGTTGTTCACCAGGGTTTCGGCGAGCTCGGGGACGTTGGTGAAGTGGCCGCCGCCCATGACGTCGAGGTAGTGGTAGTAGGGCGAGTCCTTGTGGCCCTTGGACGCGGCCTGGATGCCGCCCTCGGCCATCATGGTGTTGGCATCGCCGTGGCGCAGCTTGGTGGCCATGATGACCTTGGCGCCCTTCTGAGCCGCCAGGATCGAGGCCGAGGTGCCGGCGCCGCCGCCGCCGATCACGAGGACGTCGGTTTCATAATCGGGGTTGGAGAGATCGACCTTGTCCGGGTCGACGCGGCTGCCGGCCTCGAGGAGGTCGGCGATCTCGTGCGCGATGCCGTAGCCCTTGGACGGACCGACCTTGAGCTCACGACGCCCCTCCTCTTTGAAGTCGGGGTGGAAGTTCAGGCGCTCCTTGCGCTCGTCCAGACTGAGAAACGGGATCTCTTCACCGGCGCGTTTTTTGGCGACGCGCTCGGGACGGGTCTTCTCGACGACCTTGATCAGCTCTTTGAGTTCGGGTGTGTAGGGCATGTTCTTCCTCTCAGGCCAGGCCGTAGTCAGAGGCCGGGGTCCATTCCTCGTCGCCCATGTGGGGCTCCATCTCGCGTTCGGTGTAGACCTTCTTCAGCTCGTCCAGGTCCAATGTCTTGGCCTCGCTGATCGGATCGGTGAACTTCCCGGCCTCGATGTCGCCGCACATCTTGTTCAGGTGCTCGGCCTTGGGGGCGATCTTGCCGCCCTGGATCCGGCGGGCAAGCTGGGCGATGTGGTACTGGGCCATCTCTCCCATGCAGCGGGAGGCGCACAGGCCGCACTGAATGCAGTCGAACGAAATCTCCGCCGCGGCGGTGATGTCGCCGCGCTTCATGGCCGAGATGTAGTCGAGCACCTCGACATCCATCGGGCAGACCTTGGTGCAGGCGTTGCAGGCAACGCAGCGGAAGAGCTCGGGGTAGAGCTCGTAGACCGATTCCGGGGTCGGCTCGAGCTTCTCGTAGTCGTAGGTCGCCCGGTTGGCCGGATAGAAGGGAAGCTGAGTCAGGAACATCTCCGGTTCGACCACCGTCTGACAGGCGAGACCCGTGTAGATCTTGTAGTCGCCGGCCTTGCGGTAGACCGTGGCGCAGGCGCCGCAGACGCCGCCACGACAGCCGCAGCCCCGGATGTACTGATACCCGGCGTGCTCCATGGCCTTCATGATGGTCAAGGTTTCCGGCACGTCGTACTTCTTGCCCATGATGTAGATGGGGATCGTCTTCGCCGCCACCTCTTCGGTCACTTTCGCTGTGTCCATTCCCGTCTCTCCTTCAGTCGGCCGCTCAGGCGGTCGCCGCTGCGATGTACTTTTTCTCGGTCAACAGAGCCTCGGCCGCGGGACCGTTGAGGTCGAGGCGGCAGAGCTCGGGATCCAGGCCCAGCGCGACGCCGAGCAGCTGGGTGAAGTAAAAGGTCGGCACCCGGTCGAGTCCTTCGTGGTACTCGATCACCTCGTCCTGGCGAGTGCCCAGGTTGTACTCGCACAGAGGGCAGCTCAGGATGAGCGCGTCGGCCTCCGAACGATTGGCCGATGCAATCACCTTGGCCGCGCGGTTCCTCCCCTCTTCGGGGTGGGCCATCATCTGGTAGGAGCCGCAGCACTCTCGAGAGGCGCTGAAGGTGGTCGCCTCGGCGCCGAGCGCACGGACGAACCCTTCGAGAATCTCGGGATCCACAGCGTCGACGGCCACCTCCTGCGGGCGAACCAGAGTGCAGCCGTAGAACGGCGCCACCCGCAGCCCGTCGAGGGGATTGGTCACGGCCTCGGCGAGCTTCTCCCAACCCACCTCGTCGCGCAGCAGGCTGAGGTAGTGAACCACCTCGACCTCACCGTTGTAATCCGGCTCCTCGTCCATGAACCGGTTGAGGGTGTCGCGTTTTTCTTCATCTTCACGAACGAGCTGATTGGCGCGAGCGAGGGTGTTGTAGCACTGGGAACAGAGGGTGACGACGGTGTCGCAACCCTCCTGGGCCGCCCGAATGAGATTCCGAATCGGCGCCACCTGGTGGATGAGGTCGTCATCGGCGAGTGAGAAGACCGCGCCGCAGCAGTTCCAGCGGCTCAGCTCCTGGTACTCGACACCGAGCGTGTCGAGGGCCGCCAAGGCGGCGAGCTCAAGGTTGGCAGCCTTGGTTTTCAACGTACAACCGGGGTAGTAACCGAGCTTCATATCTGCCTCACGAGGTCAGCTTGCGGAAGGTGGAGACGTAGGCGATCTGCGGTGCGTCGCCCTTGGTGTCTTTCGAGATGTCGGCCGGTTTGACGAGGTCGGTGTTGGTCCGCAGCACGAACTGACGCACCGCCTCGAAAACCCGCGGCACGTCGATGCCTCGCGGGCAGCGGACAAGGCAGGTCTGACACGAGGCGCAGAACTCGCCGATCCGAGCGTCGATGACCGGTTCGATCTCACCGAACTGCAGATAGTGGATGCCCATTCGGGTGGTGAAGCCCATGGACTCGACCATGGGGCAGACCGCCGAGCAGGTGCCGCACTGCATGCACTCGTGGACGTTCTGTCCCGAGATTTCAGCTATTTTGTTGACGGCTTTGAGGTTTTCGGGGTGGATCGGACTGGGAATGCTTGCCATGGCTCCCTCGTATCGAGTCCGCGCGGGTGCTCCCGGCTCGGGTCGGTCACCAGGGGTCCAGGGCGCTCTCGCGCGCGGGTTCATGATAGCGCAATGTGAAAAATGCCACAAGGC
>JAZBOQ010000060.1:0-2755 GCA_036351195.1 Thermoanaerobaculales bacterium | reverse complement strand
CTGCTTGATCTCGGTCTGATCCGAGACGACCTGGATCGACCGGCCGCCGCCGAGATCGACGGTGTAGAGCTTGCCCTTGAGATCACCCTCGCGAGACCGCGCGATGGCGCCGCCGGCCAGAGCGCCGGCCGCCGCGCGACCCCACTTGGTCGACGACGACCGTTTGCTGCCGGTCGTGTGGTACGCGAGCATGCCGCCCACCAGCGCGCCGGCGGGCGCGTTCTGCGAACTCAGATCGATGTTCTCGACCTTGACCACGGTGCCCACCGAGATTGACGCGTTCTGACCTGACCGCTGGGCGAGAGCGGCGCAGGGAACGACCAAAGACACACAAACGCAAAAAACAACCAGACGATTCATGTCGAAACCTCCTCGTTAAAACCTATAGCTCCCTGAAAAGACCGTCAGGAAGGCGTCATCGAAGTTGCTGCCGACCTCCACCATGATGCCCCATCGTCGATTCAGAGTCAGCGATCCGCCGAGCTCGAGAGTGGTGGGGTTGACAGGCTGCTGGTTCACCTCCACCTCGGTCCGCCCGAAGATCGGAATGTCGGTGGTAATCGTCAGTGAGCGGCTGGAGTCAAGGTACATCAGACCTGTCCACACCTGCCACTGGCCGCGGTCGGTGTTGCGAAACCAACCGACCCTGCCGCTCAGCAGCAGGGCGTCTATCGTGCCGTCGAACAAATCGACATCCGAGCGAGCGTAGTTCGCGTCGAGCATGGCAAAGAACGCTCCGTGGCCGGCCACCAGAGTCGCTCCGATCCCGTAGAGCGGGCCGTCGGCCCGCTGATCCTGCTCGATGACGACGGGAACCGGGTCACCACCCGGCTGTGCGAGGTCGAAGGTCGCGAGCAGACTGGTGTCGGTTCGGGTCTCGCCGGCCATGGCGTAGAGGTCGAGAAAGGGCAGCACCCATGCGTCGAAGCGGACCATCGACAGCGATGTCCGGTTGGCGACATCGAAGCTGGCCCGGTCGGCGATGCTCTCGGGTGGTCGGGAACCCACTTTGACCGTCACATCGGTGACCTCGATGTCGCGCTCCATGTAGATGAGGTTCACGCCGACGCCGAACGGCCGCGGCAGCTCGATGCCCTGATCCTCGTACCATCCCCGCTTCCACGGCGCAAACGCCGGCGCCTCGGATTCTCCGTCAGCCGGAGCTTCCTGAGCGTGGCACGGCGCCCCTCCCCAGAGGATCACAGCGAGCCACAGAGCCAATACCAATGAACATCCACGCACACCACACCTCCGCAGTACCACGGTCACCATTGACTGGTCTCGAAACCACACACCTACGGCCAACCGCCACGGGGGCGGCGCCGACATCCTTCCAACACGGTCACTACCACGCATGGCCCACCTGGATGTACCAGACGTCGTCCTCCGGCCCCCTGGCGATGTCAGCGCCGATCCACAGACCGAGATCGTCGGCAAAGAGATACCGCACCCCGACCCCACCGGCGCCGAAGAGATCCTGGCTCTCGTACTGCACCAGGTCGCCGTCCGTCGCGCCGCCGCCGAAAAAGCCGACGACGGCCCACTTCGTACGGATGTTCCAACGGACCTCGGCTTCCAGGGCAACGACCCGCTCATTCTGGTAGCGCATGGCCGGCACACCACGCAGCGAGACCCAGGGGTAGCCCCAGAACGGCGGTTCACCGCCGGCAGCCGCGCCCTCGACCCGCAGCCCGAGCACCACGTCGGCCGCCAGCGGGTGAAACGACAGCGCCTTGAGCCCGGTCTTCCAGTAGTCGAAGTCGCTGCCGAGGAAGCTGTCGTGACGCCAATAATCCAGCTTCAGCAGACGCCCCCGGCTCGGGGTGAATGTCGTGTCGCGGCTATCGAAGAAACCCTGGAGTGCTAAACCGACGTCGGTCGTGGTGCCGAGGCCGACCTGGATCGGATTCTCGCCCCCCAGGTCGAGCTTGAACGTCGAATCGGACCGGTTGGCCATCAGTTTGCCGCCGACAAAGAACCGGCTGGACCCGACGCGAAAGCTCACGGTCTGCAGCGCCAAACCGCTGCGCGTGGTGAAGCCGATCGGCCGATCGAGCAGATAGACCGTTGCGTTGATGTTCGTCGACATCAGCGCGCTCAGTGAACGCACGCGGTCGCCCCGCCACGACGCCGAGTGCGCCGCTCCTGCCACCCACGTGTCGGAGTCGGTGTACGCGCCGAAGACGGCCGTGACATTCGGCGGTTGCCGTTGCCCGTCCGCAACGTCGATGCCGGCGTCCGGGACGTCGAGGTTTACCATGGGCGTTCGCTCGGCCTGCCGCGGATGGATGAACATCAGCGACGCGCCGAGACCTCTGCCGATGGCCGGTTCGGTGATGAAGATCGGTACCGGAAGGACGCGGAGCTTCGAGACCTTTCCCGCCTCGGCATCATGGCCATCTTCGGCGACCGCCGGCGGTGCCAACATGGCGACGACCAACACCCCACACACCAGCGCTGTGAGATCTCGGTACCGGGGCGCAGGCCTCATTCCCGGCGGACGGCCCCGTCTTTCGACGCCCGCTGTGAGCGGACGGCGCCATCGCTGGTGTGGGGTCCCTCTCGGTCGGCTCATGCTCCCTGCTCCCGTGGTCGCGAACGGTGCACGATCAGCCGTTCAACTTCTTGTTCTTCCAGTACTTGGTGCCCGTGATGTCGGCCGAGGCCATCAGACCCTTGTCGGTGATCTGGTAGACGGCGATACCGTTCACGAACCCGACCTGGCCGCCGACGCCTTCGGTCCCGGCCGCCGCCT
>JAZBOQ010000059.1:0-2359 GCA_036351195.1 Thermoanaerobaculales bacterium | reverse complement strand
CGTCAAAGACTGACCGTCAGCCGCGGCTTCGGAGTCGCCGAGATCCACATCCCCGAGGGGTCGGAATACGTCGGTAAGGAAATCAGAAACTCGGGGCTGCGCGACAAGGACATCAACGTTTTGACGCTCTACCGCGACGCCAGGGTCATCCCCAATCCGCGGTCCGACAGGGTGCTCAGACCGGGTGATCGACTGCTCTGTTTCGGTAGGCTCGATTCCATGCGGGCGATGGTCCCCGAGAAGGTCCGCCGGCGTCGTCGTCCGAAGACCGAGGCCCTGGCGACCGGGGAGGGGCGGACTAGGAGCCGGGCGGCGGCAGCGCCATCGGGTGTCGCTGACAGCGAAGATTCTGCGATCGGTTCGGCGGTGCGTGAAGACGACTGAACCACGGCGATGAGGACTCCATGAAAGCTTCCGACAGGATGAGGCGGCGCCGGTCGATCGACAATTGGGACGGCAAGATCGTCGCGCCCGGCGAGAGCCGTGATCTTCTGCTCAAGGTCAGCGAGAGCTTCAGCGGGATGACCGTCAAGATCCCGTTGCACGTCCGCCGCGGCCTCGATGATGGACCGGTGGTCTTCGTCACCGCGGCGCTCCACGGCGATGAAATCAACGGCACGGGCGCCGTCAGAGCCCTGATCCGGGATGAGTTCTTCCAACTCAAGGCCGGCTCGGTCATCCTGGTGCCGGTGCTCAACCTTCCGGGCTTCGACCGCCATTCGAGGTACCTGCCCGACCGGCGCGATCTCAACCGGTGTTTTCCGGGCTCGAAGAAGGGCAGCCTGGCCAGTCGGTTGGCGCGCTCGATCTTCAACCAGATCGTCATGCGCTCCGACTTCGGGATCGATCTCCACACCGCGTCCGTTCGCCGGACCAATGTGCCCACGGTGCGCGCCGACATGTCGAGGCCCCAAGTGCGGCGGATCGCGAAGGCGTTCGGCTGTGAGTTCATCCTCAACGGTAAGGGACCGAAAAAGAGCCTTCGTTCCGAGGCCTGCGAAGCCGGATGCCCGACCATCGTCATGGAGGGCGGCGAGGTTTGGAAGGTGGAGCCGACCATCGTCGAGTGTGCGGTGCAGGGGGTGAAGAACGTCCTCATCGAGCTCGGGATGATGGCTGGCGTGCCGCTCGTTCCGCGACACCAGTTGACAGTGAAAAAAACCAAATGGGTGCGGGCCGAGCGCGGCGGTTTCCTCCAGTTTCACGTCGCGCCAGGCGAGATTGTCCACAAAGACCAACCGCTGGCGTCCAACACCAGCCTGCTCGGTCGCGAGCAGAACGTGCTGACCTCGCCCTCCGACGGGGTGATCCTCGGAATGACGACGCTGCCGGCGGTCAGCCCCGGCGAGCCGGTCTGTCACATCGGGCAGATGGTCCAGCGCATGAGGGAGAAATTCGAACAGGAAGTCGCCGTCACCGACGGAGACCTCCATCATCGTGTGCTGGAAGACCTCGCGGCGAATGTCACGGTGGTCGAACCACCGGTGGTGTCAGAGCATTTAGGCGAGCAAGGCGACGAAGCCGTGAACGCCGAAGAGCTCAAGCGCGGCGGTCACCGTGGTGAGGATGGTGGTCGATGACCGGGCGGGCTCCCCGTCGGGCTGCGTTTTGGCAAGCCCGCGACGGAAACCGTCGGTGGGGTTGCCGGCTTCCGTTTCGGACCCCTGGCGGTCGCCCTGGTCTGAGCGCATCGCTCACTGGCGCCTGCTGAGCGCCTTTCTCCCGGTATTTGGTTTCGTCGTGGCGGTTATGGGTTCTTCCTGCCGGAGGGTTGCCGCGGCGGGAGGCAGGACGGATGGAGGCCGAGCACCACAGCGTGGCTCTCGCTGTCGGTGAACGCGAGAGTCGGCCATGCCGTTCCGAGATGGATGACGCCGAGGCCGGGCGACGTCCATTGCTCGAGAACCGCCGGCTGGGAGCGATGGCTGATGTCGAGAAGAAACATGCCGTCCTCCTCGGTGCCGGCGATGAGCACTCCGCCGTACTCCGCTACGGATCGCACCGCGCTCGGCGCCGGCCAGAACCCGACCGAGGTCGGTTGGTCGGGGTCGGAAACATCGACCAGCTCGACACCGACGTCGTCGGGATCGACCCACGACGTGACGGCGACCGCGGCGAGATCGTCGATCAGCGCCACGTCCCGCGAGCCGTTGCGGGTCCACACTCCGCGCTCGGCGGGGCGCCAGGGGTCGCTGACATCGACCACGACGAGACCGACGTAACAGGTGAAGACAGCGATACCACCGGCTGCGTCCAGGCCGCTTCGCAGCCAGTAGGGATCCGGCCGGTCCCAGTAGATGGAGCCACGTTGCTCCAGATTCGACGGATGGGACACATCGACGATGTCGAACCAGCCGTT
>JAZBOQ010000058.1:0-5239 GCA_036351195.1 Thermoanaerobaculales bacterium | reverse complement strand
GACTGCATCGCCCTGGACAACCGCATTCCACCCGAGGGCTTCACCGGCGGTGCGGACATCCAGACCATGCCGGTGAGCTACACCTACCCGGAGACCTCGCCGGGCTCGGGCATCCTGGTCAACTACGACGACACGGCCTACACCGTCGCCATCCCGCCCCTGCCGGGCGCCGCCCTCAGCGTCGAGGCGGTCCTGCTCTACCAGACCACCAGCGACGACTACGTGGGTTTTCTCCGCGACGAAGCGGTGGACAACGGCTTCCCCGACGACTGCATCCCCCGCTCCACCGGGCTGCCCGGCATGAGCCGCGGCGAGCTCATGTACGACATCTGGACCCGCTACGACCGCAGCCCGCCGGTGATCATGGCCGGCGACGCCGCAGCTCTCGAGCTCGCCCTCTTCCTCGACGGCTTCGAGTCCGGCGACACGACGGACTGGAGCTCGACCACGCCCTGACGCGTCAGGGGACGACCACGTCCCAGCCGCTGGTGTCGCCCAGGTCGAAGCCGTCGACGAAGATCGTGGTCGTGTCCGCGGCGGGAGCGAGCAGGATCACCGGCAGCGACGCCGGGCCGCCGTCGCGGAAGAGCCCGATCTGCCCCACGGTCTCCTGGGGCGGGCTGTCGGCGTCGAAGCGGAAGTTGTACATGGTGGACCAGCGCAGGGCGTTGGCGTCGGGGTTGATGGCGGAGTCCTCCGTGAACCAACGCATCACGCCTCCCGCGAGGTCGACCTCCGGGGTCCAATCCGTGCCGTCGTAGGGCTCGCCCGAGTGGTAGTCCACGTCGCGGAAGCCGATATCCGTGATCTGCGAGTCCTGGTAGATCGGCACCGCGAAGCTGCCGCCGCTGAGGTGGGAGTTGAGGTTGAAGACCGCGTACTCGTAGCGCCAGGTGCCGTCGCCGTTGTCGCCCACCTTGAAACCGACGATGAAAATCCCCTCGCCGGGCACGGCGACCTCGCGGATGGTCACCTCGGGATCCAGGTCGCGCCACGCGTAGATCCCCGGCCTGCCCTCCTCGGTGGGGCCGGTGGTGTCGAGGTCGGTCCCGTCCACCAGGACCTCGCGGAACGAGGCGTTGTTGCCGCCGTTCCCGGCCGCGGCGTCGTCGGGGCTGATGTAGTGGCCCTCGACGAAGTAGCGGTAGGTCGTCGGGTCCTCGACGATCTCCGACGTCCGGACCTGGAGCCGCCCCGCCAGAGTGGAGCTTCCGCTGGGCGTGGGGTAGTCGGCCTCGAAGTAGCCGGTGTAGGCGTTGACTTCGGACCGAGGCCCGAGCCGGCTCTGGCTGCCGTTGAGCCCGGCGGAGTACGGATCGGTGCAGCCCACCCCCAGCTGCGAACCCGGCGGGTTTCCGGGGCAGTCGCCGCACCCCGGCGTGGCGCTGTTGATGGAGACGAAGCCGTGCTTCAGCCACGACATGCCGAGCATCTCGATGGATCCGTGCTCGGGCTCCGGGCCGCCTTCCGGGAGGGTGACGCGATAGAGGTTCTGGGCGATGACCGGGTGCTCGTTGGTGCTCGAGATCCAGTCCAGTGGCGCGTCGCCGCGGTTGCAGGAGGTGGTGCCCACCGAGTAGGCGGTGAGGGCGCCGTCATCGCCCCAGTTGAACGTGCTCGGCAGCTCGAAGACCACCACGTCCGGTGACAGGTCGCCTTCCGGAACCTCTGCCCGAACCGATCCCGACCCGCTGAGCAGACCGACGCACGCAATTGCGAAAACCCACCGGCGCAGCTTCACCACCCTGTCGTCCGTGATCGTCATCCTGTCCCCCTCGCCGCTCGTTGTGGCTGAGAACCGGAAGGAACTGAGATTCATTCCCGATTAATCGGGGTTCATTCCGCAACTGGCGGGATGAACCAAAACTCAGAACTGAGAACTCAGAACGTGGGATCATCCCGCCGTTTGCGGGATGATCCTTAGTTGAGAAGTTGACGAGCTCCCTGGTAGGCCGGATCGATGCGGATCGCCGCCTCGATGTGGACGGCGGCGCGCCCGCGGTCTGAGGCCCCGAGGCAGGCGCGCGCCGCCATGACCCGGAGCTCGGGATCGTCAGGCGATCGCCGGACGGCCTCCTCGAAGACCGGCACGGCCTGGCGGAAGCGCCCGGCCGCGGCCAACAGACCCGCGAGGTTCTCCCGCGCCGGCAGGTGGTTTGGATCCGCCGCGAGAACGTCTTCGAAGTGCTCGACGGCGGCATCGACCCGTCCCAGCAGCGCCAACGAGAGCCCGGCGTTGTACCTCAGGTCCACCGAACCGGGGTGCCCCGCCAATCCGCCCTCGAAGACCGCCAGCGCTTCTTCCACCCGCCCGAGACGCCCGAGGGCCACACCGCGGCCGAGGGCGCCGGCCGGGTCGGCGGGGTCGAGCTCCTCCACCACCGCGTAGGCCTTCGCTGCGGCATCCCACCGGCCCTGCATCGCCAACATGCGGGCGGCGAGCAGGTGTCCTTCCGGGTCCGTGGGCCGCTTCCCGATCGCCCGGTCCACGAGCCCTCCGGCTTCGTCGAAGCGGCCGTCGAGGTAGCTCAGCCACGCACGGCGCAGCTCAGACCCGGGCGCCTCCACCGGGCTCCAACGGCGAGCCAGCTCGCCGGCCCGCGCGGCCCGCTCCAGGAGGCGACGGTCTGATACCGAGGGGGCTTCGGGCTCGACACCGAGCCGCAACGCCGTGCGGCGAATCTCCGCCGTGGCTTCGAAGGCGGCAAGGCTCCGCCGCTCCATGACTCTGAGAACAGCTCCGTGGGCGACGATCCCGATCACCACCGCGGTCGCCGCCAGGAGCAGCGCGCCCGCCGGCCGGAGGCGGCCTGCGGCGCGAAGCCGAACCGATCCGAAGCGGGCGTCGTCCCGGGTCAGGGCCCTGGTCGAGAGGACGACGAGGCCCGCCGTCACCGCCGCGAGGCCGAGGGCGAAGAGGAAGGGCACCAGACCGTACAGGCCGCGGAAGACGACGAAGGCGACGATGAAGACGACCCCCGCCAGGAGCTCCTCGGTGATCTTCACGCCCCCGCCGTGACGGCTCGCGCGGCCCATGGCCGGCGTCCCGAAGCCGACGTAGAGGGCGCCGTTGGGACAGCTCGCGACGCAGTCGAGGCACTTCATGCAACCGGGGTCCACCACCATGCCGTGATCCTTCACCTCGCGGTGGACCCGGACGTTGGAGGTGCACACCGAGGTGCAGGTTCCGCACTGCTCGCAGGCGTCGGTGGCCCTGACCCGGACCGGCGCCAGCCGGTCGGCCGCACCGAAGGCGGCGCCGTAGGGGCAGGCGGTGGCGCAGTAGCCCTTGGATCCCAGCACGTAGACGATGGCGAAGCCGCACACCGCGAAGGTCGCCACCGCCACCGCCAGCCCCGGGAAGGTCGCCCAGAAGTCGGCGGTGGTCAAGGACACGCTCAGCGGCTCGAAGGGCGCGCCGGTGGCCGCCTTGAAGATCGCCGGCCACAGGAACATGTAGACGAAGGCCGCCATGGGGACCATTCCCAGGACCCGCGAACGCAGCGGCCGGGGCCGGAAGCCCGCCTTGAGCAGCAGCCAACGGCTGAGATCCTGCAGCGCGACCAGGTGGCAGCCCCAGCCGCAGAAGAACCGGCCGAAGACCGCGGTCAGTGCGATGGCGGCTACGAAGAAGACCAGCCCGGTGTTGATGACGCTGTGCTTGGCCAGCTCCATGCCCTCGGAGGGCTCGATGGGGCTGATCGTCACTCCCTGCAGCAACCACTGGCCGATGTGGGCGGCCATCACCACGTGGACCCCAATGAGAACCAGCGTCCGCCACAACGAAGGACGTCGGGGGCGCAGGCCGCGGGGTCGGGATCGATCGCAGGCTGTGGTCACGATCGATACGGTAGCAGAGGGAGCCGCCGTGTCCGTCCGCCGCCCGAGCGCCACGAAGCGCCCGCGGATCGCCACATTGCCGACCTCCCCACCTCCTCTCCGTCCCGGACCATGGGTTCGGGATCGAGAAAGGAGGCCGATCATGAATCGTGACGATCGACTGTTTGCCATCATCGGAGGAACCCTGGTGACGGTATTCGCCGTCGTTTTTCTGGTGCTCGCCGGAGGTATCACCGGCGACATCGACCACGGACCGGAGGTTGCCGTCCGACCGCTGTCGGCCCCGGCGGACCACCGGCCACCGGAGACGAAGACGCTCGACGACCGGGCCCCGGAAGAAGCCGCGCCGGGTGTGATCCCCGCCGCGGATCACGGCGTCCGCGCGCCAACCGGCTCCGAGCTCGTCCGCACCATGGCGGCGGGCCTCTCGGCCCACCCGCGGTGGGCGGCCTGGCTGGTTCCGGACGACCTTCTCGAGACCTTCGTCGCCGCGGTCGAGGCGGTGGCCGACGGCTACAGCCCCGCCGACGAGCTCGGCTTCATCACCGTGGGCGGACCGTTCCTGGTCCGCGAGGATGCCGACCGGCTCGTCATCGCGGCCGGCACCTACCGGCGCTACGACCTCGCCGTGGAGGTCATGACCTCCATTGACGCCCACCGTGCAGTGGAGATCCTCCGCGCCCTCGAACCGGAGATCGAGGCGATCCGCCGCGGGATGGCGTGGACCCGCGGCGACTTCGAGGACCGCCTCCGGCAGGCGACGGACCAGCTGCTCGAAGTCGAGGCCCCCGCCGGCCCCATCGAGGTGGAGCGGCGCACCACGAGCTACGCCTTCGCCTGCGACGAGCACGAGGCGCTCAGCGGAGCTCAGCGGCAGCTGCTCCGCATGGGGCCGTCGAACGCCGCCGCAGTCCAGGCGAAGCTGAGAGAGATCCGCACCGCCTTCGGCTGGCCGGAACCGGCCCCGGCCCCCGCGCCCCCAGTGTTGGTGGCCGATGCCTCTGTCGGCGCCGCCGCGGGCCCAGAGGTCGGCGCTCTCGAGCCCGAGCCGATGATGACGCCCTTCGACCCCAGGGTGAGCGGAATCGCCATCCCGCTGCTCACCGAGGCCACCGTGATGGCCGGCGGCGTCTTCGAGCCCGAGACGATCGCGACGCCCTTTGCCTTCGACGCACCCGCGGCGGGGCCGTCCGCCGGACCGGTCTTCACCGACGCGACCGCCGTTCCGTGATCCCGCTCGCAGCTATCGACAACCGTAGCGATCCCATCCGGCCCGGCGTTCCCCGCCGGGCCGTTCTTTCGCCTGGGAAAACGTGGCCTCGAGCTGAGAGTGACGAGTGATGGCCTTACCGGGAAGAGATCACGCCGGCGGGGGCGCCGGCACTACAAGAGAGCTCAG
>JAZBOQ010000057.1:0-4381 GCA_036351195.1 Thermoanaerobaculales bacterium | reverse complement strand
TTGAGTCGCACCATTGCCAGAGGACAGCGATATCGAGACCGAGAAACTCGCACACCTGACGCTCGGCTTCGACGATCGTATCGTCGATCTCGCCTGGATCGAGGGTGATCAAGCGAGCAGCGAGGTCGGCGAGGAAGGTCTCGAACCCGACATCGTCGGGAGAGCTCGACGCTCGCGTTTCGACGGCCGGAGACATGACCGTCATTCTGCCACACCCGACCGGCAAATGCTCAGAGAACGTGGAATTCGACTCAATTACCAGTCGTGGCCGACGACGACGTACAACACCCAGTCCTCCGGACCCCGAGCGAGGTCGATCCCGACCCACAGGCTGTCCTGGGGGCGGAAGAGATAGCGACCGCCGAGGCCACCCGCCACCACCCCGTCCTCTTCTTCGAAAACGGGGATATCGCCCGAGGTTGCACCGATCCCGGCGAACCCGACAACCGCCCAACGTTCTGCAAGGTTCCATCGCAGCTCGGATGCGAAGACCGCGGTGGTTTCGTTCTGGTACCGAAGCGCTGGGATACCACGCATGGAGATCCACGGATAGCCCCAGATCGGCGCGTCACCGCCCGCCGTGTCGATGTCGAGATGGAGCCCGAGGACCAGTTTCTGGTTTGCCATCGGGTGGTAGGAATCGAACATCAGACCGACCTTCCAGTAGTCGAGCTCACCCCCCAGCTTGTCGAGGTGCTGCCACGCCACGAGCTCCAGATACTGTCCCCTATTCGGGGTCATCTTGTTGTCCCGCCCGTCGTAATCCCCCTGCAGAGCGAGCCCGAAGTCGGTCAGGGACGTCCGGTCTTCGACCTCGGGAATGTCCTCGAGCTCGTCGTCAAAGACCAGATCCGGAGTGAGATAGACGAGCTTGCCGCCGACGAAGAACCGGCTGGACCCGATTCGAAACTTGAGATCTTGAAGCAACAGGCCGGTGTCGAACTCGAAATCCCATGGATCGTCGTTGAAGTAGAAGGTCGATACGATATGGGCATACCCGAGGGCCCCGGTATAGCGAATCTTGTCCTGCTTCCACGAAGCGGTGTGAGCAAGCCCACCGCCCCAGGTTCCATTTTCGGTGTAGGCCACCGCGATGCCGCTGATCGTCGGCGGCACTTTGTGCTGCTTGCCGGGGTTGGCCGCAGTGTCGACTGTCTGGATTTTCGAAAACTCACTCGAATCAGCACTGGCTCCGTGCTTCTTCTTGTGGAAGTAGCCGACCGCGCCGCCGAGACCATAACCGACCGCCGGCTCGGTGATAAAGATGGGGATCGCGATGAACGGCGGACCCTTCTTCGTTTTCTCGGCAGTCGTGTTCTTGGTGTTCTCCGACTCGGTCGACTCAGCGGCCGTCGTTTCGGCGGCCTCCTGACCCTCCCCGTCCGACGCGGGGAGGGCCGGGACCGCAGCGGTTATGCTCAGCACCACCGAAAACAACACCATCACGGCGCGGGGAATCGACCTCGCAGACTCTGAAGAAGCCAACAACTGAGAGCAGTCCAAGGCAACTCGGCTACTCATGATCAACCTCCGTGCACCCGCTCGCCGGCAAGCTGCCGACGAACGACAGTGAGCTTGCGGCACTGATGACAGTGACGCGAATTAGAACATCCAACCGATTTCGAGGCTGAACACATCGAAGCGCGGCGTGCCGTCGGCGTTGCTCAGCGCCAACCACTGGCTGGTGTAGCCGAAATCGAGAAAGGTGCTGTAGTTGAACTCGTACCGAAGCCCGACGCTTGCCTGGTATGAGAAGGCGTCGGTGGTCTTCGTCGGGTAGGTGGTGTAGCAGACATAGCCGTACCAGGGATCCCACCAGCAACCGGTGATCGGCGGACCACTCGGCACGTTGGTATCGACCCACGTCCAGCCGATGCCGGCGCTGACATACGGCGCCAGAGCTCCACTGCCGAAGTAGTACACCAGGTCGCCGAAGAGAGCGAACTGATCATAGCTGCCCGAAATCCCGAACGGGTCGCCGTTCTCGTCGATCCCCTCAGCCTGATAGCCGACACCCGTCCACTGGCTGCCGAACTTCACCGCGAAATTATCGGTGAAATTGTAGCCCGCTTCGAGCTGGAACCCGAAATCATCATCCGTCTCGACGTCCGAACCGACTTCGGAATCGATGTCGGTGCCACCCTGATACAAGAGACCCAATCCGAACTCCCACCGATCGTCGCGATCCTGGGCTTCTGCGACCGTCCCTCCGGCCGCGAGGGCCACAACCACGGCCGCGACCAGAATGATCTTCGTCTCCCGTATTCCATTCCTGAACATCATCTGCTTCTCCTTTTCTTTCGAAAGCTCAAAGGCTCTCATTTCTTGTTGCGGATCTCGATCGCTTTGAGGCGATCTACCGAATGAAACACCGCGGGCTGGATTCATATGCCGCGACGCCTTGGACGGTTGGGCGCTCCGTTCCACACAAACTCGATGATCTCTCAGCCTGTTCCCTTCACTTGGTTCGTGCCGGATGGCGCGGAGATCGACTCCAGCGCCTGGGTCCGGCTGTAGGCGATGTAGTACTTGGTGATGTTCGCAACATAGAGGACCGTCTCCCGGCCCACCCGGCGAGCCGCAATGCTCTCGACGTGACCGAACCACCGGTTCGGGTCGAGCCCCGTGTCCCGCGCCTCTTTCCGCAGCGCCGCCACCCGGGCCGGTCCCGCGTTGTAGGCCGCAAAGGTCAGCATGGTGCGGTCGAACGGTTCGATCTCGGCTTCCGTGAAGTAGCGGTCGCGGAGGAACGCCAGGTACTTGACGCCGGCGTGGATGTTGTTGTCGACCTGATCGATGTCAGCGATACCGACGTTGCGGTCGGCGGCGGTCGCCGGTTTGATCTGCATCACGCCCACCGCCCCGGCGCGGCTCCGCTTGGACTGGTCGAGCCGCGACTCCTGATAGGCCAGAGCGGTGAGCATCAGCGGGTCGAAACCGTAGCGGGCGCCGTAGGTCCGGAAGAACTCGGCGGTGGCCTCGAGTCGTTCCTGGTCTCTTCCCTCGAGCCCATCCCGCGCCCAGGTGTTGTCCCGCAGGTAGCGGTTGAGGAGAACGTTGGTCGTCAGCGTTCCGACGCGATGCTTGCGCGCGAACTCGCTGACGACCTCGGTCAACCCTGGAGCGTCGCTGCGAACCGCCCACGCGATGGCGCTCCCCTCGCGGATGGGCAGCTCGGTGTGGACGGTAACGTGGTCGAGCACCTCGTCCCAGAACCGAGCGATGTGCTCGTCCGCCACCGTCGCCGGAAACACCCCCGCATCCACGAGCTCGAGGAGGTCCTCGGTTTCCAGGTACTCCTCCACCGGTACGATGCGAATCGGTTCCAGTCCCCGCGACGCGAAGTCGTCGTTCACGGCCTCGAGGCTGTCCCGAAAGCTCGACGACATCCGCACGTGGACCTCGGCGCCGGAGAGATCGTCGAGCTCCGCCAATGCCGGGCCGGATGGCCCGGTGACGACCAGCTCTCGGACGTTGTCGGCGAACGGGAAGGCGAAGTCCACCACCTCCGACCGCTCGGGCGTGACCGTCAGATTGGCCGCAGCGAAATCGCCGAGCCCCCGTTCCAGCGCCGGCAGGACCTCGTCCCTACGGACCGGAACGATCGCCACCCGCACGCCGACGGTGGGATGACCGAGCTTCTGTTCGAGGAATGACTCGAACTCGCGCAACCCCTCGTAGGAAAGCCCGCGCTGCGTCGCCCCGTCGAGGAAGTAGTGGGTTCGCGACGGCACCACCAGGACTCTGATGAATCCCCGCTCGACCATGTCGTCGAAGTCGCCGCGCCACTCGGCCAAAGATCCCAGCCCAGCCTCGTACTCGGCGAGCTCGAGCAACGGCTCGCTCGCGTCGGCCGCGGCCGACGAGGGTTCGACGTCGGCCGGCGCCGGCGGCCGCTCGTCTCCGTCCGATCCACCGCAGGCCGACGCGGTGAATACCACCGCCGCGACTGCGGCTCGGCAGAGCAATCTCCCGATCTTCATCACATCACCTCACCACGAACTGGCACCTCAGAAAACCCATCGAAAGGTGACATCACCCTTTTTGACGTGCCTTCTTACGGGCCTCTTTCCACTGCTTCTCGAACTCCTTGGCCCTCTCCTTGTTCATGATCTCCATCGGCACCTTGACGA
Source organism: Thermoanaerobaculales bacterium (assembly GCA_036351195.1). GTDB lineage: Bacteria > Acidobacteriota > Thermoanaerobaculia > Thermoanaerobaculales > Sulfomarinibacteraceae > JAHECW01. Next base: position 248 of record JAZBOQ010000057.1, on the reverse strand, counting down.
TGCTGTTCTCGAACTTGACGTCCAGATTGTAGTTGCCGTACTGGATCCCACCGGGGACGTGGAAATAGAGCACACCGACGCAGGCCGTCTGGCTGGCCAGATCGACCTCGTCGAACGCCACGTTCAGGCGGGGACCGGCGATGGCGGCGAAAAAGTTGATCTCACACGCGCGGTTGGCCGTGTTCGGGAAGTAGTTCACCGAGTCGGTGTCCATTGCAGCGCGTTTCGTCAACATCACGAGCTTGCCG
>JAZBOQ010000056.1:0-2021 GCA_036351195.1 Thermoanaerobaculales bacterium | reverse complement strand
CCCGCCGCGACCGAGGCGGAGACCGAGGACGAGGCCCTCGAGGAACCTCAGGGGAGATTCATCGAGGAGATCGTCGTCACGTCTCGTCGGCGGGAAGAAAAGCTCCAGGAGGTCCCGATCGCGGTTTCGGTGATCTCGGCCGACCAGCTCGAGGACATCGCGGCGACGGACATTTCCGAGTTGCAGCAGTACGTGCCGAACCTCTCGATCTACCAAGGCCGAAATCAATCCACCACGCTGACGGCGTTCATCCGCGGCATTGGTCAGGCCGATCCGCTGTGGGGCGTCGACCCGGGTGTCGGGCTCTACATCGACGATGTCTACATCGCGCGCGCCCAGGGCGCCCTGCTCGATGTCTACGACGTCGAAAGGGTCGAGGTTCTGCGTGGACCGCAGGGGACCCTCTACGGCAAGAACACCATCGGCGGCGCAGTCAAGTACGTGACCCGGCAAATGTCGGATGATCCCGAGGGCAAGATCACCTGGAACATGGGCAACTACGGCGCCCAGGAGCTGCGTGCGAACTTTGCCGGCCCGATCATCGAAGGCAAGCTGCGAGGCAAGGCTTCCGCGGCTTGGTTGACCCGTGACGGCTACGGCGACAACCTCTACACCGGGCGCGAGGTGTCGAACAAGGACACCAAGGCATGGCGGCTGGGCCTCGAGTGGCTGGCGTCCGACAACGTCAGCTTCGAGCTGAACTATGACCATACCGAGGACGATGCGGAGCCAATCGGGCTCACACGCCTGGTGGCGAACCCGTTCTGCGATCTCTTCACCGGCGTTTCGTGTCCGCCGTATCCGGACCTTTTCGACACCGAGAGTGGGATTGATCCGGTCAACGAGACCGAGTCCAACGGCTACTCGCTGGCGGCCACCTGGGACATCAACGACTCGTGGACATTCAAGTCCATCACCGCCTACCGCGAGACCGACACCCTCAACTGGATCGACTTCGACACGACGCCGTTGGCGATCGCGGATTCCGAGGCGACCTACTACGACGATCAGACAACCCAGGAGTTCCAGCTGGTCTACAGCGGCTCGGACCGCTGGAGCGGCGTGCTCGGCCTGTACTACTTCGACGGCACCGCGGGCGGCAAGGTCGAGGCGATCTTCTTCACCAATTTTCCGAACACCACCGAGGGCTACGTCGAAACCACATCGTACGCGGTGTACGCAGATGCCAGCGTCAAGCTCACCGACCGCCTGTCGCTCAACCTCGGCCTGCGGCCCACCCGCGAGAAAAAGCACGGCGTCGCCTTCAACGTCTACAACACGGACAACACGTTCACCGACTACTACTTTGTGGCGGCGGACTTCGACGACGAGACGACCTTCACCTCGTGGGCGCCCAAGATCGGTCTCGACTACCAGTTCAACGAGGACGTGATGGGCTACTTCAAGATCAACCAGGGCTTCAAGAGCGGCGGCTACAACGTCCGTGCGCAGTCGACCCTGTTCCCCGATTCGGCGCTGCCCTTCGACGACGAGGTCATGACCGTGGCCGAGCTCGGTTTCAAGTCGGTGTTGGCCAACCGCAGCCTGCTGCTCAACGGCGCCGTCTTCTACGGCGACTATACCGATGTCCAGGTCAGCACCTTCGAGGCATATGACTCGGACGGCGACGGCGTCGAAGATGCTTTCTTCGGCAACTTCCTCAATGCCGGTGACGCCACCATCAAGGGTGTCGAGCTCGAGTACAGCTGGTCATCCCGGTCGTTTTTCGGGCTGTCGGGCTTCCTTGCTTATCTCGATGCCAAGCCGGACGGCTTCCTCGACGAGAATGGGGACGGCATCCTGGACACCCAAGTGATCACCAATGCACCGGAGCTCACCGGGAGCATCCGTGCCAACTTCGACTGGTCGGCATTCGGCGGCCTGATGACGGCGAGCGTCGGCTACGCCTATCGTGACGAGTCGATGCTGACCAACGAGGGCGTCAATCCGATGATTCAGGATTCCTATGGTCTGGTCGACGCGTGGGTTTCCTGGCTGTCCCCCGAGGCCAAGTGGCGCAT
>JAZBOQ010000055.1:0-28843 GCA_036351195.1 Thermoanaerobaculales bacterium | reverse complement strand
CGTCTTTGGGCGCGGAGGCATACTCGACAGTATGTTGAGCACCCAAAGACGAGAAAAATCGCCTGGCGCGGATGCATCGTCGGCCGCAGTAGATCCCTCATGAATACTTCGGGCTAGGAGCCTGTACTGAATAGCATTGGCGGCGCCTTTCGGGCTTCAGTTGACTACTTGATATCAACTTCACCGAGCATCTCGAGCAGCGTCGCGATCAAGCGAATTCGTCGCGCCAGGGACGTGACGCTGACCCACTCCTCGCGCGTGTGCATCCCGTCACCAACCGGGCCGAGACCGTCGATCACCGGTGCGGCGGCGGGATCGGGCAGGAAGTTGGGGAAGGAAACCCCGCCCCGATCGCTCTCGAGATCCAGGCGCCAGCCGTCCTGGCCGGCGGCGTCCACCAGTCGGTGGGCGAGCTGCGCTCCGCGCTCGGACGGCGGCGCCGGCAGAATCTCTTGGCCGACCCGAAAATCCATCTCGACACCCCATCTCGCTGCGAGACGGCCGGCCAGGGAACGCAGCTCACCGAGAACGCGGTCCCGGTCCTCGGGGGTGAGGTAGCGTGCCTCGCCCTCGACCAGACACCGGTCCGCGACCACGTTCAGACGCTGGCTGGTGCCGACGAAGCGATGCTCCTCGCCCAGGTCCTGGACGAACTCGCTATCGCCGCCGACGATGCGGCCGACGTTGACGATCGGGCCGCCGTTCCCTTCGGAGCTCGCCTGGGCTCCGGCCGACCACTCGGCGGCCGCCGCCAGGGCCGACCGCCCGTCGCTGAAGGCGAGGCCGGAGTGAGCCGCAGTGCCCCGCGCCACCAGCCGCCAGACCGACAACCCCCGCCGGCCGGTGACGATGGTCTCGCCTCCCTGAACCCGCTGCCCGGGCTCGAGAACCAGGACCGCCCGTGCACCGGCGCCCCAGTGGCCGACGGCCGCCTCCGAAATCGGCCCGCCGATCTCCTCGTCCGGAACCGCGATCAGCGTCATGTTCTCGGGCCCTTCCGCGCCCCCGGCCCGGAGGAGTCGAAGCGCACCGATGAAGGCCGCAAATCCGCCCTTCATGTCCAGCGCTCCGGTTCCGTACAGGCGGTCGCCATGCCGATGGGTCCGGACGGCCGGCAAAACCGTATCCAGATGACCGATGAGCAGGACATGCCGGTTCCCGGTCGGCCCACTGGTCGCTGCCAACAACGGTTGGGCGGCGCCGCTCTCGTCGGCGCGGGTCTCGATTTCGACCCGAAAACCGAGCTCCGAGAGCTCGCCACCGAGCCGGCGGCCGCAGGCGCGGAGCCCTTCGACATCGCCGGTGGCGGTGGAGATACCGCACAGGTCCTCCAGGAGCGCCAGGGCTGCGTCGAGAACCCTGTCGGGGGCGTCGCTCACCGACGGCCCCCGTCGCGCACCCGGACACGACCTTCGACGTCGAAGGTGTCTCCGGGCAGGAGAATGTGGGTCGCGAGACCGTGCACACCGAGCTCGCGCCGGCCGTCCGGCCCACCAGCGGCCCGGATATCGGCGGTGCGGGCGTCGAAGACCATCACCCAACCCTCACCGACAACCTGGAAAGTGCCGTCCGGCCGGACCCACACCGCCGTCGCCTCGTCGACGCCGACGCCGAGGAGGTCCGGGTGCTCCAGCACCACCGAGATCAGGCGGTTCTGCCGCTGCCGGGCGACGAAGTGCTGGTCGACGATGACGCCGGGGAAGAGCCCGAGGCCCTCCCAGAGCTCGACGTTGTCGGCGGCGATGATCGTGAAGTCCCCGTCGCCGGTGATCATCAGCGGGCTCTGGCAGGCGGTGCCGGCGGAGGTGCCGCCGACCACCGCGCCGCGGGCGTGGGCTTCGATCACCGCATCGCCCACTGGTGTCCCGAGAAGGGCCTCGGTGATGCGGCGCTGATCGCCGCCGGAGAAGAAAATCCCCCCGGATTCGAGGACCCGGGATGCGATCTCCGGATCCTGGGCGTCCTGCGACGTTCGAACCGCGGCCACCGAGACATCGGTGCAGCCGTAGTCGTCCTCGAAGAGCTCCCGGTAGTACTGCCCGGTGTCGGGCTCACCCGACGCGGTGGGAAAGACCACGATGGGCGCATCCGTTCCCCCGGCCAACTCGACGAAGAGCTCCATCACCTCGCGCGGCTTGGAACCTCCCCCGTTGAGCACCAGGTGACCGCGGGTCTCCCCGGCATCGGCGACGTTCCCGGCCACCCCGAGCACGCACCAGATCAACACCACACAGCCCACGAAGAGACGGCGAAAACCGAAGTCGTTTCCCAACGTGTGCTCCCTTCAACGAATTGCGAGTTGAGAGTTAAGGGGTAAGGGGTTAAGGGTAAGGGGTTAAGGGTTAAGGGTTGGAGGGTCAGCAGGTCGTGGATATCGCGGTGGTCTGCTTTCTCACCCTCTAACTATCTAACTTTCTCACCTTCTCACTTTCTCACCCCCTCACCCGTCCCGACCCACGACGTACGACAAAAACCGGGGCGACCCGAAGGCCGCCCCGTGCCGTGAACGCTTACCAGGAGAACTTCGCGCCGATCCGGATCTCACGCGGCGTCTGGATGGCCAGCGGGTCCTGATAGCTCGAGCTCTCCACCCACTCGTTGTAGGCGGGGTCGGTCGGGTCGATGTAGTCGTAGTAGTAGTCGCCCCAACGCTCGGAAACGCTGGTCACCTTGTCCGAGTCGAGAACGTTGAAGGCGTCGACGAAGATCGACAGCGCCTTGGTCTTGCCGAGGTCGAAACGCTTCTCGATCCGCAGGTCGAGGACGTCGCGGTCGTCGTACTGCTCGGAGCCGCGCGGGGTCATGAACGCCGTCGTCCGGTCGTTGAAGTAGAGCCCGCGCAATCTGACGTAGGGGGTGTAGTACTCACCACTGCGCCACTGATAGAAGCCCGAGGCCACCATGTCCCAGGGCAGGTCCACCGAGCCATTGACCTTGAAGACCCACTCGGAGTTGTAGGGCAGGGTGCCGTCGGCGTTGGTGAAGCCGTTGAGGTCGTCGAAGCCGGTGCCGTAGCCCGCCAGGCTGTAATCCGCCGTTCCGGTGGAGTCCGACCACACCAGGGACCCGTCGAGGGACCAGCCGTGGGAGTAGCGCTTGTGGGCCCGGAGGGCCACGGAGGAGTACTCACGGGTGGCGAAATCGATGTTGGTGATCAGGTACTCCTGCGGTGCGATCAACTCGAAGAACGGCAGCGTGCCGCCCGCGAGCGGGCTGTCCGAGGGAGAGGGCAGGGTCGTGTAGGCATCGTAGTCGCCCACGTTGGAGACCACCATGGTGTTGATGTCCTGGTAGTCGCGCTGGATGTAGTCGATCCCGACCACCATGTCGTCCAGGAGCTGGTACTCGAAGGTGGCGATGAACTGCTCCACCGCCGGGTGCTCGATGTCCGGATCCATCGTGGCCCGGGCCTCCACCGACCCGCCCGCCGGGATGTCGAACTCACCGGTGTCGAAGTTGTAGTCCAGGTAGACGGCGTCCGTGAGCGCGTCGCCCGAGGCCTCGCGATCGAACATGGTCACCGTCAGTCCCTCGTAGTAGATCCCGTAGTGGGTCTTGAAGACCAGCTTGCCCGAACCGAGGATGTCCCAGACGAAACCGGCGCGCGGCGCCCAAAGGTCCTGGTCGTAGACGTCGGAGCCGCCGTTGGTGGGCGCGGAAATGGGATCTGCGAAGTTACCGGTGTACTGGGTGTAGCGAACGCCGAGGTTGATCGCGAAGTTGCCGACCTGCCACGAGTCCTGGGCGTAGAAGTGGAGGCCCTCCATCTCAGCCTTGAGGTTCCACTCGCTGCCGAACGTCGACGAGTAGACGCCGCAGAACGGGTCGGCGAAGTAGTCGTCGATCGAATCACAGTAGTAGGAATCGTCGTAGTAGGAGAATCCGCCGTTGCGGACGGTGATGTAGTCGCTGTTCGACTGTTCGTAATTGACACCGAACTTGAAGGTGTGGGAGTCCTCGCCGGTGATGAGACCGTCGGCGAAAAGGCTCCATGCCGCGTCGATGGCCATTCGATCCACATCCTTCATCGAGGTCTGCTCGAGATTCTGCCAGTCGAAGCCCTCCCAGGAGTCATAGCGGTTCGGCAGGTCGCCGTTGTAGGGCAGGCGATCGTCGGAGCCGGTGTAGCCCGTGATCTTGGCCTCGAGGAAGTTGCTGCTGTTGATCAGCGAGTCCCAGCCCAGGCTGTAGACCCAGTTCGGCGATTCCTGCTTCATGGATGCACTGGCGAGGGTGAAGTCCCCCACCCCGCGGTAGTCGTGCTGGGCGTCGTCCCAATCGATGAATCCGCGCAGTTGGTTGGACTCGTTGATCTGCCAGGTCAGCTTGCCGAGCACCCGGGTCTCGGTGCGGTCGCTGTCTTCCTGGTCGTTGACAGGAGAGCCGGCGGAGAAGAAAGGCTCCACCGCGCGTTGCCGCATGTTGCCGGACACGAAGTACCACAGCTCGTCCCTGATCACCGGCCCGCCGAGGCTGACCGAGGCGTCGATGTCCGAGTCCACCGAGCTGACACCTTCGGATCCTTCCGGAGCGTTCTCGGAGTTGAGACCGCCGCCCGAGTAATAGGCCCGCACGTCGCCGTGGACCTCGTTGCCGCCGGACTTGGTGACCAGGTTGACCACCGCGCCCGTGAACCCGCCGTACTCGGCGTCGGCCCCGAGACCGGCCACTTGGACCTCCTGAACCCAATCCATGCTCGGCAGCACCCACTGGGAGCCGAGCTCGGGGTCGGAGACGTCCACGCCGTCGACGTTGTAGGCGTTCTGGTAGGTGGACGGAGCGCCGTAGGCCTGGTCGTTCTGGATGCCAGGGGCGTAGTTCATCAGGCCCGTGGGATCACGACTCACCGGCTGGCGCTCGATAAACTCGTCACCGAGGTTGAATCCGACGTTGTTGTCCACCGTCGAGACCTGGACGGCGTCGGCCACCACGACGATCTCCTCGCTGACGGTGACGTCGCCGAGCTCGAGGTCGATGGACCGGGTCTGGCCCAGGGCGACCCTGACGTTCTCCTGGCGAACGGCCTGAAAGCCCGGCATGCTGGCCTCGAGGGTGTAGATGCCGACAGGGAGCGACGGAAAGCGGTACACGCCGCTGCCGCTGGTCATGGCCGCCTGCTGGCCCGACACCAGCGCATCGGACATGACGCGAACCGTTGCGCCCGGCATGAGGCCGCCCGAGGGATCGGTGACGACACCGCGAATGCTCCCCGCCGTCGTCCCCTGCGCCAGGACCGGTGTAACGTGGGCGGTCATCACCGCCGCGAGCATTACAACCACGCACTTCGTTGATCGTTTCATGGTGCCTCCTCCGATTATGAAATTATTGTTTCATCTTGGATTAAATATGAAATGATTGCTATCATTCTGACAACATAGGTCCGGCGTCGCATCCTGTCAAGCCGCATTTCCAGAGAATACGGACGGTGCGCTACAGTGTTGCGGCAAGGTCGAGACGACATCCGGGAAAGGAGCCTCCGCGTCATGCCCGACGAGCCCACCGGCGCCGACGTCCGCGATCGGATTCTCGAGCACGTCGGGGCTCTGCCGCCGCAGCAGCGGGCCATTGCCGACTATCTGCTGGAGAACCTCGAGACGGTGCCGTTCCTCTCGGTACCGGAGCTCGCACGCCGCTGTCACGCCTCCGAGGCGACCATCGTGCGTTTCGGGCAGCGCATCGGGTTCTCCGGTTTCGCCGAGCTCAAAGTGGCCCTGGTGGAGCTTCTCCAGAGCCGTCTCGGCGTCGACGGCGTCGACGACGCCCAGGAGCTGAGCGATGATCTCATCGAGTCGGTCGCGGCTCATGAGAACCGGAACATCCGCCGCACCGCGGACAGCATCGACCGGGAGGTCTTCTCCTCCATCGCCGAGCGGATCTTCGCCGCCGATCGGGTCACCACCTTCGGGCTCGGCATCTCGGCCCACATCGCCCGGCTTGCCGCCTACACTTTCGTTCAGATCGGCATCGCGGCCCACGCCCTGTCCACGGGGTACTCCTCGCCGAGGGAACAACTGGTGACCATGCGCCCGAACGACCTGCTGCTCGTCGTCTCGCTGCCCCCCTACTCCCGCCAGAGCCTGGAGCTTCTGTCGGCGGCATCGGATGCCGGCATCGCCACCGTCGCCCTGTCGGACCGCCTCACCTCGCCGACGGCCCGCGCCGCCGACCTCTCGCTGGCCGTGCGCAGCGACAATCTGACCTTCACCAACTCGGTGGCCGCCATGACCATGGTCGTCAACGCCTTGGCCACGGCCATCGCCTCCCGCCACCGCGACGAGGCCATCGACGCCTTCACGACGATCGGACGCATCCTTGCTGATGACGCGGACGTGATCACTTCGTGAATAATGAGTATGAGTTATGAGTTATGAATTGCATCGCACATCGCAAGCTTCGCGGGCGAGACGCCCGCGCCACAACTCATGCCTTCTCAGCCTTTCCGGTCTGGGGCCCGAAATTCATCATTCATCATTCATCATTCATAATTTGGAATCGGGATTCGAAGTATGAGAATCAAGATTCCCCATGTGTTCGCGCTCCTGACTGGCGTCATATTCTGCTGCTGCCTGCTGACCTGGGTGGTGCCGTCGGGTGAGTTCCGGCGTGAAACCAGGGTCGTCGCCGGCTCCGAGCGTTCCATGGTCGTACCCGGCACCTACGAGACCGTGCCCAAACACCGCACCGCACGCGGCCTGGTCTTCGCCGAAGCGGTGGACGACGCCGCCACCCCGGTGGGAATCGAGGGCTTCCTGAGCGCCATCCCGCGCGGCATGATCGCCGCCGCCGACATCATCTTCTTCATCTTCATCATCGGGGGGGTCTTCGGCATTCTGCAGAAGACCGGGACCATCCCCGCCGTCCTCCACGCCGTGCTGGAGCGGCTCCGCCACCGCTGGAAGCTCCTGACCATCGTGCTGATGGTACTCATGGGCATCGGCGGGTCGACCCTGGGCATGGGCGAGGAGTTCATTCCTCTGGTTCCCATCTTCCTCATCGTCGCCTCGGAGATCCGCTGCGACCGCATCTACGGCACGGCGCTCGTCTACGTCGCCGGCGCGGTGGGCTTCGCCGCCGCCACCACCAACCCGTTCACCGTCAACATCGCCCAGAGCATCGCCGGCCTGCCGCTGAACAGCGCCATCGGCTTCCGCATCCTGTTCTTCGCCTGTTGCATGGCGGTGACCCTGGTCTACATGATCCGCTACGGCGCCCGGGTGCGGGAGAATCCCGACGCCTCGTTCGTCGCCGATGTCGACTTCGACGAGGGCGAGGACGTGGAACCGCCGGAGCTCACCCGGAGCCACGTGATCACCGTCGTTGCCTGCATCGCCATCTTCGTCTTCATCCTGTGGGCGGTCCAGGCCCGGGGCTGGTGGCTGCCCGAGATGGCCGGCGGCTTCATCTTGATGGGTCTCGTGGCGATCTTCGTGTCGCGGATGAACATCAACGACGCCGCCCGGACAGTGGTGAAAGGGATGGAGGAGATGACCGTCGCCGCCCTCATCGTCGGGTTCGCCCGCGCCGTCACCGTGGTCATGGAGGACGGGCTCATCCTCGACACCCTGGTTCAATCCGCCTCCGTCGTGCTGCTCAACGTGCCGCGCATCGTCGCCGCCGAGGGAATGCTCGTCTTCCAGGCGACCCTCAACTTCTTCATTCCCTCGGGCTCCGGCCAGGCGGCGGTGACCATGCCTCTCATGGCGCCTTTGGCCGATGTCCTCGGCCTCACCCGTCAGACCGCGGTCTTCGCCTTCACCTGCGGCGACGGCTTCTCCAACATGGTCATCCCCACCTCCGGAATCCTCATGGCCTCCCTCGGCCTCGCAGGGGTGCCGTACGAGCGCTGGCTCCGCTTCATCGTTCCGCTGCTGCTCCAGCTCATCGCCGTCGCCGCCGTCTTCATGGCAATCGCCGTGGTCATCGGACTGCGGTAGGCTGGCACGAAACCGGGACGGTTCGAAAGTGTACCGACGCTGAGGACACCGACGCAACGCCGTCGGATTCGGAGGGTTCCATGCTTCCTGGTCGGCTCCGATCGCCTCGCCTCGTCGCGGCCCTGGGCCTCTGCGTGCTTGCGATCAACGTCGAGATCATCGCAGCCGAAAGGGAGACGATCGAGGACGCGATCGAGCAGTGTGTCGTGGCCGACATGGCCTCCATCGGCGCGCCTGGAGCCGCCGTCACGGTCATTGATCGGGGCGAGATCATCTTCAATCGGGGCTTCGGAATCAAACGCCGGGGCTAGCCGCAACCCGTGGACAGCGGCACGCGTTTTCGGATCGGCTCGGTCACCAAAGTGCTGACGGCGGCTGCCGTCATGCAGCAGGTCGACGACGGTCTGGTGGATCTGGACGATCCGGTGACCTCGTGGGTCCCAGAGCTGAGCACCAGCGGACAGTGGCCCGCAGAGACGATCGGCGTTCGCCATCTCGTGACCCACACCGCCGCCATTCCCGATCACTACGAAGACCCCCTCGGACCCACCGGAGACGAGGCGCTCTCCGTCTGGGCTGCGGGCCTGGATGGGGTCCGACTCCACGCTCCGCCGGGAACCTTCTGGAACTACAGCAACCCGGGCTTCTCGCTCGCCGGGCTCGTCGCCGAACGATCGAGCGGACTTCCGTACCGCGAACTCATGGCCACACGAATTCTCGGTCCGGCCGGGATGAGCGGTACGACCTTCGATCCGGCAGAGGTCATCGCGAGCGGCAACTACTCCTGGGGACACCATCCTGAGTCCGACGGCACGACGACCATTTACGCACCTGACGACTATGAAAGCCGGGTCGGAGACCCTGCTGGGCAGGCTTTCTCCACGGCGGAGGACCTTGCGTCGTGGGCGCTGCTGCTGATCGACGGAGGCGGCGGCGTGCTGTCGCCGTCCTCGGCCGCGGCGATGCAAGATCGGCAGGTCTACCTCGACCTGATTCCAGAGTTCCACTACGGGCTCGGTGTCTTCGCCGAAAGGTACAAGGGGCTCGATGTTCGTCAACACGGTGGCAATGTCTTCGGTTGGGGCGCATATCTGCTATGGGTGCCCAATGGGCGCTTCGTCGTGTCGATCCTCGGCAACACCACCTACTACCTCCGCGACGCCGCCTACTGCATCGTCGACGCGGTTCTCGAGCCGGAGCACGAGGACCCGCCGGACGACCCCACGGATCCGGAAACGTGGGTCGTCTACGAGGGCTCGTACGATTTCATGGACAACCGCGGCAACTTCTTCGAGGCCGATGTCGAGCTCGACGGCGACCGTCTCTTCGCGGTCTTCCCGAACCCGGCCGATCCATCGTTGCCCACCCGCAAGGAGCTGACCCAGCTCTTCTTCGACACCTTCTCCATGGAGGCGTTCGTGGAGGGCGAGCGCGATTTCGAGCTGACCTTCATCGCTCGGGATTCGCCCTGGTCGAGAAGAATGTGGCTGCGAAACCAGTGGTTCGTCGGGCGAAGGATCCCCGCGCCACGAGGCACGGACGGCAGGCTGACACCGAGTTCGAGGTGATCCTCCCTCGCAAAGGCTGCGACACGGTCTTCCTCGTCGGCCTCAACGCCGCCGGCTGCGTACTGCGGACCCTCTTCGACGCCGAGCGCCTCGGGTTCCAGCCCTTCATGATCGAGGGCGCGCTGCTCAGCCACGACACCGGCCTCAACCGTGCCGTCGAAGAGATCACCGGAGCGGTCCGGCCCGGCAACCTGGCGTCCATGATCCTCAACGCGCCCAACTGGCGCACGGGGGATTCACTGCGACGGCGCAGAGGACGCCACGCGCATCGCAAGCGGCGCGCTCTCTCATCGCGCGATTTCTTCACGTGGTTCGGCTGCACGCTGCCCGATGAGAGCTCGTGGTCTTCGCGGTCTTGAAATGCCGTCGCCGCCACGTTCGTGTTACCCTCAACCTGTCTGTAACAGAGGGGTTTGCACGATTTGGCACAACCAGTCCGATTTGTTCTGAACACCGGGATCGTCGAGTTCGACGGCCCCACCGGCCGCGCACTGGTGGACGTCATCCGGCAGGACGCCGGGCTCAAGGGCACCAAGCACGCCTGCCGCGAGGGAGACTGCGGTTCGTGCGTCGTGCTCGTCGGCGAGGTCGACGGCGACGCCGTCCACTATCGACCCATGACCTCGTGCCTGATGCCGGTGGCCGCCGCAGCGGGCCGCCACGTGATCACCGTCGAAGGCCTCGACTTCGGTCGCATCGGTCCGCTGCAACAGCCCTTCGTCGACGAGGGCGCCTCCCAGTGCGGATTCTGCACGCCGGGCTTCCTTCTCTCGTTCGCGGGCCACCTGCTCACATGCCCGGACTGGTCCGTCGAGCCCGCCTACGTCTCGCTGGCCGGCAATATCTGCCGCTGCACCGGCTACGCCTCCATCCAGCGCGCCGTGAATCGCATCATGGACACGATCGAGGACCGGATCGACCCGGCTGAACCCCGCTTCGCCGCCCTGGTGCGGGAGGGGTTTTTGCCCGCAGGTTTGCGCAGCGCCCGCTCCCTCGTTTTCGACCTGGACGACGAGGTTGACGATGACGGCGATGACCGGCCGGTGGCCGGCGGCACGGATCTGTACGTTCAGCGCCCCGACGACTTCACCCGGGTCGACGTCACCGTCGTCCGTTCCCCGCGCGGCGGCACCCGGATTGAAGGCGACGAGATCGTCATCGCCGGCAGTGCGACCGCCGAGCACCTGAAGCGCTGCCCCATCCTCAACGCCGAGCTCGGCGACATGGTCCGCCCCATGGACCTCATGGGCTCGCTGCCGATCCGCGAACGCGCCACGGTGGCGGGCAACATCGTCAACGCCTCGCCCATCGGCGACATGACGATGATGCTCTTGGCGCTGGACGCCGAGCTCGACCTGGTGGGCGACGCCGGCCGCCGCTCGCTGCCGCTGCGCCGCTTCTACCTGGGCTACAAGACGATGGACCTGAAGCCCGGGGAGCTCGTGGAGTCGATCCGCATCCGCCGCCGCTTCGGCCGCGTTTTCAACTTCGAGAAGGTCTCCAAGCGCACCCACCTGGACATCGCCAGCGTCAACTCGGCGGCGGCGTTCGAAATTGCCGACGGCGCCATCGTCGCCGCAGGGCTTTCCGCCGGTGGCGTGGCGCCCGTGCCCCTGGCGCTGATGAAGACCGAGGCGCTGCTGATCGGCAGGAATCCCGACGCCGCCACGGCCTGGGACGCCGCCCGGTGCGCCGTTTCCGAGGTCAGCCCCATCGACGACATCCGCGGCTCCGCCGCCTACAAACGCCTGCTGCTGCGACAACTCGTCCTCGCCCACTTCCACGAGCTCTTCGACCTCGACGAGGAGCTGGCGGAGGGGACGGCATGAGCTACCCCGACCTCATCGCCCACGTTCGCGGCACCTCCCGCTACGTCAGCGACCTCCCGGAGCCCGAAGGGCTGCTGCACGCCGCCGCGGTGACCTCGCCGTCGCCCCACGCAAGGCTGCTCGCCATCGGCGTCACCGCGGCCCTGCTCGCCGACGGGGTGGAGGACGTGCTCACCGCCGACGACATCCCGGGCGACAACCAGATCGGCGGCATCATCGCCGACGAGGCCCTCTTCGCCACCGATGCCGTCCACTTCATCGGGCAGCCGGTGGCTCTCGTGGTTGCCGAAACAATGCATCAGGCCAGAGCGGCAGCCCGCGAGGTGCGCCTGGACCTGGAGGAGCTTCCCGCGATCTTCGACCCCCGCGAGGCGGCCGCCCGCGGCGAGGTCATCGGCGCCGAGCGCACCGTCGAGGCGGGCGACGTCGACGCGGCGTGGGCCGACTGCGACGTCGTCGTCGAGGGAACCGCCGAGACGGCCGGCCAGGAGCACCTCTACCTGGAGACCCAGGCCGCGATGGCCGTACCCGAAGAGGGTGGGCGCATCAAGATCTTCTCGTCGACCCAGGCGCCCACTGCCGTCCAGCGCATCGCCGCCCGGGTCCTCGATCTGCCCATGAGTCTCGTCGAGGTGGAGGTCACCCGCCTCGGCGGCGCCTTCGGCGGCAAAGAGGATCAGGCCACTCCGTGGGCGGTGATGGCCGCCCTCGCCGCCCGGCACACCGGCCGGCCGGTGAAAATCGTCCTCGGCCGGCACGAGGACATGCGCTTCACCGGCAAGCGCCACCCCTACACCTCCGACTTCAAGCTCGGACTGAAGTCCGATGGAACCTTCGTCGCCTACGAGGTGCGGATGTGGCAAAACGCCGGCGCCGCCGCCGACCTGTCGCCGGCCATCCTCGAGCGGTCGCTGTTCCACGCCACCAATGCCTACTCCGTTCCCAACGCCCGGATCAACGCCGTCAGCTGCCGGACCAATCTGCCGCCCTTCACCGCCTTCCGCGGCTTTGGAGCGCCTCAATCGATGTTCGTGATGGAGGCCGCCATCGACCGCGCTTCCGAGGTCACCGGGATCCCGCGCGTCGACATCCAGGCGGTCAACCTCCTGACCGAAGGCGACGCCTTTCCCTACGGAATGCGGGTGGAACGCACCCAGGCCCGCCGCAGCTTTCGCGAGGTCCGCGCCCTCGCCGGTCTGGACGATCTCTTCAATGAGACCGCCGAGCACAACGCCTCCAGCGCGCTCGTCAAACGCGGCGTCGCCACCATGCCGGTGTGCTTCGGTATCTCCTTCACCAACACCATGCTCAACCAGGCCGGCGCCCTGGTCCACGTGTACACCGACGGCAGCGTCGCCGTCTCCACCGGCGCCATCGAGATGGGCCAGGGGGTCAGCGCCAAGATTCGAGCCGTGGCCGCTGCGGCTCTCGGCGCGCCGCGGGAGCGCATCCGCATCGAAAACACCTCCACCCGGACCGTGGCCAACACCTCTCCCACGGCCGCGTCCTCCGGGGCCGACATGAACGGCAGGGCCGCCGAGCTCGCCGGCCGCGCCATCCACGATCGGTTGGTCGCGGTGGCGGCGGAGCTGCTCGACACCCCACCCCACCGCCTTGCCATCGACGACGGCCAGGTCACGATCGACGGCGCCGCTTCCGAGCTCGAGTGGAACGAGCTCGTCTGGACCGCCTACAGCAAAAGGGTCGATCTCTCTGCCCATGCCCACTACGCGACGCCGCGGATCTGGTACGACAAGAGCACCGAGCAGGGCGAGCCCTTCGCCTACCACGTCTTCGGTACCGCAGTCATCGAGGTCACCGTCGACTGTCTCCGAGGAATCTACACCGTCGACCGCGTCCGGGTGGTCCACGACGCCGGGCGCAGCCTGGACGAGAACGTGGACCGCGGCCAACTGGAGGGCGGGCTGGTCCAGGGCCTCGGCTGGATGACCATGGAGGAGCTGGTGTTTGCCAACGGACGCAACCTCTCCGACACCCTCTCCACCTACAAGATCCCCGACCTGCCGAGCACCCCGGACATCGACAGCCGATTCCTCACTGATGCCGACAATCCCCGCGCCGTCATGCGCTCCAAGGCCATCGGCGAGCCGCCCTTCATGTACGGCATCGGGGTCTACTTCGCCCTCCTCGACGCGCTCCGCGCCTACCGACCCGATCGCGAAGGGGTCTACGACGCGCCGCTCACCCCCGAGAAGGCATTGCTCTTTCTGCACGGGGACCCAGAGGTTGCGAGTTCTTGATTTTGTTTCATCCCGCAAATGGCGGGATGAAACAAAGTTATGAGTTATGAGTTGTGAGTTATGAGTTGTGAGTTATGAGTTATGAGTTATGAGTTATGAGTTATGAGTTATGAGTTACATCGCACTGATCCCACGGACGCGCTCGTGAACGGATTGCGATGTCACCGAGAACTTAGAATCGAGGATCATCCCGCAAATGGCGGGATGATCCCAAGTTCTGAGTTCTCAGTTTTCATCGCAAGGGACGGTGCGGCGGATGGAGCGGGCCGATTCAAGCAGGAGCGCCAGCGGCACAAGCAGATTCAGCCGGCGAGAGCCGGCGCTGCGATGACTGCGATGACTGCGATGACTGCGATGACTGCGATGACTGCGATGAAATTCATAACTCATAACTCATAACTCATAACTCACAACTCATAACTCGCCGCTGATCTATGATGACGACATGAAAGCGCAGCCAGACACGAGAATCGATCCCTGGCGATACGCCCTTGACGCCGTCGACGAAGGCAAGCCCACCACCCTGGTCATGGTCGTCGAGCACTCGGGATCGGTGCCCGGCGTCACCGGAACCTTCGTCGTGGTCACCGCGGACGGTCAATCCGGCACGGTGGGCGGCGGCGTCGCCGAGCACGAAATCGTCGAGGAAGCTCGCGCCCACCAGGCCCCCCCCGTGCTTCGGGAGTTCGTCCACACGGAAGACGGGGACGGAACCCTGTGCAATGGAGCTCAGCTCTTCTCGGTCGTGCCGCTGGGAAGGTCCGATCGAGACACGCTCCAGGAGATCGTCGAAACCCTGCGCAACGGGCGAATCGGAGCACTCGAGCTCGGCCCGCACGGCATGGGGTTCAGTGAGGGTTCCGAGGGTGAGCCGAGGTTCTCCCGCCACGACAACGACTGGCGCTTCACGCACCCTATCGGTCTGCGCGACCGGCTGACCATCGTCGGCGGCGGCCACGTCGCCCTCGCCCTGTCGCGGATCATGGCGACGCTGCCCTTCCGCATCACGGTCATCGACAACCGCGACGGGCTCGAGACCATGGAGGAAAACCACTTTGCCCACCGTTTCGAGGTGGTGGACTACGACGAAATCGACGCCCACATCCCCCAGGGAGAGCACTCGTGGGTGGTGGTCATGACTCACGGCCACACCCACGACCGAGAGGTGACCGAACGTCTCCTCGATCTCGACCTGCGGTACCTGGGTCTCATGGGCAGCAAGTCCAAGGTCAGGACCTTCTTCTCCCGCATGACGGAATCGGGCTGCGATCCCGCCGCCCTCGCGCGGCTGCGCACACCCATCGGCGTGCCCATCGGAAGCCACACCCCCGAGGAGATCGCCGTTTCCATCGCCGCCGAGATCATCGGCATTCGAAACGGAGCCCTGGACTGATGGCGCACCTGAGCTTCACCCTCAACGGACGAGCAACCTCCACCGAGTTCGAAGCAGGCCAGAGCTTCCTCGACGTGCTGCGGGAAAACCTCGGCATCACCTCGGCCAAGGACGGGTGCTCGGGGCAGGGCACGTGCGGCTGCTGCACCGTGCTCGTCGACGGCAAACCGACCCTGGCCTGCCTCCTGAATCCGTCCCGCGCCGCAGGCCGCGAGGTCACCACCCTCGAGGGGCTCCCCGAAGAGCGCCGGGAGCTGCTGGCCGCCAGCTTCGTCAGCTCCGGCGCCGTCCAGTGCGGCTTCTGCACGCCGGGCATCGCCGTGCGCGCCTCTCACCTCATCGACCGCGGCCTCACCTCGGACGAGAACCGAATCCGCACGGCCCTCGCCGGCCACACCTGCCGCTGCACCGGCTACCACTCCATCGTCGAAGCCATCGGCGTCGCCGGCGCGGGGGGGCCTCCCGCCGGAGCCTCTCCGGGACACGGGGTGGGCGCCTCGAGCCCGCGCTACCGGGGCCGCGATCAGGTCCTGGGAGAAAAGGCCTTCGTCGCCGATCTGAAGGTCGACGGCATGTTGCACGGCGCCCTCGTCCTCTCCGACCATCCCCGCGCCCGGGTTGTCGGCATCGACACCCGCGCCGCCGAGGCCGCTCCCGGCGTGGCGCGCATCCTCACCGCCGCCGATGTTCCGGGCGTGCGCTTCCACGGCCTGCTCGTCCGCGACTGGCCGCTGCTGGTGGCCGAAGGCGAGTTCACCCGCTGCGTCGGTGACGTCCTCGCGGTGGTGGTGGCGGACACCCGACACCACGCACGAGCCGCGGCCGAGCTCGTCCAGGTGGCGGCGGACATTCTCGATCCTGTCACCGATCCCCACCGCGCCCTCGAGCCCGGTGCGCCGACGATTCACGCCGGGGGTAATCTGCTCGAGGTCTGCGCCTATCGGCGCGGCGACGTCGAGGCGGCCCTGGAAGCGTCCGCTCACACCGTCGAGGCCGAGTTCACCACCCAGCGCATCGAGCACGCCTTCCTCGAGGTCGAGGCAGCGCTCGCCATCCCCGAAGGGGGCGGCCTTGTGGTCAAGTCCCAGGGCCAGGGGGTGCACGACGACCGCCGTCAGATCGCCGGGATCCTCGGCCTGGACGAGGAGCTCGTCACCGTCGAGCTGGTCACCAACGGCGGCGCCTTCGGCGGCAAGGAGGACCTCTCGGTCCAGGGCCACGCCGCCCTGGCCGCGCACGCCACCGGCCGCCCGGTCAAGATCGTCCTCACCCGCGAACAGAGCCTGCGGATTCACCCCAAGCGCCACCCGTTGGAGCTGCGCTACCGCGCCGGCTGCGACGCCGACGGCCGCCTCACCGCCGTCGAGGCGCGGATCATCGGCGACACCGGCGCCTACGCCTCGGTGGGGGCCAAGGTCCTCGAGCGCGCCGCCGGCCACGCCTGCGGCCCCTACCGGGTGCCCAACGTGGACGTCGAGGCGCGCACCGTGCACACCAACAACCCGCCCTGCGGCGCCATGCGCGGTTTCGGCGCCAACCAGGCGGCGTTCGCCATGGAGGGCGTTCTCGACCGTCTCGCCGAACTCGCCGAACTCGACGGCTACGACATTCGCGAGCGGAACGTTCTCGGTCCCGGGGACCGCTTCGCCACCGGCCAGCTCATGACCGCCAGCTGCGGCATCCGACAGACCCTCGAGGCGGTGCGCGATCACTACAGGTCGGCGAAGATCGCAGGCATCGCCTGCGGCATCAAGAACACCGGCATCGGCAACGGCATCGACGACACCGGCAGGGTGCTCATCGAGGTGGACGGCGACGGCGGCATCCAGGTTCTCACCGGCTTCACCGAAATGGGCCAGGGGCTCCACACCATCCTCCGGCAGGTGGTCTGCGAGGAAACCGGCCTGGAACCCTGCGACATGACCGTCCGAACCGCCAGCGACCCCCGCGTGGTCTGTGGAATGACCACCGCTTCACGCGCCACCGCCCTGTGCACTGCCGCCGGTCGAAAGGCGGCCGTGAAGCTGGCCGAGGCTCTCCGTCGAGCACCGCTGGCCGAGCTCGCCGGCCAAGCGTTCCTCGGCGAGCACATCGTGGACTTCACCACTCCGCCCGGCGCCGACGTCGAGGAACCGGTGACTCACATGGCCTTCGGCTACGCCACCCAGGTGGTGATCCTCTCAGAGGACGGCCTGATCGAGAAGGTCGTGGCCGCCCACGACGTGGGCCGCGCCATCAACCCCCAGAGCTGCCGGGGCCAGGTCGAGGGCGGCGTCCACATGGGCCTGGGCTACGCACTGTCGGAGGATTTCCCCTGCACCGGCGGGGTGCCGGACTCGTTGAAGCTCCGCGATCTGGGCATCATCAAGGCCGCCGACACACCGCCGGTGGAGGTCATCCTGGTGGAGGTGCCCGACGACGTGGGCGGATACGGCTCCAAGGGCGTCGGCGAGATCGGCCTGGTGCCGACGGCGGGCGCCGTCGCCGCCGCGCTCCACGCCCACGACGGCGTCTGGCGGCACACCCTGCCCATGACCGACGCCCCGGCGGCGAGGGCATCGGTGCCGAAATCGCGCCGGGAATAGTCTCCCGCCACGTTGCGGTGGATGCCAAGACCGCCGCTGAAACCGCAGATCGCATGGACCGACGCGGACAGCGTCGCATTCGCGGCAGGACCACAGATCACACAGATGGGGCGAGATTGACACAGATCCATCGCACATCGCAGCCATCGCTTTGAAAACCACTCATGGCACGAAGTAGCAACGAAGTAGCCACGAACCCTCACGTTCTTTATCGGAGGTGCAGGGGACCTGAACAGCATTGCGCTCCAGCTTCACTCTCGACCCTGGAGCGTGACCAAGCTCTCGTCCGTATCGCTATCTACAAAGCCTGCAATGGTCTCCGTGGTTTCTTCGTGGATTCTTGGTGGTTTTCGTGGTTCAAGAAAGCCGACGGTGCGATGGATCCGTGTGACCTGCGATGGATGACATCTGTGTGATCTGTGGTGATTCCGATGAACTTCGTGTCCGTTGCGGCTCTGTAGTTCAGACCTCCGCCCGCCCGGGCGGATATAATCCCCGAGTGATTCGCATCGAGGGATTGACGAAACGATATCCGGAGTCCGAGCGTGATGTTCTCAAGGGCATCGACCTCGAGGTGGGGGCGGGTGACTTCGTTTCGCTGGTGGGACGCTCCGGGTGCGGCAAGACGACCATGCTCAACGTCCTCGGCGGGCTCGACGAAGGATGGAAGGGCGTCGTCGAGGTGGCTGGACAGCGTCTCGACACGCTGGCCGACCGCGATCTCGCGCGCTTTCGCCGCCGCACCGTCGGCTTCGTCTTCCAGGCCTACCACCTGCTCGAGCACCTGAGCTGTTCCGAAAACGTGGCCCTGGCCTCGCGCTTCGGCGGCGGCGGCGACGGCCGCAGCCGGGCCCGCGAGGTTCTCGATCTCGTCGGCCTCGCGGCGGCGGCGGACCGGCGGCCCACCCGGCTGTCGGGCGGCGAGCGGCAACGGGTGGCGTTGGCCCGGGCCCTGTTCAATCAGCCGCAGCTTCTGCTGCTCGACGAGCCCACCGGAAACCTGGACACCGCCACCGGCGGGGAGATCATCGAACTCCTCGTCGAGCTGCACGCCGACCTCGGCCTGACGATGCTCGCCGCAACCCACGACGACGCCATCGAAGCCGCCGGCGGGCGGCGGATCCGGATGGTCGGCGGCACGCTCTCGGAAGACGGAGCGCAGGTGTGAACGCCAAAGGCCTCGCCCGCTCGGTGAAGGACGACCTGGCTCGCCACTGGCGCCACCTGGCCGCCGGCGGCACCGGGATTGCGGTGAGCGTCGCGGCACTGGTCTTTTTCCTCTCGCTGGGACTCGGGATTCGCGACACCCTCCTGGGCGAGGTCTTCCGGACCGAGCGGTTCGACGTGCTGCGCGAGGGTGCCGACCTCAATCTCCTGGCCATCAAGCTCGAGCTCGGCAAGGACACCCTGAGTGACACCGACGTCACCGGGCTGGAGTCGCTGGATGGGGTCGCCGCGGTCTACCCCAAGATGCGCCTCCTCGTCCCGGCCGTCGCCAGCGGCGGCGAGAGCATTCTGGGAGCCGGGATGCAGACCGAGCTCGTAGCCGACGGCGTGGATCCCGCCCTCCTGGCGGACGAAATCGGCGAGCCCTTCCACGACCCGCAGCTCGACCCGGCCCTCGCCGGCCGGCCGTGCGGCGAGGGCATTCCCTGCGCCGACGGGGCGGTCTGCGTCGGAGCATCCGCCCTGGGGCCCGGCGAGTGCCGCGAGGTCATCCCCGTCGTGGTCTCGAACCACGTGGTCGAGCTCTACAACGGCGGCTTCCGGCGGGCCTACCGGCTGCCCAAGATCAATCCGAACGCCCTCACCGGCCTCGGCGCCGAGGTGGCCTTCGGCGCCTCGAGCCTGCGGCGGACGGCCGATCGGGTCCACCGCCACCGGGCCGAGCTGGTGGGCACCTCCGACGCCGCCATCCCCCTGGGCATCACCATGCCGCTCGGCTTCGTCCGCCGGCTCAACGCCGAGCTCGGCCCGCCGGGGGCGTCCGACGGCTTCCACTCCGCGGTCATCGAGCTCGAACCCGGAGCCGACGGCGCGGCGGTCATGGAGGCGGTGGAAGCGCTCGGACTGACCGTCCGCGACGACGGCGCCCGCCGCGCCGCCTTCCTCTCCGCCGCCGCCCTGGCCGGCGTGGGACTCGTCGGCGCCACCGTCCTAGCCATCTCGGCGGTGCACGTGATGCACGTCTTCGCCCTGCTCGTGATGATCCGGCGCCGTGAGATCGGCGTCATGCGCGCCGTGGGGGCGAGCCGAGCCCACATCCGGACACTGATCCTGGCCGAAAGCGCCGTCGTCGGACTCGTCGCTGGCGTGGCGGGTCTGGCCGTGGCCGGCGGGCTCACCGCCGCCGCCGATGCCGCCCTCACCGCACGCCTCCCGGACTTCCCATTCAAACCGGAGAGTTTCTTCAGCTTCGAGCCCCGGCTCGCCGCGGTGGCCCTCGGCCTTGCCGCGGCGGCCTGCGTTCTCGGCGCCCTCGCACCCGCCCTCCGCGCCGCCTCCGCCGATCCCGCCACCGTCATTGCCGGCGATTGAGCCCTCGAACACGAAGGCTGCGAAAACCATCGCAACCACCACAGATCACACAGATCCATCGCAATGATTGGCGGGTCCCACATCGCATCCGTCGCAACGTCGCAAGCGCGAAGCCGCCACGACGACATCGTTCTGCGCAGTTTTGAGCCAGCAGAGCTCGTTCGGAAACCCTGAAGGTTCACCGCTGTTGTCATCCCGACCGAGCAGAACGAGTGGAGGCATCCCCCGAGGGTTCAAACGGCGATTCTCGATCTGGTGCGACATTGGGGTCGATCGACGTTGAAAGATGCCGAGCCGGAGCTCGGCGGTCCCAGGTATGGCAACTCCGAAATGAGACGAGTCAGCACTGCGATGGATCTGTGTGATCTGTGGACTGCGATGGAGGCGATGAGTCAGCAATGCGATGACTTCGTGGGCGATGTCTTTGTGTCTTCGTGCCTTTGTGGTTGCGACGTTGCGATGAACGCGGCGTCGTCGCGGTTCAGATCGGCTGAGCGCCGGTCATCTGCGCGACGTTGCCGAGAAGGCCGCCGACCAGGGCGTCCAGATCCTCTGCGGACTCCATCTGGTCGATCTGGTCGACGAAACCTTCAACCACACCGATGCCGAAAAGGATCTGCATGTTGGTCCGAGCCGCCTCCTCGCTGCCCAGGTACTCGATTCGTTCGCTGGCCTGCTCCATCGCGCCGGGCCACTCCTCGACGAGCTCGGCGGGCAGCCACCGGCCCTCGATCCGGGTCATGGGCAGGTCGCGGCCCTCCTCTTCCGGCGGCGTCACCCGCACCACCGCCCGGTCGCCCTCGGAGCTCACGAGCTCGACGGTGGTGCTCTCGAGATCAGCCAGAAGCCCGGCGACGTCCTCCGCCTCTCCCTCGTCTGCGGGAATCGATGCGGCCTGGGCCATGAGCTCCGCCCCGGAGCCGGTGAGGAATGCCTCCACGTCGAAGGACGGATAGGCTTCGAGCCGGGTGAGATCACTGGCGAGAAGGATGTCCAGCCCCCTCATCGCCCCTTCCCACGCGGCGTCGACACCAGCCCGATCCATCTCCGAGCCCTGGACGGCGTCGGTGGAGAGGATGAGGTCCTTCTTGCGCTGCAGCACCATCGAGGCCTTGCGGGCCACGGCGACGGCACGGTCGAAGACCACGGGATCCATGTTCTCTCCGACGCTCGCCATGAGCCCGTTCACATCGGCCTGGTACGACGGTGGCAGGGCGCGCCAGAGCACCTCGGGGTGCTGCTGGGCGAGCCCGGACATGACCACCCGGACCGTACCATCGGGAGAATTCGGAATCTCGAGCGGGTCGCTGACGCCGCCCCCGCACCCGAGGGCGAACACGGCCGCGGCGACGATGGCGAGAAAGATAGCGGGATAGCGCTTCATGGTCGTCTCCTTCACAACTCCAACGATCGAGCAGCGATTGTATGACATGAATGTGTTACAACGGGGTCCATGAGCGACCTCACCTACAGCTTTGTCTACGACCGGGCCCAGGCGGCGGCGGTCTTCCAGGAAATCGGAACCCAGGGCCTGATGCTGGCCATGCTGGCGCGAATTCCCGCCCAACCCGCGTGGGAGGGCTGCCTCGTCTACTCCGGCGAGGCGCCCGAGAACGACGGTGCGATGATCTGCATCGGCACCCGCGGTCCCGGCGCCGCCGAGGTTCAAGAGCAGATCGTAGCTGCCTTCGAGGCCACCGGCATTGCGGTCCCGGCGATCTACGAGGGCGGCCCCGAGCCCCGCCTCGAGCTCGCTCGCGCCAGGGACGGCCGCTGGGCGACTCCGTGACTCGCGCGGTGATGAAGGTGTTGGCTCTTGATTTCGACGGGGTGGTCTGCGACAGCCTGCGCGAATGTCTCGCCACCGCGGTGAGCGCCTACCAAGCTCTCATCCCCGACTCGCCCCTGATCGCACGGCTGAGACAGCGCCGTGGCGAGGGGCGGTGGCACGCCCTCGAGCTGGTCGACGATCCCGTGGCGCTGTCCTTCGCCCAGATGATGCCCCTGGGCAACCGGGCGGAGGACTTCGGGATCAGCCTGGCGGCCTCGGAGAACTTTCTCGAACTCCTCGACCAGAGCGCCTACGACACCTTTGCCGGCACCGTGGACCCGGCCTGGATCGACGCCTTCCACGACGAGTTCTACGAGCAACGCGCCGCCGCGAGGGCCTTCGACCATCACGGGTGGCTCGACCTCCACGCCCCCTACCCGTTTTTTTCAGAGATCCTCCGCCGACGGGGCGCCGACACCACCCTGGCGTTGGCGACAGCCAAGGACCGCCGGTCCGCCGAAATCCTCCTGGATCACCTGGGTCTCGGGGGGATCTTCGCGCCGGAGCTCATCCTCGACAAGGAGACCGGCCGATCCAAGACCGCCCACCTCAACGAACTGAGAAACCGCCTCGGGGTCGGCTTCGATGAGATCACCTTCGTCGACGACAAGGTCAATCACCTCGAGGCCACCGCAGGCCTGGGCATTCGGCCCGTTCTCGCGGGCTGGGGCTTCAACACCCCCCGCGAGCACGAGCTGGCGCGCCAGCGAGGCTTTGCCATCGCGAATATCGACGACGCCGAGACGGTTCTCTTCGGCGGAGGCACCATTGACTGAACCCACCACCATTCGTCTCTTCAGCTGGAACGTCAACGGACTGCGCGCGTGTCTCAAGAAGGGTTTCGCCGACTGGCTCGACTCGGAGCAGCCCGATGTCCTGGGCCTGCAGGAAACCCGGGTTCTTCACGAGCAGCTCGAGCCGTCGGTTCTCGAGCCGGAGGGCTACACCACCTGGCTGCATCCGGCCGAGAAGAAGGGCTATTCCGGTGTCGGCCTGTGGTCGAAGGTCGAACCCGAATCGGTGTCTCTCGGAGGCCTGGGTGAGGAACGCTTCGACTCCGAGGGCCGACTCATCATCGCCGACTACGGGTCCTTTCTCTTCTACACCGGCTACTTCCCCAACGGCGGCAACGATCTCAGCCGGGTTCCGTACAAGCTCGATTTCTCAGAAGCGGTGCTGCAGCACGCCGAGGCCCAGCGCCGGCAGGGCAGGTCCATCGTCATCTGCGGCGACGTCAACACGGCGCACGAAGAGATCGACCTGGCCAACCCGGGGCCCAACAAGAAGAACACCGGATTCCTGCCCGAAGAGCGGGCCTGGGTGAGCCGCTTCATCGAGCACGGCTACGTCGACATCTTCCGCCACCGCAACCCCGAGCTCACCGGCGCCTACAGCTGGTGGTCCAACCGCAAGGGCGTGCGCGAGCGCAACGTCGGGTGGCGCATCGACTACTTCTTCGTCTCCGAGGATCTGCTCGACCGGGTGGTGGATGCCCGGATCCACGCCGACGTCATGGGATCGGACCACTGTCCGATCTCGCTGACGCTCGAACGCAAATGATGAGTTTTGAATGATGAGTTTTGAATTTCATCGCAGGGGTTCTCCCGTCGCGCCAGTGGTTTCAGTGCGACGTCATTCATAATTCATAATCAAGCCGTTGGGTCGCGGGTAAGACTCACCTGGAGGTTTGGAGATGGCAGAGGGTTTGACGATCGATGGGCTGCGGGCAGCGATCAAGAAAACCGGCGGTGACGACGGCGCCGCCGCACAGTCGGAGCGCTTCGAGCTCATGGCCCGCCGTTTCGAGAAAGCGGTGGCCGTCCTGGTCCGACAGATCCGGACGGTGGTCGAACAGGTGCCGGAGCTCGAGTGCGCCTTCGAGGACGAGGTCGAGACCTTCACCGCTCCGGGCTTCCCCGATCACAGCCTCGACATCCACGATCAGCGGCTGCGGATCACCCACGGCGAGGACTTCCTGCTCTTCGACCCCACCGCCAAGGCGCTGCTCTCGGCCATGGGCCAGGTGGAGATCGCGGCCTCGCGGCCGATCCCCTTCATGGTCGAAAAGATCCTCTACCTCATCCCCGACGACGGCGGCAGCGGCGCCCGCTGGGGCTACCGCTCGGTGGACAACCTGGGCGGCCCCCTGGTCTCCTTCGGCCAACAGGATCTGCTCAAACTCCTGCACGCCGTCTTCGCGGGAGAATGACTCCCTCAGACGAACTGCAGATCAACGCGAATCGACGTGGATCGACGCGGCTGACATCGCCTTTGAACCGCGGAGGGCACGGAGCACGCGGGGGTTCCACGGAGCCAATGCATTTCTGACCCATCGCACACGACAGTCGCGATGCATGGGACCGCCGAGCTCCAACGTGGCGCCTTGTCGGTGCGACGGTGAGACGGGCGTTGGCGGTGACTCACCGTTGGCAATGTGGACACCAGACGGTGGCGCGGCCGGCGACGCGGGTGTCTTTGAGAACAGCGCCGCAGGCCGGGCAGGGCTCCCCCTCGCGGCCGTAGACGTTGAGCTTCACCTTGAAGTAGCCGGCGTTGCCGTCGGGGGTGGCGTAGTCGCGCAGGGTCGTGCCGCCCTGATCGATGGCTTCCTGGAGCACGGTCCTGACCTCCCGCATCAGTCGGCGGAGGCGGGTGATGGAGGTACGGCAGCCGTGCCGATCCGGTCGGATCCCGGCCCGCCACAGAGACTCGGCGGCGTAAATGTTGCCGATACCTGCGATGAGTCGCTGGTCGAGGATGAGCGACTTGACGGGCGAGCGGCGGGCCTTGAGCAGAGGCGGGAGACGATCTTCCAGCGCAGGGTCGAGCGGCTCGATGCCGAGGGCGCTCAGGGACGGATCCGACCGCTCGTCGCCGGGATCGAGCCAAACCGCGAACCCGAAGCGACGGGGATCGACGAGGCGGAGCTCGCGGCCGTCGGAAAGATCGAGCACCAGGTGGGTGTGATTGGGACGGGGTTCCTCCGCATCGCCCAGGAGCAGCTTTCCCGACATCCCCAGGTGCACCATCAGCGAACCACCACCGTCGAGATCGAGCAGCAGGTACTTGCCGCGGCGGCGCGGCGCTGCGAACCGCCTGCTTTGGATTCGCGAGGCGATCAAGGGAGGGTTCAGGGGCCGGCGCATCATCACCGACCGGCCGCGGACACGGTTCACCTCGAGGCCCACGAGACCGATCTCGAGCGCGCGCCGCACCGTTTCAACTTCCGGCAGCTCCGGCATAACGGTCACCATATCAGCGCAGTGAGTTGAACCGCCACCGCGCCAGGTTCCCACGACGACCCGATGCCGAGCTGGAGCTCGGCGGTCCCAGGTATGGCAACTCCGAGATGCGATGGATCAATCACGCGATATTTTTTTGTGTGCGATGTTTTTGTGTCTTCGTGCCTTTGTGGTTGCGACGTTGCGATGGATACGACGCCATCTGCGCCGAGCTGCGTGATCTGCGGTTTCTCCTGTCGGACGTCGCCCCCGGCACGCGAGATTCGGTCTCGCTGTGTATAATCCGCCGCCGGAGGATGAACATGCGCACCCTGACTCTTGCTTTGACGATCTCCGCCCTCGCCGTCCTCGGTTGCGGCGGTTCCCCCGACGAGGCCCCCGTCGTGCCCGAGACCGCGTCGGCCCACGACGCCATGCCCAACGACGCCGTCCACGGCATGCCCGCCGATGACGTCCACGCCAAGGCCATGGGTTCCATGGGCGGCGCGATGCACGGTGGCGGCGGCGGCGTCAACGCCGACATCCACCTCGACCCGGAGACCGCCGGCGACTGGTCCGCGGTGAAGATCCGCCTCGTCGAGCTCGCCACCATGGCCGAGAGCTTCCACGAGGTTCCCGTGGGCGGTTCGGCCGTTCTCGGCGACAGCGGCCTCACCCTTCTTGCCGAGGCCTTCATTCCCGACTTCGTCATGGACGAGAACGGCATCACCTCGCGCTCGGCCGAGCCCGCCAACCCGGCAGCCCGGGTCGTGATCTCCGAGGACGGCGCGGCTGACTACACCGGATGGCTGTTCGCCGCCATGCCGGAGATCCACCCCTTCCCGCACGAGACCTACGGCGTCGTGCTGGTGGAGGGCATCCCGGCCGAGTCGCGTTAGGCGGGACTCGCGATCACACCAACTTCCCGAGGTTCTTCGCCAGGGTGGTCTTGCGAACCCGCTCGATGAAGCGGCGGGACGAGATCATGTCCGCGAGGTGGGCGTACTTGCCGAACCCCCGCTTGAAGAGGTACGGCAACGCGGCCTGGACGAACCGCCCGAAGTCCTCGTCGTAGGGGTAGTGCCAGGGCGCTGCCTTCTCGGTACCGGGGTCGGCGAAGACGTACTTGATGTTGACCAGCTCGTGCAGGCCGAAGCCGCCGTGTGACCGGCCGATGCCGCTCTCACCCAGGCCACCCCAGCTGCCGGTCACCTCACCGGCGGCGACGATGCCGTGCTCGTTGATTCCGACCACTCCGGCGGCCAGCTCACGTTGCAGCCGCTCGGCGGTCTCCTTCGACGAGGTGAAGCCCGAGGCAGTGAGCCCGAACTGGGAGTCGTTGGCTTTGGCCACCGCTTCGTCAAGATCCCGCACGCGCTGGATGGGCATGGTCGGTCCGAAGGTCTCCTCGCGCATCATCTCCATCTCGTCGCTGACGTCGACGAGCACCGTCGGGGGATAGAACCAGCCGGAGCCGCCCGGCATCGTCCCGCCAGTGAGCACCCGAGCACCCTTGGCCACGGCGTCTTCGACGTGACGGTGGACGATCTCGCGCTGATCCTCGGCGGTCAGCGGCCCGAGGTCCGTATCGCGCAGCGTCGGGTCCCCCACCCTCAGCTTCTTCGTGAGCGTCACGATCTCGTCCACGAGCCGGTCGTGGATCTCGTCCACGACATAGACCCGTTCGACCGAAGCGCACGACTGACCGGTGTTCATGAAGGCCGCCCAGACCAGCGCGTTGGCCGTGCGCTCGAGCGGCGCGTCGGCGGCCACCACCGCGGCGTCGTTCCCACCGAGCTCGAGCTGGACCGGGATGATCCGCTCGGCGCAGCGTTTGGCCACGTGCCGGCCCACAGGAACCGACCCGGTGAAGAGCACCTTGGCGACATCGGGGTGGTCGACCAAAACGTCGGTCACCGAGCCCGGCAGCGCGACCCCGTTGAGCACGCCGTCGGGCATCCCCGCCCGCCGCGCCTGGTCTACCAGAAAGAGCCCGGTGAGCACCGTTGCCGAGGCCGGTTTGAAGACCATGGTGTTGCCGGCCACCAAGGCCGGCACGATCTCCCACATGGGAATCGCCACCGGGTAGTTCCACGGCGTGATGGCCGCCAGGACACCGAGCGGGTCGAAGCGATAACCCGGCCGACGCCAATGGGCGAAGAGCACCTGTTCCGGCGGCACCAGCCGGAAGGCGAGGTGCTCGTGGGCCTTCTCCGCCCAGTAGGCGATGGTCGCCGCCGCCGGCAGAACGTCCACCAACAACGCTTCGGAGATCGGCTTGCCGTTCTCCGCCGACATCAGGGCGGCGAGATCCTCCGCCTCGTCGATGTAGATTTCCAGCCACCGGGCGAGCACCGCCTGGCGCTCGTCCACCGGCGCCGCCGCCCAACCCGATCCCGCCTTTTTGGCCGCCGCCACCGCCAGATCCACGCCGTCGGCCTCGATGGCCGACACGGTGCCGATTTCGGCCTCGTCAGCGGGGTTGATGGACGTGATGGACCGCGGCCCCTCGACCTCGCGGCCGTCGATGATGGAGTGCTTTGGGAGGTTCATGGGGGAATTGTAGCGAACCGAACCACCAGCGATCTGCAGAACGCCGCGTTGGTTCCCCGCGTCCGCATCCGTGCCCTATGAACAGCAGCAGACGACAGCGGCAGGATCCAGCGGCAGCGGCCAGTGGCAGGAGACAGCGGCAGACCACAGCGGCAGCGTTCAGCGACAGAGCTCAGCGACCGCGATCCCCTCGATCCCGATCCCGTTCCCGATCCCGTTCCCGATGCGATGATTGTGGCCGCGGGCGTCCCGCCCGCGATTCGACGACGAACACCGCGGCAGCGATCAGAGTCAGCGACACGGGCAGCGGCAGACCGCAGCGGCCGGTGCGCGCTCGGGACCCGTCGTTCATGGTGACCTCCTGGGAATTCCAAAGGTGACGAATAGCCGATGGGGTCTCCCCCCGACCACCTTCCCAACCCGAGCGCCCCACCGCGTCGGGACGGACGTGCCATGCTCGACAATGTGCTCCTTATCCACTTTCCGGTCCGAAGCGCGCTGCGCACAATGTCGTGCGTGGCAATCGCCGAGCCCAGCCACTGAACGCTGGGCTGAAGTCTGCAGGCAGGCCGCCGCTCGCCCGAGCAGGGCGGTCATTGTTCTCCCGGACGCCTCCGCTGGCCGCACTGATCGGGCGACGCTGAGCCCCTTCCGCCGTTCAGGCGGATGGGGCTCAGAAGGCCGGCGCTGAGGAACGGGACCGGACCGCGGCCACGCCATCGGGCACCCTCGGTGGGCCAAGGTCTACCAATCCACTCGCGGAAGGCCACGGACGCTTCGGAAGAGACCGAGCCCACCACTGGCGAATCGCCTACGCTTCCGCGAAGGAGGTCGATGTGCACCTCCGGCTTCTCTGCCTTGCGGGAGCCGTGCCTCGCGGAAAGGCAATCACCACCTTGCAACTCTTCGATGAGCTCCGCGCCATGACCTGGAGGCTCCTTCACCCGTGACAGCGATAGTTGTGGCGGCTGGCGTCCCTCCCGCCATCCGGAGCTGCGGGTCCGAAGCGCGTCCCTGCGCACCGTCACGGTCTGCTGGGAGCGCTATCGGCCCAGCCTCTTGCGATAGTGATGACCTTACCGGGAAGAGATCACGCCGGCGGGGGCGCCGGCACTACAAGGGAGCTCAGT
>JAZBOQ010000054.1:0-8547 GCA_036351195.1 Thermoanaerobaculales bacterium | reverse complement strand
TCTGTGTAGACGACCAACACGAGACCGGGTTGAATCGGCCCGATGCCGATGAAACGATCTTCATCGTAGCTATGCTCGGCGTCATAGATTTCCAGGTAGTCGTCATCTCCAGTGAACAGCTCCTTGGCCTCGCCGAATGAAATCCCGTGTAGCTCGCGGTTGAGCCGGTCCTTCTCGGGGTCCCATTCGAAGTTCATTCTCACTACACAGTATAAGCCAATGACTGACTATGTCAATGGCTTACATCCACACCTGGCGGTTTTGGAGTGCTCCGCAGCTACGGAACAGCGGACCAGGCACCATTGGTAGGTGTGCAAATCCCGTTGGGGCAGTACAATGCATTGAGATACACTTGATTAAAGAGCTGACCGTCAGCGGAAACGGACGGACATACGCAATGACAAACCTGAAGGTCATCGTCGAGAAGCACTCCGACGGCTACGTCGCCTACCCGTTGGGGCTCAAGGGGGTCGTGGTCGGCGAGGGAGACACCTACGAGGAGGCGCTCGCTGACGTCCGCTCGGCCATCCGCTTCCACATCGAGACCTTCGGCGATGAGGCGCTGCTGACCGAGCCTCCCGTCCTCGAGGCGTTCGTCGCCGAGGCCGGGGTCGCCATCTGATGCCCAAGTTTCCCGTCGACGCGCCGAAGCGGCGCGTCGTCAAGGCGCTACAGCTCCTCGGGTTTGAGGTCGTCCGCGAGGGTAACCACATCGCCATGGCGCGCGAAAACCCCGACGGCTCCCGCACGCCGCTGACCATGCCGAATCACAAGAAGGTCAAGAGCTCGACGCTGCGCACCATTTGCAGCCAGGCCGGCATCCCCCGCGACGACTTCCTCAACGCCTACGAAAAGGCCGGCTGACGCCTATCTTGCACAACTTGAATCGGCTCTAAACAACAACAGAGCAATATTTTAGACAACTTCCTAAGATCCTAAAGCCTGGCACCAAAAGAAACCCCAAGTGAAGAGGCCGGCGTGAGCCGGCCTCACTTTATTAACTTTGTTTCTCCTGGCACGGATGTCTCCTGGCACGGATGTTTCGATCCCGTGAGGGCTTCATGGTGCCTCCTGTGGTGGTTGATGAGATCGGACTCGCCCTGGGGGTCGGACACCCCGTCCATGCTTTCCCATCCAGGATTGTGGTGGTACCCTGCCGCCGAGTCCTCCGGGGCGCCCTTTGACCCGACGGGTCGGTGGAGGTGGAGTGAATGACGACGCAACGAACGGCCCTGTATGACGAGCACGTCGCCGCAGGCGGGCGAATGGTGGAGTTCGCTGGGTACGAGCTGCCCGTGCAGTACAGCTCGCTGGCCGAGGAGCACACGGCGGTGCGGACGAAAGCCGGTCTCTTCGACGTCTCGCACATGGGCGAAATCGTCGTCACCGGCCCCGGGGCCTTTGACTTCGTGCAGCTCGTCTCGTGCAACGACCACACCAAGATGACGGTCGGCCGAGCCCAGTACACCGGGCTGATGTATCCCCAGGGCACCTTCGTCGATGACATGCTGGTCCACAAGATGGCCGACGACGAATACCTGCTCGTGGTCAACGCGGCGAACCGCGCCAAGGACGCCGGCTACCTCACGGAACTGGCCGAGGGCCGCGACGATGTCGAGATTCGCGACGACTCCGACAGCTGGTCGCAGCTGGCCATCCAGGGGCCCCTGGCCCAGGAGATCCTTCAGCCCCTATCGGATACCGATCTGGCCGACATCAGCTACTACCGCTTCACCTTCGGCGAGGTCTGCGGCCACCGGGCCATGGTGGCCCGCACCGGTTACACCGGCGAGGACGGCTTCGAGGTCTACTGCGATCCGGCGGCGGCGCCCGAGATCTGGCGCGCCATCCTCGCCGAAGGCGGGCCCAAGGGCCTGGTGCCCGCCGGGCTCGGCGCCCGCGACACCCTGCGCTTCGAGGCCGGCATGAGCCTCTACGGCAACGACATCGACGACACCACGACCCCGCTGGAGGCGGGCCTCGGCTGGATCGTGAGGCTGAAAAACAAGGGCGATTTCATCGGCCGCGACATTCTCGAGGCGCAGAAGGCCGAGGGCCTCACCCGCAAGCTGGTGGGCTTCGAGATGATCGACCGCGGCATCGCCCGGCACGAGTACCCGGTCTTCCTTTCTCCCAACGACGAGGAGCCTGCGGGACACGTCACCTCGGGCACCCAGTCGCCGACCCTCGGCAAGGCGCTCGGCATGGCCTACCTGCCCATCGACGCCACCGCCGAAGGCACCGAGTTCACCGTCGCCATCCGGAACCGGCGAGCCGCCGCGCGGGTGGTGCCGCTGCCGTTTTACTCGCGGAAGAAGAAGTGATCGATTTCGGAAGGAGCCAGCCATGAACGTCCCCAACGATTTGAAGTATGCACGCAGCCACGAGTGGGCGCGGGTCGAAGGAGATACCGTCGTCATCGGTATCAGCCACTATGCCCAGGACCAGCTCGGCGAGGTCGTCTACGTCGAGCTGCCCGACGTCGGCGACGACGCGTCGGCCGGCGACGAGCTCGGGACCCTGGAGTCGGTCAAGGCGGTGTCCGAGTTCAACGCTCCGGTGGACGGCGAGGTGGTGGAGGTCAACGAGCGCCTCGAGGACGAGCCGAACCTCGTCAACGAGGATCCCTACGGTGACGGCTGGCTGGTGAAGGTCAGCGGCTCCGTCGACGGTGCCGACCTGCTGGACGCCGATGGCTACACCGCCGTCGTCGAGGAGGAAAGCGCCTGATGCACCCCTGGATCGGCGCCGGCGACGACGACCGCCGACGTATCTTGAGCGAGATCGGGCTGACGTCCGTCGACCAGCTCTTCGAGTCGATTCCGGCCGAGGTCTGCGTCGATCGGCTGCCCATGCCCGACGGCAGGGACGAGGAGACGATCCGCATCGGGCTCGCGGCCATGGCGCTCCAGAACCTGTCGCCGGACTGTGTTCCATCCTTCCTCGGGGCCGGGGTCTACCGCCACGTTCAGCCGAGCGTGGTGGATGCGGTCCTGTCGCGCGCCGAGTTCTTCACGTCGTACACGCCGTACCAGCCCGAGATCTCCCAGGGAACCCTGCAGGCGATCTTCGAGTTCCAGACCCTGATGTGCGAGCTCACGGGTCTGGAGGTGGCCAACGCCTCCCTCTACGACGGCGCCACCGCGCTGGTGGAGGCGGTGCTCTTCGCCCACCGGGTCAAACGCGGAAAGCTCGACCGGGTGGTCCTCGCCGAGACCGTCCACCCCATGTACCGGAAGGTCCTCTCGACCTACGCCGGACCGGCCGGCGTCGAGGTGGTCGTGGTTCCGCCGGGCGACGACGGGCGGGTCTCCGTAGACGCCCTGTGCGAGGCCGCCGGCACCGGCGAAACCTGCTGCGTCGCCGTTCAGTCGCCCAACTTCCTCGGCGTCATCGAGGATCTGCCCGCCATCTCCGGCGCCGCCCACGACGCCGGAGCGCTGGCGGTCCAGGTCGTCGCGGAGGCCGTTTCCCTGGGCATGCTCACCGGCGGCGGCGCCCACGACTTCGACGTCGTCTGCGGCGAGGCCCAGAGCTTCGGTCTGGCGCCGGGATTCGGCGGCCCCCACCTGGGGTTCTTCGCCTGCCGGGAGAAGCAGATCCGCCAGATGCCCGGCCGCCTCGCCGGCGAGACCATCGACTCCAACGGCCGGCGCGCCTTCTGCCTCACCCTTTCCACCCGCGAGCAGCACATCCGGCGCGCCAAGGCGACGTCCAACATCTGCACCAACCAGGGGCTGATGGCCCTTGCCGCCACCGTCTGGCTCGAGTGTATCGGCGGGCACGGCCTGCGCGAGCTCGCGAAGGCCTGCTTCGCGCGGAGCGAAGACCTCAAACGCCGGATCGCCGACCTCGGCGAACCCTGGCGCCTCGCCCATCCCGATGCGCCGACCTTCAACGAGTTCCTCATCACCGGGCCTGGATCCGGAGACGAGCTGGCCGCCCGGCTCGCCGCCGACAACGTCCTCGCCGGCGTTCCATCCCACCTGTGGGGAGGATCGTGGGCCGACGGGCTCGTCGTCGCCGCCACCGAGCGCAACACTGCGGCGGATGCAGACGCCCTGATCAACGCGATGGGAGGGCTCTCATGAAGCAACGAGGCATCCGCAGCGAGCCCCTCTTCTTCGAGCGCAACCCCGAGCGCAGGCGTCGCCAGGGCTTCACACTGCCACCGCTGGACGTGCCGGATGTCGATCCGGCCGCCGTGCTTCCCGCAGAGACTCTCCGCGACACCGACCCCGGCTACCCCGATATCGGCGAAATGGAGATCGTTCAGCACTTCCACCGGCTCAGCCAGCTCAACTACTCGGTGGACGAGGGGCTCTATCCCCTCGGCTCCTGCACCATGAAGTACAACCCCCGGCTCAACGAGCAAACCGCCCGCTTCCCGGGCCTCGCCGGGGTCCACCCGCTGCAACCGGTCGAGCACGTTCAAGGTTCCCTGCGCCTGATCTGGGAGCTGGAGCAGGCGCTGCTCGCCATCACCGGCATGGCCGGGGTGACCCTCCAGCCCGCCGCCGGGGCCCACGGGGAGCTCGCCGGCATCCTCATGATCCGCAAGGCTCTCGAGGCCCGCGGCGATGCCCGCGACGCCGTTCTCGTCCCCGACTCGGCACACGGCACCAATCCGGCCACCGCCGCCTTCGCCGGCTACCAGGCCGTGGAGGTGGCCTCGGGCCCCGACGGCACCGTCGACATGGAGTCCCTCGACCGGTTGATGACCGACCGGATCGCCGGCATCATGCTCACCGTGCCCAACACCCTCGGCGTCTTCGAGCACCGGATCGTCGAGATCGCCGAGCTGGTCCACCGGCGCGGCGGGCTCATCTACATGGACGGCGCCAACCTCAACGCCTTCGCCGGCCGCGCCCTGCCCGGCCTCATGGGCGCCGACGCCATGCACATCAACCTCCACAAGACCTTCTCGACCCCGCACGGCGGCGGCGGCCCCGGCGCCGGGCCGGTGGTGGTCTCCGAGGCTCTGGTTCCCCACCTTCCGGTGCCCCGGGTGGTCCGCGAGGGCGACGTCTTCAGCCTGGAGCGCGAGAACCAAGCCTCCATCGGCGCCATGCGCGGCTTCTACGGCAACTTCCTCATCCTGGTCCGCGCCCTGACCTACATCTGGGGCCTCGGCTCGAACGGCCTGAGGGAGATGTCCGACATCGCCGTGCTCTACGCCAACCTGGTGCGCCACCGCCTCGAGGAGGCCTACCACCTGGCCTACGAGTCGCCGTCGCTGCACGAGGTGGTCTTCGACGACAGCCGTCAGGCCGCCCGTGACGTCCACAACACCGACATCGCCAAGCGGCTCCTCGACTACGGGTTCCACCCGCCGACCATGAGCTTTCCGCTCATCGTCCACGGCGCGCTCATGATCGAGCCCGCCGAGAGCGTCGGGCCGGAAGAGGTGGAAGCCTTCTGCGACGCCATGCTCGCCATCGCCCGTGAGGCCGAGGAGAGCCCCGAGCTCGTCCGCTCCGCCCCCCACGAAACCCCGGTCAGCCGGGTCGACGAGGTCCGCGCGGCCCGCAAGCTCAAGGTGCGGTGGACTCCAGACGGCGACGAGAAGAGCGAGTAGGGACGGTTCGCCGCCACGCACCCTCGGTGGGCCAAGGCCCACCCTACCTCGCAGTCCGGCGTGCGAGACCCGACGACCCCCTCTCGCGGTGCGGCTGCAGAGCGCGATCAATGCCGCAGCGCCGTAGGGTGGGCCTCGGCCCACCAGATCGCCTCCCGGCTCCGAACCGCGATCCTGGAATCCCGGCGTCGACCGCGTCCCCAACCCAAGCGCCCCAGCGCGCCACATGCCGCGAGCGCACGTATCACCCTTTGCATTGTTCTCTTGTATCGCGATGCCTGTAAGGACCTTCAATCAACAATGCTAAGGGTGGTACGTTCGCTTGGCTATCCGCGCACCGGGTTCCCTCTTCAATCCACGACGCAGGCCGCCGCTCGCCCGAGCAGCGTGGTCACCGCATCCTCGTTTCTCACATGACCGCGCTGGTCGGGCGACGCTGGGCGACGCCGCCGAAAGGCGGCGGAAGCCCAGAAGGCCGGCGCTGAGGGTACGCCCCAGGAAAGCGAAAACGCTCCAGACACCCACCACGACTCAATGCCGAGCTGGAGCTCGGCGGTCCCGGGCGCTACGGACCCGGCGGGCGGAGATGCCTGCCGCTGCAACGTCACCCGCACGGCTCTCTCAGCTCACTCCACTCTGAGCCAGGGGCCCTCCAGGTTCCGGCCTTTGCACGTGGGACAGCGGCCCGGTGGGTGGAGAGCTTTGCTCGACAGTCGGAAGCCGCAATCAACACAGACGGCGGACCGGATCCTGAGGCGTTCGCCGTTCGTCCGGACGCTGCGTTGGATGTGCCCGAGGTCTTCCTCCAGGGTCTTTACCGTGATGGCCAACTCGTGGCGGAGGTCGTCCATGACCCACTCGCCCTCGCGCAGCATGGCAACGATCTCCTGGCGGCGAGTGCGGCTCACGGCTCGCTGGCGGGCGGCTTTTCGGGACCGCCGGTGGCCAGCCACTGGCGCACCGGGAGCCCGTCGACGTAGAGATCTTCGATGACCCCGGTTCCATTCAGCACGCGGACCGTGACCCAGGCCGGCCGGATGCCCCGCCGCCAGAGGCTGCGGTCGACCTCTTGGGCCAGCACCTCGGTCATGTAGTAGCGGCCAAACGGCGGCGTCAGAGAGAGCTTCCTGAGCCCGTCATCGTCGGTGAAGACCACCCCCGACCGCAGCCGCAACCAGGAGCCGTCCTTCGGAGGATTCAGATCGACGCGGCCGAAGGACGCGAACCCTTCGTTGTCTTCGACCAACGTCACGAAGACCCTCTTTCGGACGAGGTCGGGAATGTCCTCGTCGACGGCCGCCCGGTCGATGGCGAAGCGCAGCGCCACGTAGCGGCCGCGGAAGGCGTCCACCGGGTCCACCGGCTCGAGCTCGAAGCGGAAAACCGCACCGCGCCGCAGGGCGAGCTCGGAGCGGATGATGGCGCCGGCCGCCACCGCGAGCTGCACGATGGCCAGCGCGATGAAGAGCACCAATCGGAGGTTTCTGCCGGTCACGGCCCACCTCCTTCCGCCCGTTTGAGGCGGCGCGCCATGATCACGTTGGCGGCGAGGAAACCGACCCCGACGGCGATGAAGGCGAGGCCCTTTGCGACGAAGCCGATCTCGGTGTCGAAAAAGCGCACCACCACCAGGGCGGCGATGACCGCCATGCCGAGATTGACGGTTCCCAGGTTCTGCGAACGAACGCCGGAGGTGATGGTCGCGATACCGACCGCGAAGAGAATCAGATTGAAGGCCAGGGCGGCAATCCACCGCGCATCGGTGTTCTCCGACGCCGCCACCAGCGGCCAGACCACTGCCACCACCGGCACCGAGGCGGTCCACAGCATGGCCAGGGCGTGGCGCTTTCGATCGAGGATCAGTGCCACCGCGGCGAGGGCCGCCAGCGGCAGTCCCACGGCGAGAACGACGTCGAAGAACGAGGCCGCCTGGTGGAAACGCGCGTCGTTGTGGATGTGGTTCCAGCCGATGTGCTTCCACGGCTCGTCGAAGCTCAGGATAAGCCACAGGATCAGGCTGCCGGCAACGCCCACAGTCTCCAGGGGACGCCGCCAGAGGCTGTTCTCGTCGCGCCGGGCGGAGGCACCGACGGCGATCATCAGGGCGAACAGGCCCGTGTAGACGCCGATCCACAGCCCCGGCACCCGCCACTCGAGCCCGAGGCCGGCCGCGACGCAGAGGAAGATGGCGCACGCCCACTGGAGGTTGGCGGCGCGGAGCCCACGGCGGTTCTCGCGCAGCACCGCCACGATGTGCGGCACCACCGCCAGAGCCAGGGGCCAGAGCCAGATGACCTCGAGGCGGTCGGCCTTGGCGGCGCCGGCCCACCAGGTCAGCGAGGCCAGAAAGATCACCGCCGACACCGACGAGTTGAGCAGCCACGGCAGCGGCGCCAGGAGCAGCGACCAGCGCCAAAGGAAGGACTCCAGGTCGTCTCCGGTGTGGTAGGTCTGATCCACGAGCGCGATGGCCGCGGCGAGGGCGAGAGTGAGCAGAGTCGCCGTTCCCTCGCGCCAGGCGGTGGACTCGCCCCGCCGGACGAGCGCCCAGCCGGCGAGGACCTGGGAGACGAGCAGCGGCAGAATGGCGATGGCGGTCCGCGCCGGGCGGCCGAGGTGCTCCCAGTTGTGGGCGAGCAGCAGGATCACTCCCGACCCGATGAGCAGGGCGCCGAAACACGCGCAGATGATGATCGCCAGACGGCCGCCCGACACCGAGGGCGGCGCCGGGTACCGCGCCCGCAGCCGCTCGGCGGCGGCCTCGTCGAGGACGCCTTCGGCGACGAGGCCGGGCAGCTCGTCGCGGAGCCAGCGGATGGATCGGTTGCTCATGGTCGTCGCATCGAGTGTAGCAGTGGCAGCCTCTTGCAAAATTCGGCGAGTCGTCCGAGTGATGGCCTTACCGGGAGGAGATCACGCCGGCGGGGGCGCCGGCACTACAAGGGAGCTCAGTACTTTGTGGCGCCGGC
>JAZBOQ010000053.1:0-32804 GCA_036351195.1 Thermoanaerobaculales bacterium | reverse complement strand
GGAGATCCCCTGTCACAAGGTGTGGGAGGACGACCGTCACCTGGCGTTCTTGGACATCAATCCGCGGGTCGAAGGCCACACGCTGGTGATTCCCAAACATCCGTGGCAAGAGGTCTTCGCGATGCCGCGAGAGGACTACGACGCCCTGTGGACCGCCGCCCGGACGGTCGCCCATCACTTGGAGGCGACGACCGGGTGCGCCCGCGTTGTGGTCGTCATCCTCGGCTACGAGGTGCCGCACGTGCACATCCACCTCATGCCCACCAACGCGCTGGAGGATTTCCCGTTCCCGCCGGTGGACCGCCAGGCCCAGCAGCGGCTCGAGACGACTGCGGCGAAGCTCGCTCATCCCGATGTGGCGCCATGAAGCAGGGATCGAGCTTTTTGATCCTCGGACTCTGCTTCGTCATTCTGGTGGCGCTCGGATCCGGGGAGGCCGCAGCCGATCCGGACGCGGGCCTCGGATCGCCGCCGGCCTCGGTTGTGCGCGAGACGCCCCGCGCGTCGGTGCTCGGCTTCCTGCTGGCCACCCGCAGCGGAGACTTCGAAACCGCGGCATTCTACTTCGATCTGCGTCAGTTCTCCGAGGCGAAACGACAGCAGACCGGCGCGCGGCTCGCCAGGCGGTTCAAGATCGTCCTGGACAACACCTTCTGGGTCGATACCCACGCGATCTCCGAGGCGCCGGCGGGTGACCGGGACGACGGTTTGGCCCCCGACGAGGAACAGCTTGCGACGGTTTCCGTCGGCGACCGTGAGATTCCCATTCGCCTGCAACGGGTGACGGCGGGCGGAGGTGAGCAGATCTGGCTCTTCGACCGGGTGACGGTGGCGGCTGTCGACGAGCTCTACCAGGCGCACGGCTTCGGCTGGTTGGGAGACCACCTTCCGGCCTTC
Organism: Thermoanaerobaculales bacterium; assembly: GCA_036351195.1. Classification (GTDB taxonomy): domain Bacteria; phylum Acidobacteriota; class Thermoanaerobaculia; order Thermoanaerobaculales; family Sulfomarinibacteraceae; genus JAHECW01. The sequence goes on along the minus strand of JAZBOQ010000053.1, from coordinate 31,907 downwards.
TTCTTCACGATCCGTTTCTTCGAGGTGGAGCTCTGGCAGGTATTCGCGGTGGTGCTGCTGGTCGGCGTTGCCTGGGGCCTCGCGCTGATCCTGACCCGGCCTTTGATGGCGGGCCTCGAAAGAGGCGCCGCCGCCACCGCCGCCGAGTGGGACGACGAGCTCGCCACGGCGGTTCGCGGTCCATTGAAGGTGGGGCTCTTCGCCTTCGTCGTCTTCTTCGGCACCCAGTGGCTCGGGCTCGCGCCGCCGGTGCGGGCGGGGTTGTCGGTGTTCTGGCGGCTGTCGGCGGTGGCGATCCTCGGGTGGCTGTTGAGCGCATGGGTGTCGGTGGGGGCCCGGTTGTTGGTGCGCGCGGTGGGAGAGGACGGGCCCTCGTTGGCCAGGAGCTTCGTCCCACTCTTCGCACGGGTGGCGAGAATCGGCGTCTGGGCGTTGATGGCGATTGTGGCTCTCGACGCCGTAGGAATCGAGGTCATGGGCCTCATCGCCGGTCTGGGCATCGGCGGCCTGGCCGTTGCCTTCGCCGCGCAGAAGACCATCGAGAACTTTTTCGGGGCGTTGGCCATCGCGTCCGACCGTCCTTTCGAAGCGGGCGATTTCATCGACATCGGGGGCACAAAGGGCACGGTGGAGGAGGTGGGCCTGAGGTCGACCCGGCTGCGGACCCTTGGCCGAACCGTGGTGACCATGCCGAATGCCTCGGTGATGACGGCGGGAATCGAGAACTTCAGCAATCGCGATCGGATTCTCTTCAACCCGACCTTGGGGCTCGTGTACGGAACCACGAAGGCTCAGCTCGAGCTCATGGTGGACAAGCTCAAGAAGCTGCTGGCGCATCATCCCAAGGTCTTCACGGAGTCCTACCGGGTTCGGGTGGCCGGGTTCGGGGCGTCGTCCATCGACATCGGCATCCTGTGTTGGATCGAGACCACGGACTACCACGAGTACACCGGAGTGGTGGAGGAGCTCAACCTCGCGATCATGGGCATCGTCGAGGAGGCCGGTACGTCGTTCGCCTTCCCGTCGCAGACGGTCTACCTGGGCCGGGACGGAGGTCTCGACGAGGAGGCGGCGACCCGCGCGGCCTCCGAGGTCGACCAGCGACGCGAGTCGGGTGAGCTGTGGATCCCGGAACCGCCGGAAGAGACATAGCCCGAAGTAATCATGAGCTATCTACTTCGGCCTGACGGGAAGGGCACCGGATAGCATGGTCTTTGCAGTACAGGCGTTGTTGTACGCCGCCATCGTGAGGTATTCAATCTCGTCTTCGATGTCTGGCTTTGGTGCCGGAGGAGGGATTCGAACCCTCACACCCTTGCGGGCGGCGGATTTTGAGTCCGCTGCGTCTACCGTTCCGCCACTCCGGCGAGGCACACATTCTCGCTGGACGACGGTCGACGGTCAAGCCTGAGCCGAGCTCGGATACGATATCGTGGGTATTCTGCTCACGATTGAACGCTTGGAGGACACTCGTGGAACAGCATCGGCTTTTCGACATCACGACGATGTTCGTCGTCGGATTGTTGCTCGCTGGGGCGTCGCTCGTCGCACAGGTTCCGGAGCCCGAGGTCAGGGCCGAACCGGTACCAGGGCAGCTCGACGTGATGCAGGGTACGGCGGTCAAGCTCGGCGGAGCAGCCCCGGCGGAGGGTCCGGTGCCCCTGTCCTACCGGTGGGAGATCGTCCAAGGAGAGGGCGGTGAGCTCTACCACGAGGATCAGGCGGAAGCGATCTTCCAGGCGCCGGTCATCAGCGCCGATCTCGAGGTCTTCGTGGTGCGGCTCACCGTCGAGTACCCGGGGGGCCAACGGGCGAGCAACTCGGTTCACCTCCGCGTCCACCGCAACGAGCCGGTGGCGGCGCGGGAGGCGGCCGAGGAATCCATCGAGGACGTGATGGCCGAGTACTACCGCCGCGAGGCCGAGGCCCGGGAGAAGAACCGGAGGAAGAACGACTCCGGGCCGACGGTCATCTACCACGGCTTCCGGGGCTATCACGGCGGTATCGGTTACTCCGGGCCCGGTTGGGGGTGGGGCTACGGCTGGGGTTGGCCGGCCCGCTATCCGATTTACGCGCCAGTGGTGGTTCCGCCCCCGGGAATCCACTGGAGCCCGGGCGTCGGGCGCTGGGACGACCCGGTCGCCATCCCGTACGACGATCTTCGCTCGGTGTTCCCGGAGGATATCGCCGACGATTACGCCCCCGGGGATTACCCGGCTGGGGACGCCGAGGTCGGAAGGAGCGAAGAGGGCTCGGATCCCGCGGACTTCATCATCATGCCGCCCGGGACGGCCCGTGGCGGCGATGAGGAGGCGGGCGGCGAATTGGAAGACTCAACCGGAAGCTGAGCTTCCGTACGAATCGGGAGGTTCACGCCATCTGAACACGTCTTCGCTACGATGAACAATTGCGACGGGGTTAGAAGATGACGGTCAAGACCGCAAAGACACCACCCATCGAAGGCGAGACCTTCATCAACCGTGAGCTGAGCTGGCTGCAGTTCGCCCGCCGGGTGTTGGAGCTCGCCCGTGATCCCGAGGTGCCGTTGCTCGAGAGGGTTCGCTACGCAGGAATCCTCGGCATGCTCCACGACGAGTTCTTCATGAAGCGCATGGCGGGGCTCAAACGACAGATTCAACGTGGCGTGAAGAAGATCTCCATCGACGGTCGAACGCCCCAGGAAGAGTACTCGGAGTGCCGCGCCGAGATGCTCTCCCAGATCGAGGAGCTCGCCGAGCTCATGACCGGCGACATGCGGCCCGCGCTGGCTGAAATCGGCTGCCCCCTGGTCGATCACGACGAGCTTTCCCGAGATCAGAAGGCCGAGATCGAGAGCTACTTCCGCCGGGCGGTGCTGCCGATCCTGACGCCTCTGGCGGTGGACACGGAGCACCCTTTTCCGTTCATTTCCAGCCTCGGCCTCAACCTGGCCGTGGTCATCGCCGAGAAGAAGCGTGAGCGTTTCATTCGGATCAAGGTGCCGTCCAACCGGCAGCGTTGGGTCCCCATGGCCGACGGCGGCGGTTTCGTCCCGTTGGAGCAGGTGATCGCCGCCAATCTCCACCACCTCTTCCCCAAGGCGAAGGTCGGTCCAGTTTACTTTTTTCGCCTGACGCGGGGCGCGGACGCGGAAGGCAACAGCCACCCCGAACTCGAGGAGCTGGGCGCCCTGACGACGCCGGGGAGCATCGTCGAGCAGGTGTCGTCGGAGCTCAAGGCGAGGAAGTTCGCCGGCGAGGTCCGACTGCAGGTTTCGAAGCCGATGCCGAAGAAGATGCGCGAGTGGCTCCGGCAACAGCTCAACTGCGCGTCAGACGAGGTCTATCTGACCGAGAATCTCCTCGGCATCGCTGATCTGCTCAAGCTCGAGATCGCCGGTCGGGACGAGCTCCGCTACCCCAGCCATACGCCGGTGACGCACCACCGGTTGGAGGGCCTGCCGCCCCACGATCCCGGCGCCGTGTTCGGGGAGATCTGTTGCGGCGACCTGATGGTTCACCACCCCTACCACGACTTCGACACCTCGGTGCTGCGCTTCATCGAGTCTGCGGCGACGGACCATCGAGTGCTCGCCATCAAGCTCACGATCTACCGGACGTCGTCGGAGTCGCCGATCATCGCCGCCCTTCTCGAGGCTGCGCGGCGGGGCAAGCAGGTCGCGGTGCTGGTGGAGATCACGGCCCGTTTCGACGAGGCGCCCAACATCGCCTGGGGCCGGCTCCTCGAGAAAGAGGGAGTGCACGTCTCCTACGGTGTGGAGAAGCTCAAGACCCACGTCAAACTGGCGTTGGTTCTCAGGGAAGAGGACGAGGGCATCCGCCGGTACGTCCACGTCGGCACCGGGAACTATCACAGCGGAACCGCGCGGGTCTACGAGGACGTGGGAGTTCTCAGCTGCGACCCGGAGCTCAGCGAGGACGTGGCCGCCGTCTTCAACGAGCTCACCGGCGCCACGCCGTTCGAGGGGTACCACAAGCTGCTGGTGGCGCCGCGCTTCATGCGCGAGAGATTCTGTGAGTTGATCCACCGGGAGGTGGCCCACGCAGAGGCCGGGCGGCCGTGCGGCATCAAGGCCAAAATGAACCAGCTCCAGGATCCCTCCCTGGTTCGTGAGCTCTACCTCGCGAGCCGCGCAGGGGTGCCGGTGGTGCTCAATGTACGCGGACTGTGCATTCTGCAACCGGGGGTGCCGGGGCTCAGCGACAACATCGAGGTTTTTTCGGTCCTGGGGCGATTCCTCGAGCACGGTCGAATCTACCGCTTCGAAAACGCAGGGGATCCGGAGATCTTCATCGGGTCCGCCGACTGGATGAAGCGGAACCTGGACCGGCGTGTGGAGACCATCGCGCCGGTGACCGACGCCGTCCTCAAGGGTGAGATCGACGCCATCTTCAACGTCCTGGAGAGTGACAATCACACCGCGTGGGACCTCGAACCGGACGGCTCCTACACCCGCCGCCGGCCGGCGGCGGGCGAACCGCTGAGGGCCTCACAGCAGGAGTTCATCCGCATGGCGGAGGCAGACGCAAGCCGGTCGTGAGTTCTCGGTCAATAGCCAAGAGCCGGGAGCTACGACTTGAGCTCGAGCGCGCCCTCCTGGAGCCAGTGCTCGAAGAGTCGGAAGATCCGGTATCCGTCGACCTTGGCGGTGGTCTCGATCTCCCGCGGCGTCGTGCCCTGGCTGGCCTGGACCCAGATGCCGTTGACGAAGTCGGGGTCGTCCTCGTCGGGGAGGCCGGTGGGTTGGCTGCCGGTGGCGGCGAACTGCCCGTCCTCCGGGACGATGGCGGCGGCGCGGTTGAACTCGTCGTAGCGCCGCATCCCCTCCATGAGCAACGACATCACCGGTTTCCCGGGCTGCCCATCGCCGGGAGCCGGGGTTTCCACCGGCTGGTTGACGAAGATGAATCGGCCGAGGATGGGCCGTTCCAGGAGCTGGTAAACGGCGGTCTCTCCGTTGAGCTCGCCGACCGTGGCATCGATCATCATGCCGTCGCTCAGAACGACCATGGCGGTCGAAGAGCCGGCGTCGTCGAGTACGGTGAGAACGCCCTCGACCCTGGAGTCCGCGAGGTTCTGCATGAGGTTCGGCAGGCCGAAGAGCGATAGATCGCCGGACAGCGACGTAATGGTCTCACCCTCACTCTTCTCTTCGTCCAGCGGGGCCCCTGAGCCGAGCTTGGTGAGGTACTTTGCGGCTGAGTTCGCGAAACGCTCGCCGGCGAATTTGCGGACGATGCTGTCGTAGACCTTCCGGACCTTGGGGATGTCGGTCCCGGAGAGGCTCTCCAGGAGATGATCGAGTTTCTGCGCTTTTTTCGAGCTCTTGACCGAGACGCCGAAGACCTTTACAGGGAGCTCGTTCTGAATCGCTTCGACGATTCTGGAGATGGTCCTGGGGTCGTCGGCGAGGCTCTGCCCCCCCAGCATGGCGAGGCGCGAATGAGTGTCGCCCAACTCGGGCCTTCGGCTGAGGCCATGGGTGACGACGCACTGGCGGACCTCTTTCGAGTCGAAACGGATCATGGCCTTGATGGCGGTGTCGAGGAGGGATTGGACCTCGGAGGCGCGGTGGAGCCCCTTGCTCTTCTGCATGAGCAGGTCTTCGAGGTCGCTGACCCTCGCCACCAGGGTCTTCTCTGCGCGGGGATGGTCGATCTGGCCGAGGGCGGTGAGAGCCTCCCGGAGGAGCGGCAACTCGCCGCCGGGCACCGATGCGCGGACCAGCAGATCGATCTCCTTGTCGATGTCGAACTCCTCGCTGGGAGGGATCGAGCGCATGAGGTAGATCAGGTTGCGTTGGACGTACCAGGGTTGGGGCACATCGCCGCTGAGCGACTCATCCAAAATCTTGCTCGCCATCCCGCGGGCTTCATTGCCGTGGATCATCAGCAGCCGGAGGATGAGCCTCCGCCGGTCGCGGCGCTCCTCGACCATGAGCTCTTCCATGAGGTGGTGAATCTGGAACGGCGGGAAAAAAGAGAGCAGGCGGCGAAGCAGGAGCTTCTTGTCGTCGTTCTCGGCATAGGTGCTGAGCTGGCTGTGGTCGAGCTTCTCGGCGGCCTGATGAATGATGTTGTGCCCGAGGGACGGGTCGATCTCCTTCTGGGCGAGCATCCGCTGGGCAAGGTCGACCACGGTGACCGAGCGACCCAACGAGCCATTGTTGAACTCCTCCACGGCCGTGGAGATCAGCTCCCTGAAGCGGTCGATGACCTCAGAGGGATCCTTGGCGAGGGCCACCACCTTCTTCATGGTCTCGGCAGCTCCGGAAAGAGGAGGGGCATCGCCCTCGTCGGTGGACGGTGCGTAGGCGGGCGCCCAGTCGGGGAGTGCGCCGCTGAGAGCCCGGAACACGCCGCTCCCCACGTCGGCGATCCCGACGCTGTTGAGGTATTTGAGCTGATTGTTCAGGTCGTTGGACGAACGGGCGGTGCTGGCGACCTCGTCGATGATGCGGGACAGGAGTGCGCTTTCCGCACCGGCGAGCGTCGCGGTAAGGGACGGAGTTGCGGCGACGCCCTGGCCCGGCGCGGCGGCCTGGGTTGCCGATTCCGAGGCGGTTTCCGGAGCATCTGGATCCGGCGCGGCGGCCTGGGTGTTCGGCGCCTGGGCGGGTGCCGACGACGACGCCAGGCGCTCCCAGCGATCCAGGAGCATGTTGAGACGATCGATCTGGACGCCTGCATCGGCGGGGGCAACATCCGCCGCGGGGGCCGCGGTGGAGGGAACCTCTGGTTGGTGGGCCGGCGCGTCCGGCGCCCTCTCCAATTGCCGTGAAGCCCCCCGGTCGCCTCTGCCTTGGGGCGGATAGGCGGCCCCCTGGGGCGGATAGGCGCCGGACGCCGCCGAGCCCTCCGCCCCTTCGGATCCGTACGGCGCACCGAAGCTGCCGGTGGACGACGGGCTGCGGCCGACCGAGATCCGCGCGGTTGAGGTCTCGGCCTCTGCGGCTCCGAGCAGGTTCAAGTTCGCGGTGAGGTCGGCGCGGTCCGCCTCGGGGCAGATGCTGATCAGGAGGGGCGAGAGTTTGGCGAGGAAGGCCCGGAGCTCCGAGCGCGGGATGAGCTCGAGCTCTCCCAGCTGGTGCACCTTTCGAGCCGAGTGCAGCAGATAGTCGGTCACCGGGGACGGCACCGGTCCCTGAAGCTGGTTGGACACCCACGAGTGGATGCCGCGGGCCATGTTTTCCGGCGCGGTGTTGAAGAGCACCTCCGCCGAACCGGCGAAAATCATCGGTGCGATCTCGTCGGACAGGTATCTCGCCAGTTCGGATTGGGCTTCTGCGATCAGCCCGGCGTCAAACTCTGTGACCAACGCGCCTCCCACTCGCCCTTGTCGCGGACTACCTTTTCCCAATACAGGGACCGCAGTGAAGACCCTTGTTTCGTTACGCCTTCAGCAGCGGATGATTCATGATCGCATCACTCTACCGGTTTGGGCAAGTTTCAACGGGGAGGATCTGCAGGAATGGGAGGTGGCTGAAGCTCGGTGGGGCAGTGGTTGTCCCGGCGGTTGGTCAGGTCGGCAACCACGGCGGATCGGAATGAAAAGCTGCCCCTGGTTGCCTCGATGTCAGCCTTGTAGTCGGCAATGTCGATCATCTCGAAACGGCAGAGAATGGGCTGGAACGGCCTCGGGATTCTCTCTCCCGGCGCCTGGATGTGGTGAAGACCACCGGAGTAGACCATGAGAATGCGGCCGTCGGGGAGGTCCTCGATGATCTCTGCGATTCCCGATCTGACGGTCATTGCACGGCCTTTGGAGTCGAGCCCGGTTCGGCGCTTCATCCGGCCCTCCGGCAGGATGATCAGCAGCGCTTTCTCGTCGAGCTTGTTGAGAACCTCGTCCCAGGTGGCGTCGCGTTGCCTGGTCACGGTGATGGTGTGGCGGACGAGGAACTTGAAGAACATCCCCACCGGCCGTTTCATCGTTTTCTCCGCCACCGGCAGCACGCCGTGGCGGGCGAATCGCCACAGCAGCCTGGTGGAAGCGTAGCCGGCGATCAAGGGCTCGTACAGGCTTGTGTGATTGAGAACCGAGACGATCCTGGTGCCTTCGGCCATGTCGGCGGGTTTGGTGGGCATCCAATCCTCGTGCAGTCGAAAGAACAGCCGCGACGCAGCACGGATGCTCAGCAGCAACAGGAAGACAACGAATGATCTCATCATCAACGCCCCGGCCTGAAGACGATGGCGCCCAGGGTCCGGAGGAGAACGATAGCGTACATTGCCGGGCCGTGGTGGCGGACGGCGTACAGGTCGAACTCCAATTTCTCGAAGTGGTCCTCGGTGCGGGCGCAGTAGGGCAGGTGGATCTGGGCCCAGCCGGTCAGGCCGGGTCGGACCGAGTACCGGTAGGCGTAGAAGGGAATCTTCTTTTCGAAGCGGGTCGCCACGTCCGGCCGTTCCGGCCGCGGCCCGACCAGGCTCATCTCGCCGCGCAGGACGTTGACGAGCTGCGGCAGCTCATCGATCCGCCACCGGCGGAGCAGCCGGCCGACCCGAAACACCCGCGGGTCCTTGTCTGCGGCGAAGGTCGGACCCTTGACGTCGGAACCGTGCTTCATGGTTCGCAGCTTGAAGAGCTCGAACTCGCGGCCGTAGCGCCCGAGGCGCTTCTGACGGTAGACGACGGGCAGCCCGTCGCTTACCAGTATCGCAAGGGCGGCGGCAAGCACGATCGGCGAGGTCAGAATCAGCAGGATCGATGCGGCGAAAAGATCGAAGAAGCGCTGAAGGTAGTGAAAGGGGGACGTGGCGATGGACGAGAAGTCCCCGGTGGCGATGAACCAGCGGGAGTCGACCTGGCGCACCGGAATCCGCCCGGTGAGGGAGGCGTAGGCGCCGGCGGCGTCGATTACCGCCGTGCCCTTGAAGTTGAGGGCCGAAAGCCGATCGATGGTGGGGTCGCCGTCGGCGAGCTGGGCGACGATCACCAGGTCCACCTCGTGGGGGTCGATGCTCGCGAGGGAATGACTGGCGGCGGAGCCGGGCGCGGGCAGGTGGTGAGAGATCCGAAATGGCGGGTTGGGCCGCTGGTCGAGCTCTTTGCGGAGGGCGCCGACGATGGGGCCGTCGCCGATGATGACGGCGTTTCGCGACAGCGGTGACGCGGTGACCTTGAGCCAGACGTAGCGTAGAAGAACCTGGCAGGGAAGCGAGATCACCAGGGTGATGGCGAGAAGGCCGCGGCCGAAGCGCCAGGGCTCGACGAGGTAGACCCCGAGTGCCAGAGCCGTCGCGAGAGCGACCGCCAGGGCGGCGGTCCTGGCGAGCACATAGTCCGGCGTCCGCCAGCTGGCAGGCCGGTAGAGATCGAAGGTGGTGGCGAGGCCGAGCTGCGCGAGCACGGCGTAGACGATGAACCCGGGGTGGCGGAGAATCTGGTCGAGCTCCTGGCTGAATCCGGCGGACCCGAATCGGACCCACGCGGCCGCCAGACCGGCGACGAGGAGGATCAGCGCATCGGATTCCGCCAGCAGCAGCTTGGTTCGAAGATCACGGGCCGTAATTCTCTGCATTGATGGTCATTTTCGCCGGTTTGGTCCATCTGTCAAATCGCGGAGCCGTGAGACGGGGCGGTTTGGCGGGATTTTCGTGACGCACCTCGGCAATAATGCTTGTCACTGTGTTTCACAAGCTCTATACTCTCCCTCGTGATTCTGAGCTTCGATTCCCCGTTTCCATCCACAGTTCATTACCCACCGACCCGGTGGTGAGCCTCCCGGCAAAGGAAGTCGTCGTCGCCGAGCCACGGAAGGAGAAACAACATGTCGATACTCAAAGAAACCCTGAAACAGAAAATCGAGGAGCATCGGCCGCGGACGGTGCGGCTGCTCAAGGAGCACGGCGACGTCAAGATCGGTGACGTCACCATCGCCCAGGCCATCGGTGGCGCACGTGGCGTGAAGTGCCTCGTGACCGACGTGTCGTACCTGGACCCCTTCGAGGGCATCCGGTTCCGCGGCCGCACGATTCCGGAGACCTTCGAGGCTCTGCCCGCGGTGGAGGGTCAGGACTACCCGAGCGTCGAGGGCTTCTTCTACTACCTGATGACCGGCGACATCCCCACCCCCGAGCAGGCGGAAGAGGTCGTCGAGGAGTTCAAGAAGCGCCGCCACCTCCCGCAGTACGTCATCGACATCCTGCGCGCTGCGCCCACCGACACTCACCCCATGACCCTCTACTCCCAGGGCATCCTCGCCATGCAGCGTGAGTCCGAGTTCGTCAAGCGCTACAACGAGGGTATGAGCAAGTTCGACTACTGGGAGCCCATGTTCGAAGACGTGATGAACCTCATGCCGAAGCTCCCCGTGCTCGCGGCCTACATCTACCGCATGAAGTACAAGGCGGACGTTCACATCCCCTCCGACCCCAACCTGGACATGGGCGGCAACTTCGCCCACCAGATGGGTATCGACAAGCCCTACGACGACGTGGCGCGGATGTACTTCATCCTCCACTCGGACCACGAGTCGGGCAACGTCTCGGCCCACACGACCCACCTTGTGGCGTCGGCACTGTCGGATGCGTACTACTCGCTGTCCGCCGGCATCAACGGTCTCGCCGGACCGCTCCACGGTCTTGCCAACCAGGAGGTGCTGAGCTGGACCATGAAATTCATGGACGGTCTCGGCGGTCAGGAGCCCACCGAAGAGGTCATCAAGAAGGCCCTCTGGGACACTCTCAACTCGGGTCAGGTCATTCCCGGTTACGGTCACGCGGTGCTCCGCAAGACCGACCCGCGCTACGAGTCCCAGCGTGAGTTCTGCCTCAAGAACCTGCCGGACTACCCGCTGTTCAAGGTCATCTCCATGATCTACCAGGTCGCTCCGGGCGTGCTCAAGGAGCACGGCAAGGCCAAGAACCCGTGGCCCAATGTGGATGCCCAGTCCGGTGTCATCCAGTGGTACTACGGCCTCACCGAGTGGGACTTCTACACCGTCCTCTTCGGCATCGGCCGCGCCCTGGGCGTGCTCACCAACATCACCTGGGACCGCGCCCTCGGCTATCCCATCGAGCGTCCCAAGTCGGTCACCACCGCCATGCTCGAGGAGTTCGCGGGTATCGAATAGAGCATTCCAACGTTCGAACTCAACGGGGCGCCTGCGGGTGCCCCGTTTTTTTTCGTTCCCGATCCCGATCCCGATCCCGATGCGATGGACCATTCGGGAACGGGAACGGGATCGGGAACGGGATCGATTCCAGGGTGCGAGTCTCCACGAACCGGCTCGGACCGACAATCGAACAATGTTACAGTCACCGTGATGACCACCACCGACGATGCTCCGACGCTTCCGTTCGACGTCTTCTGGGTCTGGCTCATGAGCCACCCCAATTGCATCCTCCGTGCCGGGACGCCGGAAGCGGTGCTCTACGACGACGAGGACCTGCACTGGCACTTCGCTCAGGAAGAGCCGGGCACCCTGGTGGTCCAGGTGCTGCGGGGCAAGATCCTGGTGGGCGAGCTCCTTTTGGCGCCCGAGCAGATCGCCTATGTTCAGGGGGCGAGGGGCGAGTCCGAACACGAGTTCGTGTTCGAGCTCATCGCTGAAACCGAGGTCGAGCGCTTTCCGGCGTACTTCTTCGTGCTCGTGCACGGTTTCGACGAAGAAGGTGAGCCGGATTCCGGCAGGGTCCACTGACCGGTCGTCCGTCCTGCTATCGTGGAGGAAGGAAGCAATCGGGAGAGGACCGGAGTTCGAATGCCTGCGAAGAGCCCTCGATCAACGAAAGCCCGGGCCGTACTCGGAGTCCTGGCGTTGCTGTTTTTGGCGGCGATGCCGGTCTCGGGGGACAAAGGTGCCGGTGTTACGCTTCCGGTCGGTGAGCAACTCTCGTACTCGGTGTCCTGGGCGGGGATCCGCTGCGGTGCAATGAGGATCACGAGCTTTCGGGAAACCGACCCCTCCGGCGCCCCCATCGAGCGCATCGTCGTCCTGCTGCGGAGCTCGAAGTTCTTCGATGGAATCTACCGGGTTCGTTCCCGGCTGGATTCCACCTACGACCCCGTGCTCGCGTCGTCCGTGCGATACCGCGAGCGATCGCAGGAAAAGAAGAAACGCAAGGACGAGCTATGGGTGGTGGACCACGAGTCCTCCGAAGTGGTTCGCCACGGGAAGGATGGAGACGAGAGGATTCCGTTGGCAGAGGCGCGCGTCCTCGACCCCCTGGCGTTCGTCTTCAGCCTGCGGAGCCTGGGCACCGAGGTCGAGCGCGAAGAGGTTTTCAATCTGATGACCAGCGACGGCGTGGTGAAGACCACCGCCAGAACGACGGCGGCCAAGACCTTCAAGACCAAGGCGGGGAGGTGCGATGCCGTGGCTGTTGTTCCGGAACCTCGAGACGAGATGCTGTTCAGCAAGAGCGGGGCGATGGTGGTGTGGGTCGAACGAAGCGAGCCCCACCGGCCGTGCAGGATCGAGTTCGACCTCTCCTTCGGCAAGCTGGTGGCCAACCTCACGTCGGTGTCGGACGGAGGCGGCGAGGACGACATCGTGAGTTGGGAGAGCTGGGGTGATTGATCAGATTCGCGGATGGCTGCCGAAAGCGACGGCGGTGGTGCTCCTGCTCGCCGCGTGTGGGGCATGGGCGGAGCGGGCCCCGGACTTCGAGGGAGCGTTTCGCGAGCTGCAGCTCGGCTACGTCGCCCTCGATGAGAAGGACTTCGGCGCCGCCTACCGGCACTATCGGAGGGCGGAGGAGATAGCTCGCGGCGACGAGCAGCGCTTCAACGCCCTCTTCGGTCTCGGAACGGCGGCCTTCGAGCTCGAGCTCTTCGTCGAGGCGAGATCGGCGTTCGAACGGGCTCATGAGATGCGGCCCGACGAACCGGAGACGACCTACATGCTTGGGGTGACCTGCCGCCGGCAGGGCGACCTGGAGACCGCCATCAGGTACCTCGCCGAGGCCTTCGCCCGGGATGAAGATCTCACCGGCGCGCTGGTGGAGCTGGGCATCGCTTACGGCCTTCTCGAGCGGCACGCCGATGCCGAGCGTGTCTGTCGGGAGGTCGTGAAACGAGAGCCCGACAACGTCGAGGCGCGGCTCGGCCTAGCGGTGGCACTCTTCCACCTCGACGAGAACGAGGCCGCGGTCGGGGAGTTCCGTCAGGTCCTCGACCACAATCCCGGGAACGTCCGGGCCCACTACGGGCTTGGGCTGGCGCTGCTCTACTCGGGTGACCGCAGCGGGGCGCTCGACGAGCTGAACTACCTCAACGAACACGCCCCGGCGCTGGCTGACGACCTCTACTCCTGGCTCTACCCGAATCGGTGATCCGGAAGTGGGCCGAGCCGCGGCCTACTGGGCGGCGATGATCTCTTCGACCTGAGCCAGCGCCTTGTCGAGACGGGTCTTGAGGTGGGATGGGACCGTCCGGCGCCTCGTGTGGAGGCGGACGGATTCCCAGAGGTCGCGGTCGGGGTCTTCCAGGATGTCGGTGCGCAGGGTGATCCCGTGCTTCTGAAGGGTCGATCCCAGGCGTTTCCGGTTGCGCCACAGCCTGCGCCGAGTGCTGCGATAAGCGTGCTCGCAGACCGCCTTGCGATTGGCGAACGAGAAGACGTTGGAGAAGAATACGCTGTAGTCGTCGCGGCTGGGCTCGAAGACGAGAACATCCCGGTCCGAGTAGCGGGTCTCGTAGGCCGAGAGACCGGCGCCCATCCGCGAGTGGATGATGGTGCGGAAGGTCTGGGAAAGGACTGTGGGCAGGCCTCGCTCGGCCAATCGGCCGCGGCGCATGACACCGAGCTCCACCGACTTCACCGTGTCGACTGGAACGATCGGATTGACGCAGAGAACGAGATCGGCATCAGCCTCCAGGGCGACCGAGGCGTGGACGGTCTTGAGCAGGACCCCGTCGACGTACTGGCGGCCGTCGATCCGCACCGGCGGGTAGAGTCCGGGGAGGGCGGTGGATGCCTGTACGGCCTTCGAGATGGGAACCTGGTCGAGGCCGGGCTCGCCGAAGCACACCGCCCGGCCCGAGTCGAGATCCGTGGCGACCACGATGAGCGGGTGTCGCAGCTCGCGGAAGTCGTCGGTGCGTCCGGGCTTCGAGAAGATCCGCTCGAGGTACACGCGCAGCGGGTCGCTGCGGAAGATGCCTACGGGAAGCGCCCTCGCCAGTCGGGCCAGAGGCTCGGTGAGGCGTCGCGTGCGCGGCCGCTGGATCACGTCCCAGACACCCTCCAGGAAGAGCCTGGGAACCTTGACGCCGCCGCGAACCATCTCGCCGACGGCGGGAGAGAGGAAGGTCTCGGGAACGAAAGGATGCTCGCCGGGCTCGTGCTTGACGATGGCTCGGCACATCTGTGCGGTGGTGAGGCCGTTGGCCAGGCACGAGGAGATGAAGGCCCCCGCGCTGACGCCGACGTAGATGTGGAGCTCGTTGAAGTCGATCCCGTCCAGCGCCTCGTCGAGGGCGCGAACCGCGCCGATCTCGTAAATGGAGCCCTCGGGACCGCCGCCGGCGAGCGCAAGGCCGACCTTGGACCGGGTGCGGGCGGTGTCGATCACGGCTCCACCCGCGTTGTTCTGTCGGTCGTTGAGGGCGGGTGGGCCAGTGGCGGACTCACTCGTTCTTGGCCTCGGTCGCGTCTTTCCCACCGTCGCTTTCGAACGCCGCCAGCGACGATTCGAGCTCTTCCAGCCGTTCGCGCAGCTGCGCCATCTCTTCGCGGGCACGCCGCACGGGACCGATCCGGTCCACCGATGCCTGAACCAGCCGGTCCATCCGGTTCTGCAGCTGTTCGACGCCGCTGGAAACCGCCTTCTCGCCAGCGCGGATGAGGTCGTGCAGCAGCTCGTTGGGAAGCAGCGAGGTGCCCTTGCGGCCCTCCTCGGAGATGATCTGGGTGAGGGTCTGGGAGGTGACGTCATCCGAGGTCTTGTTGTCGATGACCTTGATCTGCTGGCCGTTGCGGATCCAGCCGGCGAGCTCGTCGAGAGCCACGTAGCGGCTCTCCTCGGTGTCATATAGCTTGCGGCTTCCGTACCTCTTGATCAGTCGAATCATCTGAGACTCCCGGCGAAACGTCGCGACCGTCAGGTCGTCGCTGGAGTTGTACCGCGGTGCGGCAAGGTTGTCAACTCTGAGCGGTTGGTGGCGCATTGTTCAAATTGTTGGCGCTACAAGGAGATATCTTCAAGTCGGTTGCAGAGGATGGCGCGATGGACAGGTTCGAACCGGTGATCGCCAATGCTCTCGACGGTGGATTGACGCGCTGCGGCATCATGGCAGCGATCTCGGAGCGGGTGGGTTATGGTTACCGGCATGAACGACACCGTCTTTCCGAACCTGCACTCGTTCCTCCACACGTTGGAAGCCTCGGGCGAGCTCGCGGTGGTGGAAACCGAGGTCGACCCACACCTCGAGATCGCCGAGATTCACCGTCGGGTGATCGCTGCCGGCGGGCCCGCGCTGCTCTTCCGGCGTCCGAAAAATTCGGGCCTGCCGGTGGTCACAGGGCTCTTCGGAACGGCCGGCCGCGCGCGAAAGGCGTTTGGAGACCGTCCCGGCACTCTGGTTCGGACCCTTGTCGAGCTCATCGGTGGCGAGTTTCCACCCTCGGCGGGTCGACTGTGGAGGCACCGACGCCTCATCGGCGCCGGTCTGCGCCTGGGAACCAAGAACGTTCGGCGGGGGCCTGTCCTCGACACGCTCACCCGGGACGTTGATCTCCGCCGACTGCCCGCCCTCACCTCGTGGCCTCGGGACGGCGGACCGTTCATCACCCTGCCCCTGGTATCGACGAGACACCCCGGGACGGAGGTGCCGAACCTGGGGATGTACCGCATGCAGATCCACGACCCACGGACAACCGGGATGCACTGGCAGATCGGGAAGGGCGGCGGCTTCCACCACGCCGCGGCGGAAGACCTCGGGGAGGATCTGCCGGTCTCGGTCTTCCTCGGCGGCCCGCCGGCTCTCATCCTCGCAGCGGTGGCGCCGCTGCCGGAGAACGTCCCCGAAGTTCTTCTGGCCTCGCTGATCGCCGGCGGCAAGATTCGCCAGTGCCCTGGACCCGATGGACGACCGCTGATGGCGGATGCCGAGATCGCCCTGTGCGGCCGCGTGCCGGCAATGATCCGGCGGCCGGAGGGCCCGTTCGGAGATCACTACGGCTACTACTCTCTGGAGCACGATTACCCGATCTTCGACGTGGACTACATCGCCCGGCGGCGAGACGCCGTATTCCCCGCGACGGTGGTGGGCAAGCCGCGGCAGGAGGACTTTTTCATCGGTGATGAGCTCCAGGAGCTGCTGTCGCCGCTGTTTCCGCTGGTCATGCCCGGGGTGAGGGCGGTGTGGACCTACGGCGAGACGGGGTATCACGCGCTGGCCGCGGCGGTGGTGCACGAACGCTACCGGCGGGAGGCGATGGCCTCGGCGTTTCGTATCCTCGGCGAGGGCCAGCTCAGTCTGACGAAGTTCCTCCTGGTCACCGACCGCGACGTGCGGTTGCCGGACTTCAAGGCGACCCTCAGCCACATCCTGGCGCGGACGCGACCGGAGACGGACCTGTTCGTCGTGTCCAACGTCTCCATGGACACCCTCGACTACACCGGGCCGGAGGTGAACCTCGGGTCGAAGGGCATCTGGCTGGGCCTCGGCGACCCGGTACGGGAGCTGCCGCAGACGTTCAGCGCCGGGGAGCTTCCTTCGGGGGTGGATCGAGTGGAGGTTTTCTGCCCCGGGTGTCTCGTGGTCCAGGGACCGAGTTGGACGGAAGTCGCCGGCGCCGCCGCGCGCTATGCGGCCGATCCGGCCTTTGCCCAGTGGCCGCTGGTGGTGCTCACCGACGACGCGCGGCGGGCGACGGCGAGCCCGATGAACTTCCTCTGGACCACCTTCACCCGGTTCGAACCGGCCGCCGACATCCACACCGCATCACAAAGGGTGGTTCGGCACCACCTTTCGTATACCGCGCCCATCGTCATCGACGCGCGGATGAAGACGCCGTACCCGGACGAGCTGTTCTGCGACGACGACACCGCCGCGCTGGTCGACCGGCGTTGGAAGGAGTACTTCCCGGACGGAGGAGTCGAGATGGGCGATTCCGACCGCGGCCACCTCGACTGATCGGGAATCGTCGTTTCACTGGTGTTCTTGACGATTTCTACGTCTTTGCGGTGAGCTACTGCAAACCCGTGAAGAACCGCTTCCAGCGCGGCCAGAAGTGGCGGTCGGGGTCCACCGAGCCGGCGACGGCGAGGGCGCGGCCGACGATGGCGTCCCGCTCCACGAATCCGAAGTGGCGAGAGTCGAAGCTCTCGTCCCGGTTGTCGCCCATGAGGAAGAACTGCCCCTCGGGCACGGCCACCGGTCGGAAGGTGCGTTGCGTCCGCGCTCCCCGGGTGATCATCATGGCGTGGGGGTCGCCGTCGAGCTCCTCCGCGGCGATGATCCGATTCTCCCCCTGGGGGTCGAATCGGGCGGCGAGCTCGGGGGCCAACGGGGAGTACGCCACGGGTTCGCCGTTGACCACCAGGCGGCTTCGAACCATGGCGATGGTGTCGCCGGGCAGGCCGATGACCCGTTTGACCAGCCGTTTGCCGTCGGCGGGGGACTTCAGCACGACGATGTCGCCGCGTTTCGGGGCGCCCCAGGTCGCCAGGTGCCAGCGGGTGTAGGGGATCTTGAGGTCGTAGGCGAGCTTGTTGACCACGATTCGATCGCCCTCGAGGATGGTCGGCTTCATGGACCCGGTGGGGACGTCGTTCCAGTCGGCTACCGCCGAGCGGAAGGCGGTGACCGCGAGAACGATGACCAGGATGGAGCGCGCCCAGTCCCGCCAGGCGCGCATGAACCAGTTGCCGTCTTTCCCGCTCATGCCGTCTTCTACGGTCGGCGGCGACCCGGGTTGCAGCCGGTCGCTGGGAGGGTCGATCATTTCTTGCCGCCGTTTCCGGGACCCACCATGGTCATGGGGAAGGCCGCCACTTTGTCGGAGCCTTCGGTGATCCGGCCGCGACCGGCCTTTTCGACCTCGTCGATACGCAGCACCGCATGCATGGGGATGAAGGTGCGCTTGACCCCTTCGAACTCGGTCTTGAGCCGCTCCTCGGAAGAATCGATGAGGAGCTTGGACCGCTCGCCGAACAGCAGCTCTTCCACCTCGATGAAGCCGAAGATACCGCCGGGAGACACACTGGCCGCATAGATCTCGTAGACCTCGCCTGCACTGACGAAATTGATGCGGTAGATGGTCTTCGCGGTCATTGGACGGAGACCATGGCGGCGGGGATGGGATCCCCGGTGTAGACGTTGATCCGGGCGTTCACGGCTCGTCGGCAGACCGAGCAGTAGGGCTTGACGCCGCGGGAGAACATGATGCAGTCGATCTGGGGTCGATAGAGGCCCTCGGAGATATAGCCGGCGCCCTCGAAGGCGGCAACCAGATCGCTCTGGCCGCCGGCCTCCATGAAGGCTTCCACCTCGGCCATCCGCTTCAGAGAGTGCTCGATCTCCGCCTTTTCGAGGGCCTCGATCTCGGCGGTGGGCGCTCCGGAACGGGCGGCCTCTGCGATGGCGTTGTTGAGCTCCCGGCGTTGGGCCTGGTACGCCAGGTCGGCCTCGTCGTAGGCTCCTTTGTCCCATGCGACGGGCAGCTCGACACCCTCGGTCAGGAGGTCGGCCCACTTGATCTTCGCGGGATCGACTTCGGCGGTGATGTTCGGTGCGGACGGCTCGTGGCCCTCGGGGTAGAAGTTGTCGTAGGCGGTGGACGAGGTGTAGTACTCGTCGGCCAGGCCGCCGAAGGAGTGGCCGAACTCGTGCAGCAGCAGGTAGCCGGAGACCGGGCCGTGGGCGGTGAAGGTGCAGAAGCGGTTGTAGAGGCCGCCGCCGCCGTAGCGCTCGTGGTTCACCATGATCAGCAAAGTGTCGTAGGGGACGGTGGCGGCGATGTCGCGCAGAGCACGGCTGTCGTCGGTGAGCAGGTACCGGGGCGACGAAAAGCTGTTGAAGGAGGCGCCGATGGAGGTGCTCCGCCAGACGCCGCGGGTGGGCTCGTCGACCCCGGACTCGGCAGAGGGGAGCAGCACGCCGCGGATATTGATCCGATCCGAACGCGACGCGTAGGGCTCCTGCGAGAGCATGAGCTCGGTGAACCGTTGGACGTCGGCGGTGAAGGTGTCGATCTCGGCGGCGGTGTAGCCCTCGCCGATGAAGGCGATGTCGAGGCAGTGGTGCGGGTCTCCGGCGACGTGGCTCTGGACCACGACCGCGCCCGACGCCGGCTTGTCGTGGGCAATGTCGACGGACGTCGGATCGACCTCCACCTCCACCAGAGTTCGCTCCTCGCCGCCCGGAGGACGCTCACCGAGGCTGAAGATCGCGGCGCGGCGGGGGAAGGGAACGAGAACCGACTCGTTGAAGACCCTGACAATGCCCCGGCCGGCGGGGGAGGTGGTCCGGTACTCGCCGAAGAAGCTGTCGAAGCCCTGTTCGTAAAGGACGCGGCCGTCGTTCTTGTCGGTGAGCCTGGCGACGTAGATGCCGTAGGGGAGGGGGTCGATGAGGTGGCGGACAGGGCCCGCCCACTCCCCCTGGCGGATCAACCGGTGGATGGCCATGAACTGAGCGGCCTTGTCGCCGTACTGGTAGAAGTCCACTCGCAGCGTTGCGTTTTCGAAGTCGTCGTCGAAGGACGCGGTGCCGGCGACCACCGGCGTGGCGACCGCGAGGATGATGGCGATGATCATCGATCTGTTCCGGGTCATGGGAACCTCCGGAGGGGCGGGAACGCCGTCTCGGCCCGATGCTACCGGAAAATACCGGGTCCCGCACCTGTAACCGCCTGAAGCGCCCGGCGTATCGTATTGATATGAAGCGGATATCGCTCCTGATCATCCTGGTTCTGGCCTCGGCGGCGGTGGCCGCGGCCGGCGGCGCCGGGAACGCGTTCGATTACGACGCGTGGAGGAACGAGGTCGCGGCGCTCGGCCTCGACCCGGACGAGGTGGTCTACCCGTTCCACGCGACCCCGCAGATGCGGGCCTGGGCGGAGCAGGCCGTGGGGCCGGTGGGCTCTTCGGAGTCCAGCCTTCGACTGGCGAACCTGCAGCGGGCCTTTTTCGACGAGGGCGCGTTCGAGTTCAGCTACGACGATGCGCGGACCCTCACCGCTGAGCGGGCATTCGCTGAGCGGCGGGGAAACTGTCTTTCGTTCACCTCGCTGTTCATCGCCATGTCGCGGAGCCTGGGGATTCCCACCTATCTGATGGCGGTGACCCGTGATCCGGTGGTTGATCGCGACGGCGGCCTGGTCGTGGTGAACCACCACGTGGTTGCCGCCCACGGGTCGGGTCCGCAGGTGGCGATGTTTGATTTTTCGTTTCTCTCCGAGGCGCCGGTGGTCGGAAGATCGGTTCTCGACGACGTTCGCGCTTCCGCCCTGCACCACAACAACCTCGGGGCCAACGCCCTGCGCGAGGGCCTCCTGGGGCCGGCCGGAAGGCACTTCGGAACCGCGACCCGGCTGGCCCCGGAGTGGCCGGCGGGGTGGGTGAATCTCGGGGTGTTCCGCGTCCGCGCGGGCGATGTGGACGGCGCCTTCGAAGCCTACCGACGGGCGCTGGCGATCAATCCGCAGTACTCGTCAGCCCTCAACAACCTGTCGATTCTGTACGGGAATCTCGGTCGCCACGACGAGGCCCGGGTGGCCCTTCTGGCGGCGGCTCAGCGCGGCGCCAGCCCTTTCACCCTCATCACCCTGGCCGATTCCGAGATGGCTCGCGGCGACCTGAGGTCGGCTGAGGGCTACCTGAAGCGGGCCAAACGTCGGTTCCCTCGCGAGCCCGAGGTCTGGGATGGCCTCGCCCGGTACGCCGCCCGGACCGGGGACGAGAAACGCCAACAGCGGTACCTGCGAAAAGCACGTACGCTGCGCGAGAAAGAGGTTGCTGCGGCGGCCAACGACGACTGAGCACGCCGCCGGCGAGATTGCATTCCCGCGGGGAAGGCGTTATCACTGACAGTATGAAGTCTCTGATCATGGTCTGCATTCTCGGTTTGGCCGCGTCGGCCGCGGCGGAGCTGAGACCACCGGCGGTGGCCGGCGCCTTCTACCCCGGGGAGTCTGAGGCGCTGAGAGCGGCTGTCGACACGATGCTCGAGGCTGCCGCCGGCGCCCGATCGGAGGGCGGAGCGCGCGCCCTGATCGTTCCGCACGCGGGCTACGCCTACTCAGGCCCCACGGCGGCGAAGGCGTTCGCCCGACTTTCCGGTGAGGATGTCCGGAGGGTGATCGTGCTCGGACCGTCGCACCACTTCGCCTTCTCGGGCGGAGCATTGCCAAAGGAGTCCGTGACCGGGTTCGAAACCCCACTGGGTGTGATGCCCATCGACAGGAAAGCGGTGGCGAGGCTCCGCCGCAGCTCACTCTTCGACGGCCCGGCCGAGGCCCACGTCAAGGAGCATTCCCTCGAGGTCGAGCTGCCGTTCCTGCAGGCGGTGGCGCCCAAGGCGGCGCTGGTGCCGGTTGTGCTGGGCCCAAACACCGATTTGGCCACCTGCCGCGCCATGGCGGAGCACCTCGCCGGCCTGCTCGACGAAACAACCGTGGTGGTGGCGTCGTCGGACTTCACCCACCATGGAGACCGCTACGGCTGGTCTCCCTACGCCGAAGAAGGGCTCGGCAAGACGCTCATCCGGGTGGCGCGGGAGACGGCGGAACGGGCAGCCGAGCTCGACGCCCGCGGTTTCGTCAAGCAGGTAGAGGTCAGTGGCGACACGGTCTGCGGCGTCCGGCCGGTGGGCGTACTCGTCGCACTCCTCGAGCGTGCGTTCCAGGGCACCGGAGACCTGCTCGAGGTCACCACCTCGGGGCACGTCAGCGGCAGCTTCGACCTCTCCGTGAGCTATGTTGCGGCGGCTTTCGAGGGCGCGTGGACCTCGTGGAGCGAGAGGCCGGCGCCGACCACGGCCGATGAGCTCGGCCGGGAGGACGGCATCGCCCTCATCGAGCTCGCCCGGGCGACGCTGAGCGGTAGTCTGACCCACGACACCGAGGTGGCGCGCTGGTTCGCCGCTCACCCGGACAGGCGCCGGTGGGAGGGTCTTGCGGGTGCGTTCGTGACTCTCAACAACACCGGAAAGAAGGCTCGGACCGAGGGTCGGCTCAGGGCGTGCATGGGGGTCGTCGAAGCCACGGAGCCGCTCGTCGACGCGGTGGTCCAGGCGGCGGTATGGGCGGCGCAGGATCCGCGGTTTCCGCCCTTGGAGCTCGAGGAGCTCGACGCAGTCGAGATCGAGGTCTCGGTGCTGTCTCCCATGCGGCCGGTGCGCTCCCACCGCTTTATCCAGGTGGGCACGCACGGTGTGCTCATGACCAAGCACGGCCGCCGGGCCCTCTACCTGCCCCAGGTGGCGGTGGAGCAGGGGTGGAATCTGGAGGCCATGCTCGACAATCTGTCGCTGAAGGCCGGGCTCCCCCGTACCGCGTGGCAGAGCGGCGCCACCTTCGAGGTCTTCACGAGCCAGGTCTTTTCGGAAGGCCCCTGATGGCTCAGCGGAGGCTGACCCGGCGCGAGCTGGCGGCGCTGGCTGGCGGAGTGGCGTTGACCGGTGCGGCTTCCGGGCGGGAGAATGCCGAGCCCGCGGTGGTCCGGACGGCCAGGCTGCCGGCGGATGAGCGAGGTCGCCTCGATCCGACGAAGGTGGGGGCCGCCATGGACGCGGTGCTCGGCGGCCGACCCGAGGGCGGCGGGCCACCGAGACTGGCGGCCTCGGTGTTTCGCAGCTCCGATGTGGTGGGCATCAAGCTCAACTGTCTCGGGGGGCGACGTCTTTCGCCACGCCCGGAGCTGGTCGCGGCCTTCGTCGACCGTCTGATCGAAGGGGGCGTGCCGCCGGAGCAGATCATCCTCTTCGAGAGGTCGAGCCGCGAGCTCGAGCGGGCGGGGTTCGAGATCCGCCGGTCGGGTGACGGCCCGCGCTGCTTCGGTGTCGACAACGACTACGACCGGTTGCCGTCGGTCTCCGGCGCCATCGGTTCGTGCTTCGCGCGCCTGGTGTCGGAGACCTGTACCGCGCTGGTCTCCTTCGGCGTGGTCAAGGACCACGATCTCGCCGGTGTATCGGCGGGGATGAAGAACTGGTACGGCGTGATCCACAACCCGAACAAGTACCACGACCACCAGTGCGACCCCTACGTCGCCGACGTCGTGCACCACCCGTTCATCAGGTCCAAGCTCCGTCTGACCGTGCTCGACGGAGTGACGGCCCAGTGCCATGGAGGACCGGCGTTCAGGGCATCCGGGATCTTCGACCTCAACATGCTCGCCGCGAGCCTGGATCCGGTGGCGGCCGACGTCTGGGCGTGGGCGGTCATCGACGCCGAACGGAAACGCCGCGGGATGCCGTCGCTGGAAGCGGCGGGGCGGGCGCCGCGGTTTCTCGCCACCGCCGAGCGCTACGGCCTCGGCGTCGCCGATCCGACGCGCCTCAAGGAGCTCTCGGTATGACCTTCGACCGCCGGCGATTCGCCACCCTGCTCGCCGCCGGCGCCGCCGCCGCCTCGGCGACGCCGACCTCGGCGCGACGGGCCTTCAGGGTGGGAGAGATCGTCGAGGGCGAGGAGCTCCTCGGCCGGGAGGCGTCGTGGTACGAAAAGCTCGACGAGGATCGGGTGGAGTGCGGTCTGTGTCCGCAGCGCTGTACGGTGGCCGACGCCGAACGCGGGACCTGCGGAGTGCGGGAGAACCGGGGAGGGGTCTACTACACCCTGGTCCACTCGCTGGCCTGCAGCGTTCACGCCGATCCCATCGAGAAGAAACCCTTCTTCCACGTCATGCCGGGCGAGCTGGCGCTCTCCTACGCCACGGCGGGCTGCAACGTGGAGTGCAAGTTCTGTCAGAACTGGGAGATCTCCCAGTTTCGCCCGGAGCAGGTGCGGTCGGCCTACCTGCCGCCGGAAGCCCTGGTGGCGGCGGCTCGCCGGGCGTCGGCGAAGCTCACGGCCGCCACCTACTCGGAGCCGGTGGTCTTCTGGGAGTACGTCCGCGACGCTGCGCGGGCGGCCGGCAAGGCGGGCCTGTACCCGACGGTGGTCAGCAACGGCTATATCCGCGAGGAGCCGTTGCGTGAGGTTCTGCCCCTCCTGAGGGCAATCAAGGTCGATCTCAAGAGCTTCCGGGAAGAGTTCTACCGGGATCAGCTCCGGGGCGAGCTGAAACCGGTGCTCGAGGCCCTCGAGATCATCCGGGGCAGCGGCGTGTGGCTGGAAATCGTGGTGCTGCTGATCCCGACGCTCAACGACTCCGAGGCCGAGGTGCGCGATCTCTCCCGTTGGGTCAAGACCAATCTCGGCGCCGACGTCCCGCTGCACTTCACCCGCTTCCATCCGACCTACCGCCTCACCAATCTTCCGCCGACCCCGGTGGCGACCCTGGAGCGGGCCTGGGAGATCGCCCGCGCCGAGGGTCTCGAGCACGTCTATCTGGGCAACGTTCCCGGCCACCCGGGGGAGAACACGGTGTGCCCCGGGTGCGGCGAGATCCTGATCCGACGGCTGGGCTTCAAGATCATCGACAACCGGCTCGTCGGGGGCTCCTGCCCCTCGTGCCGGCGGAAGATCCCGGGCGTCTGGCGCTGACCGTGTCGTCGAGGCGCATTTTCGGTTACCCGGTGCTGGGTCTGCTCTGCCTGCTGGTGACCTACGTGTCCTGGGGCAGTACCTATCCCGGCATCCGGCTGGCTGTGCGTCCCGGAGCAGGCTGGCCGCCGTTCTGGATCGGCGCGACGCGGGTCTTCGCGGCGGCGGCAATCCTACTCCTGATCTGCCGTATCCGGGGGGGGGTGCGGGTGGCCCTGTCGCGGGGCGACCTCCTGATCGTTGCTGGCAGCGGATTGCTCATGTGGGTCGCCGACAACGGAGCCGTGAACCGGGCCGAGCAGCGGATCGACTCGGGCCTGGCGGCTTTGGATGTCGGAGCGATGCCCATGTGGGTCGTGCTCATGGAGAGCCTCATCGACCGCCGCCGTCCGTCCGGCGGGCTGATCGTATCGTTAGCGGTGGGCTTTGCCGGTACCGTCTTGATCATCGCCGGTGTCTACGGCGTCTTCCGCGAGAAACAGCGCTGAGAGCTACTCCCCGATGATCTTGACCATGATGCGTTTGGGTCGGCGGCCGTCGAACTCGCCGTAGAAGATCTGCTCCCACGGGCCGAGGTCAAGCCGGCCGTCGGTCACCGCCACCACCACCTCGCGGCCCATGATCTGCCGCTTGTGGTGGGCGTCGGCGTTGTCCTCGCCGGTGCGGTTGTGGTGGTAGCGCTCGGGCGATGGATCGAAGGGCGCGAGCTCCTCGAGCCAGCGTTTGTAGTCCCGGTGAAGGCCCGACTCGTCGTCGTTGATGAAGACCGAGGCGGTGATGTGCATGGCGTTGACGAGGCACAGACCCTCGCGGATGCCTGATGTCCGCAGCTCCGCTTCCACCTTCGAGGTGATGTTGACGAAGTCCATGCGCCGGTCGATCTGCATCACCAGCTTGGCGGTGTGGCTCTTCATGCTTCCTCCCGGCGCAGCTTGACGTTGACCCACTTGGTGAGCACCCGCACCGCGCGGTCCGCCGAACGAAAGACGGGAAGCCCGCCGGAGGAGAGGACGGCGGCCATCTCGTCGAAGAGGTGACCCGAGTCCACCACCGCCACCAGGGGGGTGCTGTGCTTCTCGGCGACCTCGGGCAGCCGGCGGGCGATGGACTCGGCCACGTGGACCGACTCCGAGTGGGCGTCGTCCGGCGCCAGGGTCTGCATGGCGGGGGTCAGGGGCACGATGCCGGCGACCATCACGTGGACCTCGGGGTCGCTGAGAATGGCGTCTACCAGCTGGGCGAAGCTCTCGTCGTTGGCCATGGGGGTGACGTCGAAGGGATTCTTCACGTCCACCAGGCCGTCGAGCCGGGAGAGCTCGAGAATCGTCTGCAGGGTGGCGCGGGTGTCGGCCCCGAGTGGCGCCAAGTGCAGGCGGACACGGTCGCCCTCGATGGAGTCCGCCATGCCCACCGACTCGAACCCGGCGTTGGACATGGCTGCGAGGTTGCGGCCGCCGATGGTCTTGCCGCGGAACGCCATGCTCAGCCGCAGCAGATCGGAGAATTCGTTGAAGTCCGAGGCGACGAAGGCGCCGGCCTCGGTGATGGCCGCCTCGCAGACCGCGTAGTCGCCGGCCACCGACGCGGTGTGGCCGGCGGTGGCGGAGCGGCCGGCGGTGGTCCGGCCGGCCTTGTAGAACACCACGTCCTTGCCCAGGGCGACGGTGTCGCGGACCGCCTGGGCGAAGCGCAGGCCGTCGCCCGACTGGAAGCCCTCCATGTAGACGGCGAAGACCTCGATGTCCGGATCGTGCCTGATGTGGTTGAGGAGGTCGGCCGCCGTGAGGTCGATCTGGTTGCCGATGGAGAGGGCGTAGGCCGGGTCGAACCACGGCATCCGGCTGAGGTTGGCAATGATGTAGGCGCCGGACTGCGAGATGAAGCAGGCGGGTCTCGGGTGGTCGCCCCGCGACTTGGCCAGCTTGGTCTCGGGGATGAACATGGTGTCGTAGCGGCCGGGGTGGGAGATGACGCCGAGGGAGTTGCCGCCGATGAAGACCGGGCCGCCTTCGTCGTCCGAGTGGGCGTTGCGGATCTTGAGTTTGAGCTCCTCGGCGAGGTGCTCGCTGCCCTCCTTCTCACCGAGACCGCCGGGAATCAGGATGACGGCGTTGGCGGCGTCGTGGTCGATGAGGTCGTTGAGGACCTCCGGGACCTGGGACGCGCCGACGGCGACCACGAAAAGGTCCACTTTTTCGGGGAGGTCTGCGATGGACGGGACGCAGCGGACGCCGTCGATCTCGTCGAGGCCCGGCCGGATGACGGTGGTCCGTTCCGGGTCGAAGCCGCCGCCGAGGATGTTGCCCAGGATGATCCGCCCCATGTTCATCCCCTTGGACGACACGCCGATGACGGCCGCCGACGCCGGCTTGAGCAGGCTGTCGATCTTGTCGAGGGGCCGTGCGCTCACGATGGACTCGGCCTTTTCGAGGACGCAGACGCCGTCGAGGGGCGCCAGCCGGCGGCCGCTCACCGTGTAGGGGTTCACCTCGAACTCCGCGAGCTGGAAGTCGGCGTAGGGGTTGAGCTCCGAGAAGTGGTTGGCCAGGCTGATGGTGGCCTGGAAGCACTCCACCAGCACGTCATCGCTGACCATCCTCTGCGATCCCCGCATGGCGCCCGAGAGGCGCTGGTAGGAGAGCGTGCGTTTGAAGAGCTCGAAGAACTGGGCGCCGTCCACCAAACCGGTGGGAGCGATGGCCACCGCGGCTCCCTTTCGGGTTTCGCGGGCCAGGGTCTCCATCTCCACGCCGCCCAGCCCGGCGGTGATGATGGGGCCGAACTCGGCGGTGCTGCGAACGCCGACGAAGAGCTCGGTGGCGAATCCGCGGGCGTCGGCGTCGACGAACTGGCACAGCAAAACGCCCTCCACGCGCTGCCGCAGAGTTTCGCTGTCCGGGACCTCGGCGGCATCGCCGTGGGTTTCCAGGTACTCCGCGTAGGCGGCCGGTGATTCCTGCAGCATCGCATCCATGGTTGCGGTGACCTCGCCGAGCTCCTTGGCAACGATCCGCACCCCGCCGGCCTCGGTCTTGTGCACGATGTCGGGGGAGACGATCTTGAGCACCACGTGGCTGCCGGGGATGGCGTCGAGCTCGGTTTGCAGCGGACGCCGGTCGGCGGGGATGAAGCGGTGCACCGGCGCCGCCTCGGCGCCGATGGCCTCCTGGAGCTCGTAGCACTCGTGCTCGTACAGCCGCGTTCGGCCGTCCTCCCGGGCACGGCGGAAGAGCTTCTCGATGTGCGGGAAATCGATGTCAGACACGGCGGTCACTCTCCTGCCGGGATCCGGCTGCAGTCCGCGGCCTCGTCTGCCGCGATCATGGTTGCGAGCAGATTCGCGTCGGCGGTCGCGGCGGCGGCCCAGGCCCCTGCCTTCTCGGGATCGAAGGTGGAGGCGTCGATCGTCCGGCACAGCGTAATGGCGTCGGGAATGGCGACCCCGCCGTCCACCAATCCGCGGAAGAAGAGACCCGCTGCCCGTCCGTAGGAGAAGGCGCGGCGGTTGACCTCGACGATCTTCTCGCCCTTGCGGCTGAACAGGCCCTCGACGTGGGCCAGCAGCTCCTCCTCGGTGAAGTCGAGGCGGGACGACGCGGCGCCCACCGCGACCATGTTCTGGGCTCGCATGTTGCCGGCCGCTTTGGCGATCTGCCCGGCGTCGATGAGAATGCAATTGGGGAAGGTGGCCAAGCCGGCCAGGACCTCGTCGGCCTCCGGGTAGTCCGGGATGTTGACGTAGGGCGTCACGCTGGTGACCACCCACCCGTCGGGCTTGAGGAAATGCCAGTAGCGCATGACCTCCAGGGGCTCCACCGAAAGCACCATGTCGGCGGCGCCCTTGGGGATCAGGTCGGAGTAGATCGGGTGGTCGGCGTAGCGCAGGTGCGACTGGACGGCGCCGCCGCGCTGGGCCATGCCGTGGGTCTCGGCCTGTTTGAACTCGTAGCCGGCCGAGAGCGCCGCGTTGTCGATGACGTAGGCGATCGAGAGGATTCCCTGACCGCCGACTCCGGCGAGGATGATGTTCTTCTCCATCTCAACCTCTCTTGATGGCTTCCAGGCAGCTGCGCCGCGCGATGATGACGCTCGGCCCATCGTGGGCGAGCTCGGAGCGGATGATCTCGACGTTGGCCGCGTGGTTCTTCGGGGTGGGGACGATGACGTGCATGTGGGCTTCGTCCACCCCGGCGCCGAGGATGATCTGGTCCAGGGTCTTGCCGGTGGACATGGAACGCTGGGTGCCGGTCATGCCCACGGTGTCGTTGTCGACCACCAGGACGTTGAGGTTGACCCCCTGCTGCACGGCGGACAGCAGCGGGGTGATGCCGCCGTGGGAAAAGGTGCTGTCGCCGATGGCGGCCACCGCCGGGGTGTACCCGGCGTGGGCGGCGCCGGCCGCCATCCCGATGGAGGCGCCCATGGCGACGCAGCTGTGAATGGCTTCCAGGGGCGGCAGCGCGGCCAGGGTGTAGCAGCCGATGTCCGAGAAGACCTGGGGGTTGTCGAAGGTGCTCAAGGCCGCGTTGAGAGCCTTGAAGCTGTCGACGTGAGGGCAGCCCTTGCACAGGGCCGGGGGCCGGCCGGCCAGATCGGTGGCGGGCTCGTGGGCGGCGTCCCGCGGCGGCAGTCCGAGGGCGGTGCGGACGATGTCCGGGTCGAGCTCGCCGGTGCGGGGGATCTCGCCGGTCATGCGGCCCTTGACCTCGACTCCGGCGAGGCCGAAGAGGCCGCGGACCGTGCTCTCGACCAGGGGGTACCCGTCTTCGAGGATCAGCAGCTCGTCCACGTGATCCACCAGGGAGCGGATCTTCTCCGCGGGGAACGGGTACTGCCGGATCGAGAGGATGGAGAGATCGGTGTCCTCCAGGTTCTCCCGCAGGTAGTTGTCGGCGAGTCCGCAGGCGATGACGCCCTTCTTCCCGGCGAGAACGAGCTCGTTGTGGGTGCTCTCCTCGGAGCGCTTGAGCAGCTCGGGCTGTTTCTCAGTGAGGTGCTTGTACTGGACCCGGGCGTTGGACGGCAGCAGCGTCCACTTCTTGATGTCCCTGGCCGGACTGAGCGGGTTCTGCGCGCGGGGCTCGCGAGTGAGGACGGCGGCGCGGCTGTGGGCGATGCGGGTGACCAGGCGGATCATCACCGGCAGGGAGAGCTCCTCCGACATGTCGAAGGCCTCGAACATCATGTCGTAGCACTCCTGCTGGTTGCGCGGCTCGAAGCACGGGATCAGCGCGAACTGGGCGAAGTAGCGGCTGTCCTGCTCGTTCTGGCTCGAGTGCATGCCGGGGTCGTCGGCCACGGTCAGCACCAGGCCGCCGTTGGTGCCGGTGACGGCGCTGTTCATGAAGGCGTCGGCGGCCACGTTGAGGCCCACGTGCTTCATGCAGACCAGGGCCCGCTTCCCGGCCCAGCTCATGCCCAGGGCCTCTTCGTAGGCCACCTTCTCGTTGGTGGACCAGAAGGCGTGGACGTCGCCGGACTTCTTGGTGACGCGTTCGACGAACTCGAAAATCTCGGTGGACGGCGTGCCGGGGTAGGCGTAGACACCGCTCAGGCCCGAGTGGATGGCGCCGAGGCCGATGGCCTCGTCTCCAAGGAGAATCTCACGGGACATGGGTCCCTCCTTTCCGGGACCGGCATCGTAGCAAAACAGCGGCGGTTTTGGCTCTCGGGTTTCGGTCTGAGGAGCGGTTCCGGTCAGCGCGTGACGGCCGACCAGGCCCCGGCGCCGCCGTCCTCGAACCCGTCGCCGAAGAATCCGGTCTCCACAGTGCCCATGGAAACAGCTGCGGTCTCCAGCCCGTCTGCGTTGCGCGCTCGAACCTGGTAGTGGTAGCTGTTCTCCGGGCCGGTGGAGGTGTCGCGCCATTCCAGCGCCGTCGCCCAGCCGGAGTCGGCACCGGTGGTGAGGTTCTCGGCGAGGTACTCGGTGCCGGCGGGGTTGCCGTTCGCCGACCACCGTGCCGTCACGGACTGGTGGGTCACGGTGGCGAAGCCGGCGGGCGCGGGCGTGGCGGCCCAGGTTCTGGCCGAGGTCGAAGGCCCGGGCGGGTTCTCGATACCGTCGCCGTTGCGTGAACGGGTCACGAAGTCATACAGGCTGTTCGGCGTCAGCCCGTCGCTGATCCAGCTCACCGGGCTCTGCGTCCAGCCGGAATCCGTGCTGGCCGTCTGGTTGTCGATCCGCAGGCCGGAAGAATCGACGGCGAGGTTGGAGTACGTTCCCTGGGGCTGCGCCTCGACGGTCGTCGGACCGGTGGTGGTGGCGATCGGGGCGAGAGGCGCCTCGATGAGGGTGTAGGTGCAGGCGTCCGCCGACGGATCGGTGGCGTTGGGCGAGGTCGCGGCGTCTCGGGCCGAGATGCAGTAGCAGTACTCGCTGTTGGGGTCGAGGCCGGTATCGGTGTAGTCCCGTTCGCGGTGCCAGCCCGAGCTCGCGCCGCCGGCGCCGCCGGTGGGGGACGACCGGTACTCGTGGAGGTAGTCGACGGGTTCGTGGTTGTCGGTCGCCTCGACGGCCTGCATGTCGATTTCGGAGAGGCCGCCGGGGGTGGGTGGAATCGTGAAGAACATGGGGTTCGGGCGTGGCGCGGTGGTGTCCCACTCCAGGGTGAGGTGGATGTCGTAGGTCACGGTTCCCCAGGACTCGCCGTACGAGTAGTGCGAGAATTCGATGGGGAAGATCTCCGGTCCAGGCGGGTTGAGGGAGGGCGCCCGGATCTCCCAGACGGCGTAGGCGGACGTTCCGCTTGAGCCGGGGGCGGAGCCGACAATCTGGATCTCGTTACCGGTGACCAGACTCCACCCGGAAGGGAGGTCAAGATCGAAGGTGTTGTTGTGGCTTGTGGTCTCCGAGTCGTTGCGGACTCTGAAACCGACAACGAAAATCTCGTCGGGCTCCACCGAGTTCGGCCAGCTCCCCTCACCGGTGAATGACCCCGGGAGACTCACCTGGCTGAACCCTTCCTCGGTGGCCAAGGCGAAGCTCTCATCCGGGCCGCCGTGGGTGAACGACGTCGACCAGGCGTAGGCCTTGATCACGACCGGCGTGGCGGCCGCGCCCGATTCGATCCGGACCTGTTGAACGTTGTCGAGGGGTGTGACGTCGTCATCGACCAGAGTCCCGTCATCCTCGTGATAGAGCTGGAGGTTGATGTCGGTGAGGTCGAAGTAGGTTGTCGGCGGCGCCGCAGGAGTGTACGTCGCGTGCCGGTTCCAGACCATGGTGGCGCGGTCGCGACCCTCGCCGGTGGGTCCTTCGTCCCGCATCACGCCCTTGTAGAGCCGGTAGTCGCCCAGACTG
>JAZBOQ010000052.1:0-33217 GCA_036351195.1 Thermoanaerobaculales bacterium | reverse complement strand
ACATTTGCATATTCTCAATCGACCCCCTGTCGTAGATGTAAATGTAGAAACCTGGCACGGCTCCGTTTCCACGAAGTCGGCGGTACCGCTCACGGCGAGGACCTCTGATCGGAGCCGCTGGGCGATCTCCTGGCCGAACAGCCCGGTCTCCTTGAAGGCCGCGTAGGCATCGTGATCGAAGACAGCAGATTCCGAGCCGGGAGAAGAACCGGTGGTCGTGGCCCCTGTCACCTGTCCTTCCTCACTCCCTCACCTCTTCACCCTTTCACGACCTCTACGGCAGACCGACGACACTGCTCCAATTGCCGGTGCCTCCCCCTTCGAAACCGTCGTGGAAGATGAGAGTCGAATCGAATGCCTCGTAGGCGCCCATGTCCATCGCGTCGTCGCCGGGATCGACGGGCCCGGTGTCGGGAATACTCGGGATGTCGACCCACCGTCGGTTGAAGTCACGGTCGACGCTGACCGGCCCGTCGACGTAGTTGTCACCGTCAAGGTCGTGGGTGTCCCGAGGAATGTGCGAGCCATCGCCGGCGTCGATGGCGGGCGAGTCGAGGTTGAGCCGGAGATCGGCGTCGGAGAAGGATGGGGAGATATTCAACACTGAGGTCCCAGGCCCGGCCCAGCCCCCCTCGACGATGCTGTAGTTCACCACCGCGACATCGCTGCCGCCGAAGCTGGTCAGACCGAGAGGACCGTTGTCCCAGAGGATGGAGTTCACGATGGTCACCGGGGCCCCTGCCGGCGGGTTGAACGTGGTCGTGTTCGTGTGAATGCCCCCCCCCTCTCCCCCGGCGGAGTTGTTGCTCAGGCTGAGGTTGATGAGACCGGGCTCGAGGCCCGGGGCGAAGATCTGGCCCTCGACCGCAATCCCGCCCCCGCGCCAAGCCGTGTTTCCGGTGAACACGCAGTTGAGAACGGTGCTCGGGACGCCGGCGTTGGCGGCGATGTGCATCCCACCCCCGTGCCACGCCGACACGTTGTTGACAAGGCTCGAGTTGGCGACAAAGACGGTTCCCGTCGCGTTGATGGCGATGCCGCCGCCATAAAGTCCGGCGGAGTTGTTGCTGATGATCGAGTTCGCGATCGACAGGCCGCCGTTGAATGCGGTGATCCCGCCGCCGCTGTGATAGTCGCCGCCGCCGTTGGCGTTGCCGAGGGTGACGGTGAATCCGTCGAGAACGGCCGTCGGGTTCGCCCCGCCGGCGTTGACCACGTGGTAGCAGTTGTCGCTGTTGCCGGCGGCTCCGATCTCACCGCTGAGGATCGTCGGGTTGGCGTTCCAGTCGCGCTCGAGCCTGACGGTCTCGGTCCCGGTGAAGCCGCCGGAGACCCGGACTCCGGGCTTGGGCAGGAAGCTGGCGGACCGGTTGGCCCCCGGGACGTAGGTGCCCTCGGCCACCCATACATCGATTCCCGAAACCGCGAGATCGATCCCATCCTGGAGGTCGGTCAATGCGTCGGTCCAGGATGAGCCGTTGTTGGCGCCGGTCGCGTCGACGTCGACATAGACGAATCCCAGATTGACATCGACTCCGGTCACCGCACTGCCGCTGACCGTCACCGTGTCCCAGTCGCCGTCGGCATCGGCGTCGTACCACGCGAGGACATCTTCAGGGCGGGGCTCTCCGAACACGCCGTCGCGAGCCATGAGGACGGCGACGTAGTACGTGCCGTCGGGTACGGGCATGGAGAACGGGCCACCCGGGATCGAAACGACCACCGTGACGTCGGGAGTTGAATACGGATCCGAGTGCGCTGCGATCTCGATCTGGGTGCCCCCGCCCGGATCGCCCCAGAAGGTCACGGTCCCTTCGATGGCGCCCTGGGCGGACACCGCCAGTGGCGACAACAGGAGCACCAGGGCTGCAGCGATGACGGCTTGAACACAGGACTGGAGACGCATGGTTTCCTCCCTCGGCAACCAGGGCCGACAATTGGACGGTTGATCAGGTTCACGTCCTGCGGCCGAGACACGTACATTGAGAGCGGGCTCCGATTTGTTCGATTGCCTACAAAGATAGGTTGTCGCGAGAGATTGTCAAACCGGAAGGGGGCGGTGAATCTCAGGCAGGCTGGTCGGCGGGGGCGCCGGTACTCCACGGGAGCTCAGTGCTTTGGTGCACCGGCGCCCCACCGGCGATCTGCCCTCGAGCAACGACGCCGAGAGACGCAATACCGACCCGTGAATGTCGTTCAGGTGGAATGGCGCCCGCCTTCGGGTGGTTGGACGAGACGACATCATGGAGGAGCATGCGGGTGGAGTCTTTCTCAACAATACGACCATCGTTGTGGGGGTCGCTCGCCCCACGAACGGCGTCGGCTCCGATGATAGAGGATTCGTGTGATGTCCGGTGAGCCGCCTGCGGTCGCGACGACCTCTGACACCGCAATCCCGCGTCGAGGGAGGGACGGCGGCAGAGCACGCTTGGTGCCCATCTCGGCGATGTTGGCGTTGATCTGGTTCGGCTTCAACGGAAGCGACACCGCCTCGTGGATCGTTGGCGTCCCATCGGTTCTCATCGCCGCCTGGGCGGCGACCAGATATCCCGGCCGCCGGTCGCTGAGGTTTCGGTTGACCGGTTTCGTCGGCTACTCGGTGTACTTCCTGCGCCAGTCGCTTCTCGGCGGATGGGATGTCGCCCGCCGCGTCCTGACCCGCGACATGCCGATCGAGCCCGGCCACGTCAGTTACACCACGGCACTCCCGGCGGGCCCGGCGCGCGACCTGCTGCTGAGCACGATCAGTCTGCTGCCCGGAACCCTCTCGGCCGGACTCGACGGCGACCGGATCGACGTCCACGCCCTGGATGCGACGAGCGACGTCGAGGCCGATCTCGGGCGTCTCGAGCGCCGCGTCGCCGGTGTCTTCTCCACACCGGAGGGGGGGCGATGATGACGACGATCTGGTGGATCGCGGCCATCGGTCTGCTCCTCAACATCGGCGTCAGTCTCGGCGTGATGATGCGACGGCGCTCGACCGCGGACCCTCTGCTCGCTGTCCTTCTCTTCGGGACCGCGGGCGTCGCCCTGACCATCGTCCTCGCCAAGGCCCTCGAGGCCACGAGGGGTATCGACATCGCCCTGGTGCTCGCCCTGTTGGCGGCGGTCTTCGGTGTCGCCGCGGTCAGACTGGGTTGGTTCGACCACGGCGCCGGCAGGGAGGGTCGCCAATGAGTCTTCTCGACCTCGTGTCGACGGTCTTCCTCATGGCATCGGTTTTTTTCTTCACCGCCGGCACCGTCGGCCTGATCCGGTTGCCCGATCTGCACAGCCGTCTGCATGCCCTGACCAAGGCGGACAATGTCGGTCTCGGCTTCGCCGTCGCCGCGGTTCTGGTTCAGAGTCCGACCTGGTCGTCGGCGTTCAAGCTCGCGCTGGTCTGGGTTCTGATCCTGGCAGCTGCCACCAACGTCTGCTTCCTGATCGCCGGCGGCGTCGGATCGGCACGGCGCGCGGGGAATGAGGAGGACTGACGGTGGCCGTTTCCCTGGTTTTCGACGGGTTGCTGGCGTTGCTCATTCTCACCCTTGCCTGGCGGGCGGTGACCGACCGCCTGCAATTTCGTGCGGTGGTCAGCTTCGTCGCGCTCGGGTTGGTTCTCGCGGTGACCTGGTTTCGACTCTCGGCGCCCGATCTTGCCCTCGCCGAGGCAGCGGTAGGCAGCGGGCTGACCGGCGCGCTGCTGCTGGCCGCGTTGCGGCGGTGGAGCGATCGCGATGCCGACAGCGGCGGATCCTCGACGCGGAGTGAACCGTGAGCGGGAGACGATCGGCGTGGATTCTGGCAACCGCGGCGTTCGGGCTCGTGGCCTGGGCCGTGCTCTCTCTCCCGACACCTGCGCCGGGGCTGACCGATCGGGCATTCGCAGCCCTCGACGACAGCGGGGTGACGAATCCGGTCACGGCGGTGCTGCTCAACTACCGCAGCACCGACACTCTCCTCGAGCTCGGCGTGCTGCTGCTGGCGGTCGTTTCGGTCTGGGGTCTCAGACCGAGCACTGGCGCGAGCTTCGGTCGACCGCCGGGTCCACTGCTCGAAGGATTGCTGCGGATCCTGGTCCCGCTGCTCGTGCTCTTCGGCGGCTATCTGCTGTGGATCGGCGCCTTTGCCCCCGGCGGGGCGTTCCAGGGCGGCGCCCTGGTCGGCGGCGCCATCGTCCTCGCGGTTCTCGGTGGACTGTCCCCATCACGCTTTGGCGATCGTCCCGCCCTGCTGCGCGCCGGGCTGGCGGCGGGTCTCGCGGTTTTCTCGTGCATCGGTCTGTCCGTGATGATCGCCGGCGGCTGGTTCCTCGACTACCCCGGTAGATCCGCCAAGGTGCTGATTCTCATCATCGAAGCTGCGGCGACGGTCTCGATCGGACTCACCCTCGGTTGCCTTTTCATCGGTGGTCGACCGACCACCGACGGTGGACCGGAGCCGGAATCGTGAACCCAGCTCCCGCGACTCTGTTTCTTCTGGTCGGCGCGGCCATCTTCGCGATCGGTCTCGCGGGAGTGTTCCGGGACGCCGGCGCGCTGCGCCGGATCATCGCGGTCAACGTGATGGGCAGCGGGGTCTTTCTCTTTCTCGTCGCGGTCGCAGACAGGAGCGGCGGCCGCCCCGACCCGGTGCCGCACGCGATGGTCCTGACCGGAATCGTGGTCGCCGTGTGCGCCACGGCTGTGGCGCTGACGCTCGCCGATGCGGTTCGAGGCCGTGGTGACCAGGATCCGGACGGGGGGGGGCGATGACCGGCGACCGGCTTCTGGTGCTCGTCCCGATCGTGCCGCTGCTTGCCGCGGTGGCCGCCTTCGCGGTCCCGAGGTGGTCGCGGCGCATCGCCCTCTGGTCGATGGCGCTGACGGCGACCATCGTCGTGTGGATTGCTGATGAGATCCTTCGAGTCGGCGATCTCACTCACCCGCTGGCCGGCTGGAGTGCTCCCCTCGGGATCGATCTGCGGGTCGACGGGCTGGCCGTGGTCATGCTCCTCGCGGTGGCTGGCGTCGGTCTGATCGTGTCGTTCAACGCAGCGTCGTCGTTCCATGAAACGGGGTCCCGGGGTGTTCCCGAGAGGGTCTACTGGCCGCTGTGGCTCTTTCTCTTTTCCGCCCTCAATGCGATCTTCGTCGCCGGCGATGTCTTCACGTTGTACGTCGCGTTCGAGATCAACGGCCTCGCCGCGGTGTCGCTGGTGGCGATCGCCGGGAAGCCCGAGGCGCTGGGCGCCGCCCTCCGGTATCTCTTCGTCAGTCTCACGGGCTCGCTTCTGTATCTGATGGGCGTCGCGGTGCTCTACGCCGACACCGGCGTCCTCGACCTGATGCTGCTCGCCGACCGGATCACGCCGGGGCCACCGGCGATCGCGGCCTGCGTCCTCATGACCGGTGGGCTGATGATGAAGGCGGCGCTCTTTCCGCTCCATTTCTGGCTGCCGCCGGCGCACTCGAGCGCGCCCGCTCCGGTGAGCGCGGTGCTTTCCGCACTGGTCGTCAAGGGCGGGTTCGTCATCCTTCTCCGGCTGTGGTTCGGGCCGTTTGCCGAGATTGTCGATGGCCCTGCGGTTCAGTGGATCGGCGCCCTCGGCGCCGCCGCCGTCCTCTGGGGATCGTTCCAGGCGTTGTTCCAAGACCGTCTCAAGCTCGTCGTCGCCTACTCCACCGTCGCTCAGCTCGGCTACCTCTTCCTGATCGTCCCCATCGCCTGGTCCGCCGAGACCCGGTCGGCGGCACTTGCCGGCGGGATCACCCTGCTCCTGTCGCACGCGACCGCCAAGGCGGCGTTCTTCCTCGCCGCCGGCAATGTCCTGACCGCAATCGGCAACGACCGGGCCGAATCATTGTGCGGCTTGAGCCGCTGGCTGCCGGTGTCGGCCTTCGCCATGGGTCTTGCAGCCGTCAGCCTCGTCGGTCTGCCGCCGAGCGCCGGATTCGTCGGCAAGTGGATGCTCATTGTCGCCGCCATGGAGCAGCGGCAGTGGTGGTGGGTCGCGGTGATGCTGATCGGAACCGTCCTCGCCGCCGCCTATGTCGTCCGCATCCTCGGGCCGGCCTTTCTGATGCCGGAGTCCGACCCGCAACCGGGTCCGGTTCCGAGATTGATGGAGTGGACCGCGTTTTCGCTCGCAGCCGCGTCGGTGGTCCTCGGTCTGGCCGCGA
This sequence comes from Thermoanaerobaculales bacterium, assembly GCA_036351195.1. Lineage (GTDB taxonomy): Bacteria > Acidobacteriota > Thermoanaerobaculia > Thermoanaerobaculales > Sulfomarinibacteraceae > JAHECW01. Next base: position 27,074 of record JAZBOQ010000052.1, on the reverse strand, counting down.
GCGGCGTCGCCCGGTTCGTGAACGGCAGCTTGCCGTCGGGGGTCGGGCCATGACCTCGTCGACCTTCGTGCTCCTCGGCATTCTGCTCAGCTCGTTCATCACCGGCAGCGTGATTTTCTTCCTGCGGGAGGACCAGCACCGTCTCCGAACCGGACTCAACCTCGCCGGAGCGGTGTTGAAAATCCTCTTCGTCGTGGTTCTCCTCCGCGGCGTGCTGGCCGGCCAGACCTTCGATCTGTCCTTCACCATGGCGCCTGGCGTGGTCGTCGCTCTCGGCGCCGACGCCAACTCGGTCCTCTTCGTCTCGCTGTCGAGCGTGCTCTGGTTCTTCACAACCCTCTACGCCGTCGGCTATCTCGAGGACTCGCCCCGGCGCAGCCGGTTCTTCGGTTTTTTCAGCCTGTGTGTGACATCGACGGTGGGGATCGCACTTGCCGCCAACCTCGTCACCTTCCTCATCTTCTACGAGCTGCTGACGATCTCGACCTTCCCGCTGGTCGTCCACCGCGGAACCCGAAAGGCCCTCGCCGCCGGTCGGGTCTACCTCGCCTACACCGTCGGCGGGGGCACCCTGCTGCTCTTCGCCGTCGCCTGGCTTCAGAGCATCTCCGGTCCGATCACGTTCACCGAACGCGGCGCCCTCGGCGAAAGCGTCGCCAGCCACCCGACCCAGCTGACCCTGATCTTCTTTGTCTTCATCGCCGCGCTCGGGGTGAAATCGGCATTGGTTCCTCTGCACGGCTGGCTTCCGCGAGCGATGGTCGCGCCCGCACCGGTCAGCGCCCTGCTGCACGCCGTCGCCGTGGTCAAGGCCGGCGCCTTCGGGATCGTCCGTCTGGTCTACGACGTCTACGGCATCGAGACCGCCGAGCAGCTCGGGGTGCTCCGGCCGTTGGCGGTCCTCGCCGGCTTCACCATCGTCTACGGCTCGGTGCGGGCGCTCTTCCAGGACGACCTCAAGAAACGCCTCGCCTTCTCGACCGTCAGTCAGGTGTCGTACATCACCCTCGGCACCGCGATCTTCGGTCCCGTGGCGACCCTCGGCGGGATCGTCCACCTGGTGCACCAGGGGATCATGAAGATCACGCTCTTCTTCGCCGCCGGCAACTACGCCGAAACCCTCGGCATCCACCGGGTCAGCGAAATGAACGGGGTCGGCCGCCGGATGCCGTGGACGACCGCGGCATTCACCGTCGGCGCGCTCGGGATGATCGGGATCCCGCCCCTCGCGGGCTTTGTCAGCAAGCTCTATCTCAAACAGGGTGCGATCGCCGCAGGCCAGAGCTGGGTCGTTCTCGTGCTCGCCGCCAGCAGCCTGCTCAACGCCGCCTACTTCCTCCCGATCCTCTACCGGAGCTGGTTCCTTCCGGCGCCCGAGGCCTGGCCCAACGCGCGCGATTTCGGCCGATTCGAAACCCACTGGATGCTGCTGCTTCCGCCGCTGTTCACCGCCGCCGCGGTGGTGTTGGCCGGGGTTTTCGCCGACTCCAACCTGAGCCCGCTGGCCTGGGCGCGGATCATCGCAGGGCGGGAGTACGGCCCATGATCAGCAACCCTCAGACGGTGTCGTCGCTGCTCGTCGCAGTTGTCGTGCTGCCGCTGGTTGCGGCCGCCGCCCTGGCGGCGCCCCGTGTCCGCCCGGCGGTGCTCGTCCTGGCGCCCTTCAGCGCACTTCCGGCGCTGGCGCTCGCCCTCTTCGCACCATCGGGATCGGTGGTCGAGATTCCGTGGCTCTTCAAGCACACCATCCTGCTGCTCGACGACACCGGCCGGGTCTTTCTCGGATTCACCGGCGTCCTTTACGTCGCTGCAGCCTGGTACGCGCGCAACTACCTGCGCGGCGATCCGGTGATCGTGAGATTCTTCATTTTCCTGCTGCTTGCAATGGCGGGCAACTTCGGTCTCATCGTCGCCGGCGACATCCCAACGTTCTTCGCCGCCTTCGCCGTGATGGGGCTGTGCTCGGCGGGCCTGGTCTCACACCGGATCGACGATGAAACGCGGCGGGCGAGTCGTCTCTACCTCGCGCTGACCATGATCGGTGAGGTCGTCGTGCTCACCGGTCTATCCCTGCTGATCGTCGACAACGAAACGACCGTGATTGCCGAGCTCCACGGCGGTGGGTCGAGCCCGATCGCGACGCTCCTCGTGCTCGTCGGTTTCGGCATCAAGGCGGGAGCGCTGACACTGCACTTCTGGCTGCCCCTGGCCCACCCCGCCGCGCCGATCCCGGCCAGCGCCGTGCTCAGCGGCACCATGATCAAGGCCGGACTTCTGGGCTGGATCCGGTTCCTCCCCCTCGGCGACTCCGCCGAGCCTGCTCTCGGCGTTGCTCTGATCGCCGCCGGTCTCGGCGCCGCGCTCCTCGGCGCCATCGCGGGCGTCGTGCAGGCGAACCCCAAGACCGTGCTCGCCTACTCGAGTGTGTGCCAGATGGGCATCATCATGACCGGGCTCGGAATCGGCGCCATCCGGCCCGACGCGTGGCCCGAAATCCTCCCGGCGGTCCTGATCTACACCACCCACCACGCCCTCGCCAAGGGCGCTCTCTTTCTCGGCATCGGGCCGGCATCCGGCGCCGTGGGCCGCCGCGAGGTGCTGATCGCACGGCTCGGAATGGTCTTCCCCGCCCTGGCGCTCGCCGGGGCCCCACTGACCAGTGGAGCGGTCGCCAAGACGGCGTTGAAAAGTCACCTCGTGTCGCTTCCGGAGGGGTGGGCCTGGGCGGTCGGGCTGCTCGTTCCGATTGCCGCCATCGGCACCACGGCGATGATGATTCGAGTTCTCACGCTCGTCTGGCCGCCCCGTCCCGACGCCGAAAAACACTCGACCGACGGCCTCTGGGCGCCATGGTTGGCCCTGGTCGGTGCGGTCGCCGTCGGCGTCTGGATGCTGCCGGGATCGCTCGACTGGCTTCTGATGAAGCTGTCCCCGGGCAAGATCTGGCTGGCACTGTGGCCGTTGCTTGCCGGCGGCGCCCTGGCGGCAGCCGGGAACCGAATCCGGCGGTTGTGGACCGTCGACCCGTCGCGGTGGATCCCTCCCGGAGACATCGGCGTGCTGGTCGGGGGTTTCATGGCGAGGGTGGTTCGCGATCATCGGTCGCCGTCGCCGCCCGAGGGAGGGCATGAGTACTGCGACGAGTCCACTGAGGTCGAGACAGCTCTCGACTCCGCTGTCGACCGGTTCGGACGCGGCCTCGGACGGCTCGAGGAGTCGCTGGCGTCGTGGAGCACGGCCGGTGTCGCCCTCGGCGTCGCCCTGGGTCTTTTGGGTTGGTATCTGATCCGGTAGGGGAGTCACGCCGGCAGCCGGTGGGTTTGACTGTGCGGCGTGCTCCAGGGTTTCCGGATGGGAGGGGTCAGTCGTCGAGGGTGACCGGGCTCGCGAACCCGTCAGGTTTGACCGCCAACACCGAACACCGGATCCGCTGCAGGACGCTTTCCGCGGTGTTGCCGATGAACACCCCGTTGACGCCGGTTCGCGCCACCGTTCCCATGACGACGAGGTCAGCGGGCAGACCGGCAGCGAGATCGGGGATCTCCCACCCGGGGTCGCCCTTGCGAAGATGGGGTTCGATGACCCTCCCCTCGTGCACGAACCGGTGGAGAACGCCATCGAGCGCCTCTTCGTGAAACCGTCGTGTCTGGGTCCGGTAGTCGTGCAGCTCATCGGGGGTCATCCGGCCTCGGCTGGCGAGCAGAGACTCGCCATAGACCGACCAGCAATGCACCACATGGGCCTCGGCGGCTTCCCGCTCGGCGAGGGACGTGGTCAGCTCGAGAATTTTTCTGTTGAGCTTCTGTTCGGTTGGGTTTTCGGTGACTGCATTGACTGCTGCCACGATGCGACGCACGCTGCGATCGCCGTCATCGTTGCCTGGCGGCTTGATCACCCACACCGGACACGGACACTTGCGGAGAAGGTGGGTTGCGGTGCTGCCGAACAAGGTGTTCTGGATCGAAGTCGGTTCGTCGTCGGGGTAGAGAACGATATCGTGCCCATCGCGGAGCACCTCCCGAATCACCGAGACAAAGGCCTTGCCCTGCAGATCGCGTCCGTGTGCTTCGACGCCGGAGCGTGCCGCCGACTCGACCGCCTGGTCGAGGATCGATGCGCGCTGGGTTTCCAACAGCCGCTCGAGCTCGCGGTGAAAGCTGCCGAACTTCGGAATCGCGGCCGGGTAGCCGACCTTCGGCGTGCAGAAGGCCAACTGTGCCCGGTTCGCCCGCGCCAGGGCCACGGCCCGGCGCTCGACCTCGGCTGATCCAGGTCCACCGTTGAGAACAGCGAGAATCTTTTTGAATCGTTGCACCGCGACCTCCAATCACTCAACGGGGCGGCAGATCTCCGCACCCTCCGTCCGAGACCGAAGCGATACCGCTACCTGGTGTAAATCGTCGCCGGGAAACCCATATTCCTCAGACGACCCCGAAGAACCCACGAGGCTTCGTCGAGAGTGCCGATGGCTTCGAAGTGGTCGAGGTGCGCAGCGTAGGGAAGCCGGATCAGCTCTGCGGCCTCAGCCCGCGATGCCGGTGATTCTCTCGATGAAGAAACGGGATCTCGCGATAGAGAATGCCTTAAGTTTATGAAAAAGATGTATTTATGAATATACTGTAGCGTTTCTTCGCCAGGATTCTCTCATTAACGAGAATGCGAATGAGCTCGAGGGAGTCTCGGCCCTCGTGTGCTATGTGACTCATTCAAAAAATCTTGTCAGCTTCCTCAACGGGCTTTGACGGGCGCAGAGGGACTGGCACGCCCTTTGCTCACTCGAGGTCCAAACGCTCGCGGTCGACGGCTTGAAAACGCAGGTGGTCGCGGGCCGAGCACCGAGGAGGTACGGATGAAGATCAAGGGGTTCGTGGGAATCGCCGGACTGGTCATCGCGGTTGTCGCGGCGTCGTCCCCGGCGTACGGAGTCAACATCTATGTCAATTCGAGCACCGACCTGCCGGACGCCGACTTCTTCGACGGGGTCTGCGCCACAACCGCCGGCTCCTGCAGTCTGCGGGCGGCGGTGCAGCACGCCAACTACACGGCGGGTAGCGACACCATCCGATTTACCGGGTCCTGGACCCACCACGTGGCGACGCCGCTCGAGGTCTTCAGCATCATCATTATCGAGGGCGAGGGCAATGACGGCAGCGGCACGACGATCACCGGCGACAATTCGTCGGAGGTGTTTCAGGTGCAGTCGCCTCCGACGCAGTGGAACCCTGTCGAGCTGACGATCATGAACGCACGAATCGAGGACGGACGGCGAAACATCACGGTCCAACCCGACGCTGCGCTGACGTTGATGGCCTGCTACGTCGATGGTGGTTCGGCCGGCCTTGGTGGCGGCCTCTATGCCGAGGATGCCGATATCAGCATCTCGCAGAGCTGGATTGTCGGCAATCACGGATCGAACGGCGGCGGCGGAATCTACTTCACCGCGTCGAGCTCGAGCGACGACTTGTACGTCGCTCAAACCCATATCAGCAACAATACCGCCGGCGGCGACGGTGCGGGGATCTCCATGGTCTCCAACGGCAGCACGCTGACCCTCACCAATTCGCGACTCGAAAGCAACCTGACGATCTCGGGTGATGGCGGCGGGGTCTTCTCGCAGAACTCGAAGGTCTGGCTGCGGAGGTCGACCGTCGATCAGAACACCGCGCAGCGGGGGGGCGGGCTCTTTCTCCTCAACGGCACGATCCTGGCCGAGGAGTCATCGATCTGGGACAACCTTGGCGGGAGCGCGGGCGGCGGCCTGTACCTGACGTCGATTCAGGGCGAAATGCCCGAGCTGATCAACACGACCATCAGCGGCAACAGCACCCTGGGCAACGGCGGCGGCATCTTCGTCGACACCACCGGCGAGTTCTGGAAAGGGCTCGTGATCTCCAACTGCACCATCACCGGCAACATTGCCGATTCCGACATCAACAACGCCGGCGACGGCGGCGGCCTGTATCGCTCCGGAACCTACGACATCGTGGTGATGCACAACAGCATTCTCGCCGGCAACAGCGATCTGTCGCAGAGCGGCCTTTTTGTGCCGGACTGCTCTGGGCGCCTCAACGGCAGCTACAACGTCATCGGTATCGCCACGAGCCTGTGCGAGCTCGTCGGAACCCAGACCGGGGTGCAGTCCGGAACGATCGGCAGCCCCATCGATCCCAGGCTCGGCGCGCGAACCGACGAGCCGTACAGTGCCTACCATCCGGTGCTTGCCGACAGTCTGGCGGTGGACTTCGGTAATCCCGCGGGGTGCACCGAGTACGACGGGACGCCCATCGTCAATGACCAGCTGCTGGAGCTCAGGCCCTACGGGCGGGCCTGCGACGCGGGCTCCATCGAGTCGCCGTGGACCGTTCCGCCCACGCTCGAGGTGTCCATCAACGGCGCTGTCAGCGGCACCGTGACCTCGTCTCCCGGCGGGATCGACTGCCCCGGCGACTGTCTCGAGCTCTTCGATCTCGACGAGGTCGTGACCCTGACGGCAACACCCGCCAACAGCTACTACGACTACTTCGACGGTTGGACGGGGGACGCCGACTGCAGCGACGGGGTGGTCACCATGTCCGACGACCGCAACTGCACCGCGTGGTTCCAGGAGCACCCCACCCACCAGTTCACCCTCGGGATGCCCGGGACGGGCGGCGGGACCGTGGTCCTCGACCTCGACCACGTCGACATCCCTTGTACCGGACCGTGTGGCATCAATCTCGTCGTCGGCGAGTCGTTCCCCATGCTGCCGACACCGGATCCGGGGTCGGTCTTCGTCGGCTTCAGCGGTGATCCCGACTGTGCCGACGGCAACGTGACCATGAACTCGGACGTGAGCTGTGTGGCGACGTTCAACCTCGCGGAGCCACCGATCTTCGCCGACGATTTCGAAAACGGCGACACCGGCGCGTGGGATTCGGTGACGCCGTAACGAGAAACAGATCAACGGGTGGCCCCTTGCAGGCAGGGCCTCCAGCCCCTGGAGCCGACGGTCGTTCCGACTGCGGTTCCAGGGGCGCCGATCGGGTCAGGGCCGGAGTCGCGGGTGCGTCGAGGCTCGACGTGGTGCTGGCGAAGGCGCCCGGGCAGATGAGGGAGCTCATCGAGTCGGTCGGGTGGAATTCGAAGGTCGATCTTCGTCGTTCACCGTAATGATTCGAAACTAGGAGGTTGACGATGTCTGAGCCGAAGATCGCGGGAACCACCCCGGTTGTGCTGCAGCTGGAAGCGGGAACCTATTACTGGTGCGCGTGCGGACACTCGGAGAATCAGCCCTGGTGCGACGGGTCGCACGCCGGAACCGGGATGGAGCCGGTGGCGTTCACCGTGGAAGGATCGTCGAAGACGGCGCTCTGCCAGTGCAAGCACACCGGCGACCAGCCACGGTGCGACGGGTCGCACTCGAAGCTCTGAGTCGCCCCGGCTCTCCGGGGGTCAGTCCGCCGTGGCGGCATGGGCGGTTTCGAGGCCGAGCTCGATCATCTCGTTGAAGCTGGTCTGGCGATCCTCCGCGCTCAGCTTGCCGCCGCTGCGGATGTTGTCGGAGACGGTGCACATCGCCAGCGCCTCGGCGCCGTGCTCAGCGGCCAGCGGGTAGAGGCCGGCGCACTCCATCTCGACACCGAGGATGTCGTAGGTCGCCATCAGGTCGAAGAGCTCCGGTTGCGGGGTGTAGAAGAGGTCGGCTGAGAAAATGTTGCCCACGTGGTAGGGGAGGGAGCGCTCCTCGGCGACGCGGACGGCGCGGCGGACCAGGTTGAAGCTCGCCAGAGGGGCGAGATCGTGGCCCATGAAGCGCAGGCGGTTGACGCCCGAATCGGTGGAGGCGCCCATGGCGATGACGATGTCCCGCAGCTCCACGTCGGGGTGCGAGGTACCGCAGCTGCCGACCCGGATGATGCGCTTGACGCCGTAGTGCTCGAGAAGCTCGGAGAAGTAGATCGACGCCGAGGGGATGCCCATTCCGTGAGCCATCACCGACACCGGTGTTCCACGATACGAGCCGGTGAAGCCGAAGACACTGCGCACGTCGGTCACCAGTCGGGCACCGTCCAGGAAGGTCTCGGCGATGTACTTGGCGCGCAGCGGATCGCCGGGCATGAGCACCGTCGGCGCGAAGTCACCGTCGGCGGCGTTGATGTGGGGTGTGGGCATGGTTGTCCTCCGAATGGGCAGTATACCCATTCGTGGTTCGGTGATTGGTGATTGGTGATCTGACCGCGCACGTTCGCGCCCCGGCGGGACGTGCCATGTACGTCATTGTGCTCACCATCGGCCATCCGGCCCCGATCGCGTTGCGCGCAATGCGCGTACGTGGCAATCCACGACGAGCGCATCCGGGGTATATCGCGGAAGCCTGGATGCAGGCCGCCGCTCGTCCGAGCAGCATGGTCACCATCGTTCCCGTCTCCCATCATGACCATGCTGATTGGACGACGCCGGGCAACGACGCCGATAGGCGGAGGCGTCCAGAAGGCCGGCGATGAGGGTGCGGGCCGGGATCACGCCCGCGTTGAACGGGGCTCATCGGTTCAGGAATCTCGTCGTCGAAAGCTCCAGATTGCTGCTACTCATCCTTTACCCGACGAATCGCCCGTTCGACCATGAACTCCGCCGGTTCGCACATGTTGACAGGTACGAAGTGTGTGTCCGGGTGCGCCCGAGCCCAGACGCGAAAAACCTCGTCGGCGAAACCCTGGCCCACGAGCTCGACACCCTTGAAGTCGAGTACGACCTCTCGGAACTTCTCGAGTCCGAAAAGAAGTCGTTTGGCCTCGGACCGGCTGATGAAACGGGTCGAAATGGCGAAGAGCCGAATGACAGTTCGGGTCTTGCTGAACTCGAAGTTTTCGGTGTACTCGGCGAAGACGTCCTGAAGCTCTCTGGCGTTCTCCGTGTCGAGTTCAATGCGGACACTGGTTCCCTTGACCGGAGGGTTCAGCTTACCGATTGCCATGTCGTTGCGTCGATTGTCCACGATCCACTGAAGAGACCCGCTTCGGATCTCGAATTCGTGCACCGCTTTGCTGGTGAAAAACACCCCCTCGCCGGAGTGACGTTCGGGCATGGTCGTGGTTTTCCCCTTCGACAACTCTTGAAGCGCCTCGATTTCCGTCGCGAGTCCCAAGCGATCACGAATGTGGTTGAAGATCCCGATACCTTCATCGATGATTTTGAGAGTGATCCGCCTGTCCACCTGTTCGGACTCGATGAGCACTTCCGATGCGCCCGAATGGTCGATGACGTTGTTCACCAGCTCGGTGAACGCATAGTTGACGATGGACATGGCCGGTTCCTTGAGCGACCCGAAGAGAGAATCAGGGGAGCTGACCTCCTCCCACAGAGCGCCCTCTTCGAGACCGGCGGTTTTCCATATACCGGAAAAACCTGAGGATCGTCGGCGGTACCGAGTCGCACGTCCTGCACCGGAAACCACCAGAAACTCATCTTCGACGAGTCGGCTCAGATAGCGGTGAGCAGTTTGACGGGTCATCCCGAGCGTCTTGGCAACCTCGCCGGCGCGGTGCCATCGTCCGTCGTCGAAGATGGCTCTGATGTTACGTTCCGTCTTTTTCATGAAAGAATCGTAACATAAATCGTAAGTAATCGTAATATCTCGAAGGAGAATCGTCACATCACAGCGACCTGATCACGCACCGACCGCGCGTTCCATGTCGGAGTGATCCCAGGTGGTGATTGCCTTTCCGCGAGGGACGGTCCCAGTAAGGCAAAGAAACCCGAGGTGCGCGTCCGCCTCCTTCGCGGAGGCATCAGCAATACAAGGGTGATGGGCTCGGTCTCTTCCGAGTCGCAACAGGGTCGGCGACAACGTTATCTGCCCTGGGGCGCCGGCCCTCTGAGCCGCATCCGCCTCGACGGCGGAAGCGGCTCAGCGTCGTCCGCTCAGCGCGGTCATATGAGGAACGACAGCGCGGTGACCGTGCTGAGCGGACGAGCGGCGGCCTACATCGGGGCTTCAAGACCAGCTTTGAACGGCAAGACTCTTCAACGGCGACCGGACATCCACGCGAGTTCGCCCCGGTTTGCACACTGCCACTGCCGCTGATCCAGCCGCCCACGGGTGACTCTGGCTGTGGTTGCAGCCAGCGCCTTGCGGACTACGCCCCCTCGCGGTTCAACGCTCCGTCGGCACCAATCTCCCCGTCCAACCCGGTCCACGGACCACCCGCCCCGGTGTCGCTCCGGTGTGCTCGCCGTCTGCGAGGACCTGTTCGCCGTTGACGAAGACGTGGTGGACGCCGGTGGCGTATTGGTGGGGTTCGGTGAAGGTGGCGTGGTCCTGGATCGTGCTGGGATCGAAGACCACCACATCGGCGAAGTAACCCTCCTGCAACAGCCCGCGCCGATCGAGTTTGAGGTTGGCGGCGGGCAGGCCGCTGAGCTTGCGGACGGCCTCCTCGATGGTGATGACTCCCTCGTCGCGGACATACTTCGCCAAGACGCGGGCGAAGCTGCCGTAGGCGCGGGGGTGGTTGTTCTTCTTCAGGAAGATCCCTTCGATGGCCGGCGCCGACTCGTCGGAGCAGAAGCTCACCCAGGGAAGCGCGACCGCCTTTCGGAGAACGTCCTCGGACTGGCTGAAGTACACGCAGGTCACCCGGGAGTTGTCCTCGACGATGAGATCCATGGCGGTGATCTCGGGCGAGACGCCGCGTTCCGCGGCGACCTGGCCCAGGCTCATCCCGGTGTACTTCTTGAGCTCGGGGTTTTTGAACCCGACGAGCAGGATATTGTCGGGGGAGCCGGCGCCCAGGTACATATTCTCCCAGTCGTCGGAGTCTTCGAGCATCTCGCGGGCGATGCGCTGCCGCAGCCTTGGATCCTTCAACCGATCCACCGAAGCATCGAATCCACCCTCCTGGACCCAGGGCGGCATGCTGGCGTTGAGCCCGGTGGCGCCGGCGGGGTAGGTGTAGACGTCGGCGGTGATGGCGATGCCTTCGGCGCGGGCGGCATCGACCAGCGCCACGGCCTCGTCGAAGAGCGGCCAATTCTTCTGACCCGACGCCTTGAAGTGGTAGATCTCGGCGGTGACACCGGTCAAGCGGGCGATGTCCACCAGCTCGCCGACGGCTTCGACCAGGTGCCGGCCCTCGCCGCGGACGTGGGAGATGTACATGCCGTCATGCTCGGCCACAATCTCGGCCATGGCCTCGAGCTCGTCGGGCTGTGCGAAGCTCCCCGGCGGGTAGATCAGCGCCGAGGCGAGGCCCATGGCGCCCTCCTCCATGGCCGTGCGGACGATGGCCCGCATGTGGTCGAGCTCTTCGGCGGTCGGAGCTCGGTCTTCGTAGCCGATGGCGTGCTTGCGCGGCGTGGCGGCGCCGAGGAACGACGCCACGTTCGGGCTGACGCCGCGGTTCTCGAGGTAGACCAGATACTCGTCCAACGTGGTCCATTCGATGTCGTACTTGATGTCGCCCTGGCGGCGGACGGTCTCGGCCTTCATCTCCTCGGTGAGCGGCCCCATGGAGTTGCCCTCGCCCATGACCTCCAGGGTGACCCCCTGGCGGATGTCGCTTTGGGCGCGGCCGTCCGCGATGAGCGACGAGGTCGCCCAGCTCAGCATGTTGATGAAGCCCGGCGCCACGGCGAGTCCCTCGACGTCGATTTCCGTCTGGCCAACCGCGCCGTCGAGATCGCCCACCGCGACGATGGTATCGCCGTCGATGGCGATGTCGCCGACGACGCCCGGCGAGCCCGTCCCGTCATAGATCGTCCCACCGCGTAACACCATGTCGTACTCGGTCGGATTTCCGCAGCCGGCGAAAAGTAACAGTGAGCAGATCAGTGCGAGTCGTTTCATCTGTGGCCCCTTGTGTCAGTCAGCGGTCTTACTGTACTCAACCTCCAATAACGATGAAAGGCGGCGCGGCGCCGCCTTTCATCGTTATTGGAGTCTTTGTGGCCGAGGCGGCTATCCTTTGGGCTTGAACCAGCAGGCCAGCGCCGGCAGCAGCACGATGGCGCCGGCCATGTTGAGCAGGAACATGAAAGTGAGCAGAATGCCCATGTCGGCCTGGAACTTGATCGGCGCAAAGATCCAGGTGGCGACGCCCATGGCCAGGGTGATGCCGGTAAAAACGACGCCGTTGCCGGTGACCTTGAGCGTTTCCAGGTAGGCGTCCTTGATGGCCATGCCTTCGCCGAGGAAGCTCTTGAACCGGCTGTAGATGTAGATGCCGTAGTCGACGCCGATGCCGACGCCGAGGGCCACGACCGGCAGGGTGGAGGTCTTCAGTCCGATCTCCAGGTAGGCCATGAGGGCGTAGGCCAGGATCGACACCAGGCTCAGCGGGATGACGATGCTCAGGGTCGCCTTGATCGAGCGGAAGGTCACCAGGCAGAGCAGGATGATGGCGGCGAAGACCCACATGAGCATGGGGAACTGGGCCTCGGAGACGGCCTCGTTGGTGGCCGCCATGACGCCCACGTTGCCGGTGGCGAGACGGAACTTGAGGTCGTCGGTGCCGTGCTCGGCGCGGAACTCCTTCACTGCCGCCACCACACGGTCGATGGTCTCGGCCTTGTGGTCGGCGGTGTAGATGTAGACCGGCATGACGCTGCAATCGCCGTTGAGCAGGCCGGTGGAAGTGTCGATGTAGGTCACCGCCTGGGCCATCGTCGACGGGTTGCGCGGCAGCTCGCGCCACTTCAGTGAGCCCTCGTTCCACCCCGCGTTGATGATCTTGGCCACCGCTCCGACGCCGAAGACCGACTGGACGCCCTCGACGTTGCGCATGTGCCACTCGAAGTCGTCGATGACGTTCATGACCTCGTACTCGGTGCACGCCTCGGGATGGGTCTCGACGATGGTGGTGATGGTGTCGACACCGATCGCGAAGTTGCCGGTGATGACGTCGGTGTCCATGTTGTAGACCGACTCCGGCCGGAGCTCGGGCACGCCGGCGTGAAGGTCGCCGATTTTGATCTGCTTGGCCTTCCAACCGCCGGCGGCGAAGAGCACCACGGCGACGGCGATGATGACCGCAGCCGCCTTCGGCGTCGCAACGCGAGACAGGGGCACCCAGATGTGATCCAGATGGTCGGCACGATGGTGCATCTTCTCCAGGTAGGCCTCGTCCAGGCGGACGAAGGAGAGCAGCACCGGGATCAGGATGAGGTCGGTGAGGATGATGATGGCCACGCCGAGGCTGGCGGTGATCGCCATCTCCTGGATCATCCGGATCTCGATGAACATGATGGTGATGAAGCCGATGGTGTCGGACAGCAGGGCGATGCCGCCAGGCGCCAGTAGCCGGGAGAAGGAGGCGCGAGCCGCAGTCAGACTGTCGGATCCCTGGTAGACCTCGGCGCGGAAGGCGCTGACCATCTGTACGCCGTGGCTGACACCGATGGCGAAGACCAGGAAGGGCACAAGGATCGACATGGGATCGATGCCGAAGCCCATGAGGGTCAGGGTGCCGAGCTGCCAGATGACCGCCATGAAGGCGCAACAGACGACGACCAGCGTCAGCTTGAAGCTCTGGGAGTAGAACCAGACGAAAATCAGGGTGATGGCGAAGGCGATGAGGAAGAAGAGCACGACTCGCGCGACGCCGTCGGCGATGTCGCCGATGGCTTTGGCAAAGCCGATGATGTGGTAGTCGAACGCGGCGCCGGTTTCGTGCTCGCCGTATTTGGACCGGATGCCCTCGAGCTGTGTCGCGACGTCGATGTAGTCGAGCCGCTCGCCGGTGTTGGGGTTCACCTCCAGGAGCTCGGCGACGATGATGGCGGCCGAGAAGTCGTTGGCCACCAGCCGGCCCATGTAGTTGGACTTGAGGATGTTCTCCCGCACCTTGGCGAGACCCTCCGGCGTCGGCTCGAAGTCGGCGGGGATGACGTTGCCGCCGGAGATGCCGTCCTCCACCACCTCGGTGAAGCGTACGTTGGGGGTGAAGAGGGACATGACCCGGGTGCGGTCCACGCCGGGCAGGAAGAAGACCTCGTCGGTGACCTCCGCGAGGATTTCGAAGAACTCGGGAGTGAAGATGTCGCCGTCGCGCGCCTTGATGGCGATGACCACCTTGTTGGCGCCGCCGTAGGCGTCGCGGTACTCCAGGTAGGTCTGCATGTAGGGATGCTCGAGAGGCAGCAGCTTGGCGAAGCCGGCGTCGATCTTGAGGTGGGTGGCCTGCCAGATCATGAAGACCGTGAGCAGGAGGAAGATGACGACCACAGCCTTGCGATTCGAGAAGATGAGGTTCGCGAGCGTCCGTTTCATCGTTCGCCTCCCTCGCCCGCGGCGGTGAGTTCGGCAAGGGTCGCCCTGCGGACGCCGAACTCGCCGACCATCACCAGCGCTCCGTCGGCCGCCTCGATGACCGAGGAGATCCCCCGTCGGCCGGGCTGTTGGTGTCCGGTGAAGCTGTGGCCGCCGTCGGTGGAGACCAGGACGGTGCCGCCGAGACCGACGACGACGATGGTGCCGTCGCCGAGGACGATGGCCCTGTTGAGCATGGCCACGGTGCCGGTTTCGACCTCGCTCCAGGTCTCGCCCGCGTCGTCGGAGCGGAAGAGGTGTCCGCGCAGGCCGAACAGCAGGATGCTGCCATTGCCGAGGGGGAGGACGCCGAAGTAGGAACCTTCGTAGGGGGAGGGAAGCTCGGCCCACGTGACGCCGCCGTCCGTCGAGCGGTAGATGAAGCCTGCCTCGGCGGCGACGTAGAGCGCTTCGTCATCGGCGCGGGCGATTTGGTGCAGGTGCCAGTCGGTGTCTCCCAACGGTTCGAATGCCCAGCTGACGCCGGCATCGGAGGTGAGGAAGTGGCTCCCGTAGGCACCGATGGCCACGCCGTTCGTCGCGTCGGCGAACCAGACGTCGAAGAAAGGCGCCTCGTCCTCGGGGGCCCAGTAGACCCGCTCCCAGGTCTCGCCGCCGTCGGTGGTGCGCAGGATCACCGAGTCGTGGCCCACCGCAACCCCGGTGGTCGCATCGACGAAGGCCACGGCCGTGAGCATGGCCCTGGTGGGAGCTCCCACCTGGCGCCAGCTCGAACCGGCGTCGTCGGAAATCAGAATGTGACCCCTTTCACCGACCGCCACGATGCGGTCGCCCGCACTGGCGACGTCGAGCATCAGGGAGCGGTCGGCCAACGGAGCCATGGTGGCGGTCTCCTCTGGCGCATCCTGGGCGATGCCGACCGCGGTGATGAGCAGTGCCGCGATGCACGCGGTGGTGGTCAATGTCGCGAAAACTGATATTCGACGGGATCGAGGTCCCGTTGGAGTGATGTCCATCTCCGGCTCTCCTGGTCGATGTACGAGGTTGAAGCGGGCGGGCCGCTTCCGGCCCGCCCGTCGGTTGTTTCGGTCAGCGTTTGCCCGCCCGGCGGAGCGCCGCTGGAGTGTAGTCGTCCAGGGTCCTTTGGATGTTGAAGTCGTAGGGGGCGAACTCGCTGTTCAGACCGATCGCCAGATAGCGACCCGCCTGGAGGTCGGTGTGGACCTCCAACGACGTCCACACCGAAGGCACGTTGTAGTAGGTCATGGCGTGGCCTTCCGAGACCCTCCACAGCTGGTCTCGCTTGTCGTAGGCGTCGACCACGAGAATCTGGCCGCTGTCCTCGTCGATGTAGAAGGTGCGGCGTTTGTAGACGTGGCGTGCTCCGTCCTTGAGGGTCGCGTCAACCACCCACACCCGGTGCAGCTCGTAACGGGCGTAGTCCTGGTTGATGTGGAGCGGTGTAAGGATGTCCTTGTTCTTGACGCTCGGGTCCTGCAGCTTGTAGGAGTTGTAGGGAACGTAGATCTCCTTGCGGCCGACGAGCTCCCAGTCGTAGCGGTCGGGCGCCCCGTTGTACATGTCGAACTGGTCGGAGGTCCGCATGTTGTCGGCGGCGGTTCCGGGGTTGTCGTAGGCCACGTTGGGGGCGCGGCGCACCCGGCGCTGACCGGGGTTGTAGAGCCACGCGTTGCGGTGCTCCTTGACCTGGTCCATGGTTTCCGCCACGAGGAGGATGCCGCCCGCGAGCCGCGCCGGCGCCATGACCTCCTGCTTGAAGAAGAGGATCCGGTTGTTGAGATCGGCCTCGGTCTTGCCATCCATGGAGTACTGCATGTAGAACTCGTCGTGGAACTGGACCAGGGTGTAGCTGCCGCCGCGGGTGGGCGCCGCCTGACCGATGGTGCGGGCCGCGCCGTCGGCGCGGTAGCGCAGCAGGTGGTTCCAGATCGCTTCGTGGCCATTCTTGGGAATCGGGAAGGGCAGGCCGTTGATCGCGCCGGTGACGCCGTTGCCGCCCTCGGTCAGTCGCGCCGTCTTGGCGTTTTCGATGGTCTTGTCGTAGATCCGCTGCGGGAAGGCGGCGCTGCGGTGGGTCGGGTAGACATTCATCTTGTAGGTGTCGGGGTAGGTCTCGAAGAGCGCCCGCTGCCCGACCGTGAGCTTGTCGGCGTATTGGTCCACATTCGCGGCGGTGATGGTGAAGAGCACCTTGTCATCGGCGAACGGGTCGACGAAGTGTTTGCCGGGCTCCCAACCTGCCGGCGGCTCGGTGATGCCGCCCTCCCAGGCGGGGATGGTTCCGTCGGCGTTGCCGGCCTTGATGGCGCCCATGGGTGTGAGCTCGGTGCCGAGCTTGGCGATTTCTTCAGGCGAGAGCCCGGCCCACGCGGTGGTCGTCACAGCGACGGCGAAGACCAGGGTGAGGCCGAGGATGGTGTTTCGGTTCATGTGCATGGTGATCCCTCCACTTTCCTAGAACGAGAACTTGATGAAACCGCCGTAGAAGTCGCGGTCGTTGATGAGGTTCCAGCGGTCGGCGCCATCGTACATGGTGTAGCTGAGGTCGATCTGCCACCGGTTCTGGTAGCTGGCGTTGACCCCGACGGACAGGGCGTAGCGGCCCTCGAGGAAAGCACCGCCCGGGCCGGGCGTGATGCCGTCCACATCCTGCTGCCACGACAGCCGGGGAGAGAGCTGCCAGGCGCCGATGGCGTTGAAGTAGTCCAGGCGGGTGACGAAACGGTAGCCCCACGAGAAGTCGTCGGCGAAGTGCTCCGGCTCCTCGTACGCCTTGCCGGTGTGGGCCGCGCCCGGGTTCGCGGTGGACATGTAGGGGTTGCCGCTGGTGTAGGTTCCGGGCGCCTCGAAGCGGAGCTCGTCCTTGGACGGCATGTCGAAGACCCAGTTGAAGCCGGGCTCGAGGAGGATCACCCAGCTGTCGGCGCCGAGCTTGTTGGCGAAGACCTTGGTCAAGGTGAACTGGAGCTGCGAGGAGTCGAGACGGCGGTAGCCCGCGATGTCCTGCTCGAAGCCTGCGCCGCCCGGGACAACCTGGTTCTGCATGGCGAAGATCGGGTTGATCGGCGACAGGGCCGAGAAGAGAAGCTCGACGTCGTCCGCCTGGTAGGGGGCATCCTGCCGGTAGGAGGCCTCGCCCTGGAAGGCGATGCCCGAGGTTCCGAGCTGGGCGTTCCAGCTCAGACCGTAGATCTTGATGTCCTCCGGGTACGCGATGTACCAGTTGGCGGTGCTCGCGAAGGTCGCGATACCGGCTGCGTTGGCCGCCGACTGAGCCGCAGCGTCCGCTTCAGGGCTGAGGCCCGGTGGTACGCCTAACAGGGCGTACATGGCCAAGGCGGCGTTCTGGCCGTCGATGGCAGCCTGTTGGGCGCCGGCGGCGGTGCCCGAGATGCCGTTGATGGTGGGCAGGCGGCTGTGAATGTTCATGTAGTAGAAGCCGAACTCGGTGCCGCCGAGCGACGGCATGAACCAGCGCAGCGCGAGACCGTACTGGCCGCCGTCATCGGGCGCGCGATCGTCGGTCCGGGCGACGCCCATGAAGGGGTAGTCCGTGGGCGGCTGAATCCAGATCGGGGATTCGCCGTGATCGTCGAAGCTGGCAAACGCCAGGAAGACGTACTCTCCGCCGAGCCCGGCGAAGTCGTTGGTGGAGAAGTAGGTCCCCGGCGGATCGATGACCGTGTTCTCCCACTCATACTGGTAGAAACCCTCGAAGGAGATGTTGCGGGAGACGTCGAAGGAAGCCCACACCATTCCCTGGGGTCGGAAGGCCTCGCGAAGCTCAGCGCCCGGCACCCGGAGGGCCGCCACGTCCACTGAGTTGATCGCGCTGATGCCACCCTGGATAAAGGTGCTTTCACCCCAGTTCAGGACCTGGCTGCCGACGCGGATCTCGCCGATGGGGAACTGCCACCAGACGTAAGCGTCGAGCATCTCGGCGCGGCTGCCGACCCAGTCGAGCGCCTCCGGGGTGAGTTCGGTCCGGTTGCAGCAGTCGTCCTCCACGGCCCAGTCGTAGAACCCCGATCCGCGGGCGAAGAAGCCGATGCTGTGACGGTCGCTCAAATTCAGTCCGAAGTCGACGTCGATGGTGGCCTTCAGAGAGTTGCTGACGAAATCGCCCTTGTCGAAGTTGAGGTTGCCGTCACTCCCGTTCACCGACCACGCGGTGCCGCCGTCAAAGGGGCTGAGGATGGCCGGGTCCTGATCCTCGGCGCGGACGCGGGCGCCCCAGGACAAGGTCGTGTCGATGTTGAGCCGGTACTTTCCGGAAGAACCTGACAGGTCGATGGCCTCGCCGGGCATGGCGAAGAGACCGATCAGGGCTGCCATGAGGACCCAACGTCCGGTGGTGCGCAGCCGTTGCACTGAAGAATGACTCATCTCCCCCTCCTCTTGGTTTGATTTTGGTGAAATCCGGTCGCGGACGGGAACCGAGCCAGCCTGCATGGCGTGGCCGGTTGCCGGTTTTTCCGATCGATGCTCGTTTTTCGTGACGACGCACTCACCCCGGTCCGATCTGACGCGGTGTTCTGTCTTCCGCCCGATCGCTGTCTCAATGCGCTCACCCTTCGCCGGTTTTTGGTCCGGGCCGCGAAATGTTCAATCGTCTCGATGTGCCGCTGATCAGCTTAACACGGCGGTGCAGGGTTTTTCGAGTGTGGATAGGGATTTTCGGGGGAGGCCGGGATGGTCAGTCTTCGTCGTCGATGCCGCCCTGCTCCTGGACCAGACGATCAACCAAAATCGTCTG
This sequence comes from Thermoanaerobaculales bacterium, assembly GCA_036351195.1. Taxonomy (GTDB): domain Bacteria; phylum Acidobacteriota; class Thermoanaerobaculia; order Thermoanaerobaculales; family Sulfomarinibacteraceae; genus JAHECW01. Next base: position 8,052 of record JAZBOQ010000052.1, on the reverse strand, counting down.
CAGATGGTTCTTTGAGATATGGATCCGGTCGAGCAGTTCGGTGGCCTCTTTGGCGGGCATGGGCCGGGCGATGTAGAAACCCTGAACCTGGTCCACGCCCATCTCGGTGAGCGCTTCGAGCTGGGCGTCGGTCTCGGCGCCCTCCGCGATAGTGGTCTTGCCCAGATTCCGGCCCAGGTCGACGATTGTTCGTACGATTTCCATGGAGTCTACGTCTTCGAGCATCTTGGTGACGAAGGAGTAGTCGATCTTGAGGGAGTCGATCTCGAAGCGTTTGAGGTACGAGAGGGACGAGTAGCCGGTTCCGAAGTCGTCGATGCTGAGCCCGATCTCGAGAGCGGAGAGCTGGTCGAGCATGGCGGTGGCGTGCTCGGTGTTCTCCATGAGTATGCTTTCGGTGACCTCCAACTTGATATCCCGGCCGTACAGCCCGTTCTGGCGCAGGGTGTGGTCGATGCGGGAGACGAGCTCGAGCTGGAGGAACTGGGTGGTCGAGATGTTGAGGCTGATGGTGATGGGCGGGTCCATGCGGAACTGGACCTGCCACGGTCGCACCTGGCGGCACGCCTCGTCGGCGACGAGCCGGTCGATTTGGACGGCGATGCCCATTTCCTCGGCGGTCTGGATGAACTCTCCGGGGAGGACCAACCCGCGGGTCGGATGGTTCCAGCGCGCCAGCACCTCGAACCCGACCAGATTGCCGCTCTTCAAGGAGATGATGGGCTGGTAGTAGGGAACGAACTCTTCGCGGGTGACCGCCCGCCGCAGGTCGTTTTCCAGCTCGAGAGTGGCCACCACCTCGGAGTGCATTTTTTCGTCGAAGACCGCATAGCGGTTGCGGCCGAGATCCTTGGCCCGGTACATGGCGTTGTCGGCGTCGCGGAGCAGGTACTCGGGCTTTTCGTAACCCGGGTGCCACATGGCGATGCCCGTGCTGACGGTGGCGTAAGCCTCGGTGTCGCCGAGCACGAAGGGCACCTGAAACTCATCGTGCAGCCGTCCGGCGATGCTGGTGGCGTCGCGGACCGACTCCACGTCCTCCGCCACGATGACGAACTCGTCGCCGCCGAACCGGCAGACGGTGTCCGACGGACGGCAGATGGACCGGACGCGATCGGCGATGGCCATCAGGAGCTTGTCGCCGACGAGGTGGCCGAGGCTGTCGTTGACGTTCTTGAACCGATCAATGTCGAAAAAGAGCACTGCGAAGGGCTTGTCCTTCATTCGGGAGGCTCTGGCAAAGGCGTGCCGCAGGCGGTCGAGGAGGACGGTCCGGCTCGCCAACCGGGTCAGGGGGTCGATGAGCAGGTTTGACCGCGGCTCTTCGTAGTTCGTGCGGTCGTCGGTGACGTCGGAGTGGCGGCAGACCAGGCGTTGCGCCTCGCCTTCTGCATCACGCAGGGTCTCTCCACGCATGCTCATCCGGCGATGGTGTCCATCGGGCCGCAGCAGGCGATAGTGCTCCTCCATCGATTGGACCTCGCCCCTGCCGACGCTCTCCACCAGCTGCCGGATGCGGTCGCGATCCTCTTCGTCGACGAAATCGAGCCAGCTGTCGATGTCGGTGTGGAGCTCGATCTCCGAACCGATGAGCTCCCTCCACTCCGGCGAGAGGACAAGTCTGCCGCTGGGAAGCTCTGCGTCCCAAAGTCCATCGTCGAGCCCGCCGCAGGAGATCAGCAGCCGTTCGTGGCTCTGGTGGAGCTCGGCATAGGCCGCCTCGAGCCGCGCGAACTCGCCGGCGATGTGCTCGTGGACCCGGATCCGGGCCTCCACCGAGGCCGGCTCGAGAGGTTCGGTGAGGACATCGCAGAACCCGCTATCGAGGATGGTCGAGATCTCGGACCCGGTGTTCGAGTCGGCCACGGCGAGCACCTGGCAGGTGGAGGCGAGCCGATCGTCGCTGTGAATCTGCCGAATCAGCGTTGTGGCGAGTCCGCCGGGGAGACGCCAGTCGATGACGGCGAGCTGTGGGGCGAGGGCGACGACGTCGAGGTTGTCGACCTCGGTGTCGTCGCAAACCGTCACCGTGTGGCGGCGGACCTTGAGCATCGACTCGAGAAGAGACCGGACGTCGCCATCGTGAGAAACGACCAGGCATTTCAGCACCGGCGGGGCTCCGCCGGCCGAGCCGCGGTTCGACACTGCTTCACTCCCTGTCGCCGTGGATTCGGGCGGAATCATCAAACTCCCAAATACGCATTATAGAGGCGAACCGGGGGAAAGTGCCATGCCCGATTCGGAGTCTTTCTCCAGCTCGATCAGCTCCCCACTTCGAGGGTGGTGGCGTGTGCGCTCATTTTCACGGGAACGGCCTCCTCGGCCGGGACGCCGATGAACTCGCCCACCGAAGAAACCAGCTTCGAATACCACACGGTGGCGGTCACGGTGACCGCACCCGGGGGCAGGTCCTCGGGCAGCTTCCAGGTAAAGGTCTCGTTCTTCGCCTCCAGCGGCGGCAAACGGTAGTCGACGCCGAAGCCGGCGGTGTTCCACTGGGCCACCGTCATCCGCCCCTTCTCGTCGAGGTAAGGAAGGCGGAAGATGCGGTCTCCCGCCGGCACGTCGCCGTCGCGTTTGATGCCCGGGAAGTTCGGGATCTCCTTGATGTCGCCGATGTCCTGATACGCCATGGCGTCGGCGGAGGCGATGGTCAGCTCTTCGCCTTCGAAGCCCTTGGGATCCACCGGCAGGTGGTGGACGGCGCCGGAGGCGTCGGTGGCCTCCACGTGGAGCCACACCACGCGCTCTTCGGCCGAGCCCGACGGGATCATGTGGCCCGCCTTGGCGTTGACCACGGTGGCGGTGAAGACCACCTCGGCGCCGGGCTTGGCTGCGAGAAGCGACGGGTGGATTCGGACCTCCACGGCGCCGGCGAGCTTGCCGTCGTCGTGGGCGCCGTGGAAGAGGTGCTGTCGAATGTCGGAGTGGTCGGCGCCGCCGGCCTCGGGGGCGCTGTTGCCCGCGGCAGGGGGCATGTGACAGTCCTGGCAGACGATGCCCGCCTTGGCCTGCGGACTCTCCAGCCACTCGAGGTGGGTGGCCTTGACCCACAGACCCCACGGGTCCTTCTCGTTGTGGCAGGTGCCGCAGTACTCGGCGGTGCCGAGGTAGGGGTTGACGACGATCTCGTGGCCCGGGCTCTCCACCCCCTCACGGGTCCCCTGCATTCCCACGGACGGATCGACGATGAAGTTGAAGTTGAAGGGTACGTCGCCCTCATGTCCGGTGATGGCGTGGCAGACGGCACAGCTGACGCCCTCGTTGGCGCGACTGTTCTCGGCGGGCCTCTTCGGCGGGATCTCGCCGGCGAGGAAGGCCAGGGGGGCGTGGCAGCCGTTGCACCCGGCCTTGACTCCGGCGACCTTCTCGACCTTCTCGGCGTGGGGCAGCGCCAGCTCGAAGTACTCGATCTCATCCCAGTGATGGGTGAACGACTGCGACATCAGCGCCTGCTTGTGCTGACGGGTGATGTCCACGTGGCATTCCGCGCACACCTCGTCGGTTTCGAACGCGTCGTAGGGTTGGGTACCGAGGGCGGCGTCGCCGGCGGCCCCCCCCGCGTTGGCGATCATCGCCACCACGCCGAACAGGAACAAGGGAACGAGCAACCAGAGCTGTTTCATGATGCCTCCTCCGCACCCGGATCGAATCTTGAACGATTCCTGTTTCAGAGATTGAACCGGCTGGCTCAAGTTGTCAATTTGAGGGTTTGCTGAAATGAGTAATCTCGAAATTGACGTGGGTTTCAAGGTCGTCCGGCACGGTGTCCTCGGTCCTACCCGTTGCTCTGTTCTCGTTCGCAGGCTGGATTCCGCGGGGTACAATGCCGTGAATTCAGTTTGTGCACGGAGGTTAGAGCCCATGAGAGTCGCAGCCATTGGATGCCTGGTGCTCTTCGTGATTGCCGGCGTGGTCGCCATGTGGGGCGTCGGCGCCTACAACGGTCTCATCGCCCTGGACGAAGGGGTGGACACTGCCTGGGCCCAGGTCGAGAACGTCTACCAACGCCGGGCCGACCTGGTTCCCAACCTGGTGGCGACGGTCAAGGGATCCGCTGAGTTCGAGCAGGAGACGCTCGCCGCGGTGGTGGAAGCCCGCAGCAAGGTGGGCCAGGTCAACTTCGAGCAGGCACCGGATGCGAGCCAGATGGCGCAGTTCCAGCAGGCTCAGGACGGGCTGTCCGGCGCGCTGTCGCGCCTCCTCGTGGTGGTCGAGCGCTACCCGGACATCAAGTCGACCCAGGCCTTCCGCGACCTCATGGTCCAGCTCGAAGGCACCGAGAACCGGATCTCGGTGGAGCGCCACCGCTACAACGAGGTTGCCCGCGAGTTCAACACCGCCCGGCGGAGGTTCCCGACGGTGTTCATCGCGAACTTCTTCGGTTTTGGCGAGAAGACCTACTTCGAGGCCGCCGAGGGCGCCGAGACGGCGCCGGTGGTGGAGTTCTGAGGGCCGTGGATCCCCGGCGTTTCTTCACCGACGCCGATCTCGAAGCGGTGTCGGAGGCGGCGAAGGGGGCCGAGGACCGGACCTCCGGAGAGATCGTTCCCTACGTGGTCGGCGCCTGCGACGAGTACCCCGAGGCGGGGTGGAAGGCTGCCGCCTTCGGTTTGCTGGCCGGCGCCGCCGGCGGCTTCGCCGCCCACTTCCTGGGCGGGTTCTGGGGAGGATCGGTGCTGCAGTGGATCGTGGTTCCGGCCGTGGTCCTCGCGTTCGTAGGTTGCTGCCTCTGCAGGTGGGTGCCGGCAGTCAGGCGGAGCTTCGTTCGCGATGAAATCCTCGACCTTCGGGCCCGCCGGCGAGCCGCCGTGGCCTTCGTCGACGAGGAGGTCTTCAGCACCCGGGACCGGACGGGGATTCTGATCTTCGTCGCCGTCTTCGAGCACCGGGTCATCGTCATGGGTGATGCCGGCATCAACCGCGCGGTTCCCGACGGCGCCTGGGCGGGAATCGTGGACGACCTGGTGGCGGGTATCCGGAGCGGGGACACCGCGTCCGCCCTGATCGGCGGCATCGCCGAGTGCGGCCGACTGCTCGAGAAGTACCGGGTGGAGATCCGGCCCGATGACACCGACGAACTGCCCAACGAGCTGCGGCTCAGGGAGCGGTGATGAAGCGCCGGATGATCGTCCTCGTGGTTCTGGTCGGCGTGGTGTCGACGCCGTGCGCCGCCCTCGACGTCCCGCCGTTGGATCGCCGGGTGACCGACCTCGCCGGGATGTTGACCTCTGGTGCAGTGGAGGTTCTGGAGGCCGATCTGGCGGGGCTCGAGGCCGACACCGGCGCCCAGGTGGCGGTGCTCACCGTGCCCAGCCTGGAGGGTGAGGTCCTCGAGGACTACTCACTCCGCGTGGTGGAGGCCTGGAAGCTCGGCTCGGAGGAACGGGACGACGGGGTGCTCCTGCTCATTGCCCGCGACGACCGGAAGATCCGCATCGAGGTCGGGTACGGGCTCGAAGGCGTGCTTCCGGATGCGCGCTGCGGACGGATCATCGACCAGATCATGAAGCCGTCTTTCCGCCAAGGTGACTTCTCGGAGGGCACGCTGCGCGCCGTGGCGCTCATCGGCGGGTTGATCCGCGAGGATCCCGAGGCCGCATCGAGTCTCGACCACGCACCGGTTCCCGTGCCCGAGGCGGGCGCGGTGATCGTCATGATGCTCATCTTCGTCGCCGTCATCGGCACCTTCGCCATCACCGCCCTTTTTTCGAAGGGCGGCGGGGCCTGGTTCCTCTATCTCTTCCTGGTGCCTTTCTTCTTCGCGTTCCCGAGCGGGGCGTTCGGGATCGTGGTGGGGACCATCGTTGTCGTGGCGTGGCTCGTCGGGTTCCCGATTCTCCGCGCCCTCATCTGGCACACCGGCCTCGGCCGGGACTTCCGAACCTCGCACCCGGGCTGGGTCACCTGGGGGTCGTCCGGCGGCTCCTGGGGCGGGCGCAGCTCGTTCGGCGGCGGTGGTTTTTCCGGCGGGGGCGGTTCATTCGGCGGCGGCGGCGCCTCTGGTGGCTGGTAGACGGGTAGGTTACTTCGCATCAGGTGTTGTGTGCCGGCGGTGGGCCTTGGCCCACCGAGGGTGCGCGGTGGCGTGGTCGCTGTCACGGCCACGGACGCGGACTCGGACTCGGACGCGGACTCGGGGTCTACCCCGCGATCCGCTCCCTGGTGAGCGCCTCGAGGCCTCCGGCGAGGATGAGCTCCTGGGCGGCGGGGCCGACGGGGGAGAGCTGGTAGTCACCGCCGTTCCAGGTGGCGACGGCGCGTTTGAAGTCCACCTTCAGGGTGCCCGCAGGGATCGTCTTGTCCCCGGCGTCGGCCGCGGCGGTGAAGGCCGCGCGGACGGCGTCGGCGAGCGCCGGCGACTCGATGCAGATGAACGCGTTGTTGAAGGCGTTGCGCAGGTAGGTCTGGGAGAAGCTGGCGGCGATGACCATCCGGATGCCGCGGAACTTCAGCGCGGTGGCCGCCTGCTCGCGCGACGATCCGGTGCCGAAGTTCTTCCCGGCGACGATGACATCGCCGTCGGCGGCGATCTCCTGAAACGACCGGTCGTAGTTGGCCATGGCGTGGCCCGCCATCTCATCGGGGGTCAGGTGGTCGAGGTAGGTCACGTCCTTGCCGTAGATGCCGTCGGTGTTGAGGTTGTCCACGGGCATCAGCAGGACCCGACCCTCCAGGGCCTCGGGGAAACCGTCCATGATGGAGACCTCCCGCACCGGCGGCGTCCACCCGAGATCGGTGAAACATGCCTCCGGGACGCTGGATCCCAGGTCCTCCGGACCGGTGATGTAGCCGGCAACGGCCGATGCGGCGACGACCGCCGGGCTTGCCAGGTACGCCTCGGCGTCGGGCGAGCCCATCCGGCCCTTGAAGTTGCGGTTGGTGGCCGAGATTCCCACCTCGCCAGGTTGGAGGAGCCCGATCCCCAGGCCGATGCACGCGCCGCAGCCCGGCGGCAGCATGGTGGCACCGGCAGCCTCCAGAGTTGCCCAGACGCCGTGCCCCTCGGCCTCCTGCTGGACGCCGGCGGAGGCTGCCGCGACGTAGAGCTCGACCCCATCGGCCACCTTCTTCCCGTCGAGGACCGTAGCGGCCTGGGCGAGGTCGGAGTACCGGGAGTTGACGCAGGACAGCAGGTAGGCCTTGTGGATCCGCTTTCGCTCCTTGGCCATCTCGGCGACCGGGCGGGTGACTCCCACCAGGTGCGGGCCGGCGACGTGCGGCGAGACGCGGCCGAGATCGAGGACGATCTCGGCGGCGTAGCCCGCGTCGGGGTCGGGCGCCGGGGGACTCTCGTCCCAGGCGTCGATCATCGCGCCGGTGAGCCGGTCCGGGATCTCCAGCGCGTCCAACATGGCGGCGCGGCCGCGGAGGTAGTGGGACGTCCGCCGGTCCCACGGGAACCACCCCACCAACGCGCCCCACTCGGTGGTCATGTTCGAGATCGTCATGCGGTCGTCCATGGACAGGGTGGCGACTCCGGCGCCGTGGAACTCGACGGCGGCGTTGAGCACCTCGCCCGAGTTGTAGAGGCCGCACAGGGTGAGAATGACGTCCTTGCCGACCACCCCCGGCCGAAGCTCGCCTTCGAGGACCACCTTGACCGTTCGGGGCACCTGCCACCAGGTCACGCCGGTGGCCCAGATGGCGGCGGCGTCGGTTCGCACGACCGGAGTGCCGACGGCGGCGACGGCGCCGTACATGTTGGAGTGGGAGTCCGACGCCACGACGAGAGAGCCGGGGTGGACGAAACCGTTCTCGATCATCAGCTGGTGGCCGATCCCGGCGCCGGCCGGGTGAAAGACGATGCCCTGCTCGTCGGCGAAGGCTTTGATCCGGGCGTACTTCTCGAGGTTGGCCTCGCTGCGGTCCTGAACGTTGTGGTCCAGTGCGAAGACCGGCTGCGCCGGGTCGGCCACCCGCTCGGCGCCGATGGCGCGGAACTTGGGCAGCACCGCGCCGGTGTTGTCGTGGGTCATGACGTGCGTGGGGCGCACCGTCACCATGTCGCCGGCCAGCACCTCGGTGTCTTTCTCGAGACCGACTGCGTGT
>JAZBOQ010000051.1:0-12695 GCA_036351195.1 Thermoanaerobaculales bacterium | reverse complement strand
GTGCAGGTCACCGCGGCCCAGGTCGCCCTCGCGGGCGGCGCCGAAGATCAGCCACGAGCCGTCCGGCGCGACGAGGGAGTTGAACTCGGGGCCCGGCGAGTTGACGGCCTCGCCCAGATTCTCGGGCTCGGCCCAGCCGTCGCCGGTCCACTGGGCGATCCAGATGTCCTCGCCGCCGAGGCCGCCGGGGCGGTCAGAGGTGAAGTAGATGTCGCCGTCGTCGGTCAGCGACGGATAAAACTCGTCGTGCTCGGTGTTGACGGGCTCGGGCAGCCGCTCCGGCTCGCCCCAGCCCCCGGCGGTCTTCGGGACCCGCCACAGGTCGAACTTCTCCGGCTCGGACCCATCCGGCAGCGGCCGCTTGGAAATGTAGTACAGCCATGCGCCGTCCGCGGTCACGAAAGGCTCGAGCTCGGAGTGCGCGACCGAGGAGAAGGGCGCGATCTCGGGCGCCGACCAACCGTCGGGTCCGTCGACCCGGGTCAGCAGGTAGCCCTGGCCCCGCTCCCACATGGAGAAGAAGATCTGGTCGCCGGTGGGCACGATGGCCATGTCGCGCTCGCCGAGCCCGGTGGCGTAGAAGAGCTCGGGCGTCGTCCCCGGGGTCTCCTGGCCGAGATAGGGGCCGGTGGGTGGGGGAGCGACTTCAGCCACTTCTTTAACTTGCTCACCGGCGCAACCGACGAGAACGAAAAGACCCATGAGCACCACTGCAATACCACGCATGAGCGCACCTCCTCCGTAGCAAGAGCTACGCGATGTCATGAGGGGGGTTTCGCAGCGGTCGATCCCGTTCCCGTTCCCGATGCGATGGGTTCGACCCGAAGTACCAGCCTATCTGCAACCCGGAGCCGGGAACCCGGAGCGCGGGTAGCCAAGAAAACGTACCCCCTTGGCATTGTTGAACAAAGGCTGTTGAAGACTTCAACGCGGTATCGAACAATGCAAAGAATGGTGCGCGCGCTCTCGACTCTGACGTGCTGAACGCGATCGGATCGAAAAACCCCCGCCGTGAGGCGGGGGTTGAAACTGGGATGCCTTGGCGGGAGCGGAGCAACCGCCATCACAATTCGTCCGACGAAGTGTCAGTCGTCGTCCTCGTCGTCCCTGGCGGCCTCGGCAGCGATCTTCTCCTGCAGCTGCTTGGGCACCTCGGCGTAGTTCGAAAACTCCATGTGGAAGTCGCCGCGACCGCCGGTGATCGACCGCAGGGTCGGCGCATAGGTCAGCAGCTCGGCGAGGGGAACCGCGGCCTTCACCGTGGTTGTGCCGTCCTCGGAGTCCATGCCCTGGACGCGTCCACGGCGCGAGTTGAGATCGCCCATGACATCGCCCATGCACTCCTCCGGAGTGAAGACCTCGATCTGCATGATGGGCTCGAGCATCGTCGGCTTACAGCGCGAGGCGCAGTCCTTGAACGCCTTGCGGCCGGCGGATTTGAAGGCCATTTCCGACGAGTCGACGGCGTGCTCCTTGCCGTCGAGGAGGGTGATCTTGAAATCGACCATGGGGAAGCCGGCGATGACGCCCTTCTCGGCGGCTTCCTGAATGCCCTTGTCCACGGCCGGGCGGTAGCCCTGGGAAATCGAGCCGCCGAAGATCTTGTCGATGAACTCGTAGCCTTTGCCGTGGTTGGGCTCCATGAGGATCTTGCACTCGGCGAACTGTCCCGATCCGCCGGTCTGCTTCTTGTGCCTGGTCGTGGACTCGGCCGAGCCGGTGATGGTCTCGCGATAGGGAACCTTGGGCTGGTGAAGCAGCACGTCGACGCCGAATCGCTTTTTGAGCTTGCCGACCACAACCTCCACGTGGAGCTGGCCGGTGCCCGAGATCAGCATCTCCTTGGTCTGCGGATCGCGTCCCACGCTGATGGTCGGATCCTCATCGCGAATCTTGGCCAGCGCCTGGGCGAGCTTGTCCTCGTCACCCTTGGACTTGGGCTCGAGGGCGAAGCTGATCGCCGCCTCGGGGATCTTCACCGGTTCGAAGACAATGTTGCCCTTGGCGACGCAGAGGGTGTCACCGGTGTGGGTGTTCTTGAGCTTGGGCACGGCAGCGATGTCGCCGGGCGCCAGCGCTTCCACGTGCTCGAGCTCCTTGCCCTGGATCACCGACAGCGCGCCGAGACGCTCGGTTCCGCGGTTGCCCGGGTTGGCGACGTTGGCGTCGGACTCAACACCGCCGGAGAAGATCCGCATGAGCGAGATCCGTCCGGTGTAGGGATCGGAGATGGTCTTGAAGACGTAGGCGGCGAAGGGGCTGTCAACAGCGGCTTCGAGGTCGGCCTCGTCGCCGTCCACCTTGGCCGATACGGTTCGCCAGTCGGGCGCCGGGACGAGATCCACGATGGCGTCCAGCAGCGGCTGGATACCGATGTTCTTACCGCCGGACAAGGCGAATACGGGATACAGCGACCTCGACGACACGGCTTTCTTCAGCCCGCCGATGAAGGTCTCGGTGTCGAGCTCGCCGGCTTCGAGGTAGGCTTCCATGAGCTCCTCGTCCTGCTCGGCCACCATTTCCATGAGCGCCTCGCGGGCCGATGCCACATCGTCCGCCAGATCGCCGGGCACGTCGATCTCGGTCGGGGTTCCGCTCTCGTCAGGCTCCCAGGTGAAGGCCTTTCCGGAGATCAGGTCGACGACGCCGGAGAAGCCCGCCTCCTCGCCGATGGGCACCTGGACCGGCGTGACCTCGCGGCCGTACTTATTCTGCAACGCCTCGATGGTGCGGCCGAACGACGCCCGGTCACGGTCCATGAGGTTGATCCCGAAGAGCACCGGCAGCCCGTTGGCCTCGGCGGCCTTCCACATCTTGTCGGTCTGGACCTCGACGCCCGAAACCGCCGAGATGAGCAGCAGGCTGGCATCGGCGACGCGCAGCCCCTGCATGGCATCGGTGGTGTAGATGGAGTATCCGGGGGTGTCGATGAGGTTGACCTTGACCTTGCGGTGCTCGACGTGGGCCAGCGCGGTGTTGATGGTGATCTTGCGCTCCTGCTCGTCCTCGTCGAAGTCGGTGACGGTGTTGCCGTCGTCGACCTTGAGCAACCGGTTGACCGCGCCGTTGTTGAAGAGCATGGCGGCGACCAGAGAGGTCTTACCGGTGTCGGAGTGACCCGTGACAGCCACGTTGCGGATGGAATCTGTGTCGAACTTCGTGCTCATCGATGCTCCTCCGGTCCTGGGAGTGGATTGTGCTCGCTATTTTCCGAGGTCGATTTCGGCTCCGGTCAGCTGGCGGAAGGCCGCGCTGTATCGCTCGAGGGTCCCGGTGACGACCTCGTCGGGCAGGTTCGGCGCCGGCGGTTCCTTGTCCCAGCCGCTCTCGACCAGCCAGTCGCGCACGAACTGCTTGTCGAACGAGGGCTGGCTCCCTCCTGGCTTGTACTGGTCGGCGGGCCAGAAACGCGACGAGTCCGGGGTGAGGGCCTCGTCCATCCAGACCACGGCGCCCTCATCGGTGAGGCCGAACTCGAACTTGGTGTCGGCGATGATGATGCCGCGCTCCAGCGCGTAATCGGCGGCCCGGCGGTAGAGCTCCAGCGTCAGGTCCCGGAGCGACTCGGCGAGCTCGCCGCCGACGATCCCGACCATGCGGTCGAAGCTGATGTTCTCGTCGTGGCCCTCGGTGGCCTTGGTGGCGGGGGTGAAGATGGGCTCGGGGAGCCGGTCGGACTCCACCAGGCCGTCGGGCAGGGGGATGCCGCAGACCTGACCGTTCTCGCCGTACTCTTTCCACCCGGAACCGGTGATGTACCCGCGGGCCACACATTCCACGGGAATGGCGTGAAGCCGCTTTGCCAGCACGCTGCGTCCGGCGAGCTCGGGGTGGCTCCGGTAGGGCTCGGGAAAATCCTCGAGCTCGGTGGCGAGCAGGTGGTTCGACACCAGATCCGAGAAATGGTGAAACCAGAACGACGAGAGCCTCGTCAGGATAACGCCGCGGCCGGGGATTCCAGGGGACAAAACACAGTCGAACGCGCTGATCCGGTCAGTGGCGACCAGAACCAACGCGTCGTCGTGGGCGTAGATGTCCCGAACCTTGCCGCGGCTCACCAGCGCACCGTCGGGGATGTCGGTGGTGAGCAGCGCGTCGATCATCTCAGGCGTCCTCGCCGGCGATCACCGCTTGCGCCTGCTTGGCCATCCGGGATTTGTAGCGTGAGGCGGTGTTGCGGTGCAGCACACCCTTGCGCCAACCCACGTCGATCACCGAGAAGGTTTCCGGAAGGAGCTCCTTCACCTTGTCCGCGTCGCCGTCGGCGATGGCGGTGCGCATGAGCCGCATCTGGTGGCGAACACGCGACCGCACCGACCGGTTCCGCATCCGGCGCTCGAGCGACTGACGGTGGCGCTTGCGCGCCTGCTTCTTCGTTCCCTTGATCGTCATTTCACACACTCCTAGACTCGAAACCGCTGGATGCGGTATCGGGTCGCATATGATAGCGGAAGAATGGCTTTTACGCTAGTACAGGTTCCGGCAATCGCGACGTCTTCGTTCCGAAGCCGTCGCGATTGCCGGAAAAGAGGTTTTCGGTCGGCGCTTCGCGCCGTTTAGCGGATCGTCAGTCCGAGGGACTTCAGCCGTTCGCGAGCCAGATCGGCTTCACGGGTGCCGGGGTACTCGTAGACCACGTACTGGAGATGGACCACGCCCTGGGCCTGATCGTCCATCTTCAAGTAGAGCAACCCTTTCTTGAGCTGGGCCGCGGCCGCCTTGTCCGACGTCGGGTAATCCTCGAGCACCCGGGTGAAAACCTCCAGGGCCTTCTCGGGCTCGTTCTGGGCGTCGTAGCACTCGCCGATCCAATACAGCGCGTTGTCGGTGAGCTCGGTCGAGGGCCACCGCTCCATGTAGTCGGCGAACCCCTGAGAAGCGAGATCGTAGTTGCCCCTCATGTAATCCTCGTAGGCCGACCGGTAGAGCTCTTCGGGCGTCGAGGCCGATCCGGCAGGAGTCGTCGCGACAGGCTCGGCGGCCGGTTCGTCCTCGCCCTCGGCGGCACGCCCGGTTTCGCTTCCGGCGGTCACCGGCGGCAGCACCGCTCCAGTCGACATGCGGGCCCGTGATGCGGCGAGCTCCTGTGAGATGTTCTGGAGCTGGCGGGTGGTCAGCTCGAGGTTGGCGCTCAGCGCCTCGATCTGCTCCTGCAACCGCCCCACCTGGGCGGCGAGGTCGGCATTGGACCGCATGGACTGGGAGCTGATCTCCTGCATCCGGCCTTCCATGGCCTGGAGATCCTTCCTGTCCAGGCTGTCGTTCTGCAGCTGCTGCACCTCGCGCTGGACGTCGGTGATCTCCCGATGCAGCAGGGCCATGTCCTCGGAACCGGTGGTGCACGCCGCCAGCGGTGGCAGCACCAGGGCGAACACCAACAACAGGCGCATGTTCATTCCGGCCTCCCGTTCCGTCATCGGGCCGTGATCACGAAGTGGGTGCGGCGGTTCAGCCGCCACGCCTCTTCACCAGATCCGATGGCGAAGGGCTTCTCCTCGCCGTAGGAGATGGTCCGCACCCGGGAGCCGGAGATTCCGAGCGACAACAGGTAGTCGCGGACCGCGTTCGCGCGACGCTCTCCCAGGGCCAGGTTGTACTCGCGCGTGTTGCGCTCGTCGCAGTGGCCCTCGAGAAGGATCATCACCGTCGGGTACTTCTGGAGCCAGGAGGCGTTCTTGGCCAGCACCCCGCGCGCCTCGGGCGACAGGTCGAAACGGTCGGTGTCGAAGAAGACGTCCTCGAGGTAACCGCGCTGGTTGAGGATCATCAGATCTTCCGGCAGCTCCCGATCGACGTCTTCGGTGGAGAGCGTCTCGGTGACGGGATCGCTGATCTCCTCCTCGACGACATCGGTCGGTGCCGCAGGGGTGGGCTCGGGTGTCGGCTCGGGGGGCGGCGCCACGGGCGCGGACCCTCCGGAACACGCCACCACGCACACTGCGAGAACGAGCAGAACACCACCGGCGAGATACCTCGTGTCGATCCTCATGTTCGCCTCCTTGGTCGCTTCACTTTAGCCGGGATTTCCCATCAGGTCCACCGCGCGGGCGACAGCCCGCACCTGGTGTGACCCCGCTCACCGGACGGGGTTCCCGTCGGGCTCTTCCGCCTCGCCGACCAACCCGCCGTCGAAACGCCCGAGCTTCCCGCGGGCCTTCAGTTTCGCCAGGTGGTCGTACACGACGATGGAGCCCGCCACCGCCAGGTTCAGGCACGGCACCAGACCCCACTGGGGAATCTGCACCACCAGCGCCGCCTCGTCGAGCAGCTCCTGCGGCACCCCCCCGAGCTCGGCGCCGAGCAGGAAGCACGGACGCTCGGGATAGTCTGCGTCGAAGAGATTCACCGAGCTCTCGGCCAGCTCCACCGCCACCAGGTTCCAACCGCGGCTTCCGAGATACGCACGAAACGCGTCGACGTCGGCGTCGAGCTGTACGATCTCGGTGTAGTGTTCGGAAGTCTTCGCAGCAGCCACGTTCCATTCGCGCTCACCGAGCAGGATGACCTCGCTGGCGGCAGCGGCATGGGCGGTGCGCACCAGGGTGCCGACGTTGTGCTCCTTGGAGATCTCCCAGGCGGCGATGGCGAAGGGCCGCAGGCCCCGCCGATACTCGGCCAACCGCCGCGCCCGCCGCTCCGCTCGGCGCTTGGCATGGAACTCGTGCTTCATCGTCACCGGTTGAATCTATCACCAGCGATTCTGAGGAGCTTGCTCCGCAGCTCCTCAGAATCGCAATGCAAAACCCCGCGTGACGCGGGGTCTTGCCGCGGCGGGTGTGCCCGCCCGGACCTTTTCAGGGGTTATCGCGGCTGTGAGGTCCGTTGAACACCCGCGGTTCCTAGGTACATTTCCAATATGTGATCGAAATCCATAGGTGTCAAGGGCCCTCGAGGAGAACGCTGGGCAGGAAGGCGTCGGGGAGCAACCGGCGCACCGTCGTACGCTGCCGATCACCGTCGAGACCGGCCAAAATCACCGGGAAGTCACCGAACTCGGCCAATACCTGGCGGCACGCTCCGCAGGGCGACGCCGGAGGGGTGGAGCCTGTCACCACGGCAATGCCGGCGAGCGTTTCACACCCAGCTGCCACCGCCGCCCCGACCGCGTTGCGCTCGGCGCAGACGCTGAGGCCGTACGACGCGTTCTCGACGTTGCAGCCGGTGAAGACTCTCCCGTCCGCCGCCAGCACCGCCGCACCGACCCGGTATCCCGAGTAGGGAGCGTGGGCCCGTTTTCGAACCTCCGTCGCGGCGGCGATGAGCATGTCGATCTGGTTCTGGTCCATTTGAGTATTCTATCCGGATCTCTTTTGCACCACTGCTGATTTCAGGCACCGGCGCTCTGGACACCGCCACCTCGCGGCGGCGTTGCCCAGCGTCCGCCGGACGCGCGAAGACAAAAGAAAACGGCCGCTGATGCGGCCGTTGGCGACGAGACTGGGTCGGAATCGTCAGCGCCGGCGCGACTTGGCGCCACCTGACGACGCCGCTGATCGCGACGACTTCGATGACGACCCCGAGCTCGGACGGGCCGAGCTCGACGACCGTCCTCCGGAGGATCCGGAGGGCGCGCGCACCGAGGGTGTCGATGATCCGCGGGCCGGCGCTCTCCGAAGTGAGAAGGAGCGCGAGGGGGAAGATCCCGATCCCAGGCTCCGGCTCGGCCGTGTCGGCGAGGTGCGGGGGATGATGACCGGTCGCGACGAGCCCGTCAGCGAGCTCGAGCGACCACCGCCGGCACGAGGCGAGACCGGTTGTCGCACGAAGGGGGAGGATGATGATCGAGCGCTCGGAAGGGATGATGTGCTCCGAGTTCTCGGGAGAGTGACGGTGCTTCGGGTGCTCGGCAGCGAGCTCGAGCTCCGGGTGGTCGGCAGGGTCGACGAACCGCCGGCCCGCGGCAGAGACCGCCCGCTTCCGGCGGGCGCTCCCGAGCTCGGGGCAACGGCGCCCGAGCTCGTCGATCCACTGCCCGAGCCGACCAGGGTCCGGCTGCCGCCGGAGAGCCCCGGCGCGGCGCGTCCCGGCCGGTAGTAATTGGGCGTAGAGAGCCGGTCGACGGACGACCTCGGGCTCGCCGAAACAGCGAACGGCGAGGACGACGAGGAGCTGAGCTCGGGACCGCCGCCGCCGGCGCTCGAGCGCGACGGTGCCGATGCTTCGGTGCGGGATGCGACCACGGACTGGGCGGAGCTTCGGCCGAGGCTGTTCAACGAGATCGGCTGGACGAGACGATCGATGTCCTCCCGCTGCAGCGAGCTGTCCCGGGCCATGACCCTGGTGATGTCGCGGTCGGTCCGGGCGCCGACATCGGCGAAGGTCCTGCTGATTTCATCGGCCGAGATCGCTCGCGAGGGTGATCGGGTCGTCAGCGGCCCGGTGACGACCACACCGCGGGCATTGCCGTCGGTGGGCATCACCCGGGAGCCCGGCTGGACGACCCTCGCCAGATGCTCGCTGGCGAAGTCCTCGGCGGCCACCACGTTCCATCCGGCGCGGTCCATCTCCGCCACCCGTACGTGGCCGGTGAAATCCGCCGCGGCGCGGCGGCTCGACGAGGTTGCGGTACCCGGCTCGCCGGGCGTGACCCGACGAACCGAGCCGCTCTCGGCGGCCCCTGCCCGGAGGCGGGCATCGGGAGGTTCGCGACGGCCGCCGTCCGCCGGCGCAACACCGTCTCTCGGAGGAACGACGTCACCACGGGGCGGTCGGGGGTGACCCCCACCGGGAGGATTGGACGGATAGCTCGGGTAGTGACCCCAGCCCCAACCCGGGTATCTGCCCCAACACCAGGAGTTGTAGTAGCCCCACGGACACCACGAGACATATCCGGGCCACCAGCACCAGCTCACCCACGCCGGGCTCCACACCGAGCCCCATCCCCACACCCAACCGTAGCCTGCGGCGTAGGTCCAGGAGCCGTAGTGGTAGGGGAGCCAGCCCCACGGCTCGTAGGAGACCCACGACCATCCGGTGGCGGTCCAGTACCAGCGTCCGGCGGTGTAGGGTCGCCAGTCGGGCCCCACGGCCGGCTGCCACGCCCAGCTCTGGGAGGCGTCCACGTAGACCCAGGTTCCGTAGCTGTCGAGAATGGCCGACTCGCGAGCGTACCGTTCGTCCACGTATTGGGAGCTCTCGCTGCCGTACGCACTCCGGCGCTGCTCGACCCAGCGGGCGAAGTCGTCGCCCCAGGTCAGATGCGGCTCGACGCCGGAGACCTCACCGCTGCGGACTTCCGCGGCGGTGGACGGTTGGACGAGCATGCCGCCGGCGACGGTCGCCGCCTCGCCCAGGCCCTCCCATACCTCCAGGCGAAGACCACCGGAGCGGAGCACCTCGAGTCGGTAGAGACCGGGCTGGTTCAGGTAGACGGTGGCGTCGGCGCTGTCGACGCGCAGCGGTTCGGAGGACAGCACATGCTGCGGCACCTGCACCATGGCCCGGCCGTCGACCAGGTAGAGCACGGTGCGGTCGCCGCCGACATCGCGGCTGAAGGCCACGGCGTCGAGGCTCACGGTGGTGTACTGATCGAGCCACAGGACGGATCCGTCGGCGAGGATGATCTCCATCCGTGCCTCACGCGCCGTATCCACCCGGTCACCGATGACCAACGGCATGTTGGCGACGGCCTCGATGTTGTCGTCGTCACTGGCCGGCTGGATGGTGGCATAGCGCTCGAGGTAGGAGATGTAGCTCAGCGAGGTCGGATCGTCCTCTGCAGAGGCCGCTAACGGGGCCACCGCCATGAGAATGAGTGCTGCCGTTCGGAGCGTTTTCATGTCCAACCTCCCTGACGCCTGAAGAGAATGCAACCAGTGTGCCAGGGTGATCTGGATGCTGGATCGAGCATCCTTGTGACCCAGCCGCTAGGAGGTTCGGTACAGCCTCCTAGCTCTCCTGCAGGATGTCGGTCACCGCGTCGACAAACTGGCCCGGCGGGAGGAATCCGTTGATCCGGCCCTGCTCCTCGCCGTTCGGTGAAAAGACCAGCACCGTCGGGAGGCTCTCGACGTTGTGCGTGCCGGAGAGGGCCTCGCCCGCACCGTCCACGTCCAGCGTCAGAGGAACGAGACGGTCGGAGATGAGCGCCATGACCGCGGAGTCGCGATAGGTGGTCGAGTCCAACTTCTTGCACCAGACACACCACTCGGCCTCGAACGAGACCAGGACCGGCTTGCCCTCGGAGGAGGCGCGGGCGAAGGCGCTCTCCCAGCTCTTCTCCCAGGCCAGCGCTGCGGTCTCGTGGGTGGAGACTGCCGCGAAACCGGCCTCGGCGGAGCTCTCCGGAGCAGGCTCGGCGCCGCACGAGCTCAGCGCGACGAGCATCAGCACGATGGTGATCAGAAGAGGGATGTCGGTTCGAACGAATTTCATGACGCCTCCCAGCGGGGTCAACCGCGTCGGCGAGTATATCACCGACTGGCTATACAGTATGTCCTCTCGAACAATCCGGTAACACCGCTGCATTTCCGGCTTGCGCACCCGCGCTCACAATGACATCATCCCGCCATGCCGAGCAAAGCCCTGTCGCTGTTCCACCGGGTCGAGAATGCACTGGAGACCATTGCCCTCGCCTCGACGCCCCTCGAGACCATCCACGCCACGGCGGAGTTCCTGGCCGCCAACTTCGCCGATGACCTCGGCATCAAGGGGGGCCGGATCTACCGCCATACGGACGGCAGCTACGAGCTGGTCAAGGGCTTCGGCGAGGCCACCGAAGCTCCCATTGGGCTGCGGGTGTGGAAGACCTACCCGCCCTTCGAGGAGATGCTCGACACCGGTATGGTGGTCATGAACCGCGATGACGCGCGGCTCGATCAACACCTGGAAAAAGAGCTCGGAACCCGTGAGCTCTTCGCCGCCATCGCCGTGTCCGATGGGCAGTACGTGCTCTCCTTCGACGTCGACACACCGAACGGCGATCACGAAGACCTGCACCGAACCCTCAACATCATCCGTCTCGCGGTCAACCAGAAGCTGCGCGAAGAGCGGATGGTGGCGATCATGGAGGACGCCCGCCAGATCCAGAACTCCATCCTCCCCCGCCACCTGCCGAAGCCCGGCGACTACGAGATCGCCGCCCGCAGCGTCGCCGCCGAGATCGTCGGCGGCGACTTCTACGACGTCATCGTCCTCGACGACGAGATCTTCGACGTGGTCATCGCGGATGCCGCCGGCCACGGCCTGCCCGCAGCCCTGCAGGTTCGTGATGTCTTCACCGGTCTGCGCATGGCGCTGACCCGCGACTACAAGATCTCGCGAACCGTCAAAAAGCTCAACGAGATCATCAATCGAAGCCGGTTGGCCACCAAGTTCGTGTCCCTGGTCCTGTTGGAGCTCGACCTCGAAGGCACCGTCATCTACTGCAACGCAGGCCACCCGCGGCCGATCCTCATGCGCGTCGACGGCTCGGTGGAGCGTCTCGACCAGGGCGGGCCGATCCTCGGCCCGGTGCCCAATGCGAGCTACTCCATCGGCATCCAATGCATGGGCCCCGGCGATCTGCTGGTGCTTTTCACCGACGGCGTGTCGGAAGCGAGAGCCGACGATGACGAGGAGTACGGGTTCGAGCGCCTGATCCACGCGGTCCGCACCGTCCGCCACCACGACCCGGCCGCCATCGTCGATCGCATCTTCAACGACGTCGCCGAGTTCGCCCCGTCGTCACCGCCCGAAGACGACCAAACCGTGGTGGTGATCAAACGACGGCCGCCGGTGCTCGAGGAGGCCCCCGCATGATCGACTACAGCCCATCCTCGTTCTTCGATCTCGATGGTTTTCCCCACGCCGGGATCTTCGCCGACGGCGAACCGGTCTGGGCCGCCCTGGGAGACCGGCTCGCCGCCTACATCGAGCAATGGACCGACTGGACGATCCACTGCGAGCTCCACCCCGGGGTCCACCTGCTCGGCGACCGCATCTCCATGGCCGCCGACTGCCGCGTCGAGCCCGGCGCAGTCATCGTCGGACCGGCGATCATCGGCCCCGGCGTGTCCATCCGCACCGGCGCGTATGTCCGGCAGAACGTGATCCTCGGCGAGGGCTCGCTGGTGGGCGCCCACTCCGAGGTCAAGGGCTCGATACTGCTGCCCGGCGCCAAGGCCCCCCACCAGGCCTACGTCGGCGACTCCATCCTCGGCCGCGACGTCAACCTGGGCGCCGGCACCATCTGCTCCAACGTCAAGAACATCGGGCGGGAGGTCACGTTCCGGGCCGGAGGCGAGGTGGTGAAGACCGGCCTGAGGAAGTTCGGCGCGATCCTCGGCGACGACGCCAAGACCGGTTGCAACACCGTGCTCAACCCCGGTGTGCTCATGGGCCCGGGCTCGGTGACCTACACCAATGCGAGCCTGCGCGGCGGCTACTACCCGCCCGGCACGCTGGTCAAGGTCCGGCAGGAGCAACGGATGGTGGAGATGACCAAGCTGCGCACAAGATAGCGCCAGCGGTGGGCCAAGGCCCACCCTACGGCGCTGCAGTCGCTGTCGCGCTGTTGGGTAGGGTGGGCCTTGGCCCACCGGATCGACTCCCGGCACCGAACCGCGACCCTGGAGCCCCGGCATCGACCACCTCCCCAACCGAGCGCCCCAGCGCCTTGGGCGGGACGTGCCATGCACGCCATTGTGCCCTCCATCGACCTCCCGGCCCGAAGCGCGATGCGCACAATGCGCGTGCTTGGCAATCCACGGGGAGCG